>JABSRQ010000007.1 GCA_013215055.1 Pseudomonadales bacterium | reverse complement strand
AAATCCACCGTCCCGGTAGGTTACACAAAATCAGTACAAGAAAAATTCAACACCGCTAACATCATTTTCTCGCCAGAATTCCTAAGAGAAGGCAAGGCCCTATACGATAACCTGCATCCTTCACGCATCATCGTAGGAGAGAAGTCACAGCGCGCCGAAACCTTTGCCCAGCTACTCAATCAAGCTGCGATTAAAGAAAATATAGAAATCCTTTACACCGACTCTACCGAAGCAGAAGCCGTAAAGCTGTTCTCCAACACCTATCTAGCCATGCGCGTAGCCTACTTCAATGAACTGGATTCCTATGCAGAAGCCCACGGCCTGGATAGCCGACAAATCATCGAAGGTGTAGGCCTGGACCCCAGAATAGGCAACCACTACAACAACCCCTCCTTCGGCTATGGCGGCTACTGCCTACCCAAAGACACCAAGCAACTAAAAGCCAACTACAAAGATGTGCCCAACAGCCTGATCAGCTCCATAGTAGATGCCAACAGCACAAGAAAAGACTTCATAGCCGACTCCATCATCAGCAAGAAGCCCGAAGTAGTAGGCATCTACAGACTCATCATGAAGGCCGGCTCCGACAACTTCAGAGCCTCTTCCATTCAAGGCATCATGAAGCGCATCAAAGCCAAGGGCATTGAAGTTATCGTGTATGAACCAGAGTTAAAAGAAAGCAGCTTTTTCAAATCAGAGGTTCTAAGCGACCTAGCAGAATTCAAGACACGAGCCGACCTAATCGTAAGCAACAGGATGGTAGAAGACATAAAGGATGTAGAAGAGAAGGTATATACAAGAGATCTGTTCGGCTCAGACTAGCCCAGAACCTCACATGAAGCGGTCAAATAATTTGACCGCAGCTCAATAGCCGAGGCAATGACTCCACACATTGAAGCTAGGACTTCACCCCAAGCTTATACAACAACACATCCAGTAAAAACAAAGGTGTAGAGACAAAATTCCTACGCCACAAACGACGCGGTTCCTTCAATAATCGAGGCAACCACTCCAGGTGCATTTTTATCCAAAAATCACTAGGGCGCTGAACCGTACCCGCATAGAAATCAAATACAGCACCAATACAACTGGCCACCTTGTAATCCAATTCATTCTTATGCTGATCCAACCAGCGTTCCTGTTTAGGTGCCGTCATCCCAACAAACAAAACATCAGGAGCAAAGGCATTAACCGCCTCAATCATGACAGCCGAGTCTTCTTCGCTAAACTCAGGCTTATAAGGCGGTGAATAGGCATCAACCTGCACATTAGGAAACTCTTCAGCTAATCTGGCCTTAATCTTATCCAACGTAGCCGGCGCAGCTCCCAAATAAAAGCATCTACCACCAGATTCATTTAACTTAGCCAATAAATGCTGATGCAAATCGGCCCCTGCCATTTTAGTAATAGAATCACCACTGATCTGCCTAGCAGCCAGCACCACGCCACTACCATCAGCCAGCAACATATCAGAGCTCAACAGGGCCTTACGAAAAGAGGGATTAGACTTAGCGGTAATATAAGAATGTGGATTAATGGTATTAATGATTTTCTTGCTACCAGAAATAGATACAGCATCTTCCAGCTGATCCACCAGCACATCATAACCCATCACAGATAATGCATTTCCACCTGACATAGACACTCCACCGCGCATTCAATAAAATTTCCTTGCAAGGCAAAGGCTTACAAGCGCAGCAGCTAACATCAGAACAAAAATATATATTATTTAACAATTACAGAGGAAGCTACTTATAACCAGATTAACATTTCTGGCCATAATAATCGATGAAAAATTAGACAAAGCCAAGCGGCAGAGCATAAAAAAGGATGCTTTCAATCAAGCGTTACTACCTCTCCCTCCAAACAAGAAAAGGCAATAAAAAGACTAAAAGATCACTTTCCAGACAAAACCTTAACCAAGTTATCTTCGAACGTTTCAAGAGTGAAATGATTAAGGTATCTCCCTCTGGCGTACTCAGCTGTATGCTCATTTATCAAGCTATTAAGCGAGATTTCAAAAGCCTCTTGTAAGTTAGAAACATCCGATAAAACAATACCGCACTGCTCATCCAGAATAAGCGGTATAGAGCCTTCTGCAGTGGCAATAACCGGCACACCAAATGACAACGATTCAAGAAGAGTTAAAGGGAATGCATCATTCCTAGAGGGATAAAGTAGAATATGTGATTGCTTAAACAGCGCCTTCTTCTCTGTGCCAGAGACATAACCATGGTAAATCACCTGTGAGCCTAACTGGTGCTTTTCTACAAAATCAAAAAACTCTTTTTCGCTTCCCTCTTCTTTCCAACTGCCAGCAAAGTGATAGCGTATATTCTGCCCCTTTGTCTTCAGCGCAAGCTCTAACACATCCCAATACCCTTTATCCCTCATCATATGAGCCAGATAGAGGGCCTCCACTGTTTCGACATCAGAGTATTTATCAGAAATATATGCTTTCACATCCTGACTAGCTAACGCATCCTCTACACCATTAGGTAAAAAAGAGATGCTTTTGAACACCTTAACCTCATCGAAGTCTTTTTCTAATAAAGGACTAAGTACAATTAAATTTACCCCTTTAATAAAAAACTTAGTCAACGACTTGTTGCGTGAAGCCCCGCTAATATATTCACTCACACCCTTGGTATGGTAATGGTAATAAACCTCTACTGATTTAATCCTCCCATAAACCTTCCATAAAGTAGAAACCAATAAATCTCGATACAAGGCCACACTGCGAATAGAGGAGGTAAAGTAAATCTTATCTGGCCGAAAGAACAATAAAGCCCATAAGACTTTAAAATAAAGCTCAGCCACAAGGTAAAACTTTCTAAAGCTTACCTTACCAATTTCACCAATAGTCTCGGACGATTTAATGGATATAAAACGACAATCACAACCTTCAGCCAACTTTGAAGAAGATGCAATGAAATCACCTACTTTCGCAGCACCATGAGCTGGTGGAGCCCGATGAAGAACACATAAAACTTTAGGCTTCACTGACTAATCTCTCATATAACTTGGTTACTTTCTCAGCCTTTGCCTGCCAAGTATAATGACTCAATACATCCTGGCGATTTAACTCTCCAATATGTTCGCGTACAGCCCTATCCTTGTATAAACATTCCAATTTTTCTGCCAAATTATCAACAATGCGGTCATAACAATCATCAGACGAAACCAATTGAGCCTCTACAGCAGAGCGAATAAACTGTTGAGGGCCACCATAATTCATTGCTAAAACAGGAAGACTGTTACTCATAGCCTCCAGAATTACAAAGCCCGCATTTTCCAATGTAGGGAAAAGAAACACATCAGCTTCTGACATATAACTCTGAACAGTTTCTAGTGGCACATTACCGGTAAACTCAACATTCCCTTCAATGCCTAGGCTCTTAGCCAGAGACATCAAGCATTCCTTATCAGCACCGTCACCAACTATCTGAAGCTTACAACTATTGGCAGTAGGGCAACGCTGCAAAAAATTCGCAAACACCCTCATGGTCAACTCAAAGTTTTTAATATAAAGAAGCCGACCAACCGAGATAACCGAGAATTCATTTGACGCCGATTTTCTAATCGACTCCACCGCAGCTAGAGGCATTCCAATAGCCGGCTCGGCTTCAAATTTATTCTGATCAGTTAAACCTAGCTTAAGTCTCACATTTTCATTAATACCGATAATATGATCGGCTTTAGCCTTGCAAAGATAGAACGAAGGATCCAAGTTGCGAAATATTAGCTGCAAGAGTATGCGTATATTCTCAATTAACTTACGCTTACCTCCACTGAGGAACTTCATAGAAATGGGGTCATGGCTTCCTATAGGCCCCCAAATAAACTTATTATCCTTATCCTTAAGCAGAAATAGAAAGCTGGGCAGCCAGTCATTCACAAAAGTAATGTGATGCACAATATCAAACTTAAGCTTCTTTCGACGCATAAAAAAAGCAGCACCAATCATCCAAATATAATAATACGTTCGAATGCCACGACCACCCTTTTTCCAAAAAGTCAGCCACTTCGCCGGCCGGTAGTAATGAAAAGTAACATTCAAAGGAAAACCTTCTCCTTCGATTCCCTGCTGATTGTTAGACTTAGTAACAACATGGAAGTCATCATTCGGCATCGCCTTGGCCAGTTCAGTGACCATCTGCCAGCCTACCTCTGGCTCACTGCCATTATTGGGTTCGCAAGCATAAGCCCCCAAAAGTATTTTCATATTTCTCTCACCAGTTTAAGCAAGTCAACTTCGGAGTCATATGGCTGCCCCTCTTCATGAAAACGAACAATTTCTTTAATTAAATAGAGCTGTAATAGCAACAAGTTTTCTGAAATGTGAAGCTGTGTCTGAATATGCTCAACTAATTCATGTCCTCGTCTACCTTCAAGTAGCTTACCTATCTGGTAATAGTATTTAACCAGATCAAAGTACTGCAAACCATTTTCAACAAAGTGTTCAAAGTCAAAAGGCACATACTTATCACCCTCTCTAAGAATATTCCAAGGAGTAAAGTCACCGTGCTCATAAACTAAGCCATAGTCCATAACTGACACCTGGCATATATCTTCAACTATGATTAAATATTCTACAAGATCATTAGTCTTTAACTGCGCTCTCAACAGCTCAATACGAGGGTGCTCACTTAAGCTAAAAGATTCGCCCCTCTCAAATTCTCCCAATAATTTATCGATAGACTCTCTTTCAACTAAACAGCTTTCACCAGCAACTGGAGAAAGAAGTAAAAATGGTCTTTCATCAAAAACATCATGCAAAAGATAACTTGATACAATACCCTTCGCTGAAAGCACCTCTATAGCATTTTTCTCATTTACGAGATGCTCTATGCCCAAATCATTCAGCGGAATTTTAAGGTAACCGATAATCTCCGCATCTAGTGACTGAAGCTGTAATACAACTTTATCAGCCACTGTCGCAAGATAAACTGAGGAAATTAACTGCCGGCCCAGCTTGGCTTCGAGGTATTTAATGAACAGAGATGCTTCTTTTACCTCATCAGCCATTATTGCTCTAAATAATGGATTAAAGTAACAGGCTAAAAACTTTAGAATGAAACTGAAACATTTACCTTTTGTAGAAAATGGATTAAAAAGTTTAAATGCATTAGAAGCCAGCTGATGGCTATCTACCGCTAAAATAACCCTTGGACTCCTCTTTGAAGGTAGTGTCACATAACGCCCATCAGACAAAAACTCAACTAACTCCACCATTTACAACGCCTGCTCATACTGTCTTTTATTACGTTCCGTGAATCAGAAATGTCATCATGCATAGAATTACAGCTAGAATCGCACATGCATTCTCTCCATCAAGGTGACGATAATTTCTTTAACGATATCATCAACAGAACGATCAACATCAACTTTAACATACCGTTTTCCATCGGCAATTGAGTCATACGCCTCCACCTGCCTTTCGAGCTCCTCATAGGGGACTTCTTGCTTCCGGCCATAAATCACATCAGGAGCAGCCGTAAGAATAAAATAAACTTCAGGCCTAGGAATAATTGATTTCACACGCCTGGCCACCTTCAAGCGGCCTCCATATCGATACCTTCTAGTATCCACCAACAGATCATCGAAATAACGGTCGAATATAACTAATGATGAGCGTATTTTTAATGCAGAAATATTCTTAACCCAGCCCTTATTATATTGACCAACAAAGAAAAGCAATTTCAAATAAGATTTAACCGCAGAATATGGAGGATACTTATGCGGCTCACTTACAACAACCTCATCACTCGACTGACTAACTGTCTTAATCGGCTTCAGGTGAAAGTAATCCACTCGCCTGAAAGGCAATTGAGCCTTTTCCAATGCATCAATTATCGTAGATTTACCAGATCCATCCGGTCCCAAAAAAGAAATAGTTAACCCCGTCGGTTTTATCACTCGTTTCAAAAACCGCAACCCATTAAAAAACAAGCGCCTCAACTCCATGGGCTTATGTTCATAAAAAACTCCCATCAAAGCATCTCGACCAGAGATTAAAGAAGAGTATGAATTGCTCGAAAAAGCATTAATTACGAGCGATGAAAAGTCTACCCCGTACTTTTCCAGTTTCTGCTTACAGGTATCTTCAGATTTGAGATATAAAGAATGTAGATGTGAAAAATTCATTTCTGTTAGATCATTTTTATCTAACTTCTTTATTAGGTAATTAATAAATTCGTTTTCCGCTGACAGTATAGGCACCCCTTCATACTGCTCCAAACTTGAAAAAACTGTTTCCTCTTCCTCAATAACTATACTTTTTCGAGATAATTCACCATATAGATCAAGATTTAAAAACTCTCCATCAGCTGGATTAAATAGAAAAATATTTTTAGCCAGTAAATCATGATGTAGCACTTGAATTAGCTGAAAACATTCAATCTCACAAAAATCCTTTAAAAGGCTTTCTATTCGAAGAAAATCTTTCCTCTTCAACAACAAATCTATATCTGAATCAGTATTATTTTTCTCAACAACATCTTTGTACCCATTAACTAAGCAGAACCTAATATCGTTTTTATCAAAATAAGAGAAAAGTTTAAAAATCATATCTTTCTCATTTTAATTAATTTCGCCGGCGTGCCACCAATAATACTATAGGGTTCGCATGACTTTGTAACAACAGAGCCAGCAGCAACAATAGAATGACTTCCAATCTGTACACCAGGCAATATTATTGCTCGCGTTCCTATCCACACATCATCACCAATAACAATCGGCTGTTCTACTGATGAACCTTGTTGGTTTATCGGAATATCGACTCGGTCAAATGCATGTGATGTCGCCATCATCACAACCTCAGGTCCCATCAAAACATCTTCGCCTATAGTGATCGTGCCGCCTAATCGAGCGTTCTGTCCCATCTGGCTTCTCGCTCCAACACTTAACCTATCGCCATTCCCAAAGTAACATTTACTTTTGACAACAACTTTTTCACCACAGCTCTTAATTATTCTTTTCACAAAAAAACATCTAAGTAGATAAAAAAACCGATAGCCTGGAAACGGCTGCATAGGCAAGAACTGAATCAATGAATAATAAGCCAACAAATATAGAGATTTCAATTCATCCCCCCTTCCATTAAAAAAATTTACAAAGACCACCGAGTGCTTTATTAATGAAAAATAAAAAAGACTGCAAGAGGTACCCACATTGATATTTCTATGTAATTCTCACCATTTGAAGCAGATTGAGAGAAAATACTAGTTGTTATCCAAATCAAATAAGAGATTCATAAAAATCCTGATAATTTTCCACATATTTTTTGATTGAAAAACATTTTTCAGCTTTATTTCTGGCTGTTTTTGCCATTTCTTCTGCGATAGTACTCTTATCCAGTAACATTAAAATAGCAGCAGCCCAAGCCTCAGCATCATAAGGGTTTACAATTAGCCCCGAACTTTCATGCTCAATCAATTCAGGCAATGCTCCAGCATCAGCGGCGACTATAGGCTTCTCCGCCATCATCGCTTCAGCTACTGCGATACCAAACCCCTCGGCAAAAGCAGGATGAACGTAAATATCAGCCTGATCCAACAAAGCGCCAATATTCTTTTGATTTCCCAGAAGAATAACATTCTCCTCTAACGAACATTCTTTAATTTTTAGTTGCAGACTTTTTCGCTCTGCTCCTTCTCCAGCCAGATATAAATACAAACTTCTATTCTCTCTATTTACTAATAGATTCATTGCATTAATAAGAACGTCAGCATTTTTCCAGTCTATTAATGCAGCCACTCCGACTAAAGAAGGACGTTTTAACTCAGGACATTCACTGCCTATAATAGGTCTAGCTTCCGTACCATTATAAATAATACGCCCGTGCTTATTTAAGAGTATTGGAAACTGGGCAGTTTTTTCTTTTCTAACATATTCAGAAATATAAACAAAGGCATCCATTTTCTTGTACATAATCTCTGTTATATGCTTTTTAATACCTTTAGGTTGAAATGGCCCTACAAAAGCTACAAGTATTTTAATATGTGGCCTAAAAAGCTTAATCATGTAACCTAAAAATTCCCCCATGAAAAATTGGGTTTGAACAACCTCAATTTTATCCCTATCTACAATTTTCAGTAATGCTTTCACATGTAAGAAAATATTCCTGCCATAGGCACCTTCGTAGACACTTGCCCCCGTATCTTCAAACTGCGACTTGAATTCTTTGAAAGCATCGTTATAGGCATATAAAGAGCAGTTTTCTTTAGAATACTTGAGTAAATCCAAAGTCTTTTTTGGTGTGCCTCCATAAATATTATATGAAGACATAATATATAAAATATTCATTAATTTTCCACAACGGTAAAAGCTCCGCCCTCATCAGGAATTACAATTTTTTTATTCGCCAGTTGATTTTGACCATAGACAATACTATTTGAAGGTACGTCCTTAGTGACCACGCTATTTGCACCGATTATCACATCATCCCCAATAGTTACAGGACCGCCTATAACAGCTCCTGGATGAATCATCACTCGATCCCCAATTATGGGAAGTTTCTGTATTTCACCATTTTTTAAAATTTTTATTTTCTTAAAGCTCCCGCCTATCGTAACATACTGCCCTACATGTACATGATTCCCGATTTCTACGCCGCCAGCTATTATGATCGACTGCGGGTGTGGAAAGAAAAAACCACTACCAAGCCCCACCTTACCCACTTCTATAAAACGGCGCCGAAGAAGCATTCGCGCAAATATTGAAGCGAACTTAGAGCTTGTCTGCGATAAACGAACAAGGACAATTACCCTAACTGTTCTAGAAAGGAAAAACTTTAAAACTAATTTGAGCGCCCCCATTCTTTCAAGTTTTTCGATCACTTTTGCCTGAACCATATCGCTTATTATTAAACTTAAAAACTCGTTCATATCCACACATCCTCATGTAACAAACTTCAACAACCTTGCAACTCAAAACACTCCAACAAGAACATTTATCAACAAACACTTAATTGGATTAAAAAAATATCAAAGAAATATCAAAAGTCACCCAGACCTTTTGAACCTAGCCAAAGTAATATAGACAGCAATAAATGCAGGAATAAGACCGTGAGAAAATGAAAAAACAGACCAAGTTACATTGATTACAAAGTACTGGAGTAAATAGAAAACCATCACCAATTGTACAAATTCATAATCTTTTATATTTTTTAAAACTTTTATAAGGCATCCAGCCCATAACATAAGATAAAGCAGTGTCCCGACATAACCAAATCGAATCAACAAATCGACGTATCCTGAATCAATAACCCCAAAACTTTCTGCAAAGCGATTTTCTCTAATAGACTGGTATTGCTTGGTAATTGGGGCTGACTTATGGATAAAACCGTAACCTCCAAAAGGTCTTTCTTCTATCGCCTCCCACCTAAATTTATTATAGATATCTCTTGAAGCCAGTGCGGTATCATCACCTGACACTATTAATTCAACTTGGCTGTATACCCCCTCTCGTATAGTAGATGAGCTGATAAACACCACAATCACCACACCCAACATACCTATTGACTGCACCACAAGCTTAGTTACGTCTATTTTATTCCCGCTAAACACCAGATAAAGCACAATCAATGAAGCTATTGTCCCAAGAACCAAGGCCATATGCCCTGCTAGAACCAAACCAACAATCAAAATAGTCGATATCAGTAAAAACCTATTAGAACTGATAACCCTACATTGCCAATCACTGTAATAAATAAACAATGCCAGGCTAATATAGGTAGGGAAAAAACCTCTAAAAGTTTCATCAGAAAGATAATATGGCGGCGATAGCCCCACAATTTTATGAACAAAATATGCCCACGATAAATACAGCCCTATAAATTTAACTGTATCGAGTAACATCTTAGTATTTATTCTATTTCGATAGATCACAAAATAAATAAGAATTGATATTACCCAAAATTCTTTCCCTGCAATCACCGCTTGGCTCACACCTTCAAGCCCAAGTAATGTTGGTAATGTAATTCCATAAACAAAAAACACTAAGAATATAGCGATGAAATAGAAATAGGACTTAGGAATAACAAAACGATTCTTTGAACTCAAGGCAGCGACTAGTGTAACTGCATTTAAAGATGGGCCGCCCAAACCGGTCCCCCCAAAGACAAACAAAGATTCAATATCAACAAAGCCTAAAAACTTACTACTTGCCAAAATATAAAAGACAGTGAAATAACTTGGTCTCTTCAGCGCTAAAAACAATGAAAACAGTAAAAATATAAAAAAAAGAATGATCATTTTTGGTCTGCCGCCTGACAAACCATCACATATACGATAATTGCCAACGAACTTACCAACAACCCTGCTGCATACGCTAAAGAGATCCTATCCAAATCAACCGTATTCACTAATACTGAAAAAAAGGAGATATTAACCACTGGCACTAATAGCTTTAAATACAAGGCAGCTTTTAATTTTTCTGCCCCTAATAACGCCCTGTAGAAAGGTTCAGAAACTGATAAAAAACCGACTCCAAAAAGCAAAATAAGGCTCACACGATACAATTCTTGAACGTTTTCAGCATCAATAAATCTAACGATATAGTGCCCAACAAAATAATACACCAAACAACCAACAATATATAAAACAAACAACAACAATGAAACTCTACAGGCGATCTTATAAATCTCATTTTTCTTGCCTGCCATATTAGAAAAAACACCAAATAATGGCTGTGCAATAGAGTTCAAAAAACTATTGGCAATCAAAGCGATTTTCAAGGCTACATCAAAAACCCCAAGAGCAGTACTACTTCCAGTAACAAGCATCAAGACATACTTATTAGCTGGTATAATTAGAGAGTTAACCAATCCTAAATTAAGAAATCGATAAGATGTTGAAAGCATACCCCTTATCTGTTTCACATCAGGTCTAACCAATCTCACCTCGGTATAAACTCTAATAACATTGAGCAAATAAAACGAGACGACTAAAAAAGAGGCAATAGGTGCTGCTAGTAAAATATAGATGGAATCTGACATCATGCATGCCGCATAAATAAAAGCATTTATAGCAACAGAAGAAATGGTGAAGCCAATGTTGACATAGTGCATTAACAATTTCGCCTCAAGAATAGCTGCTAGTAAATTGTTAAGTAACATAATAACCAGCAAAACAAAGCCTACCAATATTATGTAGTTTTTTAGATCTCGGCTAACCTGTAATTTCTCACCTAAAATAGGGGCATCAAGAAATGCTATCACTGCTAGCACTGCCCCAATTATCCCCATCATCAGAATATTAATTACCAGAGCATTACTGACAATCATACCGGCACTACTTTTATCTTCATCCCGACCAATAAGCAATGTTACGGTTTTAGCAATACCAAAATCAGCAAACACCACTACCCCACCGAAAATCATGGTCAATGAAATCAGGCCGTAAGTTTCCATACCTACTTTTTGTATAATCAAAGGCAGAAAAATGAGCGTCGAAAAAGTAACTACAACGGTTTTAAAAGCACCTGTAAAAAATGACTTTTTTAAATAGTTAAAAAGCGTCTTTTCAGACATTCACCACAACCTACTTATTAATTAATTAATCGAAGAAAAAAATCTATCTAAACCAAATACAATTGCTTATTTGTTTCGACATAAAATCACAACTCAATTTCACGAACGTATTAGAGCTTGGCTCTCCAAAAACCATCCGTAAGTTTCAATCAAGCCTTGCTCCAAGTTTATTGAGGCCTTCCAGCCCAAACGCTCTAGACGAGAAACATCCATGAGTTTACGCATGGTGCCATCAGGTTTTGTCGCATCGAAAGTCAACTCGCCTGCAAAGCCAACAACTTCTTTCATGGTTTCAGCCAATTCTCTTATTGTGCAATCGATGCCTGTACCTACGTTAATGTGACTCAACATATCCTCGGTGTTAGCCTGGTAGGTTTCATCATTTAATTCCATTACATAAATGGAAGCTGCAGCCATATCATCCACATGTAAAAACTCTCGCATAGGTTTACCACTGCCCCAGACAAGCACTTCTTTATCTCCATTTAATTTGGCTTCGTGGAAGCGGCGCATCATAGCTGGGATCACATGAGAGTTTTCAGGGTGAAAGTTATCGTTTTCGCCATAGAGGTTGGTAGGCATGACCGAACGATAATTGGTGTTGTATTGCCGGTTATAAGATTCACACAGTTTGATTCCTGCAATCTTGGCGATTGCATAGGGCTCGTTGGTTGGCTCTAGCGTACCAGTTAATAATGCTCTTTCTGTCATGGGCTGCTGGGCTAACTTGGGGTAGATGCAGGAGCTGCCTAGGAACAGTAAGTTTGTGCAGCCTGATTTATAGGCCTCGTGAATCACGTTGGATTCCATCATCAGGTTTTCATAGATGAAGTCGGCTGGGTAGGTATTGTTGGCGTGTATTCCGCCCACCTTGGCTGCCGCCAGTACTATGTAGTCTGGTTTTTCTTGTTGCATGAAGTTGCGTACAGCTAGCTGATCACACAGATCCAGTTCTTTATGTGTACGGGTCACGATATTGTTAAAGCCTTCGGCTTCTAATTGACGCACGATGGCTGAGCCAACCATGCCCCTATGTCCGGCTACATAAATTTTATCGGTGATTTGCATAACGGGTTCCATCCTACAACTGCGGAAGCTTCTTAAAGGTTTGGGCGATATTGATAGTGGCTGCCGTTTATAGGCAGCCTATTACACTTTGGCTAGTTTTCTAGCGCGAGGGGGTAATCTAAACCATGCTCTCTTAAGAGTGCATGACGTTTGGCCTCTTTCAGATCATTGGCAACCATTTCTGCGCACATTTCTTCTACAGTGATTTCTGGTGTCCAACCCAGTTGCGCCTTGGCCTTGGAGGGATCTCCCAATAAGGTCTCTACTTCAGCGGGGCGGAAGTAACGAGTATCAACCTTTACGATCACATCACCCACTTTTACTGAAGGAGCATTATCGCCACTAACGGCTGTAACTGTTGCAATCTCATCCACACCCTCGCCCGTGAATTCAAGTTCTATACCAGCCTCGGCGGCACTCATGCGTACAAACTCACGTACGCTGATTTGTTTACCGGTGGCGATAACAAAATCTTCCGCCACATTTTGCTGCAGCATCATCCACTGCATGCGCACATAGTCTTTGGCATGGCCCCAGTCACGTAGTGCATCCATATTACCCAGATAGAGGCATTGCTGCAGGCCCAGAGAAATATTGGCTACGGCACGGGTGATCTTGCGGGTTACGAAGGTCTCACCTCTACGTGGTGATTCATGATTAAACAGAATGCCGTTACAGGCATACATGCCATAGGATTCACGGTAGTTAACCACTATCCAGTAGGCATACATCTTGGCCACGGCATAGGGAGAGCGTGGATAGAAAGGTGTGGTTTCTTTTTGTGGAGTTTCTTGCACTTCACCATATAACTCAGATGTTGAAGCCTGATAGAACTTGGTTTTTTTCTCTAAACCCAGGAAGCGAATCGCCTCTAATAAACGCAGTGTACCCATCGCATCCACATCGGCGGTGTATTCTGGCGCTTCAAAGCTTACCGCCACATGTGATTGTGCACCTAAGTTGTACACCTCATCAGGCTGTACGTCATTGATAATACGGGTTAAATTTGAAGAATCGGTTAAATCGCCGTAATGCAAAATAAACTTGGCATCGGTTTCATGAATATCTTGATAGATATGATCGATTCTGCCGGTATTAAACGAAGACGCGCGACGCTTAATGCCATGCACTTCATAACCCTTCTCTAATAAAAATTCAGCCAGGTAAGATCCATCTTGACCTGTTACACCGGTAATCAACGCTACTTTATTGGCTTTTGTCACTTTTATCTTCCATCTTTTTTATCGCACTATAATAATGAAGCTTCCCTTCATAAGCAATCCAACATTGTTTATAGCGGCAGACTTAATTTACACTACAGCTCAGCCTATAACTGCTAAGCCGCAATATATGATTAGCCCACAAGAATTTGATGAAGCCACACTCAGCGCTTTAATGCAGCAAGATGATCTTGCCTTTAAAAAACTGGTTAAACGTTATCACCCGATGTTGCTGGCCCTGGCTAATTCCATTGTGGGTGAAGCGTTTGGCGAAGAAGTGGTGCAAGATGCCTGGATCTCTATTTATCAAAACCTGCCGGGGTTTCAACGTAAATCCAGCCTCAAAACCTGGGTTTACCGCATCACCTCCAATAAAGCCATTTCACGCCTGCGCCGGGAAAAGAAACACATCAATTTCTCCAGTCTGCAACCTGAATCCTACGATCGAGAAACCGATTGTTTTGATGCTTCCGGCCACTGGGCCAGCTCGCAGGCCAAATGGGAAATGGACCAACCCGATGCCCAGCTATTTACACAGGAGCTGCAAGATTGCATCAACCACGTATTGAGCCAATTACCGCCATTACAACAAGCCATTTTTATGATGAACGATGTCGAAGGCGAGAGTAGCAGCGACACCTGTAACAATTTAGAGATTACTGCGTCTAACATGAGAGTGCTGCTACATAGAGCCCGATTTAAGCTATATAGCCATATCAACCACTTCCAGGAGACCGGCGAATGTTAAAATGTAAAGATATTGCCGAACAGTCCAGTGAATTTGTCGATCAACAGTTTAGTATGAAACAAAAAGCAGCTTATTTTTTTCATCTGCTAATGTGTGGCCAGTGTCGCCGTTATATTCAGCAATTTCGCCTGATGATCAAGCAGAGTAAAAACTTGCAACAAAAGCCTATCAGCGATGAAACTGCCGAAAAAATCTTACAGCAGGTCAAAAAACACAATAAATAAATGATTTTGTAACAAAAACGCCAGTCTCTCGTCTATTTTTGTAATTATGTAATACACGGAGCCTGCAATGTTAGCCCTGATCCAAAAAACCCAAAGCCTTTTTGATCAAAGTCTTAAACTCGATTTTATTGCACCGCTTTTATTACGCCTGTATTTAATCCCTATTTTCTGGATGGCTGGTACACAAAAGCTCAGCCACTTTAGTGATACCGCCGCCTGGTTTGGCAATCCGGATTGGGGTTTAGACCTGCCATTCCCTGAATTATTAGCCGCTCTGGCCATCACTACGGAATTAGCGGGTGCAGTTCTTCTCACGTTAGGCTTGGCGGTACGCTGGATCAGCATTCCTATGATGTTTACCATGCTGGTTGCCGCCATCACCTCCCACTGGCAAAACGGCTGGTTAGCCATTGCTAGCGGCGGCGGCATTTTTGCCAGTGAAAAAACTATAGAGGCCACTGAACGCCTGGGCATTATTAAAGATATCTTACGTGAACACGGCAATTATGATTGGCTGACCGAACAGGGTTCGGTAGTAATTTTGAATAACGGCATCGAATTTGCCGCAACATATTTTATTATGTTATTGGCTCTATTTTTTATCGGCGGCGGTAAATACATCAGCATCGATTATTGGATCAAACAACGCTGGGGCAACTAATAGCCTTTTAATCTATCACCACAGGTGCATTCAACTACACTTCTAGAGATGTTTAGACCTGAGGTGAGCTGTGACAAATCCGATTATTGCCGATAATAAACCTGTTAAAGTCTCGCTCGCTAAAGGCCAGGAATACCACTTTTGTACCTGCGGTAAATCCAAGAGCCAACCCTTCTGTGATGGTGCCCATGTAGGTTCCCACTTCAGCCCCCGCGTTATCGTCTCCGATAAAGCCGGTGATGCGTGGTTATGCGCGTGTAAACACACCAAAAACACCCCGTTTTGTGATGGCACACATAAGCAGTTTTCCGATGATCAAGTTGGCAGCCCAGGCCCAGGCGTAGATGCCGATGCCAGCCCGATACCGGCTGCGATCAATACCGCAGAAGAGCCCACAATGGAATTGATTCATCAACTGGCGCGCGAGGGTCTATCGACGCTTGGCCATCATGGCCCGATGGGCGCGATGGGCGTTGTTAAAAACACCTTACCGCTATGGGATGAGATCCAAATCATGGTGGCTCAATTGGCGCATAAACCGTTAATGGAAGATCAAGCCGTAGGCACGGAATTGGTCATAGGCCCAGAAGCAAATAAACCACTAGTATTAGCGATGCCACTGTTTGTATCCGATATGAGTTATGGCGCGTTATCGGAGGAAGCAAAGATCACCATGGCCAAGGGCGCAGAAATGGCAGGTACTGGCATTTGCTCTGGTGAAGGGGGTATGTTGCCGGAGGAGCAGGCCGAAAACAGCAGATATTTTTATGAGCTGGCCAGTGCAAAATTTGGTTATCGAGAAGCCTTATTAGAACAAGTACAGGCTTTTCATTTTAAAGGCGGGCAGGGGGCTAAAACCGGTACCGGCGGACATCTTCCCGCGGCCAAGAATATTGGCAAAATCGCCAAGGTGCGAGGTATAGAAGTCGGTATAGAGGCAATATCACCGCCGACCTTTACCGACCTCAGCAGCGTCGCCGACTTTAAAAAATTTGCCGATCATGTACGCGAAATCAGCGGCGGTATTCCTGTAGGTTTTAAACTCTCGGCCAATCACATTGAACGGGATATCGAATTTGCGCTGCAAGCGGGTGCCGATTATATTATTTTGGATGGCCGCGGTGGTGGCACAGGTGCTGCGCCATTACTGTTCAGAGATCATATTTCGGTACCTACAATTCCGGCTTTAGCCCGCGCCCGCCACTACATGAATAAAAAAGGTGCCACAGGGCGTGTCACGCTAATTATCACCGGCGGTTTACGAACTCACAGTGATTTTATCAAGGCGATGGCCTTGGGCGCTGATGGCATCGCCGTCGCCAATAGTGCGATGCAGGCAATAGGCTGTATAGGTGCACGCATCTGTAATACCAATAACTGCCCGGCGGGTATCGCCACGCAAAACCCGCAGCTACGTAAACGTTTAAAAATCGATAAAGGTGCTAAAGGTTTATTTAACTTTTTAACAGCCTCGGTTGAGTTAATGCAGGTAATGGCCAGAGCCTGTGGCCATACACATTTAAATCAGTTTAATCATCATGATCTTGCCACGTTTAATGCCGAATTGGCAAAATTATCGGGCATCAGTTTTTCAGGTTTTGATGCCCAGCGCTAAGCGCTGCTACTTAAGTGAAAGCTAAAGGTTGTGCCTTTGCCTAGTTTACTCCACACCGCAATTTCTGAACCGTGTAATTGCATGATGCGCTGGCAAATCGCCAATCCTAAGCCACTGTTAAGCCCCTTGCCTGTGGCAGTGTTGCTGGCGCGATAATGCGCATCAAAGATATAAGGCATATCCTCTTCTTTAATGCCGCAGCCTGAATCCGATACACTGATTACTGTATCCCCGCCTTGCTGACTAAAGTTCACCGAAACCTTATCACCACTATCACAGTGACGTATCGCATTATCCAAGAGGTTATGTAATACCCGCTCCAGTTTTTCTATATCGGCCCAAACGATGATAGAGGGGTCTTTAGGACTGACATCCAATGTTACAATTTTATTGGCGGCCTCCAGCGATTTCTGCTGCAACACATCCTGAGCTAATTCGGCGATGGTGATGGGTTCTTTATTGATATGCACATTGTCACCATCTAAATGCGCCAGCTCAAATAACTGCTCCACTAAGCGGCTCATCTGCTGGGCATTTTTCATCGCCGTGGCAATCAGTTCTTCCGATTGTTCGGCACTTAAATCATGATGTTTTAATTGCCAGGTTTCCAAATAGCCCTGCAGGGAAGATAAAGGTGTACGTAAATCATGAGATACATAGGAGATCAACTCGCGGCGCAGCTCATCGATGCTTTTCACCTTGCGATATTGAGTGTTTAACTCCTCGGCCATAGCAGAGAAATGCCGGCCCAGCACATCTACTTCATCACGGCTATTGCCATCCCATTGGGCAAATGAATTAGCATCACTGACAAAACCCGATTCACTGTAATTTTTAACATCCTGGCTAAGTTTTTTTAATGGTCTGGTTAACAAGAAAAACGTGATCAACATCACCGCCAACGTAAACAATAACATCGCCGACAAAGCCCATAGGCTTAATTGTGTGAGATGGCTGCCACTGAGTAAATCAGTGACCCCATCATAGAGTTCACCGCCGATAATGATATAAAGGTAAGCAACCAATTCGCCATTATCACGAATCTCAGCGACTGAAAAAATCTTCTGTTTTTCTAATGATCGGGGATCATCACCCAAAATCGGGAAACGTTTTTTTGCAAAAAGAAAATTGTGTATAGGATCAACGGAGACAGCACTGCGTTTCACCTTACCCACATCGGCAGAATAGGTGCTGATCTGGCCATCGGGTTCAATAATATAAAACTCAAAGCTGGGCCCCAATATCATCATTGAATGAAAGGCTTTTTTTAAGCCCTGTTGATCAATCTCACCGTTCTTCAGCAAGCTATTATCATTAACGATATGTTCAGCCAAATTAACGTGTAACTTCTGTTCCACCTCATTCTGATAGTTCGTAGTTAAACGCTGGGTAAAAAATAATAAGATACAGGCGACAACTATAAAGGCCAGCACCAGAGTCAGAGATAGTTTGCTATAAAATGTACGCATTAGCAGGCCTCCGTATCGGTGAATTTATAACCCACACCCCAAACGGTTTTGATATACATAGGGTCCGAAACATCACTTTCAATTTTATTGCGCAGGCGATTGATATGCGAATTCACCGTATGTTCATAACCACTGTGGTTATAATCCCACACCGCATCTAACAATTGTGCCCGGCTAAAAACTAAACCCGGTTGCTTAGCCAAATAAATTAATAAATCAAACTCGGTACTGGTCAGCTCTATAATCTGGCCTTTTAAGTCGACTTGACGCCGCTTTTCATCAATCGTCAGATTGGCAAACTTAAGTATGTTTTCTTGTATTGGCTGGTTCGTTTTTTGCAGCATATCCACTCTACGCAGCAACGCCTTAATCCTGGCCTGCAGCTCCCTAATGCTAAAAGGCTTAGTTAAATAATCATCCGCGCCCATTTCCAAGCCAACAATTCTATCGATTTCGGAGTCTCTTGCGGTCAGCATTAAGATAGGTGTGGTTTTTCCGGCAGAGCGCAGCTGCCTGCAAATCTCCAGGCCATCCATATCTGGCAACATAATATCTAGCACGATGGCATCATAATCGCCATTCATCGCCATTTCTAACGCACGTAAGCCGTTATCGGTGTTATCCACCTGATGATTGGCATCGGTTAAATTCATGGTTAATAATTTATTTAAATCCGCATCATCTTCAACAACCAATAACTGTTTTTTCACAGTTTACTCCATGGTATAAACTTAAAAATCCCGGCGAATGCCGGGACTGTTTCTATTATTGCATACGTTTAATAATAAGCTCAGCAATCGGCCCGTCAAATCGATGGGATGAATTTAATACAGAAAGTGGGTGTTCGGCCATATTCGCAACCACACCGGGATGCATAGACACAAAATCCACATCATCACGCGCCGCATTAAACCCTTCACCACCATCGGCAGGGCCGGGGATAGTGCCTGATAATTCACTATTGGCTTCGGTGCCGGCATCGTAGGTCATCAATGTTATCTTATGTTTTTCGCCTACCGCAAGCATCGATAAATCCACCGCCTGCACCCCAGTAAACGCATCGTTGCTATTGACTAACATCG
Source organism: Pseudomonadales bacterium (assembly GCA_013215055.1). Taxonomy (GTDB): domain Bacteria; phylum Pseudomonadota; class Gammaproteobacteria; order Pseudomonadales; family DT-91; genus CAKMZU01. Next base: position 489,950 of record JABSRQ010000007.1, on the reverse strand, counting down.
TGGCAATAGTCATAAATGCGACAACATCGGCACTATCATAGCTTACGGTAATGGTTTGGGACGTTGCCGGTAAAAGCAAACCCGTCGCCGATTCGACATACAGAGAATCCATCTCAGCCATCGCTAACAGCTCTGTATTATCACCAGATTCTGCCAACTGCTCCAAAGCGGTTGACGCCGTATCTCCCACTGCCCAATAAGCGGTTTTTTCCGTATCAACAATAACGGCCAAAGGAGAAAGAGGTTGGTTATAGCTTAAGTTTTTAAACGTCAGCTGATATTGATAGTTCATTTTCTCCATGTCCATCATGTTTTCATTCATCATGCTGCCTGAACCCGAATCCATCATGCTGCCTGAACCCGAATCCATCATGTCATCATCGTCGTCATCATCATGAAAACAGGCCGATAAACACGAGATGGCGGTGACCATCATCGCCGCACTCAATAGTTTTACCGGTTTCATTACATATCTCCTTTCACTGTCACAACCACTTTAGCGACTGGGTTAAGCCAGCGATGGATACGGCTATCTAAATCAGAACTGCCGCCAGAGGCATCGGTATCCCCCACATTACCGCGGTGAATATGAATATTACTTACCGCTTCAGTGTTGGTTACACCCGTGCCGCCTGTGCCGTTATTTGCAGCAGGATCAAATGGAATACCCGCCACACCAGACGCACCGCCACCGGTGATCAACTCATCATTGGCTTCGGTGCCGGCATCATAGGCATTTAAATAAATCGTATATTCACCCGCTTGCTCTGGAATCATCCAGCTATCCAGGCCCACAAAACCATCATTACTGGGTAGAATCATTGCGGTAATCGATAAATACATATTGCTGCCGGTATCCAGGGCACTCACCATCGTGCTAGTAGATGGTGCTAATAATCCACCAGCAGGATTAGCACTCACCATAGCCCCCAGTCCTTCTGCATCACTGATCAAAGCCGCTATATCACCGCCCTCTGCCATCGCCTGTAAAGAACTACTGGCCGCCATGCCGGTTTCAAATAAATGCTGATTATCGCCATGGCTGGCTACCAATAAAGGCGTAAAATAGATGCCCTGAGTCAGGTTGGTAATTTTTACATCAATCTCTGCGGCCGTGGCCAGCATAGGCAATAAAACACTACCGGCTAATACACATGCCGCGGTAATCGATGTTTTTTTAGTTTTCTCGGTGTTGGTATACATAGTCACTCCTGTCGAATCTATAATTACTATAAAGAATAGGTTTTTGGCTTAATCGCTAAGCCTGTGTGAACTATATAAAAACCTCCTCGTTAAGGTTTCACGGTTTGTTAACATAAATATCACATTTGTATCACAAGATATTCTGATTTAATAAAACCCTGCAAACCCAGGTTCCAATGAGGATTTTTTGCGTTCACACTTACTTCAACGCATGACAACATTGTTTGAAATGCCTGATTATAAGAACCTGTAGCAATAGGAAGCACACATTATGAAACGAACAACAAAGAGTCTATTACAGGGCATAGCGATGGTAAGCCTATGCTTGGCCGCACTGGTTTTTGCCACCAGCGATAATAATCATCTAAACCCGATAAAAACCAATAGCAACCTTAGCGTGGCCTATTTCGCCGGCGGCTGTTTCTGGTGCACGGAATCTGACTTTGAAAAAGTCTATGGCGTAGAAGAAGTGGTTTCAGGTTTTATGGGAGGTCAAGAAAAACAACCGGCTTACCGCGATGTAGCCAGTGGTTCTACCGGGCATGTAGAAACAGTAGCGGTGTATTACGACAGTAAAAAAGTCGCGTATAGCACGTTATTACAGGCGTTCTGGCGTCAGATTAATCCCACCGATGATGGCGGCCAATTTGTGGATAGGGGCTATCAATACAGCCCAGTGATTTTTATAAACAAGGCCAGTGAAAAACTCGCCGCCGAGGCCTCTATGGCGGCATTAACCACATCCAAACGTTACGACAAACCTTTAAAAGTGAAACTGCTGCAAGCCAATGAATTCTGGCCTGCCAATGATTATCATCAGGATTATCACAAACGTAATCCACTGCGTTATAAATATTATCGTTACAACTCAGGCCGAGACCAATACCTGGAAACCATCTGGGGTAAAGACCTGGATGTAGGCAGCCTGCGTGATCATCAATTTTTAGACAATAAAACCCCTCAAGCAAGCTATAACAAGGCCGAGGATAAAGTACTGAAACAAACCTTAACTGCACTGCAGTATCAGGTGACACAGGAAGAGGCGACTGAAGCACCTTTTAAAAATAGCTATTGGAATGAGAAACGTGACGGTATTTATGTCGATGTGGTCAGCGGTGAACCGCTGTTTTCATCCCTCGATAAATACGAGTCCAAGACCGGCTGGCCCAGCTTCACGCGCCCATTGGAGGCTGCGCATATCGTAGAGAAAACCGATTATTTATCATTTTATGCACGTACCGAGTTACGCAGTAAATTTGCTGATTCTCACCTGGGTCATGTGTTTGATGATGGCCCAGCACCCACCGGTCTGCGTTATTGCATCAACTCGGCGGCCATGCGTTTTATTCCTAAGCAGGAACTGCAAAAACAGGGTTATGGGCAATATGCGGGTTTATTTAAATAACTCGTTAACCGTTTTTTATCAATACGCTTCTTGGCAGTATAAATACGCTTATACTGCCAAAATGTCAGTTCCTGCGATGACGCTAAACACGACAACTCAGATTCTGTAAAACATCGCATATTTAAAACCTCTTCAACACTCTATTTTTTCAATTCAAATCAATAACGGTTGATGTTAGCTGCGCAACTCCATTAATATGCCTTGCATATGCATGTTGTAATTATTCATAGATAACATGCATATTTAAACCGAATTTCAGGTCTAGGATTGACCTCATCAACTCTATGATTCTGAGAAGGTTTTTCGTTTTAATCTATTTCCATCCAGGGATAGGCTATACAACAAATTAATGGAGTAATAACAATTAATAGTAAATGGACATACCAGGCAATATTCACCCCCATCTTAGGAGCCTCGCTAAGCACCCTTATAGGCTGTAGCAGCGGAAGCAGCAGCGTGGAAGAAGCTCTTCAAATTGAAAACAATAGCTCTGCAGTAGTCAGGGCTCTTACCATCGAAAAAGGCAGCGCCTGCCCTAATGGAGGATTCGAGATTGAAGTTGGTTTCGATCAAAATGACAATGGAAAACTAGATGACAATGAAGTGGACAGTGCTCGCACTGAAGTACTTTGCCATGGCCTAAATGGTGCAAACGGTCAAAACGGAACTGACGGTATCAATGGTACAGATGGACAAAATGGAACTAACGGTCAAAACGGAACTGGTACAGATGGACAAAATGGAACTAACGGCGTAGACGGCACCGACGGTACTAATGCTATAAATAATATGGTCATAGCCGACGATGAACCCATAGGTGAAAACTGCATCAATGGAGGCTTAAAAATCACTATTGGTCTCGATGTTAACAACAACAAAATTATTGATGATAGTGAGATTACAAACTCAAGCTATATTTGTGATGGCCAAGACGGCACCCTTTCTGAAAACCCTTGTTTTATAGTTGATGGCAATAATGGCCAGAAGATTTTAGATTGTGGCGCTGGCGGCACAGTAGATATGCTATACCAGCCTGATTTTGTTGAGTTCAACTTATCAGAAATTACGGGAGGTTACAGAATTACTGACTCCTGGTTTGCCTCCGGCGGACAAAGCGGCGAAAGCTACAAGAGCCACCACTATTATATTGATGTTCTAGAAACGGGCAATGTGGACGTGAGTGTAAATATTGCCAATGCGACCGACGATCATTTATTTATATACGACTCTCTAGGTATGCTGATTACTGAAAGCTTTAACGGTGACTTTAGCGATGTATTAGCTGTTGGCACTTATACTATCGTCCCAACCAGTGGCGTTAAAAATATTAAAGAAAACTTTACCGTTGATATACTCGGGCCAATTGCCAATATCCGCAAGGTAAAGGCGCATCACTATACAATTAACGATACTTGGACATCTTCCGGAGGCAGAAATAGCCAGACCTTAAGAAATCACCATTATGCATTTGAAGTTGAGCATCACAGCTACCTTGACGTTTCAAATGACACCGGTGTAAATGAAGAGTTTTATCTGATTGATGAGAATGGCACGACAACACATTACAGTGCGGCTTTTGGAGTCAATATTACGCCTGGAAACTACACCTTAGTTGTAGCTACCTACAATAATTTTAAAAACAGCGCATATACATTACATATCGTTGGTCAATTTAAAGAAGATGCCTCTGGCGATCCATCCTTTATCAAAGATACCTCTATGTCTGAAATTAAAACGGGTGATTGGCAGCCTTCAGGTGGGCGTAATAGCGGCTCTTTCCGTAACGATCACTATACTCTGGATATTACCGAAGATAGTTATATTGATATCACTATTGATAGCTCTTTCACCGGCTATCTTTCCCTGATTGACGCCAACGGCTTTGAAATAGTCGGTAATGGCTCTCGCTTAACCACCCCAGTGACAGCAGGCAGCTATACTCTTGTAGCCGCAACAAACAGCGACCTTATAACCGATAGCTATGTTTTAAATGTAGTAGGGCAATTTAAAAACCTGAACAAGCGTATTGCCTCAACGTTTAATATTGAAGGCAGTTGGGCTCCTTCCGGAGGGCGGGATATCGCATCAGTGAAAAACCCTAACTACACATTTGAAGTAAGTGAAGATGGTATCGTGGATATTACTATTGAGGCTAATGTGACACCTTTCTCCTATTTGGTAGATAGCCTGGGGATTGTGGTCTTTAACGCAACAACCAAAACCCACTTTTCACCCGAAGTATCAGCAGGAACTTACACCCTTGTATTAGGCACTAGCTTCGCCGATCAAACCAGCCCTTATCGGGTATCAATCAACGGCATGATAACGATGCCATAGTAAAAAATTGGAGCGAGGGGGATTACGCCTTCGCTCTATTGCTGAGCAGCTACATATTCTTTAAAAGCCTTATTTAAACGTGTTTGCCAGCCTTTTCCTGTTGCGCGAAAGTATTCACTGATCTCATGTGAAAGACGTAAAGTCGTTAAATTTAGGGTTATCACTTTTTTGGACGAACTAATATTACGCTCTTCAAGGCATTTGGAAAATTAGAAGCAAACACGAAAATTGCCTTAGTAAAATCGGCCTCAGTAAGATCACTTACTTCATAGTCGATTAAAGGTTTAATATTTATAACGCTTTACCTCTCTGGAGTTCGCCTTACGGAAGCAGATAACTCGAATATCATCCGTAATCGGCGTGAAAAAAAGAATGTGAACACCCCAATACAAACGCCCTGTCGCGATAAAGCGCTGTTCAGGATAACAGCGCTAGCCCATTGGAAATTAGCAACCTGATTAAATCAGTAAATTACACTTATCAAAATCAACTTGATTTTCACCACATCAAACTCAAGTTTTTGTATCTACAACAATGCTGTAGAACTTAACGCGAAAGAGTAAATATACCTTTAACCTCTACACTGCGCCCCACCTCGGGCAGAGTAAAAGTTTGATAAATCGATGCATCCACATCCCAGTAAGAAAAACGATAGCTCGTTAACGACTGCTTTAATGTCACCAACAAAGTCTTGGGAACAGCCCGGCCTTCATATTCATACAACGTGCTAATCTCGATTTTTATATCGGAAAAATCACGCTGCATGCCAACCTGCCACGGCGTATCTCGATGGCGTGTTAAACCCATTAAATGCTGGCTTAAATACGCATAGTGACCAGCAACCTGAGTGGTGATATCAAAAACCGGTTTGGAATCTAATTGAAAACCAGGCTCTGCCGTTAGCAGCAGCTGTGTGTCACTCTTTCTAGTGACAGTAATGGCATGAAAGCTACTGGCTAATACTCGCACATGGTTGGGCAACTCTTGTTCGGCATAATCCAGTTCATGGGCCACAAAGGCCAACCAAAAAGGCTTTTGTGCATTGATAATCACGACGGTTTTATTGGCAATATCATCAACACCCAAATCCACACCACCGCGCTTCATGGCGCCTTCGCCGCTGAAATCCAGAATCGAGTAGGTCATAAATACTGCCAAAGCAAAACCTGCAATCACGTGCATCAGTAAGCTATAGATGATGATAGAGGCAGCAAGATATTTCTCCAGCCCTTGATAAGCGCCTTTGGCCATTTGATAAAACAACGTAGCCAATACAACCGCAAAACCAATAAAGGGCAAGATCATCACTCGGGATGACAGCGCTACAGCTAAGCCAGGGACAATCGCAAACAGAGTCGCAAGGTAGAAAAAGCGCAGAGTTTTATCGGTTTTTAACGGCTGCCTTAATAGATAGGTGATCACGGCAAATACCGCCACACCGACAAACGCAAAATTCTGGCGAATATCGCTGCGCACCTGGCCCGACAAGGTATCGATGCCTGCGGCCAATTCAAAGAAATTACCTGGATACTGCCATAATGCACGGCTTAAAAAACTCACCGGATCATGGCCAGGATCAATATACAGATCGGCCCCAAAAGCACCGTAGCCATTGGTTTGATAATACAGCCGCCAGATAATCGTAACCAATACATAGGGCATGATAGCCGCTATTCTTACCGTCCAGGCACGGGTATCCAGCGTAAAAAGGTAGGCACCTAAATACATGCAAATGCCCACACCACCTTCACCGGCCAATAGGCTTAAACTCAGCAGGGTAACCCCGGCAATATGCCAGCGCCAGTCTTGTACCGCACGGTGATAGGCATATACGGCGCCGAAGCCAAACACGATGATCAGCAACATATTTCGTGCCGCTATCCACGGTAAAATATGGAAGATACTGTTATCCAGCACCAGTAATAATAATGCAAACAGGCCAATACTTTGTTTAATACCCACAGCTAGATAAAGCCGATAAATAATGGCTAAACCTGCCAAATACCAAAACAGGCTGATCAGATGCATCCATTGAGGCGAATCAGGAAATAGTGAATATTCAACAAAATGCAGCGCAGCAGATAAAGGTCTGAAGAAATGCAACTTGGTGTCTTCGTGCATCCACCAGGGTAAAACCCCAAAATCGAGTAGAGCATCATAATTGGCTAAGGCGGGGTCAAAAAACAGGAATTGGTTTTTAACGAAGTTGTTAAACGACCCCACTTCCATGCCATCAAAAAAGCCTTTTTCGGCCAGGGCATCAGAGCCAATAACGTAGCTACGCTGAAAATAATCATCGGCATAAAAACCGCCATTAAAGCTAGTGCCACAATGTAACAGGCCAGCCAATAACAACACACTCAGTAACGCAAAACGCCATTGGCTGAATTTATAAAACTGCTGCGCTAAATACGTCATAAGTCATTATTATTTTTATTAAAAAAGGGCCTGGAAATCAGCAATCGCTTTTTTGTAATCGGCAGCCTCGGTCACGGCTCTGACCATCGCCACCGAACCCACACCTGTTGCCAACACCTCTTTGGCATTGCCAAGGTCGATGCCGCCAATCGCTACCACCGGATAATCTGGGCCTATTAAGGCCACCCATTGCTGCAATTGCTGTAAACCCTGCGGAGCAAAAGGCATCTGTTTAGTCGGCGTATCATAGATAGGGCCAATGGCAATATAACTGGGTTTTAATGAATGCGCACGGGCTATTTCATACCAGCTATGGGTGCTGATACCCAAGTGCAGGCCACTGGCTGCAATCGCCGTTATATCCGCTATATCCAAATCTTCCTGGCCAAGATGCACACCATAGGCCTTATGCTTAATCGCCAAAGACCAATAATCGTTGATAAACAAACGTGCGTTATATTTACGGCCTAACTCCGCAGCTTGGGCCACCACTAAATCCATTTGCTCATCGGTTTTATCTTTCATGCGCAGCTGCAGGGTTTTTATGCCTTGTTGCAAGCATTTTTCTAACCATGCCAGACTATCAACTACAGGGTAGGGGCCAAGAGAATGCTGATCGATAACAGGGAATAACGTTGCGGTATTTTCTATTTGGCGACTAAAGCTAGGTAATAGCGATAAAGCATCAGGGAAGCCAGCATGATTAAACGCCTGTTTCGATGCGGAGCTACTCACCGAAACCTGCAAGGCTAGAGCCTTATTGATATAAGCCTTGGCTATCACCACTGCATCTAACATTACATAATCACAGGCCAGCGCGGCTGCAATAGACGATGCAAACGAACAGCCGGTTCCATGCGTGGCTGTCGTTGCAATAACCGGCGAACTTAACCAAAACACCTCACCGGCAATGACACAGCAATCTTTAGCGGTTGCAGCCTCCATACGCCCCGACAGCATAGATTCACCGCCGGTGATGATAATATCCATCTGATACTGGCGGGCAATTTCCAGGGCCTGTTGCTCTAAAATTTCAGCACTATTGGCAGTTTGATCAAACTCGTCACTGAATAAACGCTGGAACTCCTGTTGATTCGGCGTTAATGCCGAAAGATAAGGCATTAAACGCTGTAAACCCTGTTCATTACCCATAGCCTCGCCACCTGCGGTAGCAAATAATACCGGGTCACAAACTACTGCCACATCGGCAAAAGCTTCTTGCTCTAAAAAAGCAATTAAACTATCGATAATCGCTTCATTCGGTAACGCCCCAAGCTTTATTACCGCAGGCGGGTATTCACTCAAAAGGGCCAAGCACTGGGATTGAAAAACCTCAACAGATACTGGGTTTGTGGCAATAACGCCTTCGCTGTTTTGCGCGGTAACACAGGTAATAATATTACAGGCAAAGCCATTAAAGGCTTGAATGACCTGGTTATCGGCTTGAATACCCGCACCACCTGAACAATCAGAACCGGCGATACTCCAGACAATAGGCTTATTAACTAACATGGTAATTATTGCTCTTGATGCCAGAACGGCATACCTAAAGTAGGAGTACTGGGTTTGGCGGTTTGGCGTTCCAATACCGCGCCCGCTAAATAAGCTTGCCGGCCTGCTTCTATCGCTTTTTTAAACGCATTCGCCATCAACGCAGGATCTGCAGCTTCAGCCACCGCCGTATTAAGTAACACAGCGTCATAACCTAACTCCATCGCCTGTGCGGCATGAGAAGGCAGGCCTATACCCGCATCTACCACTAACGGTACATCGGGCAGGCGCTCACGTATCATCTGCAGTGCATATGGGTTCATCAAACCTTTGCCGGTGCCTATCGGTGACCCCCAGGGCATCAAAACCTCACAACCTACATCCAATAACCTCTGACATAACACCAAATCATCCGTGCAATAAGGGAAAACCTTAAAACCGTCTTTAATCAATTGCTCGGCAGCATCTAACAAACCAAAAGGATCGGGCTGCAGATTATATTCATCACCGATAACCTCCAATTTAATCCAGTCACTCTCAAATAAGTCCCGAGACATCTTGGCTAACGTCACTGCCTCTTTGGCATTGTGGCAACCAGCGGTATTCGGTAACAAGGTGCAATCTAAGGCCTGAATAAAATCCCAGAAACTTTTGCCACCGGCTTTTTCTGGTGATTGGCGACGTAGCGATACGGTGATAATTTCTGAGCTCGAGGCTTTAACACTGTCGGCCATGATTTTGGGTGAGGGGTAGAGTGCCGAGCCGATTAAAAAGCGGCTATCAAACGAGGATCCATAAAACGTTACTTGATCTGTCATCAGTTTTTATCCGCCTTGTACCGCAGCCAATACATCAATGGCATCACCACTGTTTACGATATGAGAGTCATAGCTGGAGCGTGGCACAAACTCGGTATTAATCGCAACGGCCACTTTTTTATCTTCAAAACCACAGGCAGCAAGCAGCTCGGTAACGGTAGCCCCTAGCTTCAGGTTTTGGGTTTCATTATTTAACGAGACTTCTATCATGCCAATGCATCTTCTGGAGTTAAAGCGCTGACGATTTCAGGCCATGTGCTTGGTGCTAAGTTAAATAAAGCCAAGGTTTCATTCACCACGACGGGGGCTAATAAATAGCCGTGGCGATACAGGCCGTTGATGCGAATCAATTTACCTTCACTTCCCAAGGTTTCTATTTTTGGCATATTGTCAGAAAAAGCCGGGCGGCAACGTGCATATTGGGTCAGAATTTCAGCTTCTGAAAATCCCTTATGTACACTGTAAAGGGCTGATAATAATTCCAGGGATGAACGCACCGTAACCGGATGTTCCGATTCCGATTCTATCTGCGTCGCGCCTATAACATATTCATTATTGGGTTTGGGTGCGATATACAATTTATAACGTGGATGCATTAACCTGACCGGGCGTGATAAATTCACCTCCGGTGCATGAACCCGTATCACCTCGCCACGTACACCGCGTAAATCGGCAGCATCCACTTTTGCGGCGGTGCCTCGACAATCTAATACGGTGTCAAAATCAGTAAATGAATCACTGATTACGGTATCCGTTAGATGATCAAAACCTTGACCTTCAAACCACTGTCCACCTAAATCAACAATGCGTTTTTCCAGGGCTTTTAATAACGCCAGATTATCGATACAGCCTTCGTCCCTAAGGTATAGGGCTTTATCAAAACTCATCGCCAGTTCAGGTTCAAGTGTTTCTAACTGTGTACGATTTAACTCATCTACACTACTTTGATCTACCGATGTATGTGCCTGTATACGCTGAACACAGCGTTGGTAATCACCACTATCATTTCTATGGCTGACCAAAAAACTACCATTAATGGCATAGCTGATAGGAACCGATGTAGTTTCTTCCAGTGTTTTAATCCACTGCGGCCAAATCGATAAACCGGCGATGCCGTGTTGGTAAATTTCAGCCTCGGCATCCAATACCTCGGTAATAGGTGCCAACATCGCAGCGGCGACAAAAGCCGCCGACTGTGTACCTGCCTTATCGTCTTTATCATAGAGGCTGACCTTATGGCCCGCCTCCAATAACCGCCAGGCCAATAAACGCCCCAGCAGCCCGGCACCAACAATGGCGACCTTCATCTTAAGCTTACGCCTTATGATAAATTTCAGAACCCTGATCTTTAAACTCGGCCGATTTCTGTTTCATCTCGGCGTCTAAATCCAGAATTTTGATGGTTTCACCCGCCACTTCATAGCCGTGCTCACGTGCATAATCACGCACATCCTGAGAGATTTTCATCGAACAGAATTTAGGCCCACACATGGAACAGAAATGCGCAACCTTGCCAGATTCCTTAGGCAGGGTTTCATCATGATAAGAACGTGCAGTATCAGGATCCAAGCCTAGATTAAACTGATCTTCCCAGCGGAACTCAAAACGCGCTTTAGATAAGGCGTTATCACGCAGCTGAGCACCCGGATGGCCCTTGGCTAAATCGGCAGCATGAGCGGCGATTTTATAGGTGATTGTGCCTTCTTTAACATCGTCTTTATTCGGCAGACCCAGATGCTCTTTAGGGGTTACATAACACAGCATCGCACAGCCATACCAAGCAATCATCGCCGCCCCAATACCGGAGGTGATGTGATCATAACCTGGGGCGATATCGGTAGTCAGCGGCCCAAGTGTATAAAAAGGCGCTTCATCACAATGCTCTAACTGCTGTTCCATGTTTTCTTTGATCATATGCATGGGCACATGGCCAGGGCCTTCGATAAAACACTGGACATCATGTTTCCAGGCAACTTTGGTTAATTCACCCAAGGTTTTTAATTCACCAAATTGTGCTTCATCGTTAGCATCGGCAATCGAACCCGGACGCAGGCCATCACCTAATGAGAACGTGACATCGTAGGCCTTCATGATTTCACAGATTTCGTCAAAATGGGTATAAAGAAAATTTTCTTCATGATGTGCCAGACACCATTTCGCCATAATAGAACCCCCACGCGATACAATGCCGGTGATGCGGTTAGCTGTTAGTGGCACATAACGTAATAACACACCGGCATGTATGGTGAAATAATCCACCCCTTGTTCAGCCTGTTCAATTAATGTATCGCGAAAGATTTCCCAGGTCAGATCTTCGGCTACGCCATTCACTTTTTCCAGGGCCTGATAAATCGGCACCGTGCCTACCGGTACCGGTGAGTTACGGATAATCCATTCGCGGGTTTCATGAATGTTTTTACCGGTGGATAAATCCATCATCGTATCCGCACCCCAGCGAATACCCCAGGTTAATTTGGCAACTTCTTCTTCGATAGAGCTACCCAAAGCTGAATTACCGATATTACCGTTAATTTTCACTAAAAAGTTACGGCCAATAATCATAGGCTCGACTTCGGGGTGATTGATATTGGCGGGGATAACGGCACGGCCGCGAGCAACTTCGCTACGTACAAATTCAGGCGTGATCTCATCCTGAATACTGGCACCAAAATCCATGCCCTTATGTTGGAAACCCGGCTGACCAAATTTCTGGCCCTGCTCTTTAGCCTGTACCAGCGCCATGTTTTCACGGATGGCAATATATTCCATCTCAGGTGTGATGATACCCTGGCGTGCATAATGCATTTGGGTGACGTTTTTACCTGCTATCGCCTTACGCGGTTTACGTAAATGATCAAAACGCAGATGCGCGGTTTCGGGATCAATTAAACGTTCTTGAGTGAACAAAGAACTTTCATTGGGCAGCTCTACCGTATCATCACGCTCAATCACCCACTGTTGTCTGGCGGTGGGCTTTAAGCCTTTACGCACATCAATATCAGCCGCAGGGTCGGTATAGGGGCCGGAGGTATCGTAAACACGTACCGGCGGGTTATCTTCAAAACGCTGGCCATCTTCTGGATTCTCGGAATCACTACCTGCAATAGTTGTAGGCGTTAGCGTGATCTCACGCATAGGCACCTGAATATCTGCGCGTGAACCTTCAACATAGATTTTTTGAGAATTGGGGAAGGGTTGTACCGAAGCTTCATCAACGGAGGCGGTATCGGCGAGTTTGGTAGTGGGTGATGCCATAATAGATTAAGCCCTGGTAGTAGTATTCATTGGGCTTATCGGAATGCAGGGGATGATTAAACAGTTTAAGCAGCAACTAAAAAATCAACCACTTGTTGCCTACGCGAGCATTATCTCGATCAGGTCTTACGGGTAGCATCTCAGCCTTTTGATTTCCAGATGAAAATCTCTACGGCACCCCGACAAGCAATGCATTGAGTCTACGTTATTTAGCCAAATACAACCAGTTGATCCTGATCTAACAAGGGAATTAAATATTTTTCTTAGCACTGAGCAGACATCTTTTCTATACTTCATTTTCACTGTGACTATTAAGTAGATTTTTTATGGCAACCGTTTTAATCACTGGTGCAAATCGTGGCATAGGCCTGGCTTTTGTGCAGCATTATTTATCACTAGGCGATACAGTTATTGCCGCCTGCCGCTTTGCCTCCAACGACTTAAGAAACAGTCAAGCGACGGTAATAGAAGAAATCGACGTTAGCTGTGATGCCAGCATGGAGAAGCTTAAAAAGGCGGTTGGCGAGCAATCTATCGATATCTTAATTAACAACGCCGGTATTTTTTGTAATGAAACCATTGTTGATATGCCCTTTGCCGATATCGAAAAACAATTTCAGGTCAATGCGATGGGGCCTTTGCGGGTTACACATGCCTTGCAGGATCACTTAAGCGCTGGCTCAAAAATTGCACTTATCACCAGCCGTATGGGCTCTATAGAAGATAATGGCTCGGGCGCTTATTATGGTTACCGCATGTCCAAAGCGGCGTTAAACGCTGCAGGAAAATCATTAGCGCATGATTTTAAAGTGCGTGGTGTGGCTGTGGCTATTTTACACCCGGGCATGGTCTCTACCGAGATGATTGGCTTTTGTGGTGATGTGAGCCCAGAACAGGCAGTAAGTGGATTAACGACACGAATTGATGAATTAAACCTTAGCAACACCGGCACTTTCTGGCATGCTAATGGAGAAATTCTGCCCTGGTAAAAAGTTAATCCACCCCATGTTTACACGTCATATCATCACTTTGTGTTTTCTATTATTTGCGCATAACCTGGTTTATGCAGAAATCTATAGCTGGGTCGATGACACGGGCCAGCGCCACTATGGCGACGAAAAACCCAAGACCCAAACATCCAAAGAAATCAACATTAAGCCCAATATTAGCGGCTATCAGATGATCAACCCCGATCTAAACAGCCACACAGCCAAAAACTCAAAACCTGAGAAACTGGTGATGTATAGCACCGCCTGGTGTGGTTTCTGTAAAAAAGCCCGCGCTTTTTTTAAGGCCAATCATATTCCTTTTAAAGAACGTAATATCGAAAAAAGCCGCCAGGCAAAAGCCGCCTATAAAAAACTCGGGGGTAAAAACGTACCTTTCTTTGCCTATAAAGGTTATACCCACAGCGGTTTTAGTGAATATCACTTTATGAAGTTCTATGAACCGTTACTGGCAAGCAGTAAAAATTAATATGCTAGTCTCTTCGCTAAAAATACTTAGCCTGATAATCATAAGCAGCCTGGTTTATAGCGGCGATATTTATCGTTATAAAGATGAAAAAGGGCGCTTGCAATATACCGATAGCAAACCCCATATCGAACAAAAGAATCTGCAGCAGGTGCCGCAGCACTAACGCGATGAACCTGGATATTGATCATTTTGTTGCAGCGCTGATTCCCGAAAATCTCTGTCAGGCGGATCTTAAACGACGCTCAAATTTTCACAAAAATCGGGGTGGCTATTTAGGTAAAAAAGGCAAATTGGCCATCACAGAAAAAATAACCGGTGATAACAGTCGTACACTTTATGTCACTAACGACTACTTCATGCCGGTAGAAGCACAGATTCAGCTCACCCAACAAAAAAATGTGCAATCCAAACCAGCCAGCCATTACGCAAGCTTATTCCAGCTCAATCAAAAATTAAAGTGGCACAAATCAAGTCAGTTAATGCCTATCAACCCTGGGCTTACCGCTATGCCTACCAATATGGTTTAGGTGACAATAATGCCAGACACGATGCAGATTGCGCCTATTTACCACCCGTGCCTCCCGGCAAGGATTACCCAATCACCCAGGCGTTTAAGCGGTTTCAGCCATAACTCACCTTATAACCGCTACGCGGTGGATATTGCCATGCCGTTAGGTACACCGGTATTAGCGACCCGAGACGGCGTGGTTATCAACCGTAAAACTGAACATGTTTTATCAGGCCTATCAGAATCCTTTAAATCACGCGCCAATTCCATTGCCATCTTACATGGTGATGGCACGATTGCGGTATATGCCCATTTGCAGTTCCGCTCCATACGCTTTCATGAAGGCATGAGTGTAAAAGCCGGTGATGTGATTGCTAAATCAGGTAATACCGGTTATTCCACCGGCCCACATCTGCATTTTGAAGTGGTTAAAAATAAGAATATGATTTGGCATGCTATGCATTTTGAATTTATGTTAGATGGCATACCCGTTGTGCCTCAAACGGGCATGCTGCTGAGAAATACCGCCAAAGAAAAACAAATTTGAAACTTGTGATGACATCGAATTAAAAGATACAAAAAACCTCATTTTAATCTCTGTTTTAGTACTAATCTGTGTAGATCAAATAACTAAAGGCATGGATTATGAAAAAGTTAGCACTCGCTTCAGTTTCAGTTATAGGTTTGGCTTTAGTCGGCTGTGGCAGCAACAGTGATGATAGCGGCTCAAATATCAATACTGATGCCGCTCAGATCACCAGCGAAACCTCGCAAGATTTAGCTATCGCCGCCACTCATGCCAATAGTCAGGCGATTAGCTCTGAGGGTTTACCTCAGCAACGCTCTAAAACATCAAGTTCATCCAGCATTGTAGAGAACTCAACCAGACTTTTAGTCACTAGCCGAGAAAGTATTGATGGCATCTGCGACACAGGCTCTGTAGATGTAAATATAGATGAATCCGGCAATGGCAGTTTCACTTATAATAACTGTTCGATAAGTTCTATAACCATGAACGGCGTTGTAAACATCACTACCGCTAACGAGGGTGATGAGTTTACCGCCGAGTACAGCAACTTTACCGTGACCAGCGGTGGTGAAACGCATAGCTTTGATAATTTCACATTTAGTTGTACAGGATTAACCACCGATAGTTTCACATGCACGTCTTCAACCGGTTTCACTGCAGATGGTGTGACCTATCGTTTAGAAGAGTTTACCGTAAATGGCGATAATGTCAGTGGTACCATTTATCATGAAGAGCATGGTTATGTGATGTTTTCAGCCAGCAATATGAGTTATGGCTGTGACAACGGCAGACCACAAACCGGCACTATTGAAATCTCGGGCAGTGAAGGCTCGTCGGCTTCGGTTATCTATAATGATTGCAGCTCTTATACGGTTGTATTTGATGGTAATAGCACTATTTATAACTGGTAAATATTTAAGACCGACTAAAGCCATTTAGTCGGTTTTTTCATTCTCTTGCTCTTTATTAGACGGGTAATGAAAACCCGCCACGTCTTTATCTCCATCAAAAGAATGCAGATGTACATCAAATCCCCATAAGCGATGTAGATGTTTTAGCACTTCCTGCACATTATCACTTAACGGCTTACGTTTATGCTGAGTGTGTTTTAAATACAACGCCCTGTCACCACGTGCATCCACTTTGACAATTTGAATATTGGGTTCTTTATCACCCAAATTATATTGGCTGGCTAATTTCTCCCTAATCATTTGGTAGCCAGCATCATCATGTATCGCCGTCACTTCTAACAGGTCTTTTTTATCATCATCAACAATGCTGAATAAATGCATATCCCGTATCACCTTGGGTGATAGATACTGCAGAATAAAACTTTCATCTTTAAAGTTTTGCATCGCAAAATGTACCGCATCCAACCAATCGGTATTAACAAGATTAGGGAACCAGCGACTGTCTTCTTCTGTGGGTGCTTGGCAGATGCGTTTAATATCTATCATCATGCCAAAGCCTAAAGCATAGGGATTGATGCCACTGTAATAAGGGCTGTCGAAGTCCGGTTGAAAAACCACCGATGTGTGGGACTGTAAAAACTCCAGAATAAAACCGTCATTCACCAGCTTTTCATCATACATCTGCATTAAAATATGATAATGCCAAAAACAGGCCCAGCCTTCATTCATCACCTGGGTTTGTCGTTGTGGATAAAAGTATTGTGCAATTTTCCTGACAATCCTAACCACTTCACGCTGCCATGATTCTAATAGCGGTGCATTTTTTTCAATAAAGTAGAGCAGGTTTTCCTGTGGTTCTGAAGGAAAGACATCCTCCTGTTCCTCGGTTTCATCCACAGCCTTCTTCGGTAACGTGCGCCACAAATCATTCACTTGTTTTTGTAAATGTTCTTCTCTATCTTTTTGCCTTTCTCGTTCCTCGGCGGCAGAAATAGGGTAGGGCCTGGCATATCGGTCTACACCATAATTCATCAAGACATGGCAGCTATCCAATATTTTTTCTACTTCTCTTACCCCATAACGTTCTTCACATTGAGATAAATAATTTTTAGCAAATAATAAATAATCAACAATCGAATCGGCATCGGTCCAGGTTTTAAATAAATAATTGCCTTTAAAAAATGAGTTATGACCATAACAGGCATGGGCGATTACAAGCGCCTGCATGGTCATGGTATTTTCTTCCATTAAATAAGCGATGCAGGGATTGGAGTTAATCACTATTTCATAAGCTAAACCCATCTGCCCACGTTTATAAGAATTTTCTGTGGATAAAAAATGCTTACCATAAGACCAATGATTATAAAGCAATGGCATACCGTTAGAGGCATAGGCATCCATCATCTGCTCTGAACTAATCACTTCAATTTGATTGGCATAGGTATCCAGTTTAAACGCCTTGGCGATTCTGGCGATTTCGGTTTCATATATTTGTAATAGTTCAAAGGTCCACTCTGAATCCTGGGATAATAATGTTTCAGACTGATGCGTTTTCACCTCACTCATATCACTTCCTTACGGGCAAAAAGCTCACGAAATACCGGATAAATATCGGCCGCTGTTTCTATTTTCTGCATCGCAAAATAATCAGGAAATTTAGCCGCCACACGCTCATATTCAGTCCATAAAGATTGATGCTGACGCTCGGTTATTTCCACATAGGAATAATATTGCACATGAGGCAATATATCTTCACATAATAGATTAAAACAATTACTGGAATCTTCGCCCCAGTTATCACCATCCGAGGCCTGCGCACCATAGATATTCCATTCCTCGGGTGAATATCGATCTTTAATAACTTCACGCATTTTTTGCAGGGCGGATGAGACAATCGTGCCACCGGTTTCGCGAGAATAAAAAAACTCTTCTTCGTCTACCTCCTTGGCCGAGGTGTGATGGCGAATAAAAACCACATCGATATGTTTGTAATTACGTTTTAAAAAAAGATATAGCAGCATATAAAAACGCTTGGCGATATCTTTGATATCTTGAGTCATGGAACCGGAAACATCCATTAAGCAAAACATCACGGCTTTTGATGTGGGGGTGGGTTGCTTTATATTGAGATTATAACGGATATCAAAATCATCAAGAAACGGAATCGCATCGATTCGCCTGCGTAACATCACAGCTTCATCTTCCAGGATTTTAATGTCGCTTACATCCTGCTCGGTCACAGGCTCTTCTCTTAACTGCTCCAATAACAGGGCGATGGCTTTCAGACGTTTACGTTTTTTGCTAGTTAATGCGATTCGCCTGGCGTTAGCCGAACGCATTGAGCGGATGATACTGATGTTGTTAGGTGATCCAACCGAGCTAATACCGCCGTGTACATATTTGAACGATTCGGAACCCATTAACTGACGTTTAATTAAATTCGGTAATTCCAGATCTTCAAACATAAATTCCAACATTTCTTCCTGAGAAATCTGAAACTGGAATTCATCCATACCTTCACCGGAATCACTGGCAGAACCACTACCACTGCCACCACTTCCGCCTTCGGGGCGTTTAAATCTATCCCCCTTGGCAAACTCTTTATTGCCGGGATGTACCATATCCATCTCACCACCAGGGCCATGACCAAATACCGGTTC
This sequence comes from Pseudomonadales bacterium, assembly GCA_013215055.1. Classification (GTDB taxonomy): domain Bacteria; phylum Pseudomonadota; class Gammaproteobacteria; order Pseudomonadales; family DT-91; genus CAKMZU01. The sequence continues at coordinate 470,939 of JABSRQ010000007.1, read as the reverse complement.
TGACACATCATCTTGGGAAATAGATATTTTTTCGGTGCTTTCGATATCGGTAATGCTGCGTTTAGACACCTCATCGGCTACCGCTTTTTTAATATGTTTGCGGTAGCGCTCCAAGAAACGCTTTCGATTTACCGTGCTCTTATTTTTAGCATTCAGCCTGCGATCGATAATATAGGACATGACCAGAAAACCTCCTCAGTAAATGTTTATTGAGATTTTCTGACGCGTAAATACCATTCAGATAATAAACGCACTTGTTTTTCGGTATAACCTCGATCTACCATACGCGCAACAAAGTCATCATGTTTTGTCTGATCTTCGTGGGTGGATTTTCCGCTAAATGAAATAACCGGTAATAAGTCTTCGGTGTTGGAGAACATTTTTTTCTCGATCACACTACGTAGTTTTTCATAGCTATTCCAGGCCGGATTATTGCCATTATTATTGGCTCTGGCTCGCAATACAAAATTGACGATTTCATTACGAAAATCTTTGGGATTGGAAATACCCGCCGGTTTTTCAATTTTCTCCAGCTCATCATTTAAGGATTTTCTATCCAGAATTTCACCGGTTTCAGGATCTCTATATTCCTGATCCTGAATCCAGAAATCGGCATATAAGACATAGCGGTCAAAAATATTCTGGCCATATTCGGCATACGATTCCAGATAGGCCGTTTGGATTTCCTTGCCGATAAATTCCACATATTTGGGGGATAAATATTCTTTGATAAAACCGATATATCGATCATGTAATTCAGCCGGGAATTGTTCCTGCTCAATTTGTTTTTCCAATACATATAATAGATGTACCGGGTTCGCAGCGATTTCAGTGCCATCAAAATTAAATACCTTGGATAAAATCTTAAATGCAAAGCGGGTAGAAATACCACTCATGCCTTCATCCACACCTGCGGAATCTCTGTATTCCTGCAACGATTTAGCTTTAGGGTCTTTATCTTTGAGATTGTCGCCGTCATAGATTTTCATCTTGGAGAAAATGCTGGAATTTTCCGGCTCTTTTAGGCGTGAAAGAATCGTAAACTGCGATAACATAATGAGTGTATCGGGTGCGCAGGGTGCCGAAGCCAGCGAGCTATTTTGCAATAATTTTTCGTAGATCAGGCTCTCTTCTGAGGCACGTAAACAATAGGGTACTTTGACGATATAAACCCTATCGATAAATGCCTCGTTGTTTTTATTATTTTTAAAGGTCTGCCATTCTGATTCATTGGAATGCGCCAAAACCATGCCGTTAAACGGAATCGCCGACAGGCCTTCGGTGCTATTGTAATTGCCTTCCTGGGTTGCAGTTAATAAGGGATGCAAGACCTTGATAGGCGCCTTAAACATCTCAACAAATTCCATGATGCCCTGATTGGCTCGACATAAACCACCGGAATAACTATACGCATCGGGGTCATTCTGGGCGAAGTCTTCCAGTTTACGAATATCAACCTTACCCACCAAGGCTGATATATCCTGATTATTTTCATCCCCGGGTTCGGTTTTACTGACCGCGATTTGATCCAAAATAGACGGGAACATCTTCACCACTTTGAACTGGGAAATATCCCCATTAAATTCATGTAAACGTTTCACCGCCCACGGTGACATAATATGGCCTAAATAACGTTTAGCGATGCCATATTCTTCTTCGAGAATAGGGCCATCTTCTTTTTCATCAAACAAACCCAGCGGCGATTCAAAAACCGGAGAACCTTTGATGCAGTAGATAGGTTCTTTTTCGATAAGAGATTTTAAGCGTTCGGCCAGCGAAGATTTACCGCCACCTACAGGGCCTAATAAATACAGAATTTGTTTCTTCTCTTCCAACCCCTGAGCCGCATGACGTAGATAAGCCACAATTTGCTCTATGGCTTCTTCCATGCCATAAAACTCATCAAAGGCTTCATAACGGCGTATCACTTTATTGGAAAAGATGCGGCTTAAACGTGGATCATTGGTGGTATTAACCAGTTCAGGTTCACCAATCGCCTTTAATAAACGTTCGGCGGCATTAGCATAGGCAGCGGAGCTGGTTTTACAAAGTTCGAGATATTCCTGCAGCGACATTTCTTCTTGCTGAATGTCTTCATAACGACTCTGGAAATGACTAAAAAGCTTCATAAAACACTCCGGCTATGAGTCACCGACAGGCTATAGCTTTGCCACACAACAAGGCTATTGATGTTCATCCATTTAATATAATCGATGACTCTAATTATTGTTATACAAAATGCCTATCTGTAATTTAAGCTTAGTCGTCTTTCGTTATTCTGCCGTTAAACATTTCTATTTAAAGCTTAAGATCATATAAACAACCTTCACACCTCTTTTTTTCTTATATAAAAAAACCGGCAAAAGCCGGTTCTCTATTTCCTGCGATTCACTGTTTATAATTCGTATAAAACTTTTACCGAACTATCCACATCTGAAGAATCAATATAGCCGATAAGATTGGGGTTTTTGCCAACCAAATCTTTCACCACCGAAGCATTACCCGATTCCTGTGGGGGTGTACCTTTACCGGTAAAAATCAAACGTGACCAATAGGTATTTAACTGGCTTGAAGACTTTTGCAAGATGCTTTCTCTAAAAGCTTCTCGATTAGCAGACCCTTTTTTCTGATCTATCGGCAGGACTTTTTCACCATCGGGAAAACTCTTGGATTTTCCCATATAAATATTATAGATCTGTTTTTCATCCAGCTCCGTATTGGCATTGCTGGTGCTAACCACCACAACAACACCGGCCAAACTCAAAGTGCTTGCTAAAACTAGGGACAACAGACTGAAACTTGAAATGAATAGATTGTGAATATGTCGTTTTTTCATAATCATTCTCTTCATTATTGATAAGTTTGTAAACACAGCAGACATTAGCTTAAGTCCACTCAGAATACGGCAACAATACCGGCGGAAAACAAACCAACATCACCGGTACTATCAAGATTATCGCTGACGCTGGTATATTCAATCTGAAAAGCTGAAGAGGCACTGAAGTCCCATCTGGCACCGACGGTAATTGACTCTGTATCAGATTCCTGGCCATTACTAGCACCAGCAGCTGTGCCTGCAGCCGTTGCTGCCACTGTATAGGTTGCAATAGTTGGCCCAGCTGCTGCAACAAATGCAGCTGCTGCATCTGCCCCGGCAGCCCCTGAAGCTGCGGTAACAGCAGCCGCTGCTGCAGCTCCTTGAGCAGCAGCATCTCCACCGAGAACCGCCGCATCGTGAGCAGCTAGACCACCCACTGCAGCAGCTTCTGGGCTAGTAGAAAAAGCTAAACCTGCTGCACCAGCAGCAGCTGCTGCATCGGCCTCCAACGTAAACACCGGCCCCCCTAATGCAGCAACAACTGCATTAGCCGCCGCTATTTCATCAGCGTTATCTACCTTATTTTCTGATGCTGCATAGGTAAGATGCACCGTCCACTCAGCTATGCGCCAGCCTGCAGAAACATACCAGCTATCACTTTCACCCAGGAAGTTATCTCCCAAATTACTGTTATTAAATTCAGTCACCACAAAAACACTGTCAAAATCTACACGTAAAGAAACTGTGGAAAAGTCCCCTTTATCTTCAAATACCATAACGCTGTCAGTTAATGCCACAAATGCAGGGTCTATATCATTGGCATCACTTACAGGCGTATCAATATCGTCAACACCCACAGTTAATCTTCGTTCACCATAAGAGGCTCTAGCCGTTAACCAATTCCACGTCATGGTATAGGCGGCAATCCAATGATTATAAAGATCCAAATCAGTGATATTGTCTCCAAAAGGATTGTCTTTGCTTCGTCCGACCAATACATGCAATAAATTTTCAACCTCTCCAAAGGAGAAGTTATACAGAGAACCAATACCATCATAGGAATCAAATGATGGGGAATAAATCTCTGTGGGCGCTCTCAGCCAGTGATAGGCATAACTTACATCGGTAAAATCTGAATATAAACCAGCTGGGTTACGCTGTCTGCCCAGTAGTAAGCGCCAATTATCAGTCACATCAAAGGCTAAATAGGCCCATTCAAAGGCCGTATTCCAATCGTCTGAGCCTCGAGATATAACTTGAGCAGTGGCCATAGCCGAATCACTTAAAGGAGCAGATGCCTGTAAACCGAATAAGCTATCGGGGTTAAAACTATATCTATCATCATAGGCATTACCAAAACCTAAATCGTAGGTTTCATCGCTAGAAGTTGTTTGTCCTCCTGCTATGGTGGCGAAACCACTCCATTTCACCTCGGAGGCTGCGGATATGGAGACCAATAAAACAGGAACAGCCAATGCGTACTTTATATGCCGATTATATTTACTGTGAATCTTGAGTAATTGGTTCATGGGATACCCTTCAATGAATAAGCATGTTAAAAAACATAGCCCATGACCACAGCATTACCAGTAAGTAGTACAATAAAAGCCTTTACACCAAGAAATTAATCATAAAGGTAAAAAAACGCATAAAAATACCCTGCATTTATACGCATAAATAGTAAACGGATCCTGGTAACGCTTAGGTTCTGATGAATAAGTAAGATAGTTTTTGACTTAGTCAAAATAATTGGCAGGTATAGATTTATCAAGAAAATTTTCATGTACAACATAGAAATTTGAGCGAATGTGAAGAAAAAAAGTCTGCCCGAATGAATTGCATTAAATTTTCACTAGCAATTTTAGGCTAGAACGAAACCGTGAAATAAAAATACGAATTCAAGTATCACTCTATCAAAACTTGACCCGGTCAGTGCTAATGCCAGCGGCTATCAAGCATTCTAAACTTCAATGAGACAGGATATCAGGTGAAAAAAAACCGACTCTCGCCGGTTTTCATCTACGATAAGTTTGCTTTGGATTTAGAAGAAACCCATCGCGCTTTTGTTATAGCTTATAAGAATGTTTTTGGTATTGCGGTAGCTATCCAAAATCGTCTTATGAGTTTCTTTACCGATGCCTGAGCTTTTATAACCACCAAACGAGGCATGTGATGGGTATAAGTGATAACAGTTAACCCAGATACGCCCCGCTTCAATGGCGCGCGCCGCTTTATGTGCCTGATGTGTATCACGTGTCCACACTGCCGCACCTAAACCGTATTCGGTATCGTTAGCGATGGCGATGGCTTCGTCTTCATCTTTAAACGTACAAACCGATACCACAGGACCAAAAATTTCTTCCTGGAAGATGCGCATATCGTTGGTGCCTTTAAACACGGTAGGTTCAATAAAGAAGCCGTCTAGGCCTTCAACTTCACGTTTATTACCGCCACATAAAACTTGTGCGCCTTCGTCTTTACCGATTTGCAGATAGCTCATGATTTTATCAAACTGTGCAGCCGATGCCTGTGAACCAATCGCCACGGTAGGATCCAGTGGGTGACCAAATTTAATCGCCTTAACTCGCTCTAAAACTTTGGCCATAAATTTTTCGTAGATGGATTCTTGTATCAAGGCACGTGAAGGACTGGTACAGACTTCACCCTGGTTAAACGCAAACATGACAAAACCTTCAACGGCCTTATCAAAAAACTCATCATCGCTATCGGCGATGCTTTCAAAAAATACATTCGGTGATTTTCCGCCTAGCTCTAAAGTGGCAGGAATCAAATTCTCGGCAGCGGCTTTTGCAATCGCCTTACCTGTTACGGTAGAACCGGTAAACGCAATTTTTTGAATACGTTTAGAGGTGGATAACGCCACACCCGCTTCTTGGCCAAAACCATTAACGATGTTAATGACGCCAGCTGGCACCACATTTTCTAACAATTCCATTAATACCAAAATAGAAGCTGGCGTTTGTTCGGCGGGTTTAAGTACCACACAGTTACCGGCAGCAATAGCTGGCGCTAGTTTCCACGCAGCCATCAAAAGAGGAAAGTTCCAAGGAATGATTTGCCCTACAACACCTAAGGGCTCGGAGATTTCCATAGACAGCGTATCCCCATCTAAATCGGTAGCTTCACCACTTTCACCACGGATAACACCGGCAAAATATCGAAAGTGATCAATCGCCAAAGGAAGATCTGCAGCCATCGTTTCACGCACAGCTTTACCGTTATCCCAGGTTTCGGCAATCGCTAACATTTCCAGATTAGCTTCCATCACATCGGCAATTTTTAATAACACCGCAGAACGACCTGCAACAGGTGTTGCCGCCCATTCGGCTTTTGCAGCCTCTGCAGCATCGATGGCTAAATCAACATCTGCAGCTTGCGAACGTGCTACTTTAGTAAATACTGCACCATCTACTGGCGAGATATTATCAAAATACTGGCCTGCAACAGGGGCGATCCATTGGCCACCAATAAAGTTTTCGTATTGCGCTTTAAAGCTTGGTTTTTCAAAAGACATAGAAGATTTCCTTGTCACTTATTCCCTGAGGAGCAAGATCGTTTATGTGGATATACGTTTATTATTATTTTCTTGCACATACGGCTTTATCGGTGCAAGGTCTCATCATTATTAAAGTGCAAAAATAGTATAAAAATAAATTACACGTATGTAAATAATGTATTTACTGACAAGGGAATAAAATGTCGATTAGCCTCTATGCACAAACCTATCAAACTTGGCAAAATGACCCCGAGGCCTTTTGGGAAGAAGCCGCCCAGGAACTGCATTGGTATAAACCCTGGGATAAGGTATTAGATACAAGCAATGCGCCTTTCTATCGCTGGTTCACAGGCGCGACCACCAATACCTGTTACAACTGCGTGGATAAACATGTAGAAGAAGGCCGCGGTGAACAAGCCGCCATCATCTATGACAGCCCTGTCACCAACACCGTTCAGACCTATACTTATGCACAGCTACAACATGAAGTGGCTTTATTTGCCGGTGTATTAACCGCACAGGGTACAAAAAAAGGCGATAGGGTAGTGATCTATATGCCGATGATTCCACAGACGGCAATTGCGATGTTAGCCTGCGCGCGTATAGGTGCCATTCATTCCGTTGTATTTGGTGGATTTGCCGCCGAAGAGTTAGCCAAACGTATAGACGATGCAGAGCCTACGCTGATTTTATCCGCCTCTCATGGCATAGAACCCAATCGAAATGTAGCCTATAAACCTTTATTAGATAAAGCCGTTCAATTAGCCAAACATAAACCTGATGCCTGTGTCATTTATCGACGTAAAGGGCTGGAGATTGATTTAATTGAGGGCCAGGATATCGATTGGCAAACGGCGTTAAGCACCGCTGAACCTCAAGACTGTGTACCCGTTGCTGCGACAGATCCGCTGTATATTCTTTATACCTCAGGTACCACTGGCCAGCCCAAGGGTGTAGTACGTGATAACGGTGGCCATATGGTTGCGCTGAAATGGTCCATGAAAAATGTCTACGATGCCAAGCCTGGCGATGTGTATTGGGCGGCCTCCGATGTAGGTTGGGTAGTCGGCCATTCCTATATTGTTTATGCACCGTTATTAAACGGCAATACCACCATTTTGTATGAAGGAAAACCAGTAGGCACACCCGATGCAGGTGCTTTCTGGCGTGTGATTGAACAACATAAGGTGCAAACGCTTTTTACCGCACCTACCGCGTTTAGAGTCATCAAAAAAGAAGACTCCGAAGGCAAATTATTAAAAGGCTACGATATCTCCAGCCTGAAGGCTTTATTCCTGGCCGGTGAAAGGGCCGATCCCGATACCCTGCACTGGGCTGAAAACTTACTTAAAGTACCGGTGATTGATCACTGGTGGCAAACCGAAACCAGCTGGCCGCAAGTCGCCAATTGTATGGGTATGGGTCTGCTGGATATCAAAGCCGGCAGCCCCAGCAAAGCGGTACCGGGTTTTGATGTGCAGGTTTTAGCCGAAGATGGCAATCCTGTAGCCGCTGGTGAAACAGGTGCACTGGTTATTAAACTCCCGCTGCCACCAGGTTGCTTAACAACGTTATGGAAAAATGATCAACGCTTTATTGAAAGCTACCTGAGCGAGTTCCCTGGCTTCTATGCGACCGGTGATGCTGGATATATCGATGCTGACGGATATGTTTATGTCATGTCGCGTTTGGATGACGTGATGAATGTTGCAGGGCATAGATTATCGACAGGTGGCATGGAAGAGGTGATAGCAAGCCACCCTGCTGTGGCCGAATGTGCCGTTATCGGTAAAAAATGCGCCATCAAAGGCCATCAACCTGTAGGCTTGGCAGTATTAAAAACCGGAGTAGATATTGACGATGACGAGCTACAAGCTCAGATTGTTGCGCTGATTCGTGAAAAAATAGGGCCGGTCGCCAGCTTTAAAACCTTGAAGGTTGTGCAGCGTTTACCCAAGACCCGATCCGGCAAGATTTTACGTGCTACCCTACGTAAGATTGCCGATGGGGAAGACTTTGCGATACCGCCAACCATCGATGATCCGGCCATTATTGATGAGATCAGGCAGGTGTTCAGCTGATATTTTAAACCCATAAATACAGCAATGAGACTAAGGCAGCAGCGTGTGCTTTACAATTGATTCACTCAAAGATAGAGTTTGCTTCGATATATAATTAATACACTTATAACAAGGACGTTAATGTGAAAATGATTAAGCTTGCGGCAAGTTTTATAGTGGTATATTTTCTTGTCGCCTGCCAGGACAGTGATGACAACCAAGCTGCAATGACAGAGTTAGGTGAAGGCTCTGAGCTTGATCAACTAGTTACAGATAAAGGCTTTACTGGCTCTATTTTAATTAAGAAAAATGGTGAATATTTACTGCGCAAATCCTATGGTTTTTCCGATTACGATGCTCAAAGACAAAACACTTTGCAAACACGTTATCGCATAGGCTCACTCACCAAAGCGTTTACCGGCATGAGCATGCTGCTGTTAAAAAAATCTGGCCACATCAGCAGCTTTGAAGACCCATTAATTAACTACCTTCCCAACTTTCCCCATCAAGATATCACCTTGTCGCATCTATTAACCATGCGCTCTGGAATCACCGATTATAAAGATCATATCGATTGGGAAAGCACTTATACGCCATTAGCACTCTATGAGTTGATTTCTTCTTTGGTGATAAAGTTTCCTGCTGATAGTGAGTTCGATTATAACAACAGTAATTATACCTTGCTGGGCTACCTGATTGAGCAGCTTAGTGGCCAGAGTTATATAGAATATGTGCAGGAACATATCCTAAAGCCATTAAATTTACCCAATACCGAATACGGTGCCACAGATATTCAAGGTGAAGTCTATGCAAAAGGTTATGTGGGGGATTATCAAATGCCGCAGAATTGGGATATGTCTTTTTCCTATGCATCAGGCGGTTTATCCAGCAACATTCCTGATATGGAACGTTGGGCACAGTCTCTGCAAGAGAATCGATTGGCCAGTGTCGAAGAGACCCAGGAAATGTTTAATGCAACGGATGACTATGGCTACGGCTGGATCACCATTAAAATTGCGGGCATAGAAGCGGTTTTACATGATGGAGGTTTACCAGGGTTTGTTGCCATCATGGGTATGATCCCTAAGGATGACTCCCTGATTATAATCCTATGTAATAACAGTGACTTTGACATTAATGGTTTGAATGAACTGATTATCCTGACGCAGTTTTTATCCGATTAAAACAACTCACACCATCGTCTACATATTAGGGCAGCCGTTGATGCCGCTCTAATACCTGCACCCGTAATATTTCATGCGGTGTAAATAAACGCTGCAGCAATAATTGCTTGGCTTCATCTTTAGCATAATCATCCAGCCCGTCATTCACCCAAATGGCATCACGCTGCAGCCGATAATCGGCCAATCGTGCCAGCCATTCATTCTCGCTCTGTTGCAGCTGCTGTAAACGCTGAGCGGCCGCCTCGCCAAAAATTTCTGTCGCCGCGGCTTCGGCAGAATCGGCATCTTCTTCAAGGCGTTGTTGATAAAGCAGATATTTTTTAAATTGGGCGGCAGCTTTTGTTGGTGTATTAAAAATCATCAACTGCGCGATAAACAGGGCATCTATCTCATAGCGGCTAAAGAATCGTATTTGTACTTCGGCTTCCAGCTCGGGCAGGGTGCTTTCATCAACCTGCAGCAGAGTGTCTGCATCACTCATCTTATCGGCCAGGGCTTTACGGTATTCACAATAACGTAGGAAAAGGTCTTCAAGCACTTTGGCAATAGGCTGAGAATAGTGCTGATAAAAATCGCTGATCGCAATTCGGCTTATTTCCTCGTCTGGTTTTTCACCCCGAAGATTCAGAAAATACTCAAAATAAAACAGAATTTCAGGTACCAGTTGCAAGCGCCCATCAGACCAGATCAACGCGATTCTATCGACCTCGGTATCCTTTAAGGAGCTGGTCTCTAGCGCCTGTTTTTGCTGTTTTACACTATTACGTTGCAGAGCCATCGGCACTAATACTTCAGGCTGAACCGTATTAACAGCTACCGCAGCAGGTTTTGTTTGCGGTTGATTTAGCAGCACCACCAAAATGATCAATACAATCAAGCCAACAAGATAAAGACCATTCTTCATAGCCAGGCTTTATAAACCGGCCTGTTTTAAACGATTCGCATGTGCCCTATACAAATTTAACGGATTCACCGAACGTGCATGGCGTAAACCAAAAGCCTGATTAGTTAAATCGGTATGATTTAAATTATAGTCATCTCGTATTACCCTGCCTAAATGCGAGGCACAGCGGCTAATCGTGCCGTCGTTTTCTATGCCTTCAAAATACGGAATCGTGACCTCAAGAATTTTATCCAGCGGATCCATTTTATTGGTTTTGACACCGATGCCACCCCAGGAATAATATTTAACGCCATCCACTTCAGGCTCACCCTCGTTGCAGGGGTCACCAACTGGAATAGCCGCTGGATAGCGTTGATTAAATTCTTCGGTGCCTTCATAACCTACCGAATAAAACGTTGATCTTACCGTTTGAGGATGAGCATGGCGGTCCCCTTCATTACTGAGTATATCAAATAATAAGCCTAAGCTGATCAACGCCACTTCAACCGCCAGGCCTTTTACCGGATCATTAAACGCATCATTAATCATCGCCGCTTTTTCCGAACCCAGGGCATTTACCCCACCCATGGTAGAAATAGAAGCCACTAATTCAGGCGCGACTGCCGCCACATAACGCGCCGTGGGCGCTCCATGGCTATGGCCAAATAGGTTCACTTTTGTAGCGCCGGAAATCGCCAAAAATTCTTTAATTTGTTTAAGCAGCTGTTCACCACGCACCTCATTGGTATGTAATGCCGACATGCTGGGAACCATCACCGTTGCTCCGCCGTGTTCCAGTGCTTCGGTGACATTATAGAAATAATTCACCCCCAGCATATGATCAAAGCCATTGAGGCCATGCACTAAAACAATCGGGTGCTGGGTTTGGGTATAGGTGATATCGGGGTTAGCCGTATAGATTTCCATGGTTGTGCCAATATCCAGATCCACTTCCAAACCTGGAATCTCTGGCATACAGGCACTGGTGGCCAATATTATCGCTATAGAGCAGAGGAAATTACGTAACAACATGCTGTGACCTTTTTATTATTGTCGATATTTTATACCAGTTGTTAGCTTTTAAAAACACGGCGATGCATTTTTCTACACACAACCCATAATTTAACGGCAGTCATTTTATTCATGCTTGGCATAAAAACATGGCAAATAATCCATCGTAACAGCACTGTCACACTATACTTTAAACGCCTTTTGAAAAATCGGGTGTGGTACATATTAATGGTCTATCACCACTTTCAGAAAACCCTGTTTGCCGTTTTCATGTTATTTTTCGCACAAATTCTGTTTGCCCAAAATATATATGAAATGAGCCTGGTTGAGCTGATGCAAATCGAAATTGTCACCGCATCACGCTATAACCAAGATGCCACTCAAGCGGCTGCGATTGTTACCGTTATTGATGCTGAAGAAATTGCCGCTTATGGGGCCACACGCCTTGTTGATATCTTGCAACGTCTACCCTCCGTAGTGCCTTTATTTGGAGAACTCTTTCATAATAGTGAGCTGTTGGTTAGAGGAGAAAATGGCAATGAAAATCATATTTTAACCCTGATTAATGGCCAGCCTCTACGCTCTGCTTTAGGCGGTTCAACCAGTAATATTGCTTTCTTTCAGGGTTTCCCCGTCAGCATCATCGAACGTATCGAGTTTATCCGCGGCCCAGGATCTGTTCTTTATGGCAGCAACGCCTATACCGGTGTTATCAATATCATTACACAATCAGCCACCCAAAATCGCCAGCAGATTGCTTATCAAGGCGGGAGTTTTTCCACCTACAAAGGCAGTGCACAATGGTTTCAAAACTGGCGCGAAGGCAGCTTTGTATTAAGTGCAGAAGCCAGACGCAGCGATGGTTGGCCAGTGCAATATACCGCAACCGGCACGGTAAGCCCCATTGCGGTGGATATAGAATATGCCGATGCATCCCAAAATATCTTTGCCCAACTGCGGCAAAAGTCTTTAAGTCTTAGCCTTTACCACAATACAACTCAACTGACCGGTAATCGCTTAGGCCAAATAAAAAATGATTACCGCACCACAGCCATTGATGCCAATTATAGCTTTGACATAAGTCCCACTGTAGATTTAGATCTGCATCTATCTTGGCAGGATGATTTTTTAACCATCGATCAGTCTGAATTACAGGACAAAATTATTGCTCTGGAGCTGATTAGCCAAGGGGACTTTCATAAAGATCAGCCTTATCAAGGCCACTGGTTATTGGGTAGCAACATACAGCGTAGCCATTTTGATATTCACGATAAATTTGGTTTGATCATTGGCCTACCCGAAAATAAATATGCGGCCAATAACTCTGAATTTTCAATATTTGGTCAATGGGAACAATCTATATCAACCCAGGGGCAGATTACGATAGGTGCCCAAGTCAATAAAGCAGAAAATCGTGATAGTGACATCGTCCCTAGGCTAGCCTATGTGCATAACTTCAATTCACACTGGGGCAGCAAGATTATGTACAGTGGGGCTTATCGTGCTCCCTCCTTGCTCGAAACCGATCTGGATTCGGCTTTTCTTATTGGTAGCAGAAAAGGTAAAAACCCTGGATCTCCAACTTTACCACCGAGGTGAAAAGCACTACACCGCATTAAGTGCTTTTTATACCCAGCAAGACAAGCTTATTGCTCCCACTGAGTTTGAAATTGATGTTGACCCTATCACTTTCGCACTTAAAGTTAATCCTGGGCAATATCTTAATCAGGGAGAATCCCAATTTTATGGTCTTGAATGGGAGGGTAAATGGGAATTGCAAAGCCAATGGCATGTAAACGCGTCACTTAGCTGGCAAGAAAACCGGGATCAAGACGACAACCGGGATAGGCAGCTTTCACCGCAATGGATGGCCAAAATGGGTGCGCAATACCGACCCAAAGAAGGCCTGAGCATTGGCCTGTTTAACAGTTATATTGATGCCTTTCAGGATATTAGCGAACTTCTGCCTGACGCTGAAACCCTAAATCCCGCACCCGAATCCTATAACCTGCTGACCCTGAATATACAGCTAAAACCAGCCGAGTATTTTAACCATAGCGGCTTTAAAAACGTGCAGCTGTCGCTTTATGGTTCAAACCTCTTGGATGAAAATATCGTACATGCCACCGCCTTCGGCATAGGCAGTAATAATGCCTTACCCGCCCATGCAGGCCGAGCCTGGTATGGCACGCTGACATTACAGTGGTAACAACCATAGAGGCGGATCTAAAATCCCCACATGCCGGCAATAACTTGCGTGGCAAATGCCACTCTTTTCTCTACCACCTGTTCACCTTTATTGGCTTCTTTTTCTGCGGTTTTGAGTCGGGGCTCCAGGCCTTTGCCATTCGCCATCTGAATCGCCAAGCCTGGGCGGGCGTTGAGTTCCAGCAATAACGGCCCATGTTGTTTATCCAATACAATATCTGCGCCAATATAACCTAAGCCGGTAACATCATAGCTACGTGATGCCAGGGTTAATAATTCAGGCCAATCGGGTATCACCAGTGACGTCAGGTCTTTATTGGTATCGGGGTGACGTTGAATAGGCTGGTCATATTGCACCGCCTTTAACGCCTTGCCAGTGGCGATATCGATACCCACACCCACCGCACCTTGATGTAGATTAGCCTTACCATCGGAGGCATGGGTTGAAAGCCGTGTCATCGCCATCACCGGATAACCACGATATATAATCACCCGAATATCCGGCACACCTTCAAAACTTAAGCCTTCAAAGGTATCGGTGAATTCCACCAGCGCCTCTATCATCGCCACATCGGTTCTGCCGCCTAAGCTAAATAAACCACTGAGGATGTTGGATACATGGCGTTTGATTTCATGTATGCCCAATAACTCGCCGCTGGCTTTTTGAAAATATTTACCCTTGCGCCCGGTAATCACCAGAATGCCTTTGCCACCACTGCCTTTAGCCGGTTTAATCACAAACTGTTGATGCTGGGATAAAAAATCGTCTAACTCCCGCACATGGCCCTGCACTCTACAAACACCTAATAATTTCGGTACGGCAATATTATGTTGATGGCATAACATTTTGGTTTTTAACTTGTCATCCACCAACGGGTAAAGCTTCCTGGGGTTATTCTTGGCGATATAAACCACATTACGTTTATTCATGCCAACGATACCCAGCTTCTTCAAGCGGGAGGGTTTAGCTAAACCCAGCAAACTAAACATCAATATCTATCCATCGCCGAGAAACGGCGTAAATCAGATAATCGATAACCGCTGTAACTGCCAATTGAAATGATGATAGCTAATATCACCAAGAGTAACTCCGGGTAGAGGAAAATGGTGTCGGCAACCAGCTCTTGGCTCATGATCATATAGGCGATGCTGGCGGTTAATAGGCTGCCGCCACATTGAATAAATACCTCATGGCCACCGTCTTCTTCCCACAAAATCGACATGCGTTCTATGGTCCAGGCTAAAATAATCATCGGGAAGAACGTCACCTTCATACCCCAATCTATGCCCATTTTATGCATGGATATACCCACCGTGGCATAGATGATGATGACAAATACCAGCACCGAGGCGATTCTGGGCACCAGTAACAGATCCAGATGGCTGAGGTAATAACGCATGATCAGCCCTAAACCCACCACCAATACAAATAATAATAAACCGGTTAATAACTCGGTTTGTAAAAACGTCAGCGCAATCAGAATTGGCATAAACGTACCCGACGTTGCCAAACCCACCAGATTACGCAAGATCACCACCACCAACGCCCCCAGAGGAATCAGCAGCAATAACTTAAAGGTATTTTGTTCGGCTAAAGGCAGGCTATAGATAGAAAAATCCACCAGTGGATTTTCCTGCACCTTGGCCGCAGTTACCGCGGTGGTGAAGGCTGCATGTTTTTCTTTCAAAGTGGAGAAACTCACGCGGCTATTAAAGCCCCCAAAAACTTCCAATAAAGCTTCATCACCCCGTTGTAGAATCAGGACTTTTTTCCACGGCGTCATCGCGGCTTCACGCGGATCATAAAGCCGCCATTGTCCGTCGATATACACTTCAACAAAATAGCGGACAAACTGCTTGCTGCGGCTTTCTTCCAGCGCTAAACCCCGCACCGAGCGGGCAAATATGCCCTGCATCTTCAGTAAATTAACGGCCAATTTCACCTTACTGGAACGTTTACCCGAGCCATCCAGTAACAGCTGCAACTGACTTTTTTCGGCTAAATTAATTTCATCCAGGATTCTATGAATACGCTCATCACTGTCTTTTATCGCTTCAAACTCGGTAATTAAACTTTGAGCCGCCTGTAATTTGGCACCTTCGTAGAACCCTGCTAATGCCCAACCCTGCGGCAAGGCCATAGACATCTCTTCATCAACCGCAAAAGTATGAATTCTAAGGTACAGCGATTGAGGGCCGTCAGCCTGTGCCACGGTCCATTGAGCAAAGGTGGTGTCTTCATCATCGTTAAGGGAAAATAACGCATCTGAGCCTATCGACTGCATCAAAGTAATGCGCCTTAGCGTATCGGCTTCCGGGATATTTAATCGTACCGTGGATTCACCGCCCACCGCATCAAAGGTGATTTTTGCTTCGACCTTCCACACCTCTTGCTGGGCATTGGCAAATAGCGGAAAACCCAATATAAAATGTTTGTAGGCCGCCGCGGAGAAACCCGCAGCCAATAAAATAAAAACTAAGATGCTAATTTGCAGATGCGCCAACATTGGCCAGTACTCATCAGTTAAAAAGAGGTTAAAGAGAGTGGAAATTTAATGGCCGTCGTCCAACGTCATAAACCGACGGCTGACATCAACCGCGGCTTTACCATCTAAGAAGTTACGTCCAATTAAGGCCGGGTATTTGAAGTTATCACGGTTATTTAATGTCACATCGATTTTACGTGTGATATTGCCAATGGTTAAGGTCATCTCAACCACCGGGCGTCTAACCGCTTTTTGCTCATGCTGTTTAATTTTGGCGCGACGCTTATAAGGGCGTTTAAACTCAACAACTTTATTGCTGGTACGGTCTTTAATGGTAAATTTCACCCATCTATCACCATCTCGCTCAAATACCTGAATCGAATCCACACCGATAGAGGTGGTTTGTGCGCCGGTATCGATACGCGCCTTCATACGTAGGCTTTTTTCTTTTAAGGTTAGATATTCGATCTCGCCAAGCACTTCAAGCTGGGTCTTGATCACCTTCTTGATTTCTATGACCTGCTTGGTTTTCACCGTACTGGGGCAGGTTTTAGCCTTGGTCTTGGCTGTAGGAGTCGGTATCGGTGTATCAACCACCGCGGGGCTGGAAGAAAACAAACCACAGGAACTTAACACCGTGAATAAGCTAATAAAAACAACTAAACGTGAAAAAGTCATAACAAAAGAATCATTTACCTAAAAATCATTAACGGGCTATTCTACCTGAGATTCAGATTATTTCAGTTATCTATGTCTCATAGCTCATAGCTTTTTTGAACGGGCCATTTCTACTGCGTTAAAATCAATTGGTGTTTTTTGATCTTACTCAGCTTCTTTATTGCAGCTTCTTGTTTACTGGCTTCACTGCGATTTTCACAGCCTTGCCTATAAACAATCTGTTTGGGCTTGCGGCCACGAAAAAACTTGGCCCCTTTTTTCTTATCGTTTTTATGTTCACCAAAACGGCGCTGAGTATCCGTGCTTATGCCGGTATAATACAGACCACACTCGGTTTCGATAATATACACAGTCCAGCGACTCTCTTGCATCTTTTCAGGCATCTTTTATGCCTTTAATCTAACGGAAAGTTAAATAACAGGCGGGTCACATAAAAATTATTGGTACGCCGGATACCCAGGCCCACACGCTCTAAATCGAAGAAAAACATATCCAGAGGTTTATCAAACCCAAAGGTCACACCCACTTCCTGCGCATTATTCTTGTGTTTGGGGTTAATGGTTTCAGGGTTAAAGACCAAATCGATAAAATACCAGTAATGCATCGCATAGGTCGAAAAGAACATAGGCCGGTTTAACACCGAGAAAGACCACGGCATGATTAGATCAACCCCGGTTTCAAGCGCCGAAAATCCATCCGAGATGCCTTCTGACTGGGCATTATAACCGGCGCGCTGAAAACGTGTTAACCACACATGTTGTTCCTGCCAGGCATTAAAAGAATATTCAGCGGTGATACCCGATGCATAAATCACCGCACGTTCATCACGTTGCAGATTCTCTGAGATACCAAAATCAATAAACGGCACCAGCTTCAGCTGATTATTGACCCAATGATCAAATTCAATACCGGCGGTTAATGTTAACGACGCAACACTATCGGGAATCTCTATATCGCCAATTTCATCAAAACCATAATCATAAAAACCCAGAGACACCGGCAGCCTAAAGCGGTATTTAAATTGACCACTCTGTTCAGGTTCATAGGTAATCGGCAGATTAATCACCATTAAATCCTGCCCGGATGAACTATATAGCCCCGAGCCGAAGTAATTAGAAAACGCATAATGGGGGGTTAACGCTTCTTCTTCAGACTTGCTTAATAAAGCAAGGCTAGGCTGACAAAACAGCAGCAGCCATACACTAAACAAGCTATAGGCAGGTATTTTTGCCATTAAACCAGTTCATCCCCGTTATCACCCACATAGTTAAAGCGTTTTAATGTTTTTCCATCACGCTCTATGGTTTCATCAAACATCGCCAACGGGCGCACCCATAAGCCAAAATCCCCATAAAGCGCACGATAAATCACCTGCTCATCCTGAGTTTCGCTATGCAGTGCAATATCGACCACGTCGTAGAAATTGCCTTTAAAATGCTGATAACGGCCTTTTTTGATGGTTTTCATAACGTCCTAATCATTCCTATAATCGCACTATTCTATAACAGCGACCTGACTTACACTATGCACTCGTCATAAACGCTGGATTTAACTAACGAGAAACAAATGAAAAAAATCCTCCTACGTCTCAGTCCTTTAATGCTTATCCTGCTGCTCAGCGCCTGCACCTCTTATATTGGCATGAACAGCACTTATTTTTATCAAGAAGATTTCCCCAAGCAGGGCCGGATTTTGATTGTTGCCGCCGCCCCTGAACAAAATGATTCACTGGAATTCCTGCATTATAAGGAGCTCTTTAAACGTAAACTCAGCGAATTAGGTTATGGGCTCACCGATGAAAAAGATCAGGCCGAACTCGTCGCGCTGATTACCTACGGTATCGATAGCGGTAATACCCAGATTAAGAGCCAACCTATTTATGGCTACACCGGCTTTTACGGTTATCGCGGGCGTTATTCCATGCCTCATTACACCGTAGTAGGGGTGCAAAATATTGAGACCACCGAATATACCCGTGCCATCGCGATGGATTTATTGGATGCCCAGAGTATTAGGGACGGCGAACCCAAAAAACTCTATGAAGTGCGGGTAAAAAGCCGCGGTAAATGTGCCAATTTAAATCAGGTATTTCCGGCCATGATCAACGGAATGTTTGCACATTTCCCCGGTGAAAGCGGAAAAACCGAGTTTATCGAAGTCGAAGGTGAAGACTGCTAAGCATCTCTGTTTTTTCTGCCTGTGAGTCCCGTATCACTTATTGCGACATGCAGGCAAAGCAACTAAAGTTCAATCCATCATGTTTGCTTAGGGGCAAGATAATGAAAGCTAAAAATAGAGTATTAACAATCACCGGTATTTTATTTTTATTCTTTGCCACTAACTCCAGCCATGCGGGAAAAATCGAAGCCGGCGCAGAAACAGCGCTGCCTGAAAACACCGAAATTACGTTTTCTACCGAAGAATGGTTAGATGCAACCAATAAAGACGGTACCGGCTTATATTGGGATATTCTCAGAGCCGTTTATGAATCTGAAGGTTTTAGCGTCAAACATAAAATTCGCACCTATGCCGACTCCGTTAATGAATTAAAAAACAAGGCAGTCGATGCGGTAGTGGGTGCTTATATTTATGAGATAGACAGTGTGATTTATCCACAGAACCATTTTGGGGTGGATATTGTTCAGGTGATTTTTCTAAAAAATAAAAACATTCAATGGACAACCATCGATACCCTCAGGCATCAAAGAGTCGGCTGGATCCAAGGTTATTCCTATCATGATTATCTACCCGGAAGAATCACCAAAACCTTGAAGATTAGTCGCCTGGATAATCGCCAACAAGCCTTTGATCTTTTACGTGCTGACAAACTGGATTTTTATATCGATGCCAAGAGCGATTTAAGTGACTTCTTGGATACGAACCCGGTGTTTGTTCCCACCCGTTATTTCAGAGAAGATATTTTAGAATTAAAACTCTATGTCGCCTTTAGCAATAATGAAAAAGGCCGTGAATATGCCGACATTTTTGATAGACGTTTTCCAGAACTATTAAGAAACGGAGCTATTAAGGCCTTATACGATAAATATAAGGCCAATAACTTCACCTATCCTAAACGCTTTTAAAGCGCTTATTTACGCTTCATATCTGCCCAGATGGCATTTTGTTTACGAATCAATATAGGCGACGAAACGGTTAATAAAAACAGCTTTCGCATCAATTTTGAGCCCGGATAAATACTCTCGTCATCAAGTATATCCTGCTCCATAAACTCCCGGGAAGCATTGTTCACATTGGCATACCAAACATAGTTGCTGATCTCCGCCATGATCTTGGGCTCTAATAAGAAGTTAATAAAGGCGTGTGCATTGTCAGGATTTTCTGCATTTCTAGGGATAATCAACATATCCACCCATAAGGCACTGCCTTGTTTGGGTATATTATAAGCCAGCTCAACCCCGGTTTTTTCTTCTTCGGCGATATCCATCGCCTGTAAGATATCTCCCGACCAGCCCAGCGCCACACAAATCTTGCCGTTCGCTAAATCCTCAATATAATCGAAAGAGTTAAAATAACGTATATAGGGCGAAAGCTGTTTAATCAGCGGAGCGGCCAGTTTCTGATATTCTCGGGAGCGTAAACCATAGGGTTTAATACCATTGTGCATCATCAGCAGCGGTAAAACTTCAGAGGGGCTATCGATAAAAGCCACACCACAGCGGCTGAGTTTTTTCAGGTTTTTAACATTAAAAATCAACGACCAGCTATCCACTGGCGCATCGCTGCCTAAGACTTTTTTCACCATCGCTTCGTTATAACCGATGCCCACCGTGCCCCATAGATAAGGCACTCCAATACTATTATTGGGATCTTTTTGCCCAATCACCCTCATCATCGCAGGGTCCAGGTATTTTAAATTGGGCACTAGCAGTTTATTGATGGGTTTAAAAAACGGTCTGTCAGCCCAGATACTCTCACCGATAAAGTGCAGGGAAGGCACAACAACATCATAGTTCGTCTTCCCTTCGGATAACAGTTTCTCTACATCTTGATCCGATTCAAAGGTCTCATATATGACCTTGATGCCGGTTTTTTGGGTGAATTTCTCTAATGTATCCTCGGCAATATAATCTTCCCAGTTATACACTCTAACAATGTTATCAGTATCTTTTGCTTGAGAAGAGACGGCGGCGGAGACGGCCAAAATTGAAATAAGACAGTAGGTGCATCTGAAGATTATAGATCGCATAAGCATAATCACTTTAAAAAATTGCAGTGCCTGATTCATAATAGCAGCTATCTAAGCCACCCTTTAAATTTTCGAAGCTTAAATCTTAAGCGCTTGCCCCAGCCTTATCATCAAATAAAACAAGGCAGTAGGTAAAAATATTACCTGAATCAAAAATAACGCCATATACAGATACGTTAGCGTCAGCAGATGCTCAATTAACGCGGCGCTATATTGTTTTTTGCTCAGAAAAGCCTGTTTAAAGTGACTGGATTTTTGCTGTAAAAAATCCGACGTATCGTCCAATACATTGCCCTGCATCCACTGCGGAAAAAAGCCTTGTTCTTTATGGGGCTGAGTTTGAGGCTTGGCTTTCGGCTCAATATGGGAAAAATCCGCCAGCTGTTTAATCGAATCCGATTCTGCGGTGAGGGCTTTTTTGGCATCCGTAATCGCCTCTTTATAGAAGTGTTGATACATCAAGTCGTTTAAGATCGCAGAAATGGGTAAACAGAGGCGTAATAACAGCAATAAAACCCCCAGACGAAGACAGAAGCTCTTGATTAACAAAACCTTGGCATGGCCTGAGAAACCCAGTATCGCCACCAGCGTCAACACAATGGCAAGCAGTAGCGGCACGGCGGTAATGCTGATTTCATAAATCAGTTTTTGCACACCTAAAGAGACAATCGCCATCACCAGAACATCCGATAGACGTTCGGCCATATCGTTGAGAGGATCCAACACCTGGCCTATCGCCAGCGATAAACCAATGCCTGCCGGTTGCAGCTGCAGATTGGATTCCATGATGACCGACACCGAGGCATTGATCAGCCTCGTGGTGCCATAAGCCATGCCGGCCTGAGTGATAGTGGTATCAAAATAAGACTGGGCTTTTTTATCCAGCAGATCGACACTCAAATCGTCCAACTGCCACAGCAAAGCCGCGCAGATCAAACAGATAAGAGCCGAGACGGAGGCTTGTTTAAAAGGCGTATCTAATACGTTCAATGGCATACACCTCTTTAACAGTGATAATTTACAAAATAAACGGAATCAATACCTTACGTTTTTTTGGATATTCATCGGCGAATTTTTCCTGATACCATTTATGGGTTTGAAAAGCTCTGGGAATCAAATTTGCAGCAGAGACTAATAATACAAAAACCGCCCCTAAACTCCAGGTAGCAATCGCAAAACCGATAAAAGATAACAATTCTGTAAAATAACTGGGGCTGGATACATACTTAAACAGGCCACCTTGGGGAATACGGTAGACTTTATCACCTCTGGCGACTTCTTCTTTGCTGCGCAGATTACGGATAATATTATCCGAGTGTAAATTCAACGTAAAACCGATGAGATAAATGCTGATACCGATAATAAAACGTGGATCCGTCAGCCAATCATGGGTGAAATGATCGCTGAGCTCAGCAATAAACACCGCATTTAAATAGCCGTGTAAGGTCGTTACCAGCCAACCGGCGCTGACAATCATAAAACTGAAAGAACCCTTGGCCCCTTTTGCCACTCGCATCAATAGCGGGAAGATAAAACCGCGGTTGGCATAGTGCATACACCAGATACCCAAGAAGATCATCGGCACCAGTTCAAAGCTATTTTGGCCCTGAAAATAAAAGAATAAAAAGCTCAACGTGGCAGGCAATTCCATCAAAAACCAGCCCCATTTGGGTGACAGGCTTAAACCAAAGCTCTCGGAGGCAAAACGCCCATAAGGTGCAGGGAAAAGAAATCCACCGATAACAATCAAGGCCACATAGCCAAAACCCAGCAACAAAATCGTGTTATAGGTATCGGGGCTTAATAGATTACTGAGGCTAAAAAAATCCAACATAAGAGACGTTATCCGTTTAAATCTATTTTTTCAGCAATTGCGCAAGACGCACCAGGCTATTAGCGGCCGAGTGGTAATCAACGGTAATGGGGAAATACTGTTCATCAACCCTCAAAACCCAGGCAGGAAACCCCTGAACAGGCAAGGCACGGGTAAAGGCAATTTGCTGTTGCAAAGCCTCTTCGACGTCGGCGGAATTGAGATCTAAGCTAAATTGATCAAAATCCAGTTCCAACTCATCGGCCAGTTGTAACAAGGTATCTTCATCAGAAGGATTCATGGCACGTAAATAATAGGCGTGCTGAATCGCGTCTATCATCTGCGCTTCTGCCCCCTGAATACCGGCGGCGATCACAGCTCTACAAGCTGGGTAGGTGGCACGTAGGGGGGTAATATCAGCGTTTTTCCAAAAGTCGAAATTAAACACCGTGCCGACTTCTTGTTCGATTCTGCGCCAGTAACCTTCAATCTGCTGGCGCATCTGCGCCGACATAGGCTGATCGGTATCTGCAGCCAAGCCACCCAATACATTCACAATCTTAATTTGGCCCGCCAAACCTTGGCGTATCTGGGTAAGAATCGGCGCATAAGCCCAGCACCAGCTGCACATGGGATCATGAATGTAATACAGAATCGGCATAACTATTTATTCGACCTATTTTATTCGACTTATTTTTCGTAGGTACATAAATAAGCGGTATCAACAGCCACTTGTAACTGGAATTTCTGCTTGGCTTCAACCGTGAAGGCATCACCTGCATTAAAGGTTTTCCACTCGGTCGCACCCGGTAACATCACCGTTAACGCACCTGAAACCACGGTCATCACTTCTTTTTCAGAGGTGCCAAACTCATATTCACCTGGAGCCATAACACCCACAGAGGCTGGCAACGTTGCGGTTTGTAAGCTAATCGATTTTACTTTGCCATCAAAATATTCGTTTACAGATAACATGGAATGTTCCTATCTAAAGTAGCGCTTAATTCTTGAGCGGCGAGCTTACGGCAAAAGCGCCACTTTATAAAGTGAAATCAATGGGGGTCATCAATGGGGTCAGAGTCACTAGAAAGGGCTACCAGGCGCTTTTTTTGCCGCTAAGCAAGGCTTGATCACGTATATCCTGCAGGGTTTTACTTTTGGGATATTTCTTAAGGTTTTGCGTTGCGGTTTTTATCGCCAACGTATACTCCGCCCGCCTCAGCGCCCTTTTTACCTGCACCGCCATAGCCTGAATTTCAGCCATATCGGCATTCACACTGGCGGCGATGCCCTGGACTTTTTCCAGCATATGCTGCTCTCGGCGCTGTATCCAGGTCTTATTAATGGCCTGCTGCATGCTGATAAGCAAGGTTTTATTAGCCGATAACTCCTGGCTTTCAGTCAAATCTTGTTGCAGCATGGACAACGTGTTTATATGCCAGTTATTGGCATTAGCCTCGGCTAAAAATGAAATAATGTCATCATGTTTTTGTAATACTCGCTTATCAAAAGGTCGCATTTTCTGTAATTGCAGCCATTTGCTTAACGCATTATTGCCATAAGGCTGTAAAATTTGCCCAAGCAATAGTTTATTATTGATGTCGGCTAATAACTGTTTAATCGCCACTTCATCATCAACATGTTCAATAATAAAGCCTGTAAAGCCATCATTGGCTACGGGTTTGCTGAGCTCGACTAAGGTTTGTGACTCCACAACCGCTGTAGAATGTTGATGGGCTAAATCAAGAAAGCCATAAACAGCCACAGGCACCATCGAAGCCAGCGTCATGGCCAACATCGGTAATTTGACATTCTGCCAAAATGCTAGCCAGTTTATAGACTTAAATACCGTGCACTTCACTGAAATACACGTAGGTAAAAATTCTCGATTTTCCGTAGCCGGGTTAATGCCATTAGAAGACAGTCTTAGACCTGAATAGTGTTTATTGGTACCTTTATCAATGCGATTTAAGGCATTGATCATCTCAGCCCCATTCTGAAATCGATGGCAGGCTTTTTTTGCCAGCGCCTTATTCATAAAAGCCTGAAATGCCCGATACTGAACAGGCAATAATGGGGGTGTCTCAATAACATGTTTTACGCCGATGCTAATCATAGAGGTGCCTTTAAAAGGCAGAGTCCCGGTCAGCATCTCGTAAATAAGAATGCCCAGGCTATAGAGATCCGAACGATGATCCAGTTCATGGCCTTCAACCTGTTCCGGGCTCATATAGCTGGGAGTACCTATAACTGCACCGTTTATGGTCATTCGGGTTTGAGATTGGATAGACCTGGCGATACCAAAATCGCTGATAACCGCACAGCCATTTTCATCAAAAAGAATATTGTCGGGTTTAATATCCCGATGTATGTAATGGTGCTCACCCGCATAATGCAAACCGGTGGCAACTTCCCGGATATAGTCCAGCGCATCATTCAGACTTATACCTTGGCTTAACTTGTCCTTCAAATTTCCGCCTGGCAGGTATTGCATGGCTATATAATTTAAATTTTCATGCTGACCTATGGCATAAACATTAATAATATTAGGCTGAGAAAGTGAGGCAATTATCCTGGCCTCGGCCATAAATCGTCGTAAATAACAGTCATCTGACTGTTGCTCAGTGTTCAGGATCTTTAGCGCCACTTTACGCTTAAGTTTAAGTTCTTCAGCCAGATACACCGTGGCCATGCCGCCCTGACCTAAACGATGAAGAATTTTATAACCCGGGATAGCATTGGCGTCCAAAATACTGGCCTTCAAAAAGAAAAACACAATATCTTAAGCATAGCTGTTGCTGAATAATCAGTTATAACAACAACGAATAACTCGATATTTTATTATTATATAACCGGGACTAAAAAAGTCCGCTCTCATTACGTTTTTGCAAATACAGGGCATTATTTGTAGAATCAATGGGTTCAGAGTAAATACCCGCCGCCTTATACGCCGCACTTTTAACCAAAAGAACCCAACGTGCCTCAATCTTCCAGCAAAACCCATATTTTCATCGCCGAGAACTATCCTTCAATAAAGTTGTCTTTAAATGAATTTGAAGACCTTTTCACCAGCAATACCGATGAGATTCAAGGTGGGCGTAATACCTTAAAACAGCTGGATTTAGCCGGCATTAAAACTGTGGTAAAAGCCTTTAAAATCCCCAATCTACTCCAGGGTTTTGTGTATAAATTCTTACGTAAATCCAAGGCCAGACGTTCATTTGAATATGCACAAAAATTGTTAGATAAGGGCATTAACACCCCCAAACCTATCGCCTATATCGAAGTATTCAACCGCTGGCAGTTACAACAAAGCTATTTTATTAGCGAGCTGCTGGATTACGATTATGAAATTCGTGATGTATTACGTAATAAAACCGACGATAAACAACGCCTGCTACGTGAGTTTGCTGAGTTCACCTATCATTTCCATCAATGTGGTTTCCTGCATCTGGATTACAGCACCGGCAATACCTTAATCAAAAAAACCGACCAGGGTTATCAGTTTTCGGTGGTGGATATCAACCGCATGTCTTTTGGCCCGGTTTCGCCAGAAGTAGGCATCAAGAATTTTAGCCGAATCTCCGATGAACCCCAAAATATCCAGTTATTTTGTGAGATCTACAGTGGTTTATCGGGCTTGGCGATTGATAAGTGTGAGACACTGTTAAATCAGGCGATTCAGGAACATGCTAATTATTGGATACGTAAACGTAAACTCAAAAAACTGATAGGCCGTTAGGAGCTTATAACCGTTATCTATGCCTAATTCATTTTATAAATGGGATAAATATTCCGATCAACCACAGATTCTGCGTGATAAGGCCTTTAAAAAAGGCCTGTATAAACGTGGTGCTGCAGGCTCAATCAAAACCCTTTTAAGTATTCTGCTCCTGCCCTTTTTGGGCCTGCGCCTATTATTCCAGCCACGTACCCTTATCGGCACAGCTACCGATAATATCGGCCTATGTATTAACCCGGATTATCCTATTGATGAAAAATTCTGCCCCACCGATGTGCAACTTAAAGATATGGTGCATGAGTTAGGGGTAGAAGATCTGTTAATCCGGCTACCGCTGGCTGATTTTCAGCATAAACAAAAGTATTTTGACTTCATCGACTTATTTTCCGATAAAAAAATCCTGATCAATATCCTGCAAGACCGCAACCATATCGAAAACCCTGCCCAAACCAAGCTGGCTTTAACCGAGATTTTTGAGCGTTATAGCAACACCGGCCATACCTTTCAAATAGGTAATACGGTTAATCGGCGCAAATGGGCGTTTATTTCTCAGGATGAATATTTCCAGTTTTTCAAGATTGCACAAGATCTCAAAGAAAGCCTCTTTCCGCAGATCACCTTGTTAGGTGGAAATATCATCGATTTTGAACTGCCGTTTTTTATTCGTTCGGTTTTTCACCTTTGGCCAATTAAATATGACGGCGTGGCTGCACAACTCTATGTTGATAGACGTGGCGCACCCGAAAATACCCAGCTGGCCTGCGATACACTCGCCAAGATCAACTGGTTTAGTGCGATCATGCAATGCAGCCGCCGCACCACAAACCGGCTTTTTATCACCGAAGTCAACTGGCCGTTAGAAGACACACGCCCCTATGCCCCGGCTTATGGTGACTGCATGGTCAGTGAAGACTTACAAGCCACTTATCTGGTACGTTATTATTTGATGATGATGGCCAGCGGCAAGGTCGAAAAATGTTATTGGCATCAATTAGTCGCACCCGGCTATGGGCTGGTGGATAACCGGGGCACAGGCTTGCGTAAACGTGATGCCTACACCAGTTTTAAAGTGCTAAACCATTTATTTAAAGATGCAAAAACCTGCGATTATTCAGAACAGAATCAGCAATATTGCCTGCATTTGGAATCCCCTAAAGGCACTTTTAAAGCTTATTGGGGCTGTGATAAAAGCTTCTGCGTTAAAGTAGAACCCGGCGAGCAGGCCATCGACTTATTGGGTAATAAAATAACGCCCGATAAGCAAGGCTTTGTAAAAGCAGGTGATCGGGTCATTTATATCTTAAACTTCAACTATTCGTCCGGGAAATAAACTGACATGGAAAAACATTTAATGCTCAAAAATATGTTTTGTGCACTGCTTTTTTTAAGTCTCTGCATCCATTCCCACGCTGAAAATAAGCCCGCTGCGGATGACAACACCCTAAAAATCATCATGCAGCAGCTTAGTCTTAATATGCAGAATATCAGTGCCGCCATCGCTATTGAAGACTGGGCCTTAGTTGAAAACAACGCCTTACAAGTGGCAGAACATCCAGGGCCTTCTATCGCTGAAAAGACCCGTATCAATCACTATATGGCAGATAATATGCCGACCTTCAAAAGCCTGGATAGTAATACCCGTAAGGCGGCTAAAAACCTCAATCAACTGGCCGCAAAAAATGACGGTTATAAAGTCATCACCGCCTTTGCCGAGTTACAAACCACATGTCTTGCCTGCCATCAGGAATTTCGCCAGGGATTTCAGCTACAACAAGCGCTACATCCTGAAAAATAAAAAGCCCAACGTGTTCAAACCCTCAGTGAGTTAATACCCATGTCTGTTTTGAAGCGAAAGAACTTAGTCACGATTCATATGTTAGTCGCCGGGTTTATCTTCCCTGTGCTGTTGATGTTTCTCTTTACCGGCGCGCTTTATACTTGGGGAATCAAGGGTGGCTACGAAAGCCAAGATTATGACGTGATGCTCGAAGCACCACTTCAAGCCGATCAGGAAATGCTTTTAGCCGTCGTCAATAAAAAACTTTTGGCCTTAAATATTACCCAACCCACAGGTCAGGCCAAAGTCAAAAATATCGGGGCAGACTTTCAACTACAGTGGACCGGCTCCAATCGTAATGTGATATTACAGACCAGCGATAATGCACTGCTGGCCCGTATGACCATTGAAAACTCTCAGGCTTATCGGGTCTTTGTGCAATTACATAAGGCCAAAGGTGGAGTCGCATTTAAGGTTTATGCCGCCATTTTTGCAGCGGCTTTACTGCTGCTATTAATCTCCGGATTTATTATGGCTTGGCAAATGCCTAAATACCGACAACCGGTTTTAATCAGTGCGACATTGGGCATGATTACTTTTATTTTAATGATTGTAATCAGCTAGTTTTTACCACTGATTCGCCGTCCAGTTTTTCTTTTAAGCTTTTAAGATTAATCGGCTTACTTAAGAAATCATCCATACCCGCATCCTTGCAGGCTGCGCGGGTTGACTGTAAAACATGGGCTGTTAATGCGATAATTTTGATGCTTTTAAGGTCCTGACTTTTTTCCCAGCTGCGTATTAACCGCGTGGCATCAAAACCGTTGACGATAGGCATTTCACAATCCATTAGAATCAAATCGAACGGAGTCTGCTGCTGCTGAAATATCTGATATGCCTGTTCGCCGTTTTCAGCCAGCGTGGTTTGATGGCCTAGTTTTTTCAGCATATTCACAATCACCATCTGGTTAACTTTATTATCTTCGGCCACCAGAATATTTAAACCCTGCATATCATGCATAAACGGCTGCTCTTGTTTTAAGCTTATGTCCGTATGCTTTTTTTCGATGACGATATTAAATAAATATTCACTTAACAAAGGTTTTTGAATCACCTGAGTAATGCCCGCGGCTTTTAACTGTGCCGCATCGGGTAGTTTTAAATGGCTTAATAAATAACAGGCGGGCTTGTTCTTAACATTGGCCTGTATCCATTTAGCCAATTCCAGGCTATTTATATCATGTAAATATTGCTCGATAATCATCACATCAAAGTCTTCGTCAGCCGACAATAATGCCTTCACGTGATCACCCCTATAGGAAATATGTAAATCAATGCCCTGATGGTCGGCATATTTTTTCTGCACCTGGCAAAAAGACGCATTGTTATCAATCAACAAAATTTTGGGTCTTTTACCCGGCCTATGCCCAATCGTTTGATCACTGTCTTTATCAACAGCATCGGCTTGTAACGGTAGATCTACCCAGAAATGTGAGCCCCGTTCTAACTCGCTGCTAACACCGATGCTACCTTGCATTAACTCAGTTAACTGCTTGCATATCGTTAAGCCCAAGCCCGTACCGCCGTGATTGCGGCTGATGCTGGCATCGGCCTGCTGGAACGCATCAAAAAGTTTATCCAGCTTTTCATCGGCAATACCAAAGCCGCTGTCGTAAACTGAAATACGAAGCAGGCGCTCTTCACCGTGTAGGCTTAACTTTAAAATCACCTCTCCCAGATCGGTAAACTTCATCGCATTCGATAATAAATTTACCATGATTTGTTTGATTCTAGTGGGGTCTCCGAGATATAACTCGGCAACGTCAGGTTCAATATCCACAATCAATTCAATTTCTTTTTCGGTGGCCGGTAATGAAAATATGCGTATCGATTGCAAAGCCAAATCACGGAGATTAAACGCGACGTTTTCAAGAATCATCTTATTGGCTTCGATCTTGGAATAATCCAGAATATCATTGATGATGGTCAGCAGGGTTTTGCCTGAAGTTTGAATAACATTGTTATAACCCTTGGCGATGGGGTCCTTGATATAGTCATCTAATAACTCTGACATACCCAATACGCCATTCATCGGGGTACGAATCTCATGTGACATCTTAGCCATAAATTCATTTTTGGCATCACTGCTTAATTGGGCCTTAAGCAGATCCTTTTCAAAACGCTCTCTGTCCTTGCGTAAAAAACTGATCTTGGAGCCGATACCTAGAGCTAATAAAAAAACATGTAAAGCAATAGGCAGAATATTTAAATCGACATAACGAGTACTCTCTATCGTTTGGCTAAAAATACTGCTATTAACTATCGAAAAGGCAAATATCACCAAGTAGGCTGCAATAAATATATTGGCCGGTTTAAAACCTTTAATCGATCTAAAAATAGCGCTTCCCAGAATCAACAACATACTGCTAACCGTCATCACTGGCACCAGGCTATGATTAAACGCAGAGCCTTGAATCAATAATCCCAATACCATCAACACAGAAAATATCAGTAAAAACTTATAGACAATATCCAGATTTTTATACTGTAGGCTCACCTCTAAATAAGAGCGGGCAAACAACAAAATAAACATATTACAAATAACACTGAGTACATAAATGGCAATCTGCTGCCAATAGATACTTTCAGGCCAGAACTGATAAGCATGGCCGTTGATACAGGCAATAATCACCGTGATTGACGCTACAAAGCCGATAAAATAAATAATCGAGCTTTCTCTAACACTGTAATAAAAATAGATATTAAACAGTAACACCGTGATAAAAAATCCATAAGTTATGCCAGTGATTAAATCGCTGCGTAATTGCCATTCAAAATAACGGTATTCATCGGCGATCATCAAGGGCAGACGTAAAACACTGCGGGTTTGAATACGTAAATAGAAGCTTGCCTGCTCCTGTGGCTGCAAACTGATGGGGAAGGCGTAAACACGGTTATCGATAACACGCTGATGATAGGGCAGTGCATCACCCGCTTTTGTCATCTGCCACTGGCCTGCTTCATCAAGTGCATAAAATTCAATATCATCCAAAAGTGGCGCAACCAGCCCCAAAATAAAACGCCTCATTAAGCTATCGTGGCTTTTTAAGCGAAATCTAAACCAATAAATGCGCCTATCATAGGATTTGTTAATCACCGCAATATCACCGGGTTTTATGCTAGGCTGCCAGGCGACTGAATTCACCTCATCGATGCTTAATTGCCCGGTCTCATCGATATATTCATCGATATAAGGGCTGAGGTTGGTATAGCTTAATTGCTGTCGAATATGTAATAGCGCAGCGGCCGGTTGTAATTCCACATCCTTAGAGCCCGCCGCAGAAACAGTGAGACACGGCCAGTACATAACTAACAGAATAAATAAAATACGATAACAATACACAGGTTTGATCAAATTACAGACCTAACGGTAATGATACATAAGCTCCAGGCCATAGGTTCTGGGTTCCCCAAAGGTGGCATAACGGGCAAAACCGAAGTTAATGCCATTCACATGGTATTCTTCATCGGCAATGTTTTTTGCCCATAAGGCCAGATTAAATTGGCCATCGGCACTGATGCCATCATTAAAACGAAAATCAATTCGGGCACTCAATAATCCATAGGCCGCTATCGGCACCTGCTGTTTGGCATCCATCCATTGATCATCTTGCCAGCTGTAATCCACTCTAAAGCTTGCCGCGGCATCGGGCTGATAAATAAAGCCGACGTTATAAGAATGTTTGGGCGAATAAACAAAAGCACGTTCATCTTTAACATCCACGCCATCATCGATATATGTTTTATATTCTGTGTGTAAATACGCATAAGCTAAAACCAGCTGCCAGTATTGGCCTAATAATGCATTAAGTTCAAATTCAAACCCGGCCATCACTGCCTCTCCGGCATTTTCTACCGCCAACCCTACCGGGTCCACCAGCACATTGGCCTGGAAGTTTTTATAATCATTATAAAAAGTGGCGACCTGGGTTTGCACACGCTGATCGGAAAATCGATTTTTGAAACCCAGCTCATAGGCGGTTAAGGTTTCTGGCTCAAAGGCCTGTAAAAAACTGGCATTAGTCACCGCCGCGCCATTAAAGCCGCCACTCTTAAAGCCGGTGGAAATTTTTGCATAAAGATGCTGATTTTCACTGTATTCATAAGCTGCGATAATCACCGGCGTTGTCTCTGACCAGCTATCTTCCGCAGTTAACGGCTGCAGTAGATTGGCGGGCGCATTAATAGGTGATGAGCCATCGATAGTGATGGGCATATCGGCATCGTCCCTTAAGCATACGCAGGCCTTATTATCGCTGGCATCGATGCTGTATTGCATCGCAGCCTGACGCAGTCGGGTGACTTCTTTAGTTTCTTTAGTCCAGCGTAAGCCCAACGTTAACCCCAACTTATGCTCTAGCGAGGTAGGCCGCCATGTCACCTGGCCAAACGCGGCCAGCGATTCATCTTCCCCTTCGCGGTTATCGGTATCAAAATCATCAGCGCCAAACTGGAAAATCCAGCGAGGGTTAAAGGTATTCCATTTATCCTGATAATAAAAAATACCCGCCACATAACTTAGCGATTCACTTTCACCAATAAGTTGAAACTCCTGGCTCAGCTGTTCAAAATCGTTGTTATTGATAAATCGGAAAACATCCAAAGCCGTGCCATCAAAATCGGATGTGCTACGTGTGCTTAATTCCCTTTGTCCGGTAATCGATTTTATTTCTATGCCACCTAATTCATCTTTATCATCTATCTGGTAAGCCATTTGCAAGAAGTGGCCCGACACATCGGCGCTGCTAAGCAGGGCTGAATCATTGGCTAATACGGATAACCTATCTTCTGAGGTGGTGGCTTTTATCGCCTCTTCAACAAAGGCCAAACTATCAGGTAATGCGCCCTCGATTAAATCTACAGGTTGAATCGCCGTGGGGCGTTGATCGGCAGAAAAATCATCGTAGGCATAGTCGATACTAAAGGCATCGCTGAGCATAAAGTTCAGATCGATACGCCCACCTTGCTGATCTTTATTATCATAATCGATGCTGGAAGCATCACTATTCTCCACCGTGCCATCACGGCTTCTATCAAAGATCGCTATTTTGCTATTAAAAGTGGTATTACCCAAGGCTACGGCCGGTAAATCGACACTGACGCGCATTTCTTTTAAGCCATAATTACCCGCGCCTAATTGAACTCTGGCCGCCAATTCACCACGAGGTTTTTGGGTGATTAAATTGATCGCGCCGCCTATGGTATTTTTACCGTATAAGGTGCCCTGCGGGCCACGTAATACCTCGATACGCTGTAAATCAACCATATCAAAGATCGCCGCCGAGGTTTTGGCAATAGGTACCCCGTTTAGATACATACCTACCGAGGTATCACGGCTGAGATTATTCACCGTGGTGGCTGCACCACGAATATTAATCGCAGCATTCACAGAGCCACCCAACGTAGGGCTGATAAAAAGATTGGGCACATGGGCGGCAATATCACTGACATCGGTGATACGTAAATCCTGTAAGGTTTGCTGATCAAAGACGGTAACGGCAACAGGCGTGGCGAGTAACGATTGTTCTACCCGCTGGGCGGTGATCACAATCTCTTCCAATTGTGTGCTTGCAGCCAAACTCAAAGAAGGGAGCAGAGTCAGACAACTTACCGCGAATGTCACTCTATGATATTGCCTGGCCGGGGAGCTTGTCATGGAGGCGTCTCTGAGGTTATTTCATCTATACCTGTAAAAGTGTAGATGAAAATAATCTAACTGCTAGCAGGTCTACTTTCCCAGCCCCTTGTTTAACCCTGCGAGTTTGTCTCTGAAATCACTGATCTGCACCGGTTTACTTAAATAGCTGTTCATACCGGCGCTATAACATTGATTAATCCTTTGCTCATCACTATGTGCGGTTAACGCGATTATGTGTATGGGGCTTAAATGTCGTTGCGACTCTAGCTTCCTGATGGTTTGAGTGGCCTCAAAACCATCCATATTGGGCATTTCACAATCCATAAAAATCAGGTCAAAGGCCGTTTCTCTGGCATTGAGATTATGGGCCTTGTAGATCGTTATCGCATCGAGTCCATCCACAGCATGTGTGACCTTATGGCCCATTTTCCTTAACATCGCCGCCGCCACCTGAAAATTCACTTCATTGTCTTCTGCCACCAGAATATTTAATGAGGTGATTTGCTCGACCTTATTTTCTTTTTCCGAAGTTGATGACTGCGATTCTTCTTGCACCTTATAACCTAATACGCGGGTATAAAGTTGTTTCAGTTCTTCGGCCAGAATCGGCTTTTGCGCCGCACTTAATACACCATATTGCTTATATTCCTCTGGCGCGGGTAAAAATCCAGTTGCCGACAACAACACAACGGGATAACGTTTTTCACGCACCGCCAGCTGTTTAATCAATTCCATGCCATTCATCACCGGCATATCCAAATCGACACTGATCAGATCAAAGATCTGCTGCATAGCCTCGGCTTTATCCAGTACTTCCAAGGCCTGCTTACCATTTTCAGCACAGCTGATTTCTATGCCTAATAAACGTAGTAATTCACTGGCCACCCGTCTATAACTTTCATTATCATCCACCAATAACAGTTTTAAGCCTTTTAGCTGACTATCATCAAAGGCGGGCATCGCCTGCTTGACGGCCCGCTGTAATGGCAGGTTAAACCAGAAAGTAGTACCAATGCCATATTCACTGTCAATGCCTATCTCGCCGTGCATCAGCTCAACCAATTGCTTACTGATCGTTAAGCCTAAGCCCGTACCGCCATATTTTCTCGAGGTAGAGACATCGGCCTGGGTGAAATCCTGAAACAACTTTTCCTGTTGTTCGGCGGTGATACCGATACCGCTGTCTTGAATCTGAAAACGAATCGATTCACCCACAGGTTCTATATTCAGCATCACCTCACCGGAATCGGTAAACTTAAATGCATTACCCAATAAATTAATAATCACCTGGCGGATACGCCCTTCATCACCCTTGAATATTCGCGGCAATGCGGGGTCTATACGGCAGATCAGCTCCAGTTTTTTCTCTCTGGCCTGCACGGTAAACAAGCTGATACATTCCTGGCCCATATGGAAAATATCAAACTCTATGTCTTCCAGCTCCACTTTACCGGCGGCGATTTTTGAATAATCCAGAATCTCATTAATCACATTTAACAAGGTGCGCCCAGAGTTAAAAATCACTCTCGCATAATAGGATTGGGTTTCATCTAATTTGGTATCTTGCAGCAGTTCGGCCATGCCTAAAACCCCATTCATAGGCGTGCGAATCTCATGTGACATCTTCGCCAAAAAATCCGATTTAGCCGCACTTTCAGCCAAAGCCTTCTCATGTTCCAACTGATTGTCCCGCAGACGTTTAATCAAGACTAAAAATAAGAATATCGATAAAATAAACAGCGCAATATTGGAAGGCCATTCTCCCAGGCTAAAACCATAGGTGGGGAAAAACGAGGTCAGAAAATTGATCATTAACGACGCAAGATATACCGACCAGGCAATGGTATAAGCCCTGGCCATCTCATTGCCGCTATACCATAAACCAATGCAGCAATATAAAAGACAACACAGGGCAGGCAACCAAATAAAAGCCATGCTAATCACCAGTAAATACACATAAGCCACCGGAACAAAAAGGCTAATAAACAATAAACCGAGGATGATTAAACAGGTACAAAGAATATAAATATTCACCCTGGGGTGATTACTTTTTAAATCCAGGAAATTTCTGGTAAATAACAGTTGTGAGACAAACATAGACGTCGCAGCAAAGGCTATGCCGGTGTAACGCATCCAGGGCCAATCCGGCCAGAAATAACGTAAAGCATAACCCTCTCGAACAAAATGTAAAAAAATGACACTCAAAACAAAAGCCGAAAAATAGGCAAAGCTGATATCTTCCGTACCATAAGCGGTCACTGCGCTCATAATCACAATCAGAAGCATCATACCAAAATACATCCAAATTATTCGTTCAGCTGTGGCCATACCCAAAACATAACTTTGCTGCGACCGTAAAGAACTGGCGCCAATAGCAATATGATTCATGCCTCTGATACGAAACCGTAGCAATAGATCCACACCTTCACCGGCAGGAACAGAAAGTGGCAAGCGAAAATACCGATGCTCTATTAAGCGTTCACTAAAGCGGTATTTTTTACCAAAGTTTGCCTGTGTATTCAGCTGCCCGGATGTAAAGATAAAGACGCTGGCATCGTTAATCGTGACCTCGGTATTTTCAAAGATCAGAGCAGCCTCTTCGGTACCGGTGTTTTCTATATGCAGGCCTACCCAAAGGGTTGTGACAGCGTAGGTTTTTTGGGGGTATTGATCTAAAGGTCGCCAGATATTGGCTTGATGATCGCTGGCTGCATGTTGACGCCAGTCTTGAAAGCTCAGCCAAACGTCTTCAGCATTCAGTTCTTGTTCAGGGTTTTCCTGCTCAAATACAACAATATTTTTTTGTAGCAAGGTTTTATCATTTAAATCGGCGCTGGCAATATCAATAGTGGCATCCAATGCCCATAAATTTTCTATACTCAACAGCACGCTGCTGCATACAAGAATGGCCTTTAAAATATAAAGAAGGGAGAATTCAAAGTGCTTCAATATCGATCCTTGTTATGTCTAACACACCTTATTCATCAATTTTAGTAGAAATACGGTTTATTACCAGTTGCCGTCTTAAACCTTAATAGCACAATTATTTATTCTCACTTGTAACAAACTCATGCTGCAGACGTCTGAAAAGCATAATGCTTATACTCAACTCTCTATTTATGCAAAAACAGGAACACATCATGTCACAGCCAGGCCCGTCAACAAGTATCGCCAGAGGGCTGTTATTTTTATTTTTCAGCGCCGTTGTTGTTGGTTTTTATCAACTCGGTGGTACAGAGCTGTTTTCATTACAGGGTATTGAACAGCAACATCGGCTCTGGCAATCCTGGCAGCAACAGTATGCGCTAAGCTTTCTTATCGGTTTTTTTATACTCTATCTTTTAATCACCGCCTTTTCGCTACCCGCCGCCAGCTTGATGACATTGATCGCCGGTAGCTTATTTGGTTTCTGGCAAGGGTTATTGTTAGTCTCCTTTGCCAGTAGTCTGGGAGCAACTCTGGCTTTTTTAATGGCCAGATTTATATTAGGAGAAAAGCTAAAACAACGTTTTTCGCAGCAATTACCCCGCTTTCATCAAGGTTTTAAAGAAGAGGGGGCCTTCTATTTGTTTGCATTAAGGCTGGTGCCTTTATTCCCGTTTTTTATGGTTAATCTGCTTATGGGTTTATTGCCGATTAAAACCTGGACCTTTTATTGGGTTAGCCAACTCGGCATGTTAGCTGGAACCTGTGTTTATGTTTATGCAGGCACGGAGCTGGGAAAAATTCGCCAGCTGTCGGATATCAGCTCACCGGGTTTAATAGCCGCGTTTGTTTTATTGGGTTTATTTCCGCTAATCAGTAAAAAACTCATGCACTATTTCCGAGCCAAGATGGAGCAGGCCCATGACTAAATACGACTATAACGTCATTGTGATAGGTGCAGGCTCCGGCGGTTTAGTGGCCTCGCTTATCGCCGCCGCCACACAGGCCAAGGTGGCGTTAATCGAAGCCGACAAGATGGGTGGTGATTGCCTGAATACAGGCTGTGTACCCAGCAAGGCGTTGATTAAAGCGGCCAAGACCGCTCATGAAATTCGTCATGCGAGTCGATTTGGCATTTCTTGTGCCGAACCTGAGATAGATTTCTCTGCGGTGATGCAACATGTACACGGTGCGATTGCCGCCATCGAACCACACGATTCGGTTGAACGCTTTACCGGCCTGGGGGTGGAATGTTTTCAAGACAAGGCCTTTGTAGAAGACGCCCATCATGTACGTGTGGGTGATAAAACCCTCAGTTGCAGAAGCATCATCATCGCCACCGGAGCCAAAGCTTTTGTGCCTGATATTCCAGGCCTTGATAAGAGTGACTATCTCAGCAGCGACACTCTCTGGCAATTAACCCAGCTGCCCCAAAAACTATTGGTCTTAGGTGGTGGACCTATCGGCGTAGAAATGGCGCAAGCTTTCCAGCGCCTTGGCAGCCAGGTAACCATAGCCGATAGAAACAGCCGTTTATTAAAAGTGGAAGATGAAGATGTAAGTCAAAGCTTGCTACAACAGTTTGAAAAAGAAGGCATAGACTGCCTGCTTAATCATCAACTACAGGCTATTGATGCCGAGTCTAACACCGCTCAATTCAGCCATCACGATGAAACAGTGACACTAAGCTTTGATAAAATCCTTATCGCCTTGGGGCGCACGGCCAGTATTTCAGGTTTTGGGCTGGAGCAATTAGGCTTGGAAATCAGCCCACAACGGCGCATTAGCAGCAATGGATTTTTGCAGACGAATATCAAAAACATCTATGTTTGTGGAGATGTGACCGGGCCCTATCAATTTACCCATGCCGCGTCTCATCAGGCCTGGTACGCCACAGTCAATGCATTATTTTCACCGATCAAACGTTTTAGGGTGAATTACGACAATATGGCCTGGTGTACCTTTGTTGACCCCCAAATCGCCCGATTAGGCATCAACGAACAAGAGGCTAAAACAAAGGGCATTGCCTGCGAGGTAAGCCGTTACGACTTAAAAGATTTGGATAGAGCCATCTGTGAAGGTAAAAATCAGGGGTTTATAAAGGTGTTAAGCAAACCCGGCACAGACAAGATATTAGGTGTGACGATTGTTGCAGAACATGGCGGTGAATTATTGGCAGAATTTGCGCTAGCGAAAACTCACGGCCTGGGGTTAAATAAAATTCTGGCCACCTTACATATTTACCCCAGCTGGAGTGAAGCCAATAAATTTGTCGCCAGCGAGTGGCGTAAAAAACATATTCCAAGACTGGCTTTAGTTTTTTTAAAGCTGTTTCATAAAATAAGAAGGTTACACGGTGAATAACGTCAACACGGCGAGTGCAGCTATTAACAATATTATCACAAGCACGTCTTTTGCCCAGCAGATCAAACAGGCTGATAAAACCTTGCGACGTGACAAAATCACCACCTTGCAGTTAAATATCGGCAAACGCTGCAATCAAGCCTGTCATCACTGCCATGTAGAATCTGGCCCCGACCATACAGAAAACATGAATGGCGAGAGTATTGACCGCCTATTAACCTTGTTAGAACAAGATAAAAACATTTTAACCGTGGATATTACCGGTGGGGCACCGGAACTAAATCCACATTTTCGTCGCTTTGTGACGGCGATTCGGGCCATGGGTAAAAAGGTCATCAACCGCTGTAATCTAACCATTTTATTTGAAGCCGGGCAGGAAGATACCGCTAATTTCCTTGCCGACCAAGGCATTCATATTGTTGCCTCTTTACCGTGTTATTCACAAAAAAATGTCGATGCACAGCGCGGTAAAAATGTATTTGAGAAAAGTATACAGGCCCTGCAACTATTGAATGCTCTAGGTTATGGCACAGATGAAAACTTAAAATTGGATTTAGTCTATAACCCCGGCGGGGCTTTTTTGCCGCCGCCACAGCAACAGTTAGAACGCGACTACAAAGACAAGCTGTTTCAGGATTTTGGCATTCAATTTAATCAGTTATACGCCATCACCAATATGCCGATAAAACGTTTTGAACATCAGTTACACCGTGACGGTTTGTTAGAAGATTATATGCAGCTTTTGCTGGATAACTTCAATCCGGATGCGTTAGACAATGTGATGTGTAAAAACCAGATTTCGATTGGCTTCGATGGCGCTATTTATGATTGTGACTTTAATCAGATGTTAGATATTCCGGTGTCGGGTAAAACCTTAGACATTTTTTCTATTCAACGTTTTGATGATATCAATACTTTTATTGCGGTGGCCGATCATTGTTTTGCCTGCACCGCAGGCAGTGGTTCATCCTGTGGAGGCAGCCTTGTATAAACGCTATAGGTTTCCATCATGCCACTAGATATCCTGCTGCGCCTAAGCGTATTTTTTTCCGTTTTATCTTTTATGCTGTTATGGCAAAATATCAGCCCCAGGAGAGATTTAGGCAAGTATACGCTGCAGCGCTGGCGGCACCATATCTCGCTAACCATCATCAATAGTCTTGCCGCCAAGCTGGTTATGCCTATAGGTTTATCCGGGCTTGCGTTGATAGTCCATGCAAAACAATGGGGTCTGATGCACCTCATCCAACTGCCTGCATGGCTAGAATTAATCATTGTATTAGTGCTGTTAGATTTACTGATTTATTGGCAGCATAGGCTGTTTCATGTTGTGCCGGTTTTATGGCGGCTACATCGGGTGCATCATAGCGATTTGGCCTTTGATAGTAGTACGGCGCTGCGTTTTCACCCCTTAGAAATTGTTTTATCCGTTTTTATAAAAGCCACTGCGGTGATTATTTTAGGTATATCTGCGCAAGCTATTTTAATTTTTGAAATTCTATTAAATGCCCTGGCCTTGTTTAATCATGGCAATGTTTATATACCTAAAAAAATCGATACCTTTATTCGATATTTTATTGTTAGCCCCGATATGCATAGAGTGCATCACTCCACTCAAATTAAAGAATCCAATTGCAACTTCGGCTTTAACCTCAGCTGCTGGGATAGGCTATTTTCCAGTTATTTATACGATAGCCAGGCCGGGCAATTAGATATGCCATTTGGTCTGGAGGGATGCAACTATGAAGATCAACAGCGTATCAGCCAATTATTAAAACAGCCTTTGACTCATTTTTCAGGACAGACACATGAATGATTTAAGCCAAATCGATAATCAACAACTAGCCGATAGTGTTAAAAATTATTATGGTGAAGTCTTAGCTACAAAGGCCGACTTAAAAACCTCGGCCTGCTGTCCCATCGATGCTATGCCCAAACACTTAATCCCGTTATTACGCAATATTCACCCGGTGATCCAGGAAAAATTCTACGGCTGCGGCTCGCCTATTCCTCATGCTTTAGAAGGTAAGACGGTTCTGGATTTAGGCTGCGGCACCGGCCGTGATGTATATTTATTATCCCAGCTGGTAGGAGAAAAAGGAAAAGTCATAGGCATCGATATGACCGAACAGCAGTTATCGGTTGCCAGAGAATATCAGCAATATCATCAGGATAAATTTAATTATTCCCACAGCAATGTAGAATTTCATCAGGCTTATATTGAAGATTTACGCAGTGCTGACATTGCCGATAATAGCATCGATGTGGTGATTTCCAACTGCGTGATTAATTTATCACCGGAAAAAGAACAGGTATTTAAAGAGATATTCAGGGTATTAAAACCCGGAGGTGAACTCTACTTCTCGGATGTTTTTTCCAGCCGCAGAATCAGTAAAACCCTGCAGCAAGATCCGGTATTGCTCGGTGAATGTTTGGGTGGTGCGATGTATACGG
The DNA here is from genome assembly GCA_013215055.1 of Pseudomonadales bacterium. GTDB lineage: Bacteria > Pseudomonadota > Gammaproteobacteria > Pseudomonadales > DT-91 > CAKMZU01. The sequence continues at coordinate 429,114 of JABSRQ010000007.1, read as the reverse complement.
AAGATTTTCGTCGTCTATTAAACCGACTGGACATCTTAGATTTTCGTGCCACCCAAAAAGGCCAAATTGAATTACATGATGAAGCGATTTTACAACAGGCGGGCATGATCGATTTCACCTCCATCACCATCAGAGCCTTTAAATGTGACTTTGAAGATATCTGTGAAAACTACGGCCATGTTGCCTTTTATAAAGGTGGCATTAAAAATAGCCCACATGCCTTTTTGTTAGATGATCATCATCTATTTAAAACCGGCTTACCCGTACCGGTATGTGGCAATACCGCAAAAATGTTAACTGAAACCCGTTACAGTGAATACTTTGAAGTGATAGGAGACTTCAGCCAACACTACGGTGTTTTTGATTGCTCCGATGACAGTGATAATAATGAACTCAACCTCTGCTGTTAACAGGAAAAAAGCATGTTGCTCTCTATTATTATTCCATTAGCCAAAGACGATGAAAGCTGGCAGACACTATTGCCGCAGTTATTGCCTCAACTGCAGCTGTTAGATGAAGAATACGAAATTATTCTCGCCGGTGCAGAAGTTTCAGGCCCAAAGCATATTAAAACCGTCTTCTGTGATCAAGGCAGGGCGGCGACATTAAATGCCGCAGCCAATACAGCCACAGGAAAATGGTTATGGTTTATACATGCAGATACCATTATTGATAAAAACGCTCAGCAAACATTATTTAAGCTGATTAAAAAACCAGCGACGTCAGGCTTGCACTATTTCCAATTAGACTTTCATACTAATAATGCTTTCTTAAGCCAGCGTATGAAACTTAATAGCCTGGGGGTAAAGTTTCGTAGTCACTACCTTAAATCCCCCTTTGGTGATCAGGCTTTTTGCATAGACCACGGTTCTTTTACCCAACTGCATGGCTATGATACAAACCAGCCTTATGGGGAAGACCATTTTTTTGTTTGGCTATGCCATTTAAACCAGATTCCGGTAACAGCTCTCACTGCGACGGTGAGTACCTCGGCCAGGAAATACGAGAAGGGCGGCTGGTTTTTCATTTCATTGTTGCATAACTGGCTTTGGTTTAAACAATGGCTGCCCCTTTTTATACGTTGGCTTTGGAAAAGTTATAGCTAAAATAAATAGCCAGGATAAATTCACATGATCAGTCTTGCTGTATTTGCAAAAACCCCAGCCCTTAGCCCGGTTAAAACACGATTAGCCGTCGATATTGGTACAGAGCAGGCTCAAGCTTTTTATCAACATAGTCTGGCCTGCACGGCGGCTATGTTAGACAAGCTGAAAGATAAAAATACTAACATCGACGTAGTATGGGCCGTAGCCGAAGAACAGCATAAAAAAGATAATTTATGGCAGCAAACAAACACGCTATGGACTGGCCCTGGCGATTTAGGCCAACGTTTACATCAGGTTTATAGCCGGTTAAAAAAACAGGCGGATATTGTTATTATAATTGGCAGTGACTGCCCATTATTAACCGCTGAAAGCATTCAAAATGCGATCACTTTATTACAAGAAGGCGAAGATAATATTGTTATAGGCCCAGCCGATGACGGCGGATTTTATTTGTTTGCCAGTAATCAAGCCATCACAGAAACCACCTGGGTCAATACAACATACAGCCACGCTACAACGCTAGAACAACTTGTAAAGAATCTTAATGAGCCAGTAACTTTATTGGATTTTTCCTATGATATCGATACCTTGGTGGAACTTAAACAACTCAAACAGCAGTTAGATAATAAACCCAAACATCATTTTGGCTCTAAAGAACGGCAACTTTATCAATGGCTGGAAATACAAAGTTTTTGATTTCGAACAAGGCTTGCCAGGTAAATATCCTATCTATAAATAAACCTCTCAGACAAAAAATATAGCGGCTAAGCCGCTATTTCTTATCTCACATATACCCAGTTTAATGCAGTTTTTTAGGGTCAATCAGGTTTACAACCTGCACTTCATCTTCATGGGCTAAAGGTTTCTCCCCAGGCATGGCCTGATTCACACGGGTATTAACTTCCTGCGGAGTATCGTTAGGCTGATCAACTAACAACTCTTTAAAACCGCAGGACACACATTCACGCCAGCGCTGATGGTTTTCATCATCAAACATCTGAATCTTGTCCATCTTTTCACATTTGGGGCAGATGGCCCCAGCTATAAAACGTCTTTTCATGTTACTTATACTTCCTGTTACTTATACTAGCTATTACTTATATTAGGCCCGCATGTCTTAACAATGCGTCGGTGGAAGGTTCGCGGCCTCTAAAAGCCTTAAAGGATTCTGCTGCCGGCCTAGAGCTGCCTACCTGTAATATATTCTCGAGGAAAGCGGTGCCGGTTTTTTGATCAAACAGGCCATGCTCTTCAAAGGCTGAAAACGCATCGGCCGATAACACTTCTGCCCATTTATAACTGAAATAACCAGCCGCATAACCACCGGCAAAGATATGGCTAAATGCATGCTGGAAACGCACATAGTCAGGCGGGCTTATCACCGCAAATTCGCTGCGCACCACATCTAAAACCGCTTGAATCTGGCCGGCATCGGCCAGTCTATCGGCACAATGCAGATGCATATCAAACAACGAAAATTCAACCTGACGTAACATCATCAGGCCTTCGTTAAAGTTTTTTGCGGCTAACATCGCATCCAACATGGCCTGCGGTAAGGCTTCTTTTGTCTCATAATGCTCGGCTATTAATTGAATCGATTCGGCCTGCCAGCACCAGTTTTCCAGAAACTGACTTGGTAACTCCACCGCATCCCATTCGACCCCGGCAATACCCGATACACCGGCGATATTTTCTGTGGTTAACATATGATGTAAGCCGTGACCAAACTCATGGAATAAGGTTGTGACTTCGCCGTGGCCTAATAACGCCGGTTTACCCTCACTGGCCGGGCGAAAATTACAGGTTAAAAAGGCAATCGGTAATTCTTCTTCTCCATCAGCTTTAATATAACGGCTGCGGCAATCTGCCATCCACGCGCCACCCCGTTTTTTATCGCGGGCAAATAAATCCAGGTAGAAACCGGCGATGATTTGGCCATCACGTTTTATTTGATAAAAAGCCACGTCATCATGATAGCGATCAAAATTATCACACTCTTCGATTTGAATATTAAATAAACGCCCAACAATTTCAAATAAGCCGCTTAAGACCTTTTGCAGAGGGAAGTATTCACGTAAGGCTTCATCGTTGAGTGCATAAAATGCCTGACGATATTTTTCACTGACATAGGCAAAATCCCAGGATTCAACTTTCTCAAGGCCCACGTTTTCAGCTGACCAGCTCTGCAAGGTTTGTAATTCCTGTTCCGCAAAGGGCTTGGCCTGATGAGCGAGCTTCTCTAAAAAGCCTGTGACTTCATCTACACTGTTAGCCATTTTGGTGGCCAGTGAACGTTCACCATAGTTATCAAAGCTTAAAATAGCGGCCATTTCCTGGCGTAGATTAACGATCTCTACCATTAATTCAGAATTATCAAATTCACCGGCATTGGGGCCAGATTCCGAAGCCTTAGTCATATAGGCTTTATAAATCTCTTCTCTGATGCCTCTATCATCGGCATAGGTGATCACCGCCTGATAGACCGGAAAATCCAGGCTGAGTAAATATTCACAATCGATTTCACTCGCCTGTGCTTGTTGCTTTAACATCGCCAACGCCGAGTCCGGCAGACCTTTGAGTTCAGCCTCGGTTGCAGGGCGTTTCCAGGCCGCCGTGGCATCTAACACATGGTTGGAATAGGTTTGGGCCAGTTCGGCCAGGCGATTTTTAATTGTCTTAAATCGTTCCTGCTCTGCAGGTGGTAAATCGACACCGGAAAGATGAAAATCTAATAAGGTTTTTTTAATCCACTGTTTTTGTGCGGCGCTATAATTTTCAAATTCAGCCGCATCCTGCAATTTTTTATATTGCTGCTGCAACGCGGAATTTTGACCTAACTCGGTGCCATAAGCGGTAAGTTTGGCGATGCAAGCCTGATAAACATCACGTAATTCGTCTGAATTTTTAACCGCATTGAGATGGCTGACCGGCGAAAAAAAATCTTCCAAACACATATCCATTTGCTGAATAGGATCGGAAAAATTGGCCCAGCTAACATCATCCAATTGCGTCAAAACGTCTATCTTGCTTTTATTGCTGCTGATAATTTGATCTAACTCGGCCTCAACGGCAGCAATGTTAATGGCAGAGAATTCAGCTAGGGATAAAACGGAGGATTGCGGCATAATAGGCTAATCTTTAATTTATCAATTCGTTTGAGGAAGTTTAACCTTGAAGCATCAAATGTGCGACTTATCGCTGCGATCATTTGCGACGAAACACCCCGAATTAGGCCCAGATGTCTTTATCGATCGCTCGGCAGTTATTATCGGTGAGGTAAGCATAGGCGCAGATAGCTCTATCTGGCCGTTAGTGGTGATACGCGGTGATATGAATAAAATCACCATTGGTCAACGCACCAGCATTCAGGATGGTTGTATCTGCCATATCACTCATGCAGGGCCGTTTAATCCCGACGGTTTTGCGTTAACCGTGGGTGATGATTGCACCATCGCCCATTCTGTAACATTACACGGCTGCAGCATTGGCAATAGGGTCTTAATCGGCATGGGTACCATCGTTATGGATGGCGCGACAGTGCCCGATGATGTGGTTGTGGGGGCCAACACCTTGGTGCCACCGGGTAAAACGCTGGAATCCGGATTTTTATATGTCGGTTCGCCGGCTAAAAAAATACGCCCATTAACGGATAAGGAAATGCAATATTTCACCTATTCATCGGCTAATTACGTCAAATTAAAAGATCAATATCTGGCCGAAGACCAAAGCTAAGCCGGGCGTTGGTCTACACTTAACGGTATAAAATATCGTTAAGTGTTATTGATATAAACCATTAGAGCATCATGAAAAAACATATTCACAAATATCATCGTGAGCCGGTTGTTTTAAACGATAAAAACCCTACAGCGTTATTCGGGATCATCTGCTTTATCGTCTGCTTAGGGCTTTTTATCATCCTGCCTCTTTATGCATTGTAACGATAAAAAACCTCTTTCCTTGTTCTATTTCAAACAAACTGTCGGTAAGATTCATCTATAATTTTTTAATAAACAGAACGAGGACAGGTCTGTGTTTTCTTTATTAAGTAAAAACCGCAAAGATGATGCCAGCAAGAATAAATCAGATCGTACCGACCGCTTTGAAAAGCAGGGTGATCACTGGTATTTCAAGACCCGTGAAGGTTTAGACATCGGGCCTTTTGAAGACCGTAATGAAGCCCAATATGCACTGCTCTATTTTGTTGAGCGCAGCGAATGGCCAGATGCTGAGCAGCTAAAAAGCTTTATTGAAGGCTGCGAATACAACAGCGGCACCGCAGCCGAAATCACTTAAGCTTACATCTTGGCTCTTAATTCATTAATCAAATCATTCACGTCAGGGCGCACTTTACGCCACAATGTAAACGCCTCTGCGGCTTGGCCTACCAACATGCCTAAACCATCGGCCAACTTTGTAGCGCCTTGCTGCTGAGCCCATTGCAAAAACGCGGTATATTCTTTGCCATACATCATGTCGTAGCAGGCCGTATCAACACCAATAATGGCCGCGGGTACCGGCGGAATATCGCCAGAAAGACTGGCTGACGTGCCGTTGATCACCATATCTACAGATTCTGCTGGAATCTCATCAAAACCCAGCGCTTCTATACAGCCTATTTTGGAGAAAGCCGTGGCCAGTTGCTGGGCTTTTTCTAATGTGCGATTGGCGATAATGATCTTGGCAGGTTTCTGCGCTAGCATAGGACCCAAGACTCCACGTACCGCACCACCGGCACCTAAAACCAGGATGATTTTACCCGCCATAGGCCAGCCATGATTTTCGACAATATCATTGACCATGCCAATGCCGTCGGTGTTATCACCTTCTACTGTGCTATCGTCATGTAATATCAGCGTATTTACCGCACCTGCTTGTCTGGCACGCTGGCTTAATCTATCTGCCAGTTCATAGGCTTCTAGCTTAAACGGTACAGTGATATTTATACCTTTACCACCGGCGGCTTTAAACGCTGCAACCGCCGAGGAAAATCCATCAAGTTCCACTAACTGTTTAGAATACTCAAGATCTTGCTGAGTTTGTTCAGCAAAAAAGGTGTGAATCTCAGGCGATTTGCTATGTTCTATGGGGTTACCAAATACGGCATACTGATCTGTCATTATTTATTCAACCAATCTTTAGGGTTTTGTAATACCGCCACTAGTTTTTCTTCTTCTGAAGCTTCTTCAGGGGCCCACATATAATCCCATTTGACGATAGGTGGCATCGACATAAGAATAGATTCGGTACGCCCGCCACTTTGTAAACCAAACAGGGTGCCTCTATCAAAAACCAGATTAAATTCTACATAGCGGCCTCGGCGATAGAGCTGATAATCACGCTGTGCTTCGGTCCAGACCATGGCTTTACGTTTTTGTATTATCGGCACATAGGCTTTGGTAAAGCTATTACCCACCGCCTGCATAAATGCAAAGCTTTTATCAAAGCCCCATTCATTTAAATCATCAAAAAACAGGCCGCCGACACCACGGGCCTCACTTCGATGTTTTAACCAGAAATATTCATCACAGGCCTTTTTGTATTTATCATAAACGGCTTCACCAAAAGGTTCACAGGCATCAAATGCCGCCTGATGCCAGCTGATGGCATCTTCTTCATAGAGATAATAGGGGGTTAAATCATAGCCACCACCAAACCACCAAACTGGCTCTTCACCGTCTTTTTCGGCAACAAAGAAACGTACATTGGCGTGAGCTGTAGGGATATGCGGGTTTTTAGGGTGTAATACCAGAGAGACACCCATAGCCTGATACGAACGTCCGGCTAATTCAGGCCTTGTTGCAGTGGCTGAGGCCGGCATCGCATCACCCATAATATGGGAGAAGTTCACGCCACCTTTTTCAAAAATCGCACCATCTTTAATGACCCGGCTTTGACCGCCACCACCTTGTTCACGCTGCCAGCTATCGTGTTCAAATGTTGCCGATGCATCTTCCTGTTCTAAAGCATCACAAATGCTGTTTTGTAATTGCAGTAAAAAGCTTTTAACCGCTTCGATATCGATAGCAGACATAGTCTTGGTATTCCTTTGGGACACTGGCTTAATCGCGTAATTGCAGGCCGGTTAAGCCATTAATAATCTGGCTGGGCCGCTCTTCATGCCCTATACGGCCACGACAGATAGTCAATTGTAATGCAAAATAGCGTCGCAAATGAAAAATTTCTTTGGCAGGCAGACAACCCGCAGGATTTGCCGACGTGGAAATGATGGGGCCGCCGAAGGCCAGGGTTAGGGCTTGTACGTCACGATGCACACTTATTCTAACCGCCACGGTTGTATGTTCACCCACTATCCAGTGCGGTAACGTGCCTTTTTTGAACGGGATAAGCCAGGTAGTAGGGCGTGCAGGTATTGGCTTCTCCTGCATCGCGGTTAATACTGAGGCTTCGATATAGGGGCTTAACTGCTGCCAGTTAGCGGCCACCAGAATCAGGCCTTTTTCTACCGGCCGCTGTTTTAACGCAAGCAGGGCGTATACCGCTTCGGCATTAAAAGGATCACAACCCAGGCCCCAAACCGCCTCTGTCGGATAGGCAACCATTTGGCCCAGCTGCAGCAATTTAGCCGCAAACTGGGGTGAGACTGTATGACTTACAGCGATTTCAGTTTTTCCTGAAGCGCAGCATCTTTGGCCATAACAATTTCAGCATTTTCCTGACGCTCGGCAATCAAGGCTTTATGTACAGTTGCATCAGAAGTACCGATGATTTGCGCAGCCAGATAAGCCGCATTTTTAGCGCCAGCTTTACCGATAGCCACAGTACCTACCGGAATGCCTGCTGGCATCTGAACGGTAGCTAATAACGCATCCAGGCCATCCAGTGATGAATTAATCGGTACACCTAAAACCGGCTTTAACGTATTGGCAGAAACCGCACCGGCTAAATGAGCCGCCATGCCTGCGGCACAGATAAATACCGAACAGCCACGTGCATCGGCATCTTTCACATAGTTGTGTGTCGCTTCTGGGGTACGATGGGCAGAAGAGATTTTCACTTCGACACGAATATCAAATTTCTTTAAGATTTCAATGCAAGATTCCATGATCGGGAAATCGGAATCAGAACCCATTAAGATGGCAACAAATGTATCACTCATGATCGTCCTTCGTGGTCTATAGACCGTTTTTTTCAAGGGGCGAAAATTTAATCAATTCGCTTTTAAAAAGCAATGATTTTTCGAAACTCTTACCCTCATTGAATACGCTGATAGTTTCCGCCTATGCATTCCACCACGTTTAAAATCTCCAATTCCAAGAGCTGACCGGCCAGAAGAGCGGCGGGAATCGCGGTATTTTTAATCAGTTCATCCATATGAATCGGCTCAAACGGAATTTTGTCCACCAGTTTCTGCTGCTGGACATTTAAATTATTTGCACTTGCTTGCGCCTCATCAAACAGGCTTGGCTGATAATTTTCGGCATTGATATCGCCTGTATGCCAGTTTAAGCCCTGCAAGATATCATCCGCACTGGTGGCTAAATAAGCACCTTGTTGGATTAAATAATGGCAGCCCGCTGCCTGTGGGTTATTAATATTACCGGGGATCGCAAAGACATCACGGTTTTGCTCTATCGCATATTGGGCAGAGATCATCGAGCCACTTTTTATTGCCGCTTCGGTGACCAGCAACGCCAAACTTAAGCCGGTGATGATACGATTGCGGCGCGGGAAATGTTCACGTTTAGCCTGTGTACCCAGAGGAAATTCACTGACTAAAACACCACAGGCCGCTATCGCCTCAGCCATTTTTTTATGTCTGGCCGGGTATAGGCTATCCATACCGTGGGCTAATACGGCGATCGTGGGTTTTCCTGCATCAATAGCCCCCTGATGCGCCGCACCATCTACCCCAATAGCCAAGCCGCTGGTAATCACCAGGCCCTTATTGGCCAAATGCTGGGCCCATTGGTAGCTCAGCCTCAGGCTCTGTGTGCTGGCCTTGCGTGAACCAACCACGGCGATCTGCGCCTGCGATAACAGCCTGGTATCACCTTTGATATACAGCAGTGCAGGTGCATTATCGGTTTCTTTTAATAAGCCAGGGTATAAGTCATCATCCAGGGTCAGCAGCTGAATATTGTTTTTATCGATAGCTTCCAGATCAAAACATACTTGCTGCCAGTAGGCATGGGCGCGGCCTTTATGTTGAATCGCTTTGATTTCTTCCCGGATAGCGGTAGGTAGAAAAGCCAACTGTTGTACATCAGCCCGCCAGATAGCCGCAGACTCATCAAAAAAGCCCATTAACTGGCGCAGACGTTTAGGCCCAATGCCGGGGACACGCTGCAATAGCAGTAGGGCTTCAATATCACTGAGATCGTGCATGCTGGCGCCTGAGGCTTAAGATCAATCAAAAAATGGTGGCAGAAAAAACACAGACCGTAGAAAGAAGTATAGCCACTAAAAAGTGGCTATACAGAAAATATCAAGAAGAGGAAGAAGTGTTAAAAAAACTTAAGGGTTAGTCACCTTATCACCGGTTTTAAGTGGTCTATCGGCAGAAACAACCAGGCCAAACGCCATCTTGTCGAAGACACGGAAGATAATCAATATACCCGCACGTACATCCGGCAGTTGAATCAGCTCATTTCTGACCCTATCTTTAACCACATCACCTTTTTGCTCAATAGCCAGAATATCACCGTCTCTGATGCCATCACGCTCACCCAGGTTAATCGCCACAACATCCATTGCGCCCACCTGGTTCACACCACCTTCTACATTCAGGATAACCCCTTCAACATCTTCGGCAGGTGCCTTGGGATGAAAAACGGCGGTGATCTTGCGTTCTTCATTGACTAATAATCTATCGTTAACCCGAATCTCCTGCCCTGATTCATTAATCGATAACGTGCCTACATCAGAGTTCATATCAATCAGGCTACCGGCACCGATATGCTCGGCTTCTATGCCTAATAACTCACCCGTATTAGGGTCTATATAGTTAACCCCTTGACGGTAGAAACCATAGGTTTTTTCGCCTTCGGTGAATTCACCACGGGCATACAGTTTATCCCCTGCACCGGAGAGGATGCGGCGATTATCACCGGCTAAGACATAAGGTGCGGCATCTAGTTCATTACTGCTAACAACACGGGTTTTACTTAGGAAGGCTGAAATCTTGTCTAATGGAATCGCAGGAATCGCATCGGCAGTCGATGTGGTTCTAACCTGAGCGGTTAATTTTTTAGTGAATTTAACCGGCGCACGCTCAACAATCGTTAAACGCTGACCGCCTTCAATCCAAACCAAAGCCAGTTTATCACCGGGGTAAATTAAATGTGGGTTGGCAACTTGGGGGTTGATATGCCAAATTTCAGGCCAATACCATGGGTTAGACAAGAATACATTGGATATATCCCATAAGGTATCACCTTTTTTGACGTAATAATGGTCAGGGTGTCCCTCTTTCATCTGTAGCGATTCGGCCATTAATACACAGGCATAAAAACCCATGACCAATCCTAGAAGTAGCTTTTTCATTTTATTGGTTCCTTGCACAGCTTTTTCAGCCATTGCGCATTTTTATTTCAGCTTATCCAATATATACCAAGTATCTGGAACTGTTAAACTATTTGCTGGTGTTAATGCTATCTCCAGCTTCGCCGTTTGTATAATATAGCATGTGAACTTACATTAACTTGTATAATGTCACAAGTTCTAGTGTTTGATCATCATCTTAGCGCCTTTTTTTAAAGCTATTTAGTCATTCTCGGTATCATTTATGAGTCTTCTTTCTATTCTTGAGTTTCCTGATCCACGTTTGCGCACGCTCGCCAAACCTGTAGAGAGCTTCGATGATGCACTGCAACAACTTATCGATGATATGTTTGAAACCATGTATGAAGCACCGGGTATAGGCCTGGCCGCCACACAGGTGGATCAACATATACAATTAATCGTGATGGATATCTCTGAAGAAAAAGACCAACCTTTGGTGTTTATCAACCCCGAAGTAGAAGTTTTGGATGATGAGCTGGAGTCTTATGACGAAGGCTGTTTATCGGTGCCGGGCTATTATGAATCGGTGACCCGTGCCAGAAATATCAAGGTCACGGCGCAAGACCGCCACGGCGAAAAATTCGAGATGACAGATAACGGTATGTTGGCGATTTGTATTCAGCATGAAATCGACCATTTAAGCGGTAAATTATTTGTTGATTATCTATCGCCATTAAAACGTAATCGCATACGCAGCAAGCTAGAAAAAGCCCACAAAAAGCAGAACCGTTAATTTTATGTCTGATAATACACTTCGCATCGTTTTTGCCGGTACTCCTGACTTTGCCGCCGGCCATCTAGAATATTTAGTGGCTCAGGGTTTTGATGTGGTGGCTGTCTATAGCCAGCCCGACAGGAAAAAAGGCCGCGGTAAAAAACTGCTGCCTTCAGCTGTTAAAGAAGTGGCCCTGCAACATGACATTCCTGTTTATCAGCCTTTTAACTTTAAAGAAGCCAGCGATATCAATATCTTAGCAAGCTTAAAGGCCGATGTGATGGTGGTGGTGGCCTATGGTTTATTATTACCCGAAAATGTTTTAAACACCCCTAAACTGGGTTGTATCAATGTACATGGCAGTTTATTACCACGCTGGCGCGGTGCAGCCCCTATAGAGCGAGCGATAGAAGCAGGGGATACGGAAACAGGCATTACCATCATGCAGATGGATAAAGGCCTGGATACCGGCGACATGTTAAACATCGAAAAAATAGCCATTAGCCCTGAGACCACAGGGGATGCTTTAAGAGCCGCCTTATTAACCCCCGGCTGTGAAGCCCTGGCTGCGACATTAAATGACTTACAGGCAGGCCTGCTCAAACCGGTAAAACAGGATGGTAGCCAGGCCAACTATGCACATAAGCTGAAAAAGCTTGAAGCCAAGCTGGACTGGTCTCTGAGTGCCACTGTTATCGATCAAAAAATTCGGGCATTTAATAGCAGCAATGTTTGCTCAAGCTTATTAAATGAACAGGTGATTAAAATCTGGAAGGCCGAGCTTATTGATAGCAACACCGTGTATACCGAGGCCGGCAAAATATTAGCGCTAGATAAAAAATCCATCACCGTCGCCTGTGGCATAGGTGCTATACGTTTGCAGGAATTACAATTGCCTAATAGCAAACGCATGGACGTTGCCGCGGTGTTAAATGGCCGCAAAGATCTCTTTACTGAAGGCGAGAGCTTTAGCTCTCAAGTTGCAGATTCATGAGTAAAAAACACAACGCCAGATCAGCCGCCGCCATCATCTTAAAAAAGATGTTAATTGATGGCCAATCGCTGAATCAGACCATTCCTCTATATAGCGAAACCTTAGCCCCGGAAGAACAGGGTTTATGTAAGGCCATCTGCTTTGGTGTATGCCGTTTTTATCGCACACTCTCTACCGATATTGATGCCTTGTTAGAAAAACCGTTACGCAATAAAGATTACGATATCTACGCTTTATTATTAATTGGTGCTTATCAACTCGATAAGATGCGTACACCCGAATATGCCGCCATCGATAGCTGTGTGTCAGCCAGTAAGATGCTGAAAAAAGATTGGGCCAAGGGCCTGATTAATGCGGTATTACGCAAATATCAGAAACAAACAGAAAAGCCCTCGGTCAATGATGAAAAAGCCGCCACCGAACACCCCGATTGGCTGGTTGGAAAAATTCGCAAGATGTGGCCTGATCACAGCGAAGCCATTTTTGCTCAAAACAACCTGGAGCCGCCCTTATGTTTACGCATTAATGAAGCAAAAATCACCCGGGCCGACTACTGCAAGTTATTAACCGAGCAGGGTATCGCGATTAAAGAAGGTGTGATTTCATCTTCTGCGGTTTATCTGCCAGAAAAAGGTGTGAATATCACCGCCTTGCCGTATTTTGCAGAAGGTTATTTCAGTGTGCAGGATGAAGCGCCACAACTGGCCGCCTTTTTACTAGATGCCCAAGCAGATGATAAGGTGTTAGATGCCTGTGCCGCGCCAGGTGGTAAAACCTGCCATATTCTTGAACATACACCTAAGGTAGCAAGTGTTACTGCAGTCGACATGGATGCCAGCCGCCTTGTTAGAGTCGAAGAAAACCTGCAACGCTTGCAGCTACAGGCCCAATGCATCACCGCCGATATTCTGGCAACCGATGATTGGTGGGATGGCCAAGGTTTCGATAAAATCCTTGCCGATGTACCCTGTTCGGCCACCGGTGTGATACGCCGCCACCCAGATATCAAATGGCTGCGTAAACCCGATGATATTCAGCAGCTGGCGGCATTACAGCTGGAGATGTTAAACACATTATGGACATGTTTAAAACCGGGCGGCAAACTCTTATATGCTACTTGCTCGGTATTAACCCAGGAAAACACTAAAGTTATTAATGCTTTTTTAAGACAGCAAAGTGACGCTAAACACCTTAGCCTTGATAGTGATGATAGGGGTTTTGGCCCATCTGCTATACAATGCGACGTTGGTGTTCAGTTTTTACCGCAGGCCAATAGCCACGACGGTTTTTATTATGCGCTTTTAGAAAAAGAATCTGTTTAATGAAAATTATACTGCTGGGAGCAGGCTCTGTTGGTGTATCACTTGCCGAAAACCTGGTTCGAGAAAATAACGATATTGTTGTGGTAGATAACAACGCCAAACATCTGCAAGATTTAGCAGATAGGTTAGATATCGCGACCGTTGTAGGGCATGCATCACACCCGAATATATTACATAAAGCCGGCGCTGAAGATGCCGATATGATTGTGGCGGTAACCGACTGCGATGAAATCAATATGCTAGCCTGCCAGCTGGCCCACACCTTATTTCGTATTCCCAAGAAAATCTGCCGCATACGCTCCAATGCCTACCTTTCCCACAGCAAATTATTTTCTAAAGATGCGATTCCCATCGATGTATTAATCAGCCCGGAAATGCTGGTAACCAAATACATCACCCGTTTGTTAGATCACCCTGGCTCATTGCAGGTGGTAGATTTTGCCGATGATAAAGCCCGTTTAGTTGCGGTAAAAGCCTATTATGGCGGACCTATTGTGGGTCAGGCCCTGAATCAAATACCCAAACACATGCCCAACCTGGATACCCGGGTTGCGGCTATTTATCGCAAAGATCGCCCCATCATCCCCACGGGGGATACCGTGGTAGAAGTGGATGATGAAGTGTTTTTTATTGCCTCCACCGATGATATCGCCCCAATGATGTCTGAGCTTAGGGGTAAAGATAAACCCTATAAACGCATTATCATCGCCGGCGGTAGTAATATCGGTAGTAGGCTGGCGCAGGCCATCGAAGGTAAATATCAAGTTAAGCTGGTTGAGCAAGATAAAGAACGTTGCAAGGTGTTAGCGCAGCTATTACACAGAACCATCGTTTTACATGGCGAGCCTTCTGATAAAGATTTGCTGAAATCAGAAAATATCGATAAATGTGATGTCTTCTGCGCGTTAACCGATGATGATGAAGACAATATCATGTCGGCTCTGCTGGCCAAGAAATTGGGCGCTGGCAAGGTGATCAGCCTGATCACCAATATGGCCTATGTGGAGTTATTAGAAGGCGGAGATATCGATATTGCCCTCTCGCCACAGCAAATCACCACCGCTAGTTTATTAAAGCATGTACGCCGCGGTGATATGTCTAACGTGCATTCTTTGCGTAGAGGTGCAGCCGAAGCGGTAGAGTATATTGCTCACGGAGACCAAACTACCTCCAAAGTTGTGGGTAAACGTATTGGTGATATCAGTCTCCCTGAAGGTGTTACCATTGGTGCTATCGTTAGAGGCGAGGATGTTATTATCGCCCATCGACATATCGTTATCGAATCAGAAGATCACGTTATTGTATTCCTGGTGGATAGAAGCCATATCTACGAAGTGGAGAAGTTGTTTCAGGTTGGCTTCACCTTTATATGATTGCGCGCTAGGAAACCCTCATGCACTTCGCCGTTATCTTCAGAATTCTGGGTATTTTGCTGATGTTATTCAGCTTAACCCACCTTGTACCGCTGGCCGTATCACTGATTTATAACGATGGCCTGCACCTGGCATTTATCTCCTCTTTTTTATTAACCTCCATCATCGGCGCGATTATCTGGGCCCCAGTCTATAGAGCCAAACAAGATTTACGCACCCGTGACGGTTTTTTAATCACCGCGCTGTTCTGGTTGGTACTGGGGGTGTTTGGTTCTTTACCTTTTATTATGGATGAAAACATCCATTTATCCCTGACCGATGCGGTCTTTGAATCCATGTCTGGCCTCACTACCACCGGAGCTACAGTTATTACCGGGCTGGATTATCTGCCTAAATCCCTGCTATTTTATCGCCAACAATTACAATGGTTAGGCGGCATCGGTATTGTTGTTATCGCCGTAGCCATATTACCTATGTTAGGTATCGGGGGCATGCAGTTATACCGCGCCGAGACACCGGGGCCGGTAAAAGACAGTAAGCTGACCCCCAGAATCACCGAAACCGCCAAATGGTTATTCTTTATTTATGCGACATTAACCGCGATCTGCGCTCTGTGTTACTGGATTGCAGGCATGAGTGTCTTTGATGCGATCTGCCATAGTTTCTCGACCATCGCCATCGGTGGGTTTTCTACCCATGATGCCAGCATGGGCTATTTCCAGAACCCGGTGATCTGGCTGATCTGCAGCTTCTTTATGTTTATCTCGGCACTGAACTTTGCGCTGCATTTTTATACCTGGCGTAAAGGTCAGTTAAAACAATATTTCACCGATTCTGAAGCCAAATTTTTCTTCTTCTATATTCTTATTGCGATATTGATCACCATCGGCTATTTAAAATACACAGGCTTTGAACACAGCAACGATCACCTGATTATCGAAGCCATATTCCAGGTCATATCCATGGCCACCACCACCGGTTTTGCCACCACCGATTTCTCCAGCTGGCCCACTTTTTTACCTTATATGCTGATCTACTTAAGTTTTGTCGGCGGCTGTGCCGGCTCTACCGGGGGCGGCATGAAGGTGATACGCATCGTGTTATTAGCCAAGCAGGCGATACGAGAACTGAAACAGCTGGTGCATCCCAAGGCCGTGATACCGATTAAACTGAAAAAACAATTGGTTAGCAGCAAGGTTTTATCGGCCGTGTGGAGCTTTATCGCCGTTTATATGGCAACCTCGGTGGTTTTATCTCTAAGTCTACAGATGGCGGGTTTAGACCATGAATCGGCCAATTCTGCCACGATAGCCATGCTTAATAATCTGGGCCCCGGTTTAGGTTCGGTTTCTGCGCATTATGGCGAAGTCAGTGATGCGGCCAAGTGGATTATGTGTGCCGCCATGTTATTAGGCCGCCTCGAGATATTCACGTTATTGGTTTTGTTTACCCCGGCCTTCTGGCGACAATAAATTAATCACTTAAGTGGCGGTAGTTTTCTTGCCAGCCTAAACGCCGACCTTTGATAAAACTGTCAAATACTGATTTAGGCTTATCTGCCCCCCCATGACTACGTTCTGAGTTGCGAGGTCATTTGGAATAGCCTGTAACTTTACTTTCGTCGCGCCAGCTTCCTTCACATCATCATCGTTTTTTGACGCTAACACCACATAATATGTGGTAATCACACCGTGGCCTTTGGCATAAATTTTAAATTTATAGGTGGCGGTTTCAGCAACAGAAACTTGCCGATTTTCCATTTCCTCTTGAAAGATGATGATATAGCGACCCTTAACGCTACAGTCTGCGCCTGTTCAACCCGGTATCGGTACACCCTTTGCTGATAACGTCGATTTTCTCCATGTGGCCTGATTAAAAAGATCGGACTGTTCTACAGCGCCCATATAACAAGCGCCATCGCCGCTACATGTTAAGTCTTCGGCACCATAATAATAGCCGTTAACACCACCGGTGGCGGTATAAGGCAGGGTATTAACCTGATGCTGAGCCTCAAGCGCGGCCTCTTCGGCGAACCTGCAACGCAAATAGATAATCCCGAGAATTCTCGGTCATCTTCAGCTGTAAGCTTGAGCTTTCTGTTACGCTAAACGTCAGCAACGTAGCCACCACCAGCAACATCAAGCTGATCAGCAATACCGAACCCGATTGGCGCTGCGAAGGTTTAGTCATTGCCATGACCCGCATTACGCAACGCAATCACCTGAGAATAACGTTTACGTAAATGTCCATCGTGGCGCTTGGCGCTTTCTTCCGGCGGCAGCGCCACAGCATAAGCGGCTGGTGGTGCAGCAATAGCTTGTAAGGCCGGCGCATTCACATTGGCCTTGCCAGAAACCACCATCATCACCTCTATCGCATAAATCGCATAAATCGCATAAATCGCATAAATCGCATAAATCGCATAAATCGTATTGACACTCTTAAGCATAGCGGAGGTATTCAGAAGGGCAATTTTTTCTATCAGAATCAACACTTTACCTAAATTGCAACGAATCGATATTAGGCACCAGCTCACTTGCATAAACGGTGTTTTCACCTAGAGCTTTATAACGAAATAATGAGTTACGGGCATAAGGTTCACCGGTGGAGGCAATAAAATATTGATAGGTATTCATCAACAATATTTGTGAACCACGGGCATAGCGATGCCCGCCCAAGGCTGCCTCGGTATTCACCAAACCTAAGTTGTTTTTGTCTCCAGTCAGCTGCACCGTCAACGTCACAATATCGTTTTTATCCACCTCACGATGTAGGCTACTGACCACAAATACCAAGGCATGGCTGCAATCAGACAACATCAATATATCACCAACAGCAATATGATCGGCCTGAGATTTTCTGCCAATAATCTCCATTTCAGTCGTATCAACTTCCAGTGATTTTTTAAGCACTAGATTGGTCGCCATCGCACCGTGGTTATAGATAATATCGCTGCCAAGAATGGGGCCGATAGACACCGAGTTATGGGCTTTTCGATTACTGGAATACGCGTAACTGAGTGCCGGTTTGGCCTGATAATTATTCACCAACGTTATAGGGCGTGAAAAATCATGTAATAAGGGCTGATCAGCTTTGGAGCCGGTATCAATCAACGAGGTGATTTGGGCTGTATCCAGCCCATATAACCCGCCATACGCAAAGATTTGGATAATAAGTCTATCGCCAGGCGGCTATATTCCTGAGTTTCTCCCACACTCTGGGCCAGCGCATTATTACGTAAGTTCATCACATACATCTGCATTAATACGGCCAAAACCAGGCCGGTTAATAGCAGCGAAATTAAAAGCTCTATCAGGGTCAGACCCGATTGCTTGAATTTAAAAACACTCATAATAGTGGCACAACCAATTCATAAGAACGTAAATCCTCGCGGAAAGCACGATTAACAGAGACCTGACGATTAACTCTCTCCAACCAATACATCGTCACTCTGGCAATACGGCCATCATCAGCAATCACAACTTCTCCCAACGCACCTTCTGCAACCTTGCCGTTGTTTAAACTATAAAAATGATGGCTGGGATCAACCAGCGCATTCTTCCAGCTGCAGGCATCAAAATTAGCCAAACGCCCACCACAGTTCAATGTCTTCTGTGTATTGATGCCATCATAATGCGCAGCAGACAAAATATTAGCACGTATACGCTCTCCCATATCATGGGCCAATAATATCGCTGCATACTGCTGATTCGCGTTACTAACACGCTCCAGGTTACTCATTTGAAACACCAATAACGTAAAAAATCCTATCGCAATAATCGCAATGGTGATCAGCACTTCGATCATGCCAACACCGGATTGTTTTATGCTCATTTTTTGTTTAACTGGCTGCACAATCCAGCTCCTGAATGATGACAATGCCAGATTCCAGAATCGTCACCAGACGGCCCACCTCGGATTCACGTGCATCACAAAATTCTTAATTTCGGTTGCAGTATAAAGGGCTGGCCGATTCAATAAAACCCCGGCTGTTAAAGCGTAAACCGCTAACACTGGAAGTTATATCAATACCGCCAGGAATCGCCATACGACGAATTTCAACTGCAGATAGCGTGGTAGTTTTGGATTTATAAAAGCCTTTACCGGCATCACCGCCACAGCGCGGCCGCATCGCCTCGGCGCGGGAATTTTTTTAAATAAGCTTTGAAAGTTAATCGCCGCGGATTTTAATTGATTATCTCTAATGATATTGACAAAACTTGGGGCCGACATAGACACAAGAACACCCACTATCGTCAAAACAACTAATAGCTCAATCAGGTAAAACCATGGTGTTTAAATGATCGGGTGTTCATGACATTCCACAAGCGATAGAAAGCAAATAACGTTATGATAAAAACTAAATGACTTATATAAATAATGAAAGCGCATCTGATAATTTACGGCATGAACGGTTTAATTTTAAGACCACAAGCTTAATAAATCGCTCTGCGCCCATCCGGGCCTTTTTTAAAGCGTTTATATTCCCATTGATACTGCGCCGGCGCTTGCGCAATCAACATTTCAACCGTGCTGTTTAATGCCGCCACCGAAGTTTCAAGATCTTCATCATATAAGCCCGAATCAACTTCCAGGTAGATGACTTCAAATGTGCCGTCATCCAACCTTTTCGCCATGCCGCCTAATGCGGTGGCCTCGGTGCGTTTTAAAAAACTGGAAACCAGCGTCATCGTCGCGGTAGACTGGCCAAAAAACGGGGCATACATCGTGCCATTTTCAGCATCGGGGATTTGATCGGGTAAAATGCCTATACATTCGCCATTTTTAAGCCCTTTTAATAAACCCATCACACCTTTTTTATTGGTAGGTTCCAGCTTGGACCCTGTCGCTGTGCGGCCATTTTTAATAATCGCATTAATGGCCGGGATTTTTACCGGTTGATACAGATTACGCAGCGGATAATGCCGGGCTAATTCATGCCCTAAAAATTCCCAGTTTCCGATATGGGGTGCAATCATAATCACACCTTTACCTTTGGCCATCGCGTTATGCAGTAAATGTTCATTGCGAACGTTAGAAACTTGCGGAGAGCGTGTGGCAATAGGCTTAAGCATAAAAGCGGGCATTTCCAGCGCCGTTCTGGCGGTCTCCAATAAAGACTGTTGAGCCAAAATCTGACGTTCAGCCGCCGTTTTTTCAGCATAACAAAAGTTTAAATTTACCTCGGTAATGCGCCTGGATTTGCTATTGCTAACCCATAAAAACCAGGCTGCCAACTTGGCCGTGGCCCTGAGCACAGGTCTGGGTAGTGCTGCAAAAAAGCGCAAAAAAAACACCGCCAAGAAAGATTTAAACTCTATTTTCATTAATTGTTCCAAATAATAGGCAAAACAGCGATGGATGCTGAACTTCACATCCACACAGGCTATAATCCCGCGCTTGTCAATTCCAAAGCATAAGCAAAGGTGAAAGCGGTGTCTGATTCGACTAAACCAGATGTGTCTACATTTCAGGGCCTTATTCTAGCCCTTCAGCATTTCTGGGCAAGCCACGGATGTGTGATTTTACAACCGCTGGACTTAGAAGTAGGTGCGGGCACTTTTCACCCCGGTACATTTTTACGTGCGATAGGCCCAGAAACCTGGAATGCAGCCTATGTTCAACCTTGTAGACGACCTACCGATGGCCGCTTTGGTGAGAACCCTAACCGCTTACAGCACTATTATCAATTTCAAGTGGTATTAAAACCTTCACCCGACAATATTCAGGAACTGTATTTAGATAGCTTACGCCATTTAGGTTTAGACCCTTTAACCCACGATATCCGCTTTGTTGAAGATAACTGGGAATCACCGACGTTAGGGGCCTGGGGCCTGGGTTGGGAAATCTGGTTAAACGGCATGGAAGTGACACAGTTTACCTACTTTCAACAAGTCGGAGGCTTGGAATGTTACCCGGTAACCGGTGAGATCACCTATGGCCTGGAACGTATCGCCATGTATTTACAAGGTGTTGACAGCATCTACGATCTCGTCTGGACCCGAGGCCCTAATGGTGACGTGACCTATGGCGATGTTTTCCATCAAAACGAAGTGGAAATGTCGCAATATAACTTCGAAGAAGCCAATACCGATTTCTTATTTTCTAGCTTCGATACCTATGAAGCCGAATGTAAGAAGCTGATTGAGAAAAACTTGCCGCTGCCGGCCTATGAAATGGTCATGAAAGCCTCACATGCGTTTAACTTGCTGGATGCCCGCCATGCTATCTCGGTCACCGAGCGTCAACGCTTTATCTTACGTGTACGCACACTTTCCAGATCCGTGGCTGAATCTTATTTTGCCGTACGCATGGAGCTGGGTTTCCCGCTTGCCCCCGAAGCACTTAGAGACGAAGTGATTGCCAAAAACACGAAGAAGGGCGAGGAATAAACCATGGCCAAAGATTTATTAATAGAACTAGGCACCGAAGAATTACCGCCTAAAGCCCTTAAAAAACTCAGCCAAAGTTTTGGCCAATCGATTCAGCAGCAATTAAAAGATGCCAAGCTGAATTTCACCGATGCCCAGTTGTTTGCAACCCCGCGTCGTTTAGCGATTAAGATCAGTGGCGTCGATGAGCAACAGGCCGATCAAACCGTTGAAAAACTAGGCCCTGCTGTCGCTGCCGCCTACGATAAAGAAGGTAAACCATCCAAGGCCGCCGCAGGTTTTGCCCGCTCCAACGGCGTAGATTTTGAAGCCTTAGAGCAAGTTGAAACACCCAAAGGCCCACGTTTAGCCTTTAAATCGGTGGTTAAAGGTCTACCTACCGCAGAACTGATTCCGGCCATGGTCGAAAACGCATTAAATTCACTGCCGATTCCTAAACGTATGCGCTGGGGATCGAGTCGCGTAGAATTTGTACGCCCTATACATTGGCTGGTTTTATTATTAGGTGATGAGATCATTCCCGCCACCGTTTTAGGTGTTACCGCAGGTAAACAAAGCCGAGGCCATCGATTCCATAGCCCGGAAGCCTTTGATGTTTGTATTGCCAGCTATGAAACCGACTTAGCCAGCAAAAAAGTCATTGTCGACTACGATAAGCGCCAGGCAATGATCAAACAGCAGGTAGAAAAAGAAGCTGCCAATATCGACGGTATTGCACAAATATCGCAGGATTTATTAGACGAAGTGACCGCGCTGGTTGAATGGCCCGTCGCGTTAACCGGTAATTTTGAAAAACGCTTTTTAGAGGTACCGGCCGAAGCGTTAATCAGCAGCATGAAAGAACATCAAAAGTACTTCCACGTTTTTGATAAAAGCGATGCACTTTTACCCAACTTTATCACCGTTTCCAATATCGAATCAAAAGATCCTGCCCAGGTTATCGATGGTAACGAACGGGTTATTCGCCCACGTTTATCCGATGCGGTGTTCTTCTTTGAGACCGATAAAAAAACCACTCTGCAAGCACGCCGTGAAGCCCTGAAAAAGATCGTCTTCCAGAAAGACTTGGGCACTGTATTTGAAAAAACTGAACGTCTGCAAAAGCTATGTGCTTTTATCGCCGAAAAAATTGGTTCTGACGTGACTCACGCCCAGCGTGCAGCCGAGCTTTCTAAATCGGATTTAGTTTCAGAAATGGTTTGTGAATTCACCGACTTACAAGGCCTTATGGGTTATCACTATGCCAACCATGAAGGTGAAGCGACAGAAGTTGCACATGCTTTAATGGAGCAATATCTGCCCAAAGGTGCGGATTCTGCACTGCCACAAACTCAAACCGGTGCGGTATTAGCCTTGGCCGATAGAATCGATACCTTAATTGGTATCTTTGGCATTGGCCAACAACCTACCGGCAATAAAGACCCCTTTGCTTTACGTAGAGCGTCTTTAGGTATTATCAATATCATTATCGATAAGAAGCTGGATGTCGATTTAGCCGAGCTGTATCAGTTTGCGGCCGATTGCCACGGTGAAAACCTCAGCGAAAAGGATGTTGTAGCCCAGACGCTGGCCTATACCATCGAACGTTTCCGCGCATTTTATCAAGCCCAGAAAATGCAAACCGAAGTGTTTTTATCCGTGGTCTCACGCAATGTTACCAAGCCGCTGGATTTTGATAGCCGCGTAAAAGCCGTATTTGCCTTTAGCCAGCTTGAAGCTGCTAGTGCACTGGCGGCCGCCAATAAACGGGTGGCCAATATTCTGGCTAAACAAGACGCTGCGGTAAGCACCGAAATAAAAGCCGATTTATTACAAGAAGACGCCGAAAAAGCCTTGGTCAACGCATTAAATGCCAAAGGCGCTAGCATTGAAGCAGCCGCAGCGGTTAACGATTACCAAAGCGTATTAACCACGCTGGCTGATTTACGCGTAGAGGTCGATACCTTCTTTGATAATGTGATGGTGATGGCCGACGATGAAGCCTTACGTAATAACCGTTTGGCCATCTTGCAAACGCTGCGTAATTACTTCTTATTAGTGGCTGATATTTCTTTATTAGCAGCCAAATAATAAAAAGGCCTTCAGTATGTTGTCCTCACTGAATCATCTACAGCTCAGCGTTCGCGCTGGGCTGTTTTATGCATCCTATGCCTTGCTCAGCCTTGTTTATTTCATTTTTGCAGCGCTGTTTATTTCATTTTTTGATTTTCACATCCGCTGTGCATTAATGATTTATTGGAGCAAAATTTGCCTTTTTTGCACCCGGTATTTATGTGGCATTCGCTATAACGTCACCGGGCTTGAAAATCTGCCTAAAGATCAACCCTATGTGGTGTTATCCAAACACCAAAGTCAGTGGGAAACCTATTTTTTAATGCAGCTACTAAGCCCGGTTAGCATTATCTGTAAAAAAGAATTATTAAAAATTCCCGGTTTTGGTTATTGCCTTAGCCTGATAAAACCCATCGCTATCGATAGATCACAGCCACGCCAGGCCTTAAAAGATATTCAAAACATAGGTTTTGAACGCCTGACTATAGATAAAGTCCCTGTTTTAGTGTTCCCCGAAGGCACTAGAACCGATATTGGGAAAACCAATAAATACGCCAGAGGCGGTGCTGCCTTGGCCATTAAAGCCGGTGTACCGGTGGTTTTTATCAGCCACAATGCAGGTTACTGCTGGCCTTCAGGTCAATTTATTAAATACCCTGGCATGATTGATATCTTTATCTCTAAACCGGTCAGCAGTGAAAATATCACGGCTCTGGAGTTAACCAATAAAGCCGAACAATGGATTGAAAGCCACGTTGCCTATCACAGTGAAGCCGATAAACCGGTGTCTCTGAATACGGCAACTTAATCTCAAGAATAAAGGACTAATCATGCTGGCAACGGCCTTTACATTTCTACGTTCGGTGTTATTTCATTTAACCGTACTGATTTTTACCCTCTGTTACACCGTCATTTCTATCGCCTTTGTGAAATTTATTCCCTATCAATCACGCTTTCGTTATCTCACCATCTGGAGTAAAAGCCTGGTTTTTTTAGCCCGGTTTATCTGTGGCATACGCTATAAAGTCACCGGCCTGGAGAATATCCCAGAAGAGGGCAGCTATGTGGTGATGGCCAAACACCAAAGCCAATGGGAAACCTTCTTTTTAGTGAATTTGTTACAACCCATCAGCATCGTCTGCAAACAGGAATTATTAAAACTGCCTTTAGGTGTCGGCTACGGTATCTCACTGCTAAACCCCATCACCATCAACAGAAGCAACCCCAGGCAGGCACTGAAACAGATTCAGGCCACGGGTATAGAACGTTTACAAGAAGATAATATGCCGGTATTAATTTTTCCCGAAGGTACCCGAACAGCGGTGGGGAAAACCGGTAAATACGCCAGGTCTGCGGCTCAACTAGCCATTAAAGCCGAAAAACCGGCAATTTTTATCAGCCTTAATTCCGGCTTATGCTGGCCTGATAAAGGCTGGTTAAAATACCCGGGGCTGATTGAAATTCGCATCAATACCCCCGTTACAACGGCAGGGAAAACCGCCAAACAACTCACCGATGAAGCGCAAACCTGGATAGAAGGAAATATCCCGGCCGCTTAACAGCCTACGTTATGTTATTAGAAAATCTGCAAAACCAATTTTTACGCCTTAAAGACAAACGCAGCTTCGAGCTGTTTGTCGTGGGTGTCATCATATTCTCGGCCCTGGTTATCGGCGCCAAGACCTATGAGATTCCGCCACTCGCATTGATGATCATCGCCTGGTTAGACGTCGCTATCACGATTTTTTTCCTGGCAGAAGTCAGCATACGCTTTTTTGCCGAACAGGATAAAAAGCAGTTTTTTAAGAGTGGCTGGAACCTGTTTGACAGCTTTATCGTCATCATCAGCCTAGTCCCCATAGAAGACAGTGAAATGGCCTTATTAGGCCGATTAGTGCGTATCTTCCGTGTATTAAGAATGATCTCGGTGATCCCCGAGCTGCGTTTATTACTTAACTCATTACTTAAGGCGCTGCCACAATTAGGTTATGTAATCCTGCTGATGTTTATCATCTTCTACATCTATGCCGCTTTTGGCGCGATTATGTTCTCCAAAATCAACCCGGTGTTATGGGGGGATATCAGTATCTCGATGTTAACCTTGTTCAGGGTTATGACCTTTGAAGACTGGACCGATGTGATGTATGAAACCATGGAGGTTTATACCCTTAGCTGGATTTATTTTTTAAGCTTTATTTTCCTTACTACCTTTGCGTTCTTAAATATGGTGATAGGTATTGTTGTAGGCGTGATGGAAAATGAACATCGAATCATGGAACAAGAACTGCATCCTCAACCCAGTTTGGCAGAATTAAAACAAGAGTTGGATGAGATTAAAGCGCTGTTAAAACAAAAAAATTAAAATTCCAAAAATATAGAGCCCTTTCCAAATTAGGCACGCAATAACCACAGATACTTAATAATATCCATTCTGCCAATATAAAGAGCATCAGTGATTGTTCCTCACTGTTAATTATCTATAGAGGTAGTGGTAGTAACGCTAGAGAAGTCGACTTGCTTGTTAAAAATGCCAATTCACAGTGCATTGTATGACTTCGACCTCGCAGGTCTAAATATTGCTCGTAGAGGCTATATTAACAGCCTTAATGTTCCATCATTTAGAGTTACCCGAGCTTCCACTCAATCTAAACAATCATAATAAGCACTATAAAGAACTTGTGAAATTCAGTGCTAGTGGTAAATCTTATTTCCCAGTACTCATTTACATGCATATATCAAAGACAATGAATTGTCTATTCAACAAGAGCTCCTCATAAATTTTAAGATTCCCTTAATGGAAACCAGTCTTGATGAATAAATTATTATAACAGACAGGGGGATTATCCACTTTCCTTGTTATCAAACAGGGTTCAAGTCACTCGTCCGTGATACATTAAATTAAACAATTACTTATGAAAGGATCTCGTAATGGCAAAAGCGGTAACGGCTTCAAAACAGCAATGAAGCTTACTAAAGCTATGGATCGGGCTGCAACAGGGACTGCTTTCCAAAGCCCGTGACGAGTTGCCTCAAGCCTCTGATGAAGACAGAATCATCGAAAAACAACGCATTTCAGATCTAAAAAGACAGTTTGAAGAGACTGAAGTCGCTTAACTAGACTCAAGTCTGGCATAAATTTTATATATCAGACATTTACTTTTGAGCCTATTTTCAATATTTGTTAAAAACATCTTATTATTCCAATAATTCCCAAACTCAATAACTTAATACTTTTTCTCATAAAATCATCAACTTACATACAAAAAAATACCCGCAATAAAGCGGGTATTTTAATTTTTCCAGTGACGACTTATACATTAAAGTGACACTTTATGGGTTAACCAACAGGAGCAATAAAACTTATACGTCTAAATTAGCAACCTTCAGTGCATTTTCTTCGATGAACTCTCTACGAGGCTCAACATTATCACCCATCAGCGTGGTAAAGATCTGATCTGCCGCGATGGCATCTTCAATCGTTACCTGCAACATGATGCGCTCTTCTGGATCCATGGTGGTTTCCCATAGTTGTTCCGGATTCATCTCACCCAAACCTTTATAGCGTTGGATGTAGTAACCGCGTTTCGCTTCTTTTAATAACCATTCCAGGCCTTTCTTAAAGCTGGTGGTTTCAAAGATTTTATCACCGCGTTTAAAATAAGCACCTTCATCCATAAGGTTACCGATTTCTTTGCCTAAGCCTACAATCGCTTGGTAATCTTTAGAGGCAAAGTAGTCATGCCCAAATAGATGTCCATTAGGCATACTGTGAGCAATGATGATAATGTTAGGCAAATAAATCTGACGCTCTTCATTAAACTGCACATCACCATCGTAGCGGTGAGAACCATTTTCGTTACTGTCTTCCAGTTGATCAACAACCGTTTTAACCCAGGCTTCAACAACCGATTGATCTTTTAGATCTTCGCCGGTCAATTTAGCGCAGTAAATCATCGCTTCCATAACTTCGGAAGGGTAGAGACGTGCCAGGCGCTGAATACCTGCCATCACTTTATTGTAATGAGCAATCATGCCACCTAGGCCTTCACCGGTAATGCCTGGCGCTTCTGCGTTTACATGTACACTGCCGCCATCAATCGCATTTTGAATTAAAAACTCATCCATTCCTGCATCATCTTTTAAATATTGATGATGTTTACCTTTGGCAATTTTATATAACGGAGGTTGAGCAATATAAATATGCCCATTTTCAATCAATTCCGGCATTTGACGGAAGAAGAAGGTAAGCAGTAGGGTACGGATATGTGAGCCATCCACATCGGCATCGGTCATGATAATAACGTGATGATAACGTAGTTTTTCAGGGTTATATTCTTCACGGCCTATACCGCAACCCAAAGCCGTTACCAATGTACCAACTTCAACCGAGCTGATCATCTTATCGAAGCGGGCTTTTTCTACGTTAAGAATTTTACCTTTTAACGGTAAAATTGCCTGATGCTTACGGTCGCGGCCTTGCTTGGCAGAACCGCCAGCAGAGTCTCCTTCCACTAAATAAAGCTCAGAGAGGGCAGGATCTTTCTCTTGGCAATCGGCTAACTTACCGGGTAGGCCGGCGATATCCAGTGCACCTTTACGTCTAGTCATGTCGCGGGCCTTACGGGCCGCCTCACGTGCTCTGGCAGCATCTATCATCTTCATGACGATAGTCTTAGCTTCACCCGGATTTTCTATCAAGTGATCGGTTAACGCGGCATTTAATACCTGCTCAACCGCCGATTTCACTTCTGAGGATACTAATTTATCTTTGGTTTGCGATGAGAACTTAGGGTCAGGCACTTTAACGGATACAATCGCGGTTAAACCTTCACGAGCATCATCACCTGTGGTGCTGACTTTATCCTTTTTACCCATGCCTTCGGATTCAATATAGTTATTTAAACTACGTGTTAGCGCGCCACGGAAACCGGCAAGGTGAGTACCACCATCACGCTGCGGGATATTATTGGTGAAACAATAGATATTTTCCTGGAATGAATCATTCCACTGCATAGCCACTTCCACGACAATACCGTCTTCATGTTCGTGACAAAAATGAAATACAGTATTGATGGGGGTTTTATTTTGATTCAGATATTCAACAAAGGCTTTTACACCCCCTTCATAATGAAACCTGTCTTCTCTGCCATCTCGCTCATCTTTTAATAAGATGTTTACACCGGAGTTAAGAAAGGATAATTCACGTACACGTTTGGCTAAAATATCGTAATGGAAGAGGATATTGGTGAAGGTATCACCTGAAGGGTGGAACGTAACTGCCGTACCGGTTTCCGTGGTATCGCCAATCACGGCTAATGGTGCTTGAGGGTCGCCATGTTTATAAATCTGTTCATGCACTTTACCACCACGTTTGATGGTTAAACATAATTCTTTAGACAATGCATTTACAACGGATACACCCACACCATGAAGACCGCCAGAAACCTTATAGGTATTATCATCAAACTTACCACCTGCATGTAATACCGTCATGATAACTTCGGCAGCTGATACACCTTCTTCATGTATCTCTGTAGGAATACCACGGCCATTATCGGTAACGGTAATCGATTCATCCGGGTGTATGGTGATCGTAATTTCGCTACAGTGGCCGGCTAGAGTTTCATCGATACAGTTATCGACAATCTCAAAAACCATGTGATGCAAACCGGTGCCATCGTCGGTATCACCAATATACATGCCAGGGCGCTTTCTAACTGCATCCAGGCCTTTTAAGACCTTTATATTCGATGCATTATACTCGTGTTCTTGTTCGCTCACTCGCAGCTCTCCTTAGGCTTCAATGCCATTGTATGGGGTTATTTTACCACGTTCCACGTGAAACATGCGTGCTTTTGTGTGCATATTCTGTCTATATATTTGCTCATCGACCGAGGTTATAAAACATTGATAACCTTCGGCTATAACAAAGCCTAAAAAGGCCTTTAAATGCGCTGCATCCAACTCTGAAGGCAGATCATCCAATAAGAGAATAGGGCGCTTAGACGTCAACTGAGAGAGCACTCTAGCCTGCGCTAATTGCATAGCAGCAACCAGAGTCTTCTTCTGACCTCTTGAATAAATATCTTTGACCGATAGACGAGAAAGCTTAATTTCCATATCAGCCTTATGTGGGCCAATATGGCTACGTTGATATTTAAGGTCTCTTTCAAAACCTGCTTTTAATAGCGCCAATAAATGTGTCGCATCAAAGCTAACGATACCGTCAGCATCAAGAGCCTGCAATTCTTGTCGATCAATACCCCAGCCATTTTTATAAAACACCTTATGATCGGTTAAGCTTTTATCTAAGGCCGATAAGGTGATCTTTAATTCTTGCTGAAATACGGATAAATACTTGAGCCTAAATTGTTCAATTTGAAGAGATAAGTTTACTAGCTCCTTATCCCAGGGCAGATATAAATCGTAGTCATCTATGCCTTTTCGCAGTAGAGCATTACGTTGTTTCAATATGCGATTGAAGTTTTTCCAGCAGGCTAAAAAAGCATGTTCCACGTGGAACACTCCCCAATCGATAAATTTTCTACGTACAGAAGGGGAGCCATCCAATAGATCAAAGGCATTAGCATCAAGAATAACTAGCGGTAACAGTGCCGATAACTGTGAAAGACTTTTCGCATTGGCACCATCGATACGCACAATAAAGCTATTTTTACGGTCTCGCTGTATGCCCAATTTATGGGTTAAGCCATTTTCATCATCCAGCGCAATAAAAACGTTGAGCTGTGACTGATGTTGGTTAATCACAGTATGAACTTTATTACTGCGAAAAGAACGGCCTAAACTGGCGATGGAGATAGCTTCCAAAAAACTGGTTTTACCGGAGCCATTAGGGCCAATAAAAAAATTGAGCTGCGAAAAAGCATCAAGATCAACAGCTTCAAGATTGCGGGTATGATTAAGCTGAACTCTGCGTATTTGCATATGAATTAGGGATATAGTCGTTTATGGCGTTTGGGGTAATTTGAAAGGCTGCGTACCCTGTAGTTTTTGTTGACCGGGAAATTAACTAAAAGGAATACGCTATAACAAATAATAACGTAGTGACGCTAGAACAACCAGATGAGATCGATGATCCGTTAACTGAGCGACTCAGGAACGGCGCTAAACAACTAATCAGCAAAGCGGTTGAAGCTGAAATTAAGAAATTATTAGCACAGTTCAACAATGTAAGAATAGACGGAAAAGACAGCTGAAAATAAGCCGGAGATATGTAAATATTAAAATCCCAAAGGTGCTTAATCTGCGCCCAAGGCATAAAATTTAATTCAAATTAATACCGCCCAATTTAAAACGCGCGACGCGTGTTGAAGAGATTTTATCTTTTATACCTCAAGGGCCTCTCAACGGGTGACGTTAATGACGCTTTAAACGTTCTGCTATGCGACTATGCTAAAAGGCTTTAAGCCAATACCATCAACCGTTTAAAGGCCGGTTGGAAAGATGAATACAAGACGAGGAATAAGCGTGATTTATCGTTAAAAATTTATATTTCGGCTGACGCCATTCATTCAATGTACGTGGCGATAATGATCACTCATGTATATTGGTGATAGTAGGCGCTACCGACAAGGGTAAACAGGAACTGATAACCATTGAAGATGGCCTTCGAGAAAGCGAACAAAATTGCACAAAAGTATGATAAGTCTGATGTAATCGCCACTTAGACAAAGCTCCTAAGTTAGCAGTAGGTTATGGTGCGTTAGACTTTTGGAGAGCGTTGGCCAAAGTTTATCCTGAGAATAAAGGCCAGCGCTGCTGCATAAAATAGCTAATGTTCTAAATAAGCCCCCTAAATCAGTACAGCCAAAAGTGAAAGAAACTATGCAAGATATTTGGATGGCTGATAGTCGAGAAAAGGCTTATACGGCATTTGATAATACCGTTAAACGGTTGAAGCGAAGTATGCAAGGCCTATGAAATATCGAGTAAAAGACAAGGTTGCGATGTTAGCTTCTTATATTTTCCAGCTAAGTACTGGCGTAATATTTACCCGTCAAAGCCGATAGAATCGACCTTTTCTACGCTGCGATTACGTACAACAAAAACCCGTAACTGTGTATCGAGCGAGAGTATTTTCACGATAGTTTTTAAGCTGGTTCAGAGCGCCCAAAAACGTTGGCAACGTTTACTCGGGTTTGCTTTAATGGCAGATATTATTGAAGGTGTGGAGTTTAAAAACGGTATTAAATAAGTTGAGAAAGATAATAGGAGCGCTGCTTAATTAATGCCCCTGCACACCAGAATTGACTATATCTCTAAGAATTAATTAAGAGGTCAAAAAGAGGATTTATAGATACAAAAAAAGCGCCGAAGCGCTTTAGTTTACTGCGGTGTCTTTACAGACGCATGGGCATGATAACATAAACTGAGTCGCCGTCTGACGCCTCTTCTAACAGGGCCGAACTATTAGAATCGGCCAGCGTTAGCTTGATCGTATCACCGGATAATACCGATAATACATCGATCAAATAGTTAACATTAAATCCGATTTCTAAAGAATCTCCGCTGTATTCTACCGCTACAGAATCTTCTGCTTCTTCCTGCTCTGGATTATTCGCCTGAATAGTTAAGGTATCGTCACTCAGCATCAAACGTACACCACGGTACTTCTCGTTTGAAAGAATCGCCGCACGGTTAAAACCTTCACGTAAACCTAAGCGTGAACCCAAGATAGTTTTATTACCACCTCTAGGTAGTACACGTTGATAATCAGGGAATTTACCATCCACTAATTTAGTGATAAAGGTGAAGCTTTCGGTTGTTGCCCTAAGGTGATTATGGCCAAAGACCACTTGAACGTTGGCATCTTCATTAATTAAAGAGCGGGCTAATTCAAGAATACCTTTTCTAGGCACGATGATCTGGGTAGATTCGGCGACATTAATCGCATCAGATTGCAGATCACATAGGGCCAGGCGATGCCCATCGGTCGCTACCGTACGTAACTGCTGAGGGGTAACTTCCCATAACATGCCATTTAAATAATAACGTACATCTTGCTGTGCCATCGCAAACGCGGTTCTATCAATTAAACGCTTTAACTGACCCTGTAAAATATTGAATTCGGCATTGATATCGCCTTCTTCTACATTGGGGAATTCATTCGCAGGCAACGTCGCCAACGTGAAGCGGCTACGACCCGAGCTGACTTTAACCTTAGAATTTTCCACAAGCTCAAAAGAAATAGAGCTGCCATCGGATAAAGATTTACAGATATCTAATAATTTTTTAGCCGGCAAGGTTAGCTGACCATCCTCAGAAGCCGGGCCTTCCATCTCTACCCTGCCGGTGATTTCAACTTCTAAATCCGTACCGGTAATCGATAGGGTTTGTCCCTTTACATCAAATAACACATTGGCTAATACCGCCAAGGTTTGACGGCGTTCAACGACACCGGCAACCAGGGTTAACGATTTTAATAAGGCTTCGCGTTGTACAGAAAATTTCATCGACTGAGATTCCTTTTGTCCTTGTGACTATCTTTTATTGCTATAGATCTATAGTGCAGCAGTTAACACCCATGGTGCAATATCTGCTGCGTTGTTTTTATCAGGTTGTTAAGCTTCTAAGCAGGTTTTTTATATCTTCCTGCATATCAGTGCTACTTTCTTTTAATTCCTGCACTTTTCTACAGGCATGTAACACCGTGGTATGGTCGCGTCCGCCAAAAGCATCACCAATTTCTGGCAGGCTGTGGCTGGTTAATTCTTTGGATAACGCCATCGCGACTTGCCTTGGGCGAGCAACTGAGCGACTGCGGCGCTTGGAATGTAGATCTGAGATCTTGATCTTGTAATATTCGGCCACGGTTTTTTGGATATTATCGATGCTGACCAATCTATCCTGCAACGATAAAAGATCTTTTAATGAATCTTTAATCAGCGGAATATCGATGGGGATGGCCTTAAAGTGTGCCTGCGCAATAACCCGCTTTAATGCACCTTCTAATTCACGCACATTGGAACGCAGACGCTGGGCAATAAAGAAGGCAGAATCACGAGGTAGATCAATCCCGGCCTGATCGGCTTTTTGTAATAAAATCGCTACACGAGTTTCCAGCTCTGGCGGCTCTACGGCTACGGTTAAGCCCCAACCAAAACGTGATTTTAAACGCTCTTCCAAACCTTTAATTTCTTTAGGGTATTTATCACAGGTTAAGATGATTTGTTTGCCACCTTGTAATAACGCATTAAAGGTATGGAAAAACTCTTCCTGTGAACGCTCTTTATTGGCGAAGAATTGAATATCATCAATTAATAACGCATCAACGCTGCGGTAATAACGTTTGAAGTCGTTGATCGCATTTAACTGCAGCGCCTTAACCATATCCGCAACAAAGCGCTCAGAGTGTAGATAAACCACTTTAGCGTTGGGGTTTTTGCGTAATAGCTCATTACCCACCGCATGCATTAAATGGGTTTTACCTAAACCTACACCGCCATAAAGAAATAGCGGGTTATAAGAACCACCGGGGTTTTCTGCCACTTGCATCGCTGCGGCACGGGCTAATTGGTTAGATTTACCTTCTACAAAGGTTTCAAAGTTTTGATTGCTGATAACACTATTAATGGCAGCATGGTTATTAGCAGCTTGCGCCTTTTTCACCTTGGGCATTAAAGGCATTTGGGTTTGCAACGCATTCGGCTCTAATAAAACTTCTTCAGCATCATTAAGCTCAGGGCTGGCAACAAATTCGGATGTCGCCGAGGGAATAGCCGCAGGATGTGGTGCATTCATAATCCCCGGTACAGCTTGGGCCACATCTGCACTTTCTAAAAAAGTATTAGCGGAAAACGGTGTTGCAAGCGGCTGGCCTGGCGGCTGAGACGGCGCTGGTTCGACTCTATTATCAAAGATGCCCTGTGAGGTAGCCGGAATACTACTGCCCGCAGCATTCGTCTCTATCGTTACCGAAGTAATATGATTATCACTGAACTGTGCCGACAGCTGTTGGATGCGGGCCATAAACTTATCATTGACCCAATCTTTAATAAAACGATTAGGCGCAATTAATAATAAGACAGGTTCATCACCTTCTATATGTAATTGTAATGGTTTGATCCAGGTTGTGTACTGCTGTGAAGGCAGTTCATTTTCTAAAGTATTGACAACCTGTTGCCAGACATTATTCAACGGCACGTTTCTTATCCTTCTTTCAATATCAGCATCCATACTGACACATTAAAAGCACAGCCCTAGAAAAAGACTTATCCCTGTATATAGAGGCATTAATGAAGCAATATTTGGATTAAAACCGAACAGATAAAGTGAAAAAAACACAAAAAATAGAGTTTTCCACAGAAATCCTGTAAATCACCAAAAGGTCATTTATTTCGGTCGCATATTATATCGTCGACACCTATAGTTATCCACAAATTTGCATTGTTTTTACCCTTCAGATTCTAGATTTAAATAATAAGCATAATTATCAATAGCTTATATAAACATGCAGGAAGAGGTAAAAGGCAGACTCTGCACGACTGTTAAAACACACAGCTGTGCATAACCCTGTGGATAAAGTGTATAAATACTGTTTAAAACAACTAATGTGCATTTTCTGCCTAATTTTCAGCCATTTGTTATCAAAATCGTTGAATTACTTGGCGTTTATCCATATACTTTGCCGCCCTAGAAATAGGTATTTAACAATTTAAACGGTACAAGACCATGAAAAGAACATTTCAACCTAGCGTACTAAAGCGTAAGCGCACTCACGGTTTCCGTGCTCGTATGGCAACTGTTGGTGGTCGTAATGTGATCAACCGTCGTCGTGCTAAAGGCCGCGCGCGTTTATCTGCGTAATTTTGCGATCTACAGAATATAAGCATGGCGTTTGAATCTACTATGGCCAACTCCAGTAGTTATGCCTTTGGTAAAGACAAACGTCTGCTTGTAGCTGCAGATTACAAAAACGTCTTTGATAATAACGAGTGGAAAGTCTCTAATAAAGAGAGTCTCTGTCTCAGTGTCAAAAACGATAAACAAGCCCCTAGACTGGGTTTGGTGATTGCCAAAAAAAACGTAAAGCTTGCAGTGCATAGAAATCGAATCAAACGTATCATACGTGACTCATTTCGCTTGCATCAGCATGTATTGCCGAATGCCGATATTGTCATTCTTGCCAGACGAGGTTTGGGAGAAAAAACAAACGCTGAAATTCATAAGCAGTTTGAAGACACTTGGCGCAGGTTAATCAAAAAAGCGAATAAATCCCCAACATCATAAGTCACTTTTATAGAGTGCCTAAAGAGATGGCAAAACCTTGAAAATGCTTAACCACATCGCTAATGGCATTAAGCACCTTTTATTACAGGGTTTATTAATACTGGTTCGTTTTTATCAATTATTTATATCACCTGCCTTTGCAAGTGGTTGTCGATTCTACCCCAGCTGTTCCCATTATTGCCTAGAAGCCCTCACTACCCACGGCATCTTAAAAGGCAGCTATTTAACCGTTCATAGAATTTGCCGTTGTCACCCAGGTAATCCAGGTGGTTATGACCCTGTACCTGAAAAGCACAGCACATCCAAAATTAAAAATTGTAAAAAGAGTTGTCACAATGGATAAAATCCGCATTGTACTGATTGCAGCGATAGCGATGCTCAGCTTTATGCTGATTATCGAATTTGCTAAATTCAGAGATAATAAAAATAAAGAAAGCCTGATGGCAAAACAGGAACAAAGTTTTGCACCTGCGAACACAAGCATTCCTTCACCCACATCGAATACCGTTGATGACGGTGAATTACCCAGTGCCCATGATGATGTTGCGATTGAACAAGAAATGCCTACCGCCATCAGCAATGATTTAATTAGCGCCGAAACCGATACCTTGATATTCAAGATCAACCCTATCGGTGGCGATATTGTTTATGTGGCATTAAGACAGCAATTAGCCCGTATCGATACACCCGACATCCCGTTTGTATTATTAGAAGATAGCAGCTCTAGGACCTATATTGCCGCCAGTGGTTTAGTCGGTAAAAATGGCACCGACAGCGCCGAAGGCAGACCACATTTCTCCAGTGTTCAAAGCAACTATGTTTTAGCCGATGGCAGCGATGAACTTGTGGTCACGTTAGCGTTTATGCAAAACCAAGTAGAGATCAGCAAACGTTTTACCTTTAAACGTGATTCTTACCTGGTTGATGTTGATTACCTGATTAATAACCAATCAGCAGAAAACTGGCAGGCGGCTTTCTACGCACAAATCAAACGAGATGATACCGTGGACGACGCCGGAGATGGTGGCATGGGCATGGCACCTTATTTAGGTTTTGCTACACATACCCTGGAAGACCGCTTTAAGAAAATCGACTTCGATGATGTTAAAGATAAAGCCTTCCCAGCGACGACAATTGAAGGTGGCTGGATTGCGATGATTCAGCATTATTTCTTATCCGCATGGATTGCTGACCCAGCAACACAAAATACCTACTCTACCGTTAGGACCAAGAGTGGTTTTAATATTGCACGGGTTAAATCTCCGGTGACAACGGTTGCTGCCGGTGAACAGGGGCAGATTCATGCCAGCTTCTATGCTGGACCTAAAGACCAATACACTTTAGAAGAAATTTCTGAAGGCCTGGATTTATCCGTCGATTATGGTTTCCTATGGATGATCGCCCAGCCCCTCTATGCATTGCTGCATATGTTTAACGAAGGCATATTACATATTTATGGTTATACCTTTGATTTAGGTTTTAGCTTTGGCAACTGGGGTTTCTCAATTATTGCGTTAACCATATTTGTAAAAGCCTGTTTCTTCTCGTTAAACGCCAAGGCCTATAAAAGCATGGCCAAGATGCGTGCCATTCAGCCTAAAATGTTGGCGCTGAAAGATCAGTACGGTGACGATAGACAAAAGATGTCACAGGAAACCATGGCGCTGTATAAAAAAGAAGGGGTCAATCCCATCGGTGGTTGTTTACCGATGTTGGTACAAATGCCGGTATTTATCGCCCTTTATTGGGTATTACTGGAATCGGTTGAATTACGTCATGCGCCGTTTATTGGCTATATTCATGATTTATCGGCGATGGATCCGTATTTCATCATGCCGCTGATTATGGGTGTGAGTATGTACTTCCAGCAGAAATTGAATCCACCACCACCAGATCCTATGCAAGCCAAAATCATGCAGTTTTTGCCGGTGATCTTCACGTTCTTCTTCCTGTTCTTCCCCTCAGGCTTGGTTCTGTACTGGGTAGTGAATAATATTCTGACGATCATTCAGCAATCTTACATCACTAGAAAAATTGAAGCACAAACAAAGTAACAAACTATGTCACAGGCTTTAGATCAGGATACGATTGCAGCAATCGCTACACCATCGGGTAAAGGTGGTGTAGGCATCATTCGTTTATCCGGCCCTGAAGCCCTGCTGATTGGTGAGCAAATTTGCCAGATGACGCTGAATGTCCGCTATGCTCATTTCAGCCCCTTTTATGAAAAAAAAATCGCCTCCGCCGATAACTTATTGGATGAAGGTTTGGCGATTTTTTTTAAAGCCCCACACTCCTTTACCGGCGAAGATGTTGTAGAACTGCAAGGTCATGGCGGCCCGGTGATTCTGGATATTTTATTAAACGAATGTATCCAACAAGGTGCGCGTTTAGCCCGCCCCGGTGAGTTTTCAGAACGTGCCTTCCTCAATGACAAAATCGATTTAACTCAAGCCGAGGCCATAGCCGATCTTATCGACAGCTCGTCGGTAGAGGCAGCAAAAAATGCCATGCGCTCCTTACAAGGTGATTTCTCCAAGAAAATTCATGCCCTGGTTAAAAAGGTCATAGACCTGAGAATCTTTGTTGAAGCGGCGATAGATTTCCCGGAAGAAGAAATCGACTTTATTTCTGATGGCAGAGTAAAAGAACAGCTTGAAGCCATTATAGAAAACTTAGGCCTTGTATTAGCCACTGCCAAACAAGGCCGCATTATACGTGAAGGTATAAAAGTGGTGATTGCCGGGCGGCCTAATGCCGGTAAATCTAGCTTGTTAAACGCGTTGGCAGGCCATGATGCCGCTATAGTTACCGATATAGCAGGCACCACCAGAGACGTATTAAAAGAGCAGATCCTTATTGATGGCATGCCCTTACATATTATCGATACCGCAGGGCTTAGAGAAAGCCCCGATGTGGTAGAACAAGAAGGCATTCGACGGGCGTGGAAGGAAATCGAAAATGCCGATGCGATTCTTCTGATGACCGATTCCAGTTCTGAAGAAAACGAATCTACTGATCATATCTGGCCTGAATTTACCCAAAAGCTGCATGATCTATCCCATCTAACCATAATCAGAAATAAATGTGATCTCTCTAATTTAGAACCCGGTATTAAAGAAGTAGCAGGGCAAACAACCATAACCCTATCAGCCAAAGAAGATAGGGGCATGGATATTTTACGCAACTACTTAAAACAAGTTGCTGGCCTACAAACCCAAACTGAAGGTGGCTTTACCGCCAGGCGCAGACACCTGACAGCATTAAACCAAGCCATGGATTACCTGGATAATGGCATGCAGCAATTGGTGGGCATGGGAGCGGGCGAATTATTGGCCGAAGATTTACGTTACTGCCAGCAAAGCCTGAACGAAATCACCGGCTCATTCAGCTCCGATGATCTTTTAGGCGAAATATTTTCCAGCTTCTGTATCGGAAAATAATAAAGAGAAAGCCCAAACTTTCCGTTACACTGCCAGACTCGTCATAACCCCCTATCAACCGACTTCGCAACCCGCTTGTTTTTTTTAACTTATCATTGCTCAGTCTCTGTAACTTCCCATTCCTTGCGCTAGGCCTCATCGGTACTCAGTTTTTCCGACACCCATAAATACATCAGTGTAGTCTGCACAAAATCATGCCTGATTTTTAGGCTCGGAAAAACAGAGCTGCAAAGCGCCTTATTTAATCTTTAATCTTTCAGGCAGGTATTGTTTACGTAACAAAAGAATAACGTCTTCTTTCTTCATTTTAATAAACGTTTCCTGCAAAGATTTTATATTAATATTAGCAGTACTTTTTTTGGATAACTGTATCCATGGCGTACGCTCTCCAACAACAATAGGGTGGCCAAATATTTCCATGCCATAACCGATCTCTGCAGCGGCAGAGATAATCGGATCCATTGGACCGACTATCGCATCAACTCGATGGTTTAATAACATTTTCACGGCTTGTTTAAAATCGGTGACTTTATGTAATTTAATCGCATTATTTTTATCAATCACCTCGCTAAAATGTGCACCTCGTAAATATGCAAGTCTTCTCCCATGCAAGCTCTCTATATTTTTTAAATGACTATCTTGCCTACTTAATACAACGGTTTGTAAAGGTGCTAGTGGTGCGATATAAAAGACATAGGCTTCCAATTCTTCATAACGAAATAAAATGCTGATATCAGCTTGCCCATATTTTAAATCGTTGATAATACGTGCATACGGTGCAATGGTATTTTCTGCGTGATAGCCCGATTTTTGTACCAGAATATTAGCAATATCATAGTAGATACCGCTATTACCCTGTTCGGTTTGAATGCCGTAAGGGGAAAAGCCAATTGTAACTATTTTTATCGTCTGTCTTTCCTGACAAATAGCCCGACTTGATAAGCCGATTAACAATAATATGGCAACGAAAAAGGCAAAAACTTTTTGTTCCATGAGTTTTACCTGGTAGGCAATGCCTACAACACGGTGAAGCATCTCGTGATAGTGTTTGCATAACTTGAGAATAGACAGCCTTTTTTGCCAAAAAAGAGGGGCCGACATTTTATTCGCTACCATGGAGATATTATCTAGTGGTAACCACTATCATTTCAGCTGCTAATATAACGATTGAAGCAGTATTAATGACCACATTTGTTGGAATATAACGGCTGTTGCAGATCAAGCCTATATCATCATGGTTTGCTCATAATTAAATATAGCCGTTTTAGTCCATAAGTCTTGGAGAGCAGTGCCTGGGTCTAATAACTGTATACCAGGTAAAAACAGCGCTACAGGTCTATGCCCGTATAATCAGTATCTAGCTTAAACTCTGGTGGTGGCCCTAGCGACTTGGGTAACTGAAAGGCGGCAGGGATAACTTCATCGATTAAATCCAAATGGGTTAATATCTTATTAATAATCAATGGGTCTTTAATCGAGGCGGTAATTTTTACCTTACTGCCACACTTTCTGCACACCTCTATATCAATCTTGAATACCCCTTTTAAGCGCTCAGCCCAGGTCATACAGTAGCTGATGGGGGGGGGGCAGGAAATAGGTGTCTTTTTACTTTGTGATTTGGTGATGCTTGCTATTCGAGGAAAGACGCCGAGATAGCGGGTCATAATTAGGCGCGGTGGCGGTATCAAAGAGGTAAGTATTGCCATTGCCTACATGGATGGTGGTACTTAGCATTTACCGGGAGTAAAAATCCTGACAGTCCATGGGGTTGAACACCACATGGCAGGTGCCGTTGTTGTAAGGCGTCTTAAGTCGATAAATCACTTGCCCTTGTTTGC
Organism: Pseudomonadales bacterium; assembly: GCA_013215055.1. Lineage (GTDB taxonomy): Bacteria > Pseudomonadota > Gammaproteobacteria > Pseudomonadales > DT-91 > CAKMZU01. Next base: position 388,108 of record JABSRQ010000007.1, on the reverse strand, counting down.
CAATGGATAATCAGCTTTCTGACAACGCGCCCCTTGATAACTACCCGCATGTTCCAGTTTTTTGCGTTCTTTCACCTGCCAAACCACGCCTGCATGCATGCATGCAAGGAGAAGCCATTTACTTTTACAGAGGGAGAATAATTCTGTTCAATAATGGCTGGAATGGTTTGAAGAATTAATACCTTTTCACCTTTATGAGGGCCAACCGCTATGCAATAGCAAATTGCACTGCCCTGTAATTGCCGCATGCCAGTATCGTCTGGCTAATCCATATTTAAAAAAGGTTGTTCGGCATACTTTCCAAATAGCCTGTTTTTTCCAGAAACCTCACAACACGTAAGCTGATTCGATTTAAAACTGTTCCGAGTTACGCGCCAGTAAAGGCTTTTACAGAAATGGAAGAGGGCATACTCGCCGTTTTCCGATATACGCCATCAAGAAAATGCATGTGATCATGAATATTGAAGTTTGACGCACTGCCAAAACGCTGAATCATTGTCATCGTTCCTGCGCCTCCAGCACCCACGGCATTAGTACATCCCTGCACGCCACAGCACCGACTTCTGCTTCTGTGTGGGTGAGCCCAGATTTTTTGATGAGTGCCGTAGAAATCGACTTTACAATAATGTGTAAAACGGGAGAAATGAGCTCTGGCTTCGCTACGAGCAGAAACCATAAGGGGAAAGGTAAACTTACACCCCACTGCCTGATAGCTTGCTGGGGAATAGTTGATCACTTAATAGGGATGCTGCGACTGGTTCCACAACTAGGGCAGAATCATCTCTTTTTACAACTAAAAGGCACTAATAGTTCATAATGGCAGGTTTCACATCGCAGACAGGAAGCCGTTCTCGAGTTTCCCACATTTCAAATAAGCCTCAAATTATCGTTCTAAGTTAGTTGGCAAGTATTTTCCATGCCCTGATAAATATCTATCAAAATCGAGATAACTATCCTCTATCAACTACTTAATTTGAGAGACTAAGTATAGCTTTAGCCTCACTGCAGGCTAACTATTTCCCGGTATATAGGAAATGCGAATAACCGGAGTTAATACCGTACAGGCTTTGACAAAACCTTAGTTCAAAACTTCTTCATTGCCTTCTCTAATCGTAGATATCCATATTCTATTAGCGATAAGCGCTCATATTTTGCTAGCAAGAACATTAAACACGGGTTTTAAAAACAATCAATCTGATTACCCACTGCGTGGCTGTTGACAGGTAGCTAGACAACAATATCTGCAAATCACAGCAAACCAACAACTTATACTAAGAATCGGCACAGGATAAACACAGAAATGTAAGTTACACACATAATTAACAGGTTTATACACAGGCAAATAAAAATCACATTTTTAAACCTGAGTATTTAGTGGATAAAAGCATTGCTTATCCACAACCTGTATAAAAACGACGTTATACCGAAAAAGTTCCTAAAACTTACCCACAAATCATTTGCAGGCTAACCAACGTTAATGAACGCAGTTTGCGAACAGCTAAGCGAATGATTTAATTAAACTAAATAGACTTATCAACAGAAAAAATTTGGCTAATAATTACTATATATAAGAGTATATAAATAAATAAATAAGTAAGTATAAAAACAAACGGTATAAAAGACAGGAATGAACTGTATAAAAAACGTACACCCTGTATAATGTGCGACTGCTATTAATTCGCGTATACTGCGCGCCTTTAAATCGACTCGTCATCTCATACCCACGATCCCCGAGGATACAAAGTGCAATTTCCAGAACAGTTTGGTGTCATTGTTATAGGTGGTGGACATGCCGGTACAGAAGCTGCCTTAGCCTCTGCACGTATGGGTGTGAAAACTCTGTTGCTGACACACAATATTGAAACCCTGGGCCAAATGTCCTGTAATCCGGCAATAGGTGGTATAGGAAAAAGTCATTTAGTGCGTGAAGTCGATGCCATGGGTGGCGCTATGGCTAAAGCGACCGATTTAGGCGGTATACAATTTCGAGTTTTAAATTCTAGAAAAGGGCCTGCTGTAAGAGCCACACGTGCACAAGCCGATAGAGCACTGTACAAAGCTGCAATTCGTAATATTCTCGAAAATCAGGAAAACCTGACGATTTTTCAACAAGCTGCCGATGATCTAGTGGTTGAAGGTGACAAAGTCTGTGGCGTCGTTACCAATATGGGCGTGACCTTTAGATCCCAAACCGTAGTTTTAACAACAGGAACCTTTCTAGGCGGAATTATTCATATAGGCTTAGATAAATCTCAAGGCGGACGTGTCGGTGATCCCCCATCCAACGCCTTAGCCAGTCGTTTACGTGAACTTCCGTTTAGAATTGACCGCTTAAAAACCGGCACCCCTCCACGTATCGATGCAAAGACCGTAAATTTTGACGGCTTAGAAGAACAATGGGGCGATAAACCCGAACCCGTGATGTCGTTTACCGGAAAAGTTGAAGATCATCCACAGCAAGTATGCTGCTGGATAACTCACACCAATGAAAAAACCCACGAAATTATAAGAAACGGTTTAGATCGATCTCCTTTGTATACGGGAGTAATAGACGGTGTAGGCCCCAGGTATTGCCCCTCTATTGAAGATAAAATACATCGATTTGCGGATAAACCTTCACATCAAATATTTATAGAACCCGAAGGTTTAAATACCCACGAGTTGTATCCCAATGGTATTTCAACCAGCCTGCCTTTTGATGTGCAGTTAAATTTGGTGCAAAGCATTAAAGGTTTTGAGAATGCGCATATCACTCGCCCAGGTTATGCAATTGAATATGATTATTTTAATCCGCAAGATTTAAAACCTTCATTAGAAACACGGTTAATGAACGGTTTGTTTTTTGCCGGCCAGATCAATGGCACAACGGGTTATGAAGAAGCTGCAGCACAGGGATTATTAGCAGGCCTAAATGCAGCATTATTGGCCCAAGAAAAAGAATCGTGGTCACCACGTCGAGACGAAGCTTATCTGGGGGTATTAGTGGATGACTTGATTACCTTAGGCACTAAAGAGCCTTATCGTATGTTTACCAGCCGGGCTGAATACCGTCTGTTATTACGGGAAGACAATGCCGATTTACGTTTAACCGAACAAGCACACAAAATGGGTTTGATCGATGACGAGCGATGGAGGGCATTTTCAGAAAAACGTGAAGCGATAGACATCGAAGAACAACGTTTACGTCAACGCTGGATTCAGGCCGACAGCGTAGAAGCAAAAGCATTTAATAAAATTATTCCTAAACCGTTGCAGCGTGAATACAGTTTGATGGATTTATTAAAGCGCCCCGATTTAAGCTATAAAAATATTGAAGATATCACCGGCAAAGTGGTAAATGATCCGGCGGTGGCTGAACAGGTTGAAGTAAAAACTAAATATGCCGGTTATATTGCCAGGCAAGAAGAAGAAATTGCGCGCATGCGTCGTTATGAAAATACGGGTATATCTGAATCGTTAGACTATATGGTCATCGAAGGTTTATCGAATGAGATGAAAGATAAACTGTCTAACGTTAGGCCACAAACCTTGGGTATGGCATCACGTATTCCCGGCGTAACACCAGCAGCTTTATCGTTACTGTTAGTTTACTTAAAGAAAAATGATTTGCTGGAGCGTTCTAAAAGTGCCTGAGGTTAAATTGATTAAAGACTTAAGCGAAAAAGTTAGAGCCAGTGGCAAGTTATTTGAATTGGAATTGTCAGAAAAGCAGATAGATTTATTTAATCGTTATATCAATCTATTAGCTAAATGGAATAAGGCTTTTAATTTAACCGCGGTAAGAAATATCGATGAGATGTTAGAACGCCATCTTAACGACAGTTTAAGCATTGCAAAAATGCTTGAAGGTGAGCGTTTTATCGATGTTGGAACAGGCCCGGGTTTACCGGGTATTCCATTGGCAATCTTATATCCTGAAAAGCATTTCACATTATTGGATAGCAACGGTAAAAAATCGCGATTTCAGCAACAGGCTAAACAAGAACTGAGTTTGGAAAACATCGGCATCGTCAATAGCCGGGTAAATGAATATCAACCGGAAGAACTTTTTGATGGGGTTTTAAGCCGCGCATTTGCCACGTTGGAAGATATGATCATCGGTTCGACGCATTTATGCCGCCAAGGTGGCAACTTCTTTGCGATGAAAGGGCTATATCCAGAAGATGAGTTGCAGGTCATTTCAAAACCTTATAAAGTTGAGCCGATTAGCTGGGTGGGTAATACCGCAGAACGTCATCTTGTTATTATTTCTCAAGAATAAATAAACAATTCTATTAAATTACATCGAGAGGAAGCTGTGGGCTCAATCTTAGCGATAGCGAATCAGAAAGGTGGCGTGGGTAAAACAACCACCAGTATCAATCTGGCAGCTTCTTTGGCTGCAACTAAAAAAAATGTCCTATTGGTAGACCTGGATCCACAGGGCAATACCACCATGGGCTCGGGTGTAAACAAACACGAATTGGAAGAAGCCGCCTACGATGTTTTGATGGGTGATACCAAGATCGAAGATGCGATTATCTACGAAACCAAAGCTGGTTATGATTTATTAGCCACGAATTCCGATTTAACCGCGGCTGAAATAGGTTTGTTAGGCCTTGAAAACAAAGAACATCGCCTGCGTGATGCGCTTTATACGGTTAGAGATCGCTACGATTATATTATCCTGGATTGTCCACCTTCGTTAAGCATGCTGACCATCAATGGTTTATCCGCTGCCGATGGCGTGATTATTCCTATGCAATGTGAATATTATGCGTTGGAAGGTTTATCGGATTTGATGACCACGATTAATCGCATCAAAGAAGTCGCTAATCCAGATCTGGAAATCAGTGGCATCCTCAGAACCATGTATGACCCTAGGAACAGCTTAACCAAAGATGTTTCTGCACAATTACATGAGTATTTTGGTGATAAGGTGTTTAGAACCTGCATTCCAAGAAATGTACGTTTGGCAGAAGCGCCCAGTTTTGGTTTACCGGCGCTGATGTACGATAAAGCCAGTCGTGGAGCGATGGCTTATTTAGCGTTTGCGGGTGAGTTAATTCGTAAAGATCAGCAAGAATATGTTGAAGCTTAAGGTTTAAGCCCTTTAAAATACGTCATTTCAAGTACATCAAAATATACGCAGGCAGAGAAAACGCATGGCAGCTAAAAAACGCGGTTTGGGAAGAGGATTGGATGCATTATTAAGTGCTAACGCCTCGGTTGCTACAAAACCCAGCAAGAAAATTCAGCCTGCGGATATTGAAGCCGCAACGGCACAATCTGCGGTAGCCGCAGTTGATCAGCCTACGGAATTACGTAATCTGCCTATCGAATGGTTGCAGCGGGGTAAATATCAGCCACGCAGAGATATGTCCACCGAGGCGCTGGAAGATTTAGCCGCATCGATTAGAGCCCAGGGCATTATGCAGCCAATTATTGTGCGCCCATCGCGTAGTGGCGGCACTGCAAAATATGAAATTATTGCCGGTGAACGTCGCTGGCGTGCGGCGCAAATGGTTGAATTACACAATGTGCCCGTTATTGTTAAAGATGTTGATGATGATGCGGCCATCGCCATGGCGCTTATAGAAAATATTCAGCGGGAAGATTTAAACCCCATCGAAGAAGCGATGGCGTTGAATAAACTGCAGCAAGAATTTGAATTAACCCAGCAAGAAGTGGCGGATGCTGTGGGTAAATCCCGTTCTACGGTGACCAATCTTTTACGTTTGATGAGCTTAAAAGACGATGTCAGACGTTTATTGGAACATGGCGACCTGGAAATGGGCCATGCCAGAGCCATTTTAGGTCTGAGCGAAGATATGCAATCAAAAGCCGCGCAGATGGTGGTATCCAAAGGTCTCTCTGTACGTCAAACAGAATCCCTGGTGCGTAAACTTCAAGAAGAAGCTTCCACGACGCCGGTTGAGAAAACCGAACCTTCGGCCGACATTAAAAATCTGGAAGAAGAGTTATCACAAAAACTCGGTGCCGGTGTGCTGGTGCAACATGGTGCCAAGGGTAAGGGGAAGTTGGTGATTAAATACAATAATCTGGATGAATTAGACGGCGTACTGGCTCATTTACGCCGCTAAGCGGTGATTAAATAATTTGTTCAAATAATAAACAGATTTAAAGCCTTGTTTATAGATAATCAGGCTTGAAGCAGTGCATGTTTTTATTTATACTTCGCTCGCTTTAAAAATGGCTCTATTGAGAAATGTCTTCTACCGATAGTAAAACAGATGCGGAAAATGTTAAAAACCGCAAAGGTAGTGAGGCCGAAGCAAAACAAATTAAAACAGATGTAAACAGGCTTTTATCCGCCGATCTGTTATTTGCTTTACTGGTCATAGCGGCTGTCTATCTACTGGCTGAAGCAGGCTTTAAATCAGTGATAGTAGGTGCCTTAATCTTCTTGATCCCAAATGGCGTTTTTGCCTGGATTGTGTTTAGAAATATCACAAAAGTGAATTTCATGATTATAAACCAATCTTTTTACCGCGCTGCTAGTATGAAGTTTATGCTCACCGCGGGTTTATTTGCATACAGTTTTAAGATGTTACAACCGGTAGGTGCGGCCTGGATTTTTGCGACTTACGGTCTGTTATTTGTTGTACATCAAGTTTTGGCCGCTTTCATTGTTGGCCGAAACACAAACAGAATTTAAAATTTGATTTAGGTACACGATATGTCCGCAGGTGAACAAACATCTAGTGGTTACATTCTGCATCATTTGCAGAATTTAACTTATGGTAAAATGCCGGGTGAAGACGGCTGGCGTTTGGCGCATAATGCCGAAGAAGCCGCAGAAATGGGCTTTATGGCCATTCACTTGGATAGCATGGGCTGGTCAATCGGCCTGGGTCTGCTGTTCTGCTTTTTATTCAAAATGGCTGCCAATAAAGCAACAACCGCTGCACCTTCTGGTTTCGTTGGCTTTATTGAATTGGTTATCGAATTCATCGATAACACGGTAAAAGATACCTTCCATTACAAAAATAAACTTATAGCACCTATGGCGTTAACTATCTTCTGTTGGGTATTCATGATGAATGCGATGGATTTAATCCCGGTTGATTGGATTCCACAGCTTGTTGCGTTGATTACCGGCGATCCACATATGTTCTTTAAAGTGGTTCCCTCTACGGATCCAAACATCACTTTAGGTATGTCTTTCACGATCTTCTTTATGATGATTTTCTTCACCATCAAAAATAAAGGCTTTATGGGTTTTGTTAAAGAATTAACCTGTCACCCCTTTGCGCCACCAACAAAGGGTCCCGCTATTGTGCTGGCGCCGTTAATGATTGCGATTAACTTTGCGTTAGAAACTGTATCGTGGATTGCTAAACCTATCTCTTTAGGCCTGCGTTTGTTCGGAAACATGTACGCCGGTGAGATGATCTTTATCCTGATCGCGCTAATGTACGGTGCAGGTTTAGCTTTTGGCATATTTGCAGGCTTCCTACAGTTAGGTTGGGCAATATTCCACATCTTGGTTATTTCGCTACAAGCCTTTGTATTCATGGTGTTAACCATCGTATATATGGCCATGGCACATGATGTTGACGAACACTAAAAGCATTTAGAACAAAACGATTTACAAACTTTAAACTTTAAAACTCTGGAGAAAAAAAATGGGCTTAGCTCTTATTGCGGTTGCATTGTTAATTGGTCTTGGTGGTCTGGGTACTGCTATTGGTTTCGGCATCTTAGGTGGCCGTTTATTAGAAGGTACTGCACGTCAGCCTGAAATGGCGCCTATGTTACAAGGCAAAATGTTCCTTATCGCAGGTCTATTGGATGCGGTTCCTATGATCGGTGTTGGTCTGGGCATGTACGTATTGTTCGTAGTTGTTCCAACTATGCCCGTCTAATCAGGCTTTTGCTTAATACTTTATTTAATTAAAGCAGAGGTGCTGGAATGAACATAAATCTTACATTGATTGGCCAGTCCATATCATTCTTGTTCTTTGTAGCATTTTGCATGAAGTTTGTTTGGCCTGCGATTACTAACGCAATGGCTGAACGTCAAAAACTGATTGCAGATGGCCTTGAAGCGGCAGACCGTGCTTCACGTGATTTGGAACTTGCGCAACAAAAAGCAATGTCTCAAATGGCTGAAGCCAAACATGACGCAGCGGGCATTATCGAGCAAGCAAATAAGCGTGCTAACAAGATCATTGAAGAAGCAGAAGTTAAAGCACAGGATAAAGCTGCGGGTATTTTAACCGCTGCAGAGGCCAACGTTGAGCAAGAAGTCAACCGTGCTAAAGAACAACTGCGTAGTCAAGTCGCTACATTAGCAATTGCAGGAGCTGAAAAGATTTTAGAATCTTCAGTTGATGCAGCTGCGCATAAAGTCATGTTAGATAACCTAGCTTCCGAGCTATAAGAGGTTATCATGGCTGAATTGACTACCTTAGCAAGACCCTATGCCAAAGCGGTATTTGGTTTTGCTTTAGCGAATCAAGATCTTGAAGCCTGGTCTAAGATGTTAGGCACACTGGCAGCAGTTTCCCAGGATTCTGCTGTGGCCGAGGTTTTGGCCTCACCGGCGTTAACATCTGAACAACTTGTAGCAACATTAGCCACTGTATGCGGTGATGAATTAAACGAAGCAGCTAAAAACTTCGTTGTAGTTCTGGCCGACAACAAACGTATACCTTTATTAGCTGCGATCGCGCAACAATACGAAGTATTGAAAGCCAAACAGCTAGAAATGTGTGATGTAGAAATTACATCTGCGTTTGAAATTGACAGTGAGCTAAGCGACAAACTGGCAAAAGCTCTAACAAATAAGCTCAACTTGAAAGTAAATATTCACACTCAGGTTGATGAAACTCTAATAGGCGGTGCAGTAATTCGTGCTGGTGACTTGGTCATCGATAGCTCGGTTAAGGCGCGTTTAGCCAAGCTTAACGAAGCGATGACTTCCTAGGGTTTGAGGGATAAATGATGCAGCAACTGAATCCATCAGAAATTAGTGACATCATCAAACAACGCATCGAGTCTCTTGATGTGTCGTCTGATGCAAAAAATGAAGGTACCATCGTTTCAGTAACCGATGGTATCGTGCGTATTCACGGTTTAGCCGACATAATGTACGGTGAAATGGTTGAATTCGACGGCGGTGTTTACGGCATGGCGCTTAACTTAGAGCGTGACTCTGTAGGCGCAATCGTATTAGGTGATTACTTAGGCCTGCAAGAAGGGCAAAAATGTCGTTCTACAGGTCGTATCCTTGAAGTGCCAATCGGTCCTGAATTACAAGGCCGTGTGGTTAACGCCCTGGGTGTACCTATCGACGGTAAAGGCCCTGTTGATTGCAAATTAACCGACGCGATCGAGAAGATTGCACCGGGTGTAATTTGGCGTCAATCGGTAGATCAACCTGTACAAATGGGTCTGAAGTGTGTTGACGCAATGGTACCTGTAGGTCGTGGTCAACGTGAATTAATCATTGGTGACCGTCAAGTAGGTAAAACCGCTATCGCTATCGATGCGATCATAAACCAAAAAGGCTCAGGCATTAAATGTGTTTATGTTGCTATCGGTCAGAAAGCATCTTCAGTAGCCGCCGTCGTGCGTAAACTGGAAGAACACGGCGCAATGGAATATACCACCATTGTTGCGGCTACCGCAGCTGATCCAGCATCTATGCAGTTCTTGGCTCCTTTTGCCGGTTCTACCATGGGTGAATATTACCGTGACCGTGGCGAAGATGCGTTGATCATCTTTGATGATTTAACTAAACAAGCTTGGGCTTACCGTCAAATCTCTTTGTTATTACGTAGACCTCCAGGTAGGGAAGCATATCCAGGGGATGTATTCTATTTACATTCTCGTTTATTGGAACGTTCTTCTCGTGTATCTGCAGCCTATGTTGAGAAATTTACCAACGGTGAAGTAAAAGGTAAAACCGGTTCTTTAACCGCTCTACCTATTATCGAAACTCAGGCAGGTGATGTTTCAGCGTTTGTACCAACTAACGTTATCTCTATTACCGATGGTCAGATCTTCCTAGAAACTGACATGTTTAATGCAGGCGTACGTCCAGCAATGAACGCCGGTGTATCGGTATCACGCGTTGGTGGTTCAGCACAGACCAAAATCGTTAAGAAATTAGCTGGTGGTATTCGTACCGCTCTGGCGCAATATCGTGAACTGGCGGCGTTTTCACAGTTTGCATCTGATCTTGATGATGCAACCAAAGCGCAGTTAAACCACGGTGAACGTGTAACTGAATTAATGAAGCAAAAGCAATATGCTCCATTAAGCACGGCGCAAATGGGTGTGGTACTGTATGTTGCGAACGAAGGTTACTTAAGCGATATCGAAGTGGCAAAAGTCTTGGACTTCGAATCGGCATTATTATCTTACATGGATGCCGAACACGGCGAACTGATGAAAGATATCAATGCGACAGGTAGCTGGAACGGCGAAATCGAAGGCACTTTCAAGTCAGCGGTTGAGAAGTTCAAAGCAACACAAACCTGGTAATTTATTAGCAGAGGCTCATTGAGTCTCTGCTTTGTTGCTTCTGACGTGTTTTAATTTGTTAGAAGCGAAGGGGTTTAAAGATGGCTGGTGGCAAAGAAATACGTACGCAGATTACGAGCATCAAGAGCACGCAAAAAATCACTTCAGCCATGGAAATGGTTGCAGCGAGTAAGATGCGTAAAGCTCAGGAACGCATGCAGGTGGGTAAACCCTACGCAAGCAGTATCCGCTCGGTAATCGGACATGTAGCAAACGCAACACCGGAATACAATCACGCATATATGCAAGAGCGTGAAGTAAAACGTGTTGGCTTTATTGTAGTGTCATCTGATCGTGGCCTATGTGGTGGTCTGAACTCGAACTTGTTCAGAAAAGTAATCGCCGCTATGCAGGAATATGAAAATGATGGTGTTGCTGTAGAAATTTGTACTATCGGTTCAAAAGCCGCCTCCTTTTTTGGTGGTTATGCAGCAAATATCAGTGCTGCGGCAAAAGACCTAGGCGAAGCGCCTGCGGTTACAGACCTGATTGGTGCAGTAAAAGTTAGTCTTGAAGCTTTTACAGATGGGCAAATTGATAAACTGTTTTTAGTGGGTAATGAGTATGTGAATACAATGACTCAAACCCCTCGAATTCAGCAATTGTTACCATTACAGGCCGATGAAGAAAGTAAAAAAGCGCATAGCTGGGATTATTTATATGAACCCGAAGCGAAAGATTTACTGGATGGCCTGTTACTGCGTTATATCGAATCTCAGGTATATCAAGCTGTTGTAGAAAACGGTGCCTGTGAGCAAGCAGCTAGGATGATGGCGATGAAAAGTGCGACCGACAATGCCGGTGACATCATCGATGAATTGCAAACGATTTATAACCGCGCACGACAAGCGGCGATCACTCAGGAAATTTCCGAGATCGTCAGTGGTGCAGCAGCGGTTTAAAGCAGTTGTAAAAGTAATTAGCGTATTTGAAGCCTAGGCTTCACATACAAAACAAGTTTAAATTTTGAGAGGAACCGGAAATGAGTATCGGACGTATCGTACAAATTATCGGGGCGGTTATCGACGTGGAATTTCCTCGTGATGCTGTGCCACAGGTATATGATGCCTTAATCGTAACTGAATCAAACACTACCTTAGAAGTTCAGCAGCAGCTGGGTGATGGTATTGTTAGAACAATTGCAATGGGTGCTTCAGATGGTTTACGCCGTAGTTTAGAAGTAACCAATACCCAAAAGCCTATCCAAGTACCAGTAGGTGTAGAAACCCTGGGACGTATCATGGATGTATTAGGTGACCCTATCGATGAGTGTGGCCCTATCGGTGAAAAAGAGCGTCGCTCTATTCACTCCAAAGCGCCTGCTTATGATGAGTTATCTGCTTCTGACGATCTGTTAGAAACAGGCATCAAGGTTATCGATCTGATTTGTCCATTCGCCAAGGGTGGTAAAGTTGGGTTATTTGGTGGTGCCGGTGTAGGTAAAACCGTAAACATGATGGAATTGATCAACAACATCGCAACCGAGCACAGTGGTTTATCTGTATTCGCAGGTGTTGGTGAGCGTACCCGTGAGGGTAACGATTTCTACTTTGAGATGCAGGAAGCGGGTGTTGTAAACCTTGAGACACCTAGCGATTCTAAAGTAGCAATGGTTTATGGCCAGATGAATGAGCCACCAGGAAACCGTTTACGTGTTGCTTTAACCGGATTGACCATGGCTGAGAAATTCCGTGATGATGGTAAAGACGTATTGTTATTTATCGATAACATCTATCGTTATACCCTTGCCGGAACCGAAGTATCTGCACTGTTAGGCCGTATGCCTTCAGCGGTAGGTTATCAGCCAACTCTGGCAGAAGAAATGGGTGTTCTGCAAGAACGCATCACTTCTACCAAAGCCGGTTCTATTACCTCGATTCAAGCGGTATACGTGCCAGCAGATGATTTAACCGATCCAGCACCAGCAACCACGTTTGCGCATTTGGATTCAACCGTTGTATTGTCACGTGACATCGCCTCTAAGGGTATTTATCCTGCGATCGATCCATTAGATTCAAGCTCACGTCAGCTGGATCCATTGATCGTCGGTCAAGAGCATTATAATGTAGCTCGTGGTGTACAGAATGTTCTTCAGCGTTATAAAGAGCTGAAAGACATCATCGCTATCCTGGGTATGGACGAACTGTCTGAAGAAGATAAGTTACTTGTACAACGTGCACGTAAGATCGAAAAATTCCTTTCTCAACCGTTTAACGTTGCGAAGGTTTTCACCGGTCAAGACGGTAAATACGTTAAAATGGCTGACACCATCGCTAGCTTCAAGGCTATCCTTGCTGGTGATTACGATGACCTACCAGAGCAGGCTTTCCTGATGGTTGGTACAATCGAAGAAGCTGTTGAGAAAGCAAAGAGCCTGTAAGGGCTCTTAGTTAAAAGGTTAAGACTATGGTTATGACCGTACACTGCGACATTGTTAGCGCAGAAAAATCAATCTTTGGTGGATTGGTTGAAATGGTTATTGCAACAGGTGCGTTAGGTGATTTGGGTGTCCAATATGGGCATGTACCTCTACTAACAAATTTGATTCCTGGTCCTGTACGTGTAATCAAACAAGGTGGTGAAGAAGAGGTTTTCTACGTATCCGGTGGATTCCTTGAAGTACAACCTAACAAGATTACGATTCTTGCTGATACTGCTTTACGCGCTGATGATATTGATGAAGCTGCGATAAAACAGGCCAAAGAGAATGCAGAACATGCAATAACAAATCAATCAGGCGAGTTTGATTATTCTCGTGCTGCTGCTGAGTTAGCTGAATTAACGGCACAGATTCGTGCCGTGAATAAATTACGTAGTAGATAGTAATTATTCAGCCAAAAAAATACCAAGGGTAGCGAAAGCTACCCTTTTTTTTGGCGTAAAAGTTTAGAAAAAAAAGCTAAAAAAACGTAGAATGGACACTTATTAAAAAGAACAGATGGCATTGTGAAAAATAATATTGATATCATCATTCTCGCTGCAGGCAAAGGCAGCAGAATGAAATCCAAACTTCCCAAAGTATTACAACCTCTGGCAGCCAAACCACTACTCGCCCATGTACTTGAGACGGCTAAAGCCTTAGCGAATAGCCGAACCCATGTGGTTATTGGCCACGGTGCGGATGAAGTTAAATCCCGTTTTGAAAATACAGATGTCGCTTCATGGGTTATGCAAACTGAACAATTAGGCACGGGCCATGCGGTAGATATGGCTATGCCGTTTATAGATAATGATTCAATAAGCCTGATTTTATATGGCGATGTGCCTCTCGTTAAAAAAGAAACCTTAAAGGCGTTATTAGAAAAAGTCACTGCAAACACCATGGCGCTATTAACCGTAGAGTTAGTCGATTCAACAGGTTATGGACGCATCATTCGAGATGAAAATAAAAACGTTGTGGCTATTGTTGAGCAGAAAGATGCCAATGCTGAGCAACTGGCTGTTAAAGAAGTGAATACCGGTATCCTAGCGATTAAAACCGCAGAACTTAAAGCTTACCTCCCCCAATTATCTAACCAAAATGCCCAAGGTGAATATTATCTAACCGATATTATTGCCATGAGTGTCGCCAATGGTGTTGGTGTAGATGCCTTATGTATCAATGATGACATTGAAGTACAAGGTGTGAATGATAAACAACAATTATCCGCCCTTGAGCGAGCCTATCAGGCAAGACAAGCTGAAGCGTTGATGGTGGCAGGTGTAACATTAATAGACCCCGCAAGAATTGATGTGCGTGGCACTGTATCCGTAGGCCAAGATGTCTCTATTGATGTGAACTGTATTTTCCAGGGTGAAGTCATTCTTGGGGATAACGTCAGCATTGCAGCCAACTGTATAATTGGTGAAATCGGTAAAAAAGTGACTATCGGCAATGATGTTGAAATCAAGGCTAACTGTATTATCGAAGATGCAATTATTGCGAATGCCTGTGTTATCGGCCCTTATGCACGTTTACGTCCGGCAACAGAGTTGGCAGAAGGTGTTAAAATTGGTAATTTTGTAGAAACCAAAAAATCAAAAATTGGTCAAGGCAGTAAGGTTAATCACCTGAGTTATATCGGCGATGCGTTGATCGGCAAAGATGTCAATATTGGCGCTGGTACCATCACCTGTAACTATGATGGCGTCAATAAACATCAGACAATCATCGAAGATAATGCCTTTATTGGTTCCAACACCTCCCTGGTTGCACCGGTTAAAATCGGACATACCGCAACCGTAGGTGCGGGTTCAACGGTTGGATTAGATGTACCGGCAAACGAACTGGCAGTAACAAGAGCCAAGCAAAGAAATATATCTGGCTGGACCAGACCTAGGAAGAAATAATATGTGTGGAATAGTAGGTGCTGTAGCAAGTCGTAACGTGACAAACATTTTAATTGAAGGTTTATATCGGCTTGAATACCGGGGTTATGATTCTGCCGGATTAGCCGTGATTGATGCCGATAAAAATCTGAACATCTGTAAACGTGAAGGCAAAGTTATCAATCTGGATAACGCTGCCAAAGAAGAAAATGTCAGCGGAACTACAGGTATTGCTCATACACGTTGGGCAACACATGGCAAGCCCTGTGAAGAGAATGCCCATCCACATAGTTCTAATAATGAAATAGCTGTTGTGCATAATGGCATCATTGAAAACTATGAACAGCTAAGAGAAGAATTAAAAAAAGACGGTTATGAATTTCTATCTGAAACCGATACAGAGACGATTGTACATCTTATTCATAAAAATCTAAAAACTGCAGATAATCTATTAGATGCGGTGAATAAAACCATCCCTCAATTAAAAGGCGCCTATGGTTTAGCGGTTATTGATAAGCGCGATGATGGAAAAATCATCGTTGCCAGAAGTGGCAGCCCTCTGGTGATTGGTGTAGGTATTGATGAAAACTTTATCGCCTCTGATCAATTAGCTTTACGTCAGGTAACCGATAGGTTTGTCTACCTTGAAGAAGGTGATATTGCCGAAATTCGTTTAGACGGTTTCACCATCTATGCAGATGGCAAAGAAGTCACCCGCGAGCAAACCCAAATTACCGAAGCGGCCGCAGCCGCAGATAAAGGTGAATATAAGCATTTTATGCTCAAAGAAACCTATGAGCAGCCCGCCGTTATTCGTAAGACCTTAGAAGGCCGAATTACGGATGAATGTTTGTTAGATGAATCGTTTGGGGTTAAAGCCAAAGAAGCCTTAATAGGTATTCAGTCAGTTCAGATTGTGGCCTGCGGTACCAGCTATCATGCTGCAACCGTAGCAAAATACTGGATTGAAGCTTACGCAAATATACGTTGCTCGGTAGAAGTCGCCAGTGAATTCCGCTACCGCAAGATGGTGGTTCAGCCTAATTCATTATTATTAACGGTATCACAATCGGGTGAAACCGCAGATACATTAGCGGCTTTACGATTAGCTAAAACCTTGGGTTATGTCGCTACGATGACAATTTGTAATGTTGCTCAGAGTTCTTTGGTTAGAGAATCTGATATTGCATTAATGACATTAGCCGGGCCAGAAATAGGCGTTGCTTCAACCAAAGCATTTACCACACAGCTAACCGCTTTTTTATTATTAAGCGTTTATTTAGCAAAAAATAATAACGGTATGTCAAAAGCGCAAGAAAAAGAAATTATTCAAGCTTTAAATCAATTACCGGAACTTGTAGAACAAGCTTTAGCATTAGATAAAGAAATAGCAAAAGTGTTTGAATGTTTTGCCGATAAACAAAATGCATTATTTCTTGGCCGTGGCGCTATGCATGCGGTAGCGATGGAAGGTGCGTTGAAGCTAAAAGAAATTTCTTATATACATGCTGAGGCGTATCCTGCAGGCGAGTTAAAACATGGCCCCTTGGCCCTGGTTGATGAGAATATGCCGATTGTTGCAGTGGCTCCCAATGATGAGTTATTAGAGAAACTGAAATCAAACCTGGAAGAAGTCGCCGCAAGAGGAGGTAAGTTATTTGTATTTGCCGATCAACATGCTGGCTTTAGCAATACCGATGATATCACCGTTATTAACTTGCCCAGCATGCCGGATGTATTGGCACCTATCGTTTACACGATACCGTTACAATTATTGTCGTATCATGTGGCTTTATTAAAAGGTACGGATGTGGATCAACCCAGAAATTTGGCAAAATCGGTAACCGTTGAATAATAGAGTTCTTGCTTATAAATTAAAAAAGGCGTCTTTTCAAGACGCCTTTTTTATGCAAACGGAAAAATCAGAATCACTACACAGCTACATCAAGTAGCTGTGAATTTTTAAGTGATTGGTAGGCATTAATATGCCTGCTTAGGTTTTCAGTTTGACGACTAAGGCTATCATTAAATATTTTATTAGATAAATCCCAGCTTTCATTAATATCGGTATCAAAACTTTCTAAATGAAAGTTTGAATGGCAGTGTAATCCAATTAAGGCGCTGATATGTAACTGTGATAAAGATGTATCTTCAAAATGATCACAGATTAAATCGGTATATGCCAAGCACGCTTTATCATCAGATTGCCCTGCTATGGTATCAGCAATACTGGAAGAGTCCGTTATCCCCTGTTGCTTAAGCGTGTTGAGAAGATTGGCATAACTATACAGATCAATGTTTTTCCCGAATCCATTTTCAGAAGCCTCAAGCATATCCTGTCGATTTTTAATCGGAATCTCAGATTCAAAATTATCGGCTAAAATCACATCACGATAAAGGCAAATAAAACCAGGGCCGTTATTAATTTCTAGATGCTGTTGATAACGTCCTGCTCCAGTTTGTGCGGCATGTGAATCCTGCTCATATTCAGCGATTTTAGCAAAAGCTTGGCGGTATCGATGAGAAGCAATCAGTTTATTGATGATGGCTGGAATAAAAGTAACCGCCAGCGAGATGCTGACAAAAGCGAAAAAAGTATATAGCGAGCACTGCAGATCACTTGTCGTAAAAAGAACCAGCAACGCAAAAAAAGCGCTGATAAAAAGTGACCAGAAAAAAACCACTGATCGGGCTTTATATTTCAAGCCGGATTTGATTTTATCGATAGCGTTTTGGTTGGTATGAATGCGATCATCGATAAGCAAAGAGGTTAAGCGAAGTGTTGCGAGCTTATACGAACGAAATGATTGCATTTGAAACCTAAAGACAAAAAGAGATAATGTTAATTGCGTCACATTATAGTGTTGAATAAAAAATGTTCAATCTTGGATACAAAATGCATACATTGATTGTTTATTCATTAAAACAGTTAGAAAACAAAGGATTGCAGTTACTTATAATAAAATGTGATGGAAATGAATAAAAATAGTCTAGAAGCTTTTGTTTATATAACCAAAATGAATAAGTTGTGACATCATGTCACATTGCTGTTATTGGCTTAGCTGATTTAAACTATGTTTATGATCTCAATTTTTAAATACCTCTCCCCACGCCATAATTATGCTTTAACCGAGCAGCAGGCCACCTGGAAAATATTGGCTTTGCTGCGCTTGATCGCTTGCTTCAGCGTTATTCTGCTGTTTGCCATGGCTGAATGGCTGCAATTACATACCCTGCAAATGGTTGTGAGTTGGCCGCAGCTCATGTTGTGTGCGGTTCTGGCGGTTCTTTTTAGTCTTATCGGTTTTCTAAGTATTAAGCAGAACATCACGGTAAAAATAATTTTTACTCAGCTGCTGTTAGATACAGGCCTGTGGTTTCTTTTATTGCAGGCATCAGGTGGCTCTATGAATCCTGCGATCAGTTATTTGTTGGTTCTTTTATCCATCGCCGCCCTGAGTCTGCCGCGTTTATATTCAGGCAGCTTGTTAGTGATAATGATGTTGCTTTATACATTCATGATGAATACTCAAACGGCTACCGATCATGCACATATGTTTGAATGGCACTTATGGGGCATGTGGGTTTTATTTTTATTTAATGCGTTGATTATGATGATGGTTATTTATTTGTTGAGCCGACAGCTAAGAGAAAAAGATCAGGCGATTGCAAACTTCAAAGAAGAAACCGTGAGATCAGAACAGATCGTTATGTTGGGTACCATGGCGGCAAATATAACTCATGATTTAGGCACACCTCTATCAACTATTGAAATGTTAGTGGATGAAGATAATGGCCAAAATGCGCAGCTGATTAAAAAACAAATTTCCCGCTGTAAAAAAGCACTAGGTTTATTAAAGTCGGTAGACTTTGAAAATGAAGTGATCAAAGATATTGCAGAAAATGAATATTTTAAACAATTAAACCAGGAGCTTTTATTAATCAAACCTGCTGCAGAAGTAACTATTTTAACCGATGAAAAACATAAAATTAAAAGTTCACGTTTATTAAATCAGGCTTTATTAGCATTAATCAATAATGCAGTTGAAGCTGCCGATAAAAAAGTCCATTTAAAGGCTTTTAGCCAAGCTGGTTTTTATATTATTAAAATAAGCCATGATGGAAAGTCTATAGATGAGGGGTTATTAAAACAGTTAGGTGTGCAACCGGTTGAATCTAGTCGTGAGGGTTTAGGTATAGGCTATTATCTGGCAAATGCCTCTATCGAACGTCTGCAGGGGCGATTACAAATAGCTAATGGCGAAGCGGGTGTGATAACCACAGTGAAATTTAAGCAATCAGATATTTTGGTATGAAGAAACATTCTTTAAATATTTTATTATTAGAAGATGATGAAGATTATGCTTTGGTTTTTATGCGTCTTGTGAAAAAAAGGAGCCACGCTATAACATGGGCCCAAGATTTATCTGAATTTAAGCCATTGCTGGAAAATGGCCAATGTTATGATTTGATCTTAATGGATTTAAAACTGGAATCAGAAACCTCATTACAAGCGATAGGTCATGCAAGAAAATTTCAGCAACAAGCTAAAATAGTGATCGTGACCGGTTATGCCAGCATAGCGACAACGGTAGAGGCGATTAAACAAGGTGCTGATGATTATTTACCAAAGCCGGTAAGCTTAGATGAGATTTTCAGCCTATATTATAACGGTAGGAAAAATGGTGAAAACATCAATGAAAAACCGTTGTCGGCGAAACGCCTGGAGTGGGAGCATATACAGAGGGTATTAAAAGACTGTGATGGCAATATCAGCCGTACCGCCGAACAATTGAATATGCATAGAAGAACGTTGCAGCGTAAATTACAAAAAAGGCCGAGTCGGGAATAAATAGGAAATTGAAAATGGAATTATCCAGTTATCTAGAACAATTAGTTAATCAGCAGGGTTCAGATCTGTTTCTATCGGTTAATGCACCTGTGTGTATTAAGAGTGAAGGTGTTATTAAACCGTTAGATGATAAACGCTTAACTGCACCACAGGTTTATGAATTAACCCATTCGGTATTAACGGATGAACAAATCTCTACGTTTGAATCGTGTTCAGAATTAAATATTGCACTACGTATCAAGGGAATTGGCCGCTTCCGTTTAAACTTGTTCCGACAAATGGGCGATATTGCCTTAGTCGCCCGATATATTCAGGCCGAAATACCGAGTTTAGAAAGTTTAGGTCTTCCTGCGTTATTAGAAGATTTAATCATGTTACCACGTGGTTTGATTTTGATGGTGGGTGGTACGGGCACGGGTAAATCGACAAGCCTGGCGGCGATGATAGATCACCGTAATAGCCATAGCAGCAGTCATATTTTAACCATTGAAGATCCGGTTGAATTTGTACATGAGCATAAAAAATCCTTAGTTAATCAACGTGAAGTAGGTATAGATACCGCCAGTTTTGAAGTTGCGTTAAAAAATGCCATGCGCGAAGCGCCCGATGTTATTTTAATTGGTGAAATCCGTGATAGAGAAACCATGAAAAGTGCGCTGGCTTATGCGGAAACCGGACATTTATGTATTAGTACATTACATGCCAATAATGCCAATCAGGCTATCGATAGAATTTTGGGTTTTTATCCGGATGATGCGCATAAACAAGTGTTACAAGATTTATCCTTGAACTTACGAGCGGTTATTTCTCAGCGTCTTCCTATCGGCATTAATGGAAAGCGTATAGCAGCTATAGAGGTTATGTTAGATACACCGTATATCAAAGATTTAATTGCTAAAGGGCATGTTGATAAACTGAAAGAGGCTATTACACAATCCAGTGAAGTTGGCTGTAAAACCTTTGATGATGCGTTATATGATCTGGTTGATCAGAAAAAAATAACAGAAATAGAAGCGTTAAATCATGCTGATTCTAAAAATAACCTGTCTTTACGCTTTCGTTTAGAAGGCTCTAACAAGACCACAACATTAAGAAAAAATGTAAGTTATGACGAGTTGGCAAATTTCTCAGAATATGAAACCTACCGCTTACGTAAAGTTAAAGTTGCTGAAGAAAATTTTCATAAAGTCGAAATTTTAGAAGAAGCATTTAGAGCCGCTTTGACCAGTAAAGGCATGTTAGAGACCGCAAAAGATCCAGATTTGGAGATTCAGTATATATTGGTCAGTAAGGCTAGAGAAACAAAGGCGTTAAATGGAGTTGATAATCCGGTTAATGCACAAATTAGTCTCGCCGATGAGCAGAAAAAGCACGGTATATTACGGGTCAATATTCTGGATTTACATTCTAACAAGGTCGTTTGGCAGGTAACGGCAACACGGGAAATGATGCAAAAACCACGTGCCCAGGAAGAAGTAAATCAAGATGCGGATTATCTCTTTGAAGAATTCCCTCCATTTGCAACACTTTCAGTTTAGGTAAAACTAAATCGCAGGCACAAAAAAAGCGGCAATTAAAGCCGCTTTTTAAGTCTGCTAAGAAGAATTAACCTTCTTTCTTAGCTTCGTCTTTTTTAGCAATTTCAAGTAATTCAACTTCAAATACTAAGGTAGAGTTTGGGCCGATTTTAGCACCCGCACCGCCCGCACCATAAGCTAATTCAGCTGGAATGACTAATTCGTATTTAGAACCGACGGCCATTAACTGTAATGCTTCGGTCCAGCCTGGAATCACGCTGCCAACACCGAAGGTTGCAGGTTGGTTACGGCTATAAGAGCTATCGAATTCTTCACCGTTGATTAACGTACCACGGTAATGAACAACAACCGTGTCAGCTGCAGTCGGCTTTGTACCTTCACCAGCAGTGATCACTTTGTATTGTAAACCGCTGTCTGTAGTTACAACGCCTTCTTTGGCTTTGTTTTCAGTCAGGAATTTTTCACCGTCAGTTTTGTTGGAATCTTCAGCTTGCTTGCGTTCAGCTAACATTTTTTCTTGTTGCTGTTTTTGGAATTCTTGCATAGCAGCCATGATATCTTCTTGCTTTAACGCAGGCTCTGCTTCAGAGAAACCGTCAGTTAAACCCTTATCAAAAGCGGCTTTATCTAATTCCAGTTTTTGTTGTTTGAAGTTTTGCGCGATATTTAAACCAATACCGTAGCTAACTTTAGAAAGGTTGCTATCCAGAGCAACAGTAGCGGCTTTAGTATCAGTTTTTTCATTACAGGCTACTAACGCAACCGATGCGGCAACAACACCCGCTAAAACGATCTTCTTCATGATATCTCCAATGGTGATAAAATTTGTGAATTTTAAAAATAGGCCTCTAGTGTATCAATCCTGAGGCCTGGGTACAGTGTTTACAGTGAGAAAAGTAGCACAAAAACACGAAATTTATAGATTATTAAGTTTTGCTGCGCGCTCATCGGCGACATTCTGTAAATTCTTGGCATCCTTGATTAGCTGCGTAATATTGCCATAGGGCAGACCGGTGGGTATGGATGTAGAAACGGTGGTATTTGTATTAGTGGTCTTTGCGGCGCTAGGTAGTTCAGGTGGTGGTGGCAGGCGATTCAATTTATTACTTATCGTCAGTGTTTCGGCTTTTAAATGCTGGGGTTTTTCTTCCGAAAAATGCCATTGTCCTTTGGCATCCTTCCACTTATACACCGTGGTTTTACTTTCGCTAAAGGTGTTTTTGATGAAGGCTGTGGATAAGTTAGACATATCCACATTGATGATATTACCAATCTGATTTTGCAACGCCGGGCTGGGCATCATATCGCTCCAGTCGATAAACGGTTTGCCGTTGGGGCTGGGAATAAATGAAAGCAATACAACCACCGGGGTGACAAACTTCACCACCATCCAAAAGATGGAAATTTCCTTGTTTTTAGCCATGTTACGTCCTGGTTAGTTGATAAATCTGCTGTGCGATAGCCTGTTGCTCAGGTCTATATAAAGATTGAATTGCAGCCATAAAACCGAGTTTTAACGTCGAATTTTCTGCAAGAGAGTGATTCTTACTGAACCTATAAAGTATAGCAATAAGTTCTTGTTCTAATGCTAATTCCAATGATTTTGTTTGTTGATAAATTACATCATTAAGCGCTAGTTCTTTCTGCGCCCTGCGGCTTTTTCGCACCGGGATTATGCACTTTTTTTCAAACCTTGAGGCAAGCTGCTTTGCCTCATTTAAGTTGGGTAAATCAATATAAACAGAAGATTCTTCCAACCATAAAAGCCATAAGATAAAACAGACGTTGAGCTGATATTGATCTTGCAGTTGAAGCAATAAAGGCGCGATATTGTTTATGGCGTAGATTTCACCGGCGCGTTGCCAAAAAGGGTTATTTAATTCGTAGCCTGTGGCTTGAAGGTGAGACATGAATTAGGCGAAGTTTCCTGTATCGAATTAGCCAGCTTACACGTAAAATGCCGGCATGATCACTTTAAACGAAATTTCTTTACAGCGTAGCGGCAAGTCTTTGTTTGAGACTACCAGCCTGCGAATTCACAGCGGCCAGCGTTTTGCGTTAATCGGCCAAAATGGCTGTGGTAAATCCACCTTGTTTCAGGTTCTTTTAGGTAATATGCAAACCGATGCCGGTGATGTGGATATTCCCAAAGACCTGCGTATCGCACATATGGCCCAAGAAGTTGAGGCGATAGAGCGTAATGCCCGCGACTATGTAATTGATGGTTTTCATCAATTACGCCGATTGCAAGAACAGCTTAAAGTGGCGGAGGCCAAGGATGATAACAACGCACTAGCGCATATACATGCCGATATGGATGCGCTGGATGCTTATACGGTGGATTACCGCGCCGAACAAATTTTAGCAGGCCTGGGTTTTAAAACCGAAGACTTCGACAAACGTGTGGCTGAGTTTTCCGGTGGCTGGCGTATTCGTTTAAATTTGGCCCAAACCTTGATTTGTCCCAGTGATTTATTATTACTCGATGAGCCTACCAACCATTTGGATATGGAAGCGATTCAATGGCTGGAGCAGTGGTTAAAACAGTATCAGGGCAGTTTATTATTAATATCGCATGATAGAGATTTTATCGATGCGGCGGTGGATCATATCGCCCATATCGAAGACTGCAAAATCAATATATACAACGGCAGTTATTCCGATTTTGAACGCCAAAGGGCCGAGAAGCTGGAGCAGCAGCAAAGCATTCATATTAAACAGCAGGCCAGAGCCAAAGACTTACAGCGCTTTATCGATAGATTTCGGGCCCAGGCCACTAAAGCCAAACAGGCCCAAAGTCGTATTAAAGCGCTGGAAAGAATGCAGATGGTGGGTGCGGTCAGAGAAAAATCACCTTACCAGTTTAATATTCCGCATGCCGATAAAACCGGCAGCCCGTTGGTCAATTGGTTTAAGGTGGATGTGGGTTATGAAAATAATATAACCTTAAAAAACTGCAAATTGAGCATCTCCCCCGGTCTTAGAGTGGGGCTTTTAGGTTCTAACGGCTGTGGTAAATCGACATTAATCAAAACCATTGTGGGTGATTTAGCGCCGCAAGCCGGTGAGGTGGTAACGTCTGAACATCTAAAAATTGGTTATTTCGCCCAGCATCAATTAGAAGCTTTAGATGTTAATGCCAGCCCGATTCTACATTTACAGCGCTTAACGCCAAAAGCCACCGAGCAATCGATACGCGATTTTTTAGGTTCGTTTAAGATCTTCGGTGATATGGCGACAGAGTCTATAGAGAACTTCTCCGGTGGAGAAAAAGCGCGTTTGGCGCTGGCGGTGCTTGCTTGGCAAAAACCGAATCTGCTCTTAATGGATGAACCCACCAACCATCTGGATATTGAGATGCGTGAGGCCTTGGCCGAGGCGCTGCAAAAATTTGAAGGCGCGGTGATTCTGGTATCACATGATAGGTATTTATTACGCAACTGCGTCGATGAGTTCTGGTTATTGGAGAATCAACACTTAAGCGAGTTTGATGGTGATATCAGCGATTATTATGCTTATAGAAATGAGCAAATAGCGAATACGTCAAACTCCGATAAAAAAACCGCTGTGGTGGGCGAAGTGGCGGTGGATAAAAAGCAACAGCGTCAGCAAGCCGCGCAAAAACGCAGCTTATTAGCCCCTATCACCAATAAAATTAAAAATATCGAAAAGAAAATGGCCAAGGCCGAGCTGGAGTTAACAAACGTAAGGGATCAGCTGGCGGATAGCTCGATTTACGATGGCGAAAATAAAAAACAACTGCAATCGCTGTTGGCCGATGAATCCAGTTTTCAAACCGATATGGAAGAACTGGAAATGCAATGGTTTGAACTGCAGGAACAGTTGAATGAGATTGAAGCCGGTTAGTTTAATCCGGCTTTTTGGATTAATTAAAAACCTGATTTGGCAGCCAAGTTACCAGCTTAGGCTGCAACACCAGCAATAGCAGTAAGGCCAGCTGGATGAGAATAAACGGTAAAACGCCTTTATAGATATCCGTGGTTTTTACTTCTGGCGGTGCGACGCCACGAAGATAAAACAGCGCAAAACCAAACGGTGGGGTCAGGAATGAGGTTTGTAGGTTTAGTGCAATCATTATGCCCAACCATACCGGGTCTATGCCCATCATCAGTAATATAGGCCCAACAATTGGCACCACAACAAAGGTGATCTCGATAAAATCGAGGATAAAACCGAGTAAAAATATCAGCAGCATCACCACCGCAATCGCCGCAAACTTACCCCCGGGTAAGAATTCAAAACCCGCCCTAACCAGTTCATCGCCGCCAAAACCCCGGAAAACCAGAGAAAACATCGCCGCGCCAATCAGAATCATAAACACCATGCTGGTGACTTTAAGTGTCGTCTGCAGTGCCTCATTTAATGTATCGCGCTGCATATTACCGGAAAATAACGCCAAAATAAGCGCACCCAAGGCACCAACACCGGCGGCCTCTGTGGGTGTTGCCGCACCTGCCAGGATAGAACCCAAAACCACAAAGATCAGTGAGATAGGCGCAATTAAACCTTTGATCAAATGCAAGGTGTTGAGGTCATCATCGGGTTGTTCAACGGTAATCTCGGTATTGCCACGGGTGGTGAATAAGATATAGGCGCAATAGAAAACCACCAGTAATAAACCGGGAATGATGGCACCCATAAATAAATCCCCTACGGAGATGGTCTTGGGGCTGAATATGCCCATCTGAATTTGCGCCTGATGATAAGCTGTGGATAACACATCGCCCAATAAAACCAGCGCTATAGAGGGGGGAATGATCTGCCCTAAAGTGCCAGTGGCACAGATGGTGCCAGTGGCTAAGGCCGGTGAATAATTATTTTTTAACATGCTGGGTAGAGAAATCAGCCCCATTGTCACCACCGTTGCGCCCACAATACCGGTACTTGCGGCCAATAACATGCCAACAATGACCACTGAAATACCCAAACCGCCGGGTACTCCACGCATCAATAAAGCCATATTGCCTAGTAGTTGTTCGGCGATCTTGGATTTCTCCAATAACACACCCATCAATACAAATAATGGCACGGCCATTAATGTGATATTTTCCATGATGCCAAATAAACGTTCGGGCATCACCAGGATAAAACCGGGATCAAATACACCCTGGGTGATACCAAAGGCGGCAAAGGCCAATGCCGTACCGGCCAATGTAAAGGCGACTGGAAACCCCAGCATTAAAAACAGGCAGATCACCGCAAACAGATAAAGTGGCATATATTCCATGATTAGCCCTCGCTGCTGGGTGTAAAGATTAAGGTGTTAACACAGCTTAAAAACAGCTCTGTGGCTTGCAGAATAATTAACAACATCGCCAGCGGAATTAGGCCTTTATACAGATATAAAAAGGCCAGACCGCCGGGTTCGGGTGACGATTCTTTGATCTGCCAGGCATTCTGGAAGAAAGTCCAGCCACAGAACAGCAGGAAAAAAGTGAAGGGTAATAAAAAGATCAAAACACCTAGTGCATCTACCCAGGCTTTCTGTCTAGTATTAAAACGTTGATAAAAGATATCCACACGTACATGTTCATTTTGCTGCAGAGTATACGCACAGCCTAACAGGAAAGCCGTGGCATGAAGGTAATTAACTGCCTCCTGCAACGCAATAAAACCGATGCTAAAACCATAACGTAATACAACCACCAGGCAGCTGCATAACATCATCAGCAATAATAACCAGGCTGAGGCTTTACCGGCCCAGAGTCCGGGTTTTTCTAAAAGAATGATCAGCGTGTTCATGTGGCGGCGTAGGGCTTATGTTTTTTATTAAGCCGCCATTCTAAAACTCGTACCGCTGAGATACAAGAAAGGGTGAGAAATACGTTATAATCGCTTTTTTATTTAAACACGACGGTTTTATTCGAGGAAACTATGGCTTCACCCGCTGAAGAAACAGTAATCCATTTACTGGCTGGCCAACGTAAAGATGGTGATTTTGTCTATGAAGATATACGTGCCGTTGCGGTAGGTGATGGTTGTTATCGCCTATTACACAGCCCGCTATTTGCCCGTGGCGCGGTAAAAGACGATGTGGTGAGAACCTATGCAGCCGGCCAGTTTGAAGTAGAAACACATGGCGGTAATTTAGCTATAAGAGTGATGGCCAAAGACGATGCCGCGGTGATTAAACAGCGCCTTGAACCGTATTTAAAAGATCTTAATCCCGATCTGGATTATGAGAATGAACGTTCCCTGGTATACAACATCCATATAAAAAAGGGCTTTGATGCGATTGAAAAAGCCTTTAATCAGGCGTTGCAAGGCCGTGATGATGCGGTGTGGTTATACGCCAATGTTTATGACCCGGTAGATGGTGAAACACCATTAAACTGGTGGCATGACTATCTAGCCAAATAACCCTGCTTCGATTTACCGCTGTAATGGAATAATGCCATGTTATTAGTGATTTCTCCCGCCAAGTCTATGGATTACGAAAGCCCTGTGCCTACCCAGGTTTTTACGCAGCCGGATTTTCTTGATGATAGTCAGGTTTTAATCGATGAGGTTAGGGAGCTAAGCCCACCGGCAATCGAAAGCCTGATGAAAATTTCACCGAAACTGGCTGATTTAAACTTTGGCCGCTTCCTGAATTGGCAGCAGCCCTTTGATACCGAGAATGCCAAGCAAGCGATCTTGGCTTTTAAGGGAGATGTCTATCAAGGCATGGCGGCAGAAAACTTCTCGGCCGCCGATTTTGAATTTGCGCAAAAAAAATTACGTATATTATCCGGGCTTTATGGCCTGCTAAGGCCGCTGGATTTAATGCAAGCTTATCGCCTGGAGATGGGCTGCCGGTTTGAAAACTCCAGAGGTAAAAATCTATATGCCTTCTGGGGCGATAAAATCACCGAAAAACTCAATGATGAGTTAAAGCAGCAAAAAACCGAAACCCTGATCAATCTGGCTTCTAACGAGTATTTTAAGGCGGTGAAAAAGAAGCAGCTAAACGCCGAGATCATCACCCCGCAGTTTAAAGACTGGAAAAATGGCCAATATAAGATGATCAGCTTCTATGCCAAAAAAGCCCGCGGTTTAATGAGTGCATATATTATCCAAAACCAGCTAACCGAGGCGGAACAGATCAAGGCCTTTGATAGTGATGGTTATTATTATAGCCCCGAGCAATCGAGTGCTACAGAATGGGTTTTTCTGCGTGATCATGCCGAGGATTGAAGCCCATGACTAAACCTTATGCCCCGGCCTGTGACAGAAATAAAGATGTTATTCTTAGTTTATTAAAGCCGCTGTTAAAAGATCACAGCCAAGTGTTTGAGATTGGCAGCGGCACCGGCCAGCATGGGGTTTATTTTGCTGAAAACATGCCCTGGCTAACGTGGTGTATGTCAGATCAAACCGAATACCTTAGCGGCATCAATCAGTGGGTAGATGAAAGTGGCTTAAGTAATGTTCAAGCGGCACAGCAGCTGGATGTGAATCAGCCTCTCTGGCCCATCAGCCCGCCTGCAACCGCGATGTTTAGCGCCAATACCTTTCATATTATGAGCTGGGAAAGTGTCAAAAACTTTTTTACTGGTATCTCTGAATACCTTGCGGCTGATGGGCTATTAATGGTTTATGGCCCCTTTAATTATGGCGGGCACTACAGCAGTGAAAGTAATGCGGCATTTGATGAATGGTTAAAGGCGCAGAATGCCCAAAGTGCCATCCGAGATTTTGAAGCGCTGGATGATTTGGCCAAGGCGGCCGGGTTACAGTTATTACAAGATGCTGAAATGCCCGCTAATAATCGCCTATTGATTTGGCAAAAAAATCGTTGAAACATACCGTGATGGCGAATATGACCTAAACTCAATAGAAGAAGTGCCAAGCACCATTACCTCGCTCTTGGCCTTCTTGTTTAGCTGTTTATGGTTGTATCATTATTGAGGTTGTTATGAACAGAATATCAATAAGCGTGGCGGGAATGCCCGCTGCCAGCCCACTATTATTTAATACCGTAGCAACGCTACTGGAAGAAAGAAAAAGCTTTGGCGATAGACGCCGAATGCCGAATTTTTCTGATCCCCACTGTCATACACTCACTGATAGAAGAGCCGGCGCAGAGCGGCGGCATGACTTTTTAAACAAAGAAGTATTTAATCGCCGCAGCCAAGGCTAAAAACATCATCAAAAAACGCATGATATTGGCTTTTTTCATCAGCTGAGCCTGTTGTTCTTCATCATCGGGGTCAAGAGGTTTGGATGTTTTTTCTATCAAAGGCAGAATAATAAACAGGGCCAAAACTAAAACACCTAAGATAATTAATAAGTTTTCCATGGCCTGCTGGCTCCTTAACGTTCAATAACCGTAAAAGTCGGCATCAATACTTGTAATTTGACGTGAAATACGAAGAATAATTCAATATCCTAAGTCAATTTGAATATTTCTTTACCATGTTAACAACTCAGATTTTAAATACCATCGCGGATATCGATGCCAAAGCCTGGAATGCCATTACTGGTAGTGATTATCCGTTTACACGCCATGAATTTTTATCGGCGTTGGAGTTGTCACAGGCGGTCTCTGCGCCTATGGGCTGGCAGCCTAAGCACTTCCTTTTTTTCGCCAATAATAAACTGGTGGCGGTGATGCCTGCCTATATTAAAAATAATAGTTATGGCGAATACGTCTTTGATTTTGAATGGGCCAATGCCTTCGATCGTCATGGTCTGGAATATTACCCGAAGCTGATCACCGCCATTCCGTATACGCCAGCAACCGGGCAGAGGTTGTGTATCGTCGAAGGACAAAACCAGGCGGAGATTTATGAACATGTTTTTGCTGCGATACAACATGTTGTTAAGCAGCATCAACTCTCGGGCTGGCATCTATTATTTCCAGAGAAAGCCCTGTCAGATGCTTTTAAGGGTTTATCTGCCCCCACACGTTTGGCGGTGCATTTTCAGTGGCATAATCGGGGCTTCAATAGCTTTGATGATTTTTTGCAGACATTCTCTTCCCGAAAACGAAAAAACTTACGTAAAGAACGACAAAAAGTTGTTCAGCAAAATATTACGTTAACGGTGTTAAGCGGCGCTGAAATTACGCCGTCGATTTGGCAAAAGTTTTATCAGTTTTATCAGATGACGTATGCCAAGCGCAGTGGACACACAGGTTATCTGAATCAACATTTCTTTCAGTTAATCGGGCAAACCATGGCCGAACAGGTGGTGTTGGTGATGGCGGAATTAGACGGTGAATATATTGCAGGTGCGTTAAATTTTAAAAGTAGCGATACCTTATATGGCCGCTATTGGGGCGCGATTAAAGAATGTGATCACCTGCACTTTGAAGCCTGTTATTACCAGGGTATTGAATATTGTATCGCCAATAAACTGCAACATTTTGATCCCGGTGTTCAGGGTGAACACAAGATCAAACGGGGTTTTGAACCGACATATACCTATTCCAACCACTATATTGCCGATGCGTCTTTTTCCGCAGCCATAGGTCATTTTTTAACTGAGGAAGAAGACGTTATCCATGCCTATAAACAGGATGCCGAACAGCAATTACCGTTTAAATAAGCGGATCAGCTCACCGGGGCCAAATAAGCTTGTAAGGCATAATCGGCGGCGATGCCGATAAATACCACCATGCCAACCCAGTTATTATTTAAGAAAGCTTTAAAACAGGCTTCCGGTTTTCTATCCAGAATCAGAAACTGCTGATAGGCAAAAAATCCCGCAGCGGCTACGGTGCTGAGGTAGTAGATGATACCCATTTCAAATTTGTAGCCGATTAACATCAATACAAACACCACAAAAAGCTGTAAAAATGCGGTGATCACCCTGTCAAAATCACCAAACAAGATTGCCGTGGATTTCACGCCAATAAGAATATCCTCGTCTCTATCCACCATCGCATAAAAGGTATCGTAGGCCACGGTCCAGATGGTCACCGCGATATAGATTAACCAGACTTCCTTGGGTACTTCACCACTCTCGGCGGCAAAAGCCATCACCACCGACCAGGAAAAAGCCGCGCCTAAGACCACCTGCGGGAAATAGGTATAACGTTTCATAAAGGGGTAGATGGCTGCGAGTGCCACACCAACGATAGATAAACCTACGGTCAGCCAATTGGTCATCAGCACCAGAATAAAGGCCGTGCCTGCCAGCAACATAAATAAATAGATCGCCTCATCGGGTTTTACTAAACCTGCGGCCAGCGGCCTGTCGGCGGTGCGTTTTACATGTGCATCAATTTCTCTATCGGCATAGTCATTGATCACACAGCCGGCCGAGCGCATTAAAAAAACACCCAGGACAAAAATAATCAGGTTGTTAATCGAAGGCACACCTTCGGCCGCCAGCCATAGGCTCCACAGCGTAGGCCAAAGCAATAAATAGCTGCCAATCGGTTTATTGACACGCATCAGCTGCAGATAATGTGGCGTATTTTTTATTATTAAAGCCATGGTAAACATCTATAAAGAAGGCGATTAAAACTGCGGCTTATTATACTGATATGACGGTGGATGTCGTCTTTATATGGTTTTGAATCTTATAATTTGCAAGCAGGTAAGAAAACTTCGGCGACTAGCAAGGGTTTACCATAGAGATGAAATAATGATCTGCGTCCATAAACCGTAGTATGTTCTTCTGTGGGAATAGGTGCCTGTGGCAATGAGATCTGATTAATTTGAAAATGGCTGCGCTGCAGATTAGGGTCTTTAAATAAGAGTGCGCCAAGGGCCGAGTTTTTAAGCTTACGCAGAAACCCAAGTCGGCCTTTTAAGCTGGAAAACGGAATCACAGAACGCGCATAAACCCAGGGTTCACCGTGGCATAATAAAAGCACTTCGCGTATCAGGGCTTTTTGGCGCGGTTGCATGCCTAATAAAGTCGCCTCATTCAGATAAGGTGTTCGCCAGGTCTGTTCCAGCACCTGCACCTGAAAATTCCCGTCGCTTGCGGTAATCAATCTGGCGGTTAAGGAGCCTCGGTCTAATAAGCCACACCGAATTGCTGCAGGCAATTCACGCTGATTAAGCTCGGTGTAAGTTTTCCAGCTGTTTGACTTCATGGGGCATCCGGCAAGTTCATCGCGCCAAGAATGGCTGAAGCGCCTTTAATTTTCAAGTCATGGCTGTGCACACTTTGTTTTAGATCAATGAAAGTCGCTGGGTGTGGCGTTTCAGCGGGATTCGGGAATAACAATCACTTGCGATTTTTTGACCTGCGCGTATAGTGTTGTCACTCGAAAAATAGGCTTAAATTGTTTATCCCGGCCTATATTCCAATGGATTCTGTACATAGAAAGGTTTTATAAGATGTCTCAATATGAATGTATCGTATGTGGCTGGGTTTACGACGAAGTTAAAGGTGATCCAGAAAACGGCGTAGCGCCAGGCACTAAATGGGAAGATATCCCAGACGGCTGGTTATGCCCTGATTGCTGCGTAGGTGTTGAAGACTTCGAAAAGCTGGAAGGTACAGATGAGCCTACAGATGCTGAATCGGTTGCCGAAGAAGAGCACAAAAACGATAAACCTATCGTTGTTATCGGCTCAGGTATGGCTGCTTACAACTTAGTTAAAGAATTCCGTAAAGCCGATAAAGAAACGCCAGTGATCATCATCACCGGTGATGATGGCCGTAACTACTCCAAGCCAATGCTTTCTACGGGTTACACCAAAGACACCGACGATAAAGCCTTAGCGATGGCCGATGCCGGTACCATGGGTAAAACTTTACATTGTTCAGTGTGGACTATGACAGAAGTGACCGCTATCGATACCGATAAGCAACAAGTAACCGTTGGCGGTGCAACCCATATTGAATACAGCAAGTTAGTTATCGCCTGGGGTGCTGAAGTTATTCGTCCTCCAATGGATGGTGATGCTTTGGATAAAGTATTCTCTATCAATGA
The DNA here is from genome assembly GCA_013215055.1 of Pseudomonadales bacterium. Classification (GTDB taxonomy): domain Bacteria; phylum Pseudomonadota; class Gammaproteobacteria; order Pseudomonadales; family DT-91; genus CAKMZU01. Next base: position 354,978 of record JABSRQ010000007.1, on the reverse strand, counting down.
CTTGATGGATTACGCCAACTTCCGCGCCGCGGTTAAGAAAACCAAGGCCAAGAAAATCGCGATCATCGGTGGCGGCTTAATCGGTTCTGAATTCACCAATGATTTAATCAACGGTGGTTTTGAAACTGAAACTATCGATCCAATGGGTTATAGCTTACCCACCTTATTACCAGAAGCTGCCGGTAAATCTGTGCAAGAAGCTTTGGAAGAGAAAGGCGCTAAATTCCACTTTGGTCCATTAGAAAACGGTGACTTTGGTCCTGTTGCAACAGCGGTTAACAATACTGAAACCGGTGTTGAAGTGAGCTTAAACAATGGCGTTAAAATTGCTGCAGACCTGGTTGTATCTGCTGTAGGTGTACGTCCACGTATCGCTTTAGCCGAAGCTGCTGGCATCAAGGTAAACCGTGGTGTTGTCGCTAACCGTTTATTAGAGACTTCTGCTAAAAACGTTTACACCCTGGGTGACTGTGCTGAGATTGAAGGCCACGTATTATTCTACGTAGCACCTTTAATGGCAGGTGCACGTGCACTGGCTAAAACTTTAGCCGGCACGCCTACCGAAGTTTCTTACCCGGCAATGCCTGTAACTATCAAGACGCCTGCGTGTCCTGTGGTTGTATCTCCAGCACCACGTGATGCTGAAGGCGAGTGGGACATTGAGCAAGACGGTCGCAACGTTGTTGCCAAGTTCGTTAGCCCTGAAGGCAAGCTACTTGGTTTTGCTTTAACTGGCGAAGGCACCAAGCAAAAAATGGCGTTACAAAAAGAGCTGCCTGCCATCATGGCATAATACTTTAATAGCTAGCTGTTAATAAAACGCCGCATACTAGCGATAGTATGCGGCGTTTTTGTATCTGCAAAAAGCCAAAGGGCCTCATTGATTTTCAGGCGATAAGGTCGGGAATTTCATCGGGGTGGTATTTCTCTTTCAAAAAACGTGAAAAATAAATACAGGCATCGGTGGTGGTGAATATGCCCGCCAACTCGCCTTCACGAAATATCACCACGCTGTCCAGGTGTTTATCAATCATGGCTAGTAAGACTTGATCCAGAGGGTCATTGATATCAGCTGCGGTAATGGTTTGTGAACATAAATCGCCCACCAATAATTCATTATTGCTTTTTATGCCATAAACCGCAGAATGATGTTGCAGCTCTCTATCGGATAAGATACTGGTGATATCACCATTATCCATCACTATCAGGTGATGCAAGCTATGTTCTTCCATCATAGAGACAGCGTCAGTCAGCGCCGCTGAGCTTTCGATATGATAGGGAAAAGGCGTTAAAACCGCCGCCATCGTGGGGCATTTTTTATAAGTCATCAGAACACCTAATTAGATGAAGATAGATTTAATAATCTATCAAGCATCTATAAAATTAGATGATATCGCGCAAAAAACCAACAAAATTAAGAACGAATACGTTGAATATTTATCGTCAGAAAAAGGGCTGCCGCAATCAGTGTTGCACAGAGAAACGGATAGCTGCTATTAAGCGCATATAAGAAGCCACCAAATAAAGGCCCAATCACAAATCCCATGCCCGCAACCGAGCCGATTAAGCCTGCCAATGCGCCCTGTTCATGATCGTCAACCGTTAACGAGGCGGCGGCCGATAAGCTGGGGCCACAGCAGCCCATCGCAAAACCAAATAAGCCCATGCCGCCGTACAACATCATGGCATTGCTGGCTAAAGCCAATAATAAAAAGCCCAAAACAAAAAACGGCAGGCCCAGAAAAATAAACTGCTGTGGCTTTAAGCTTAGGCGCTGCACCAAAACCAATTGGGCAAATAACATCGCGGCGGAAGAGACAATCATAGACAGAGAATAACGTTTGGCGGCCTCTGTTCCTGTAATGGAAAGCACATCTTGAAAATAAAAGCCCAGGGTTTGCTGCACCATGCCCATGCAGATATAAACTGCGAGAGCCTGAAGTAAAAAGAAGCGGTAACGGTCATCAAAAAAGCGTAATTTAGCGGGTTTATGATCAGCAATGGCTTTGTTTTTCGGTTGATGGGAAGGCAGGAATAAAAACACCATAATCGCCGCACAAAAGGTGATGATGCCCTGCACGATAAACGGCATTAAATAACTAAAAACCACCAAATAAGCGAGAATAGGCCCTAACATCACGCCCATCTGCATGGAGGCCGAGAGTTTTGATAACCCCTGGGTGCGAGAGTGAGCCGGAGTGATATCAACCATATAGGCACTGGCTGCAGGGAAAGCTGCTGACATCACCGAGGCATGTATGACCCGAGTAAGAATCAACACCAGATATAAAACTACGCCTGTTAAAGCCGCGGTTAAACCCGCATAAGCGGCCATATTAAACAGGCTGACGCCCAGTGTGTAACCCAATAAGCCAATGATGATAATCGGCTTGCGGCCTACGCTATCGGATAATCGTCCCCATAAGGGGCTGATTAAAGAGAAGGTTAATGCGGTTAACGCCGAAAGTGCGGTGATGGTGAGCTCTTTGGGCTGAAGTTCGATGCCAAAAGGCAGATAAAAGATAATCTGATCCAGCGCTAATTCGCGGCCCAACATAGGCATCACCGCAAAAATCACAGTCTGTCCCATGCCAACCGACAGCATCGCCAAATATAAAACCCAAGTATTCGTTGGCTTCATATTGTTAACTCAACAATAAAAAGCCATTTTAACATTTCCCCGCTTTACTGTCTTACTGGGCGGCTTTTGTCTCTTTATATGGGGCTGAAAAATTAAGGAAACTAAAGTGTTTACGGTAATAGATAACGGCGGTGGTACAAATGACCAAGAAAGCGATACAGCCCCATTGTGCCGGGGTCAGGCCAGAATAACGGGCATTACCTTCCAGTGGGCGTAAGAAATCCATCATAAAACGTATAGGTGCATAGCTGTAAACCATGATTAAGAAAAACAGGCCATCGGGGCGGGGTTTTTTATCTAAAATCCAGAACGTGGTAAATAAGATCAGTGCATACAGCATTTCATACATGCCCATATCATGCAGCGAAACCACACCAGCATAATCCACCGGCACTTTAGCGGCAAAGGAGGTCACAGCAGCCTGGCCTTGTTCCACACAGTGGCTGAAGCGAAAATCGCTAGGAATTTGAATCAACCAGCTGGGTAATTCCAGCGTATAACCTTCAACCGGGCGACAAAAGCGTGCCAGCCAGAAATCAGACGCCGTGCCTGGATGTTCGTGGTTTAACGTGCAACCCAGGCGGCCAAAAAACCAGCCAAAGGCAAAGCCGTACATAATATTATCGGCATAAGGTAGCAGTGATTTTTTACGCCGTTTTAATACCCAGAAAAACGCGATGGCGCAGGTAATAAAGCCTCCAATGGAGGACAAGCCAGACGACATATCCAAAAAAAGCATGGGGTTGGCGAGATATTCTTTAGGATAGTAAAACAGCCCGAAGCCCACATGGCCACCGACAATAATGCCAAATACAAGCCATACAAATAACTCTCTAAAGGTGGCAATATCCAGGCCTTTACGCTCGGCACGTGTCATCGTCACCATGGCACCATAGATGATGGCGATGCCAACAAAAAAGCCAAAGCCGTGCAGTATCAATTCATCTTTTGGGAAAAAATCCGGCAGAGGAATCGTTAGTTGAATAACGGGGAAATACGGAATCAATGCTTGCATAAAAAGGCGTGACTGTTGTTTTTATATTAAGCAGACATCATAACGTTAGTTGAGGCAAATAGGGAAGGTCAGTTGAGCTTAAGAGATTTTGATTCTCACAACACGCATGACTTCAAAATCCATGCCGGCAACTTTTTCCATTTTTCGGTAATAGGTTAAGTTTACCCGCTGGCCCTTTAAGTTTTGATAAGGCTCGTTACGTTTATATTTAAACGGTGCCGATACGCCTTCAATCATCAAGGTATTGATATGCCATTCGCCGTCACTACGCTGGGTATGAGAGACCACCTTGCGAAAATCTGATTGAATCAGCTGTTGATGTTTTTTGATCAGTTTATTTGGATCTGTTTGCATACGGTTAATCTTTACCAGGGAGTAATAGCAGCCTAAAGCTGCTATTTTAGCGTCTGTTTAGTTCAATTTATAAATGTATTTGGAATTTATTACCTTGCTACCCGTCACCGAAGTTTACCCCGAGCTTGTTGAAACATTAAAAAGCCATAATATGGCCTTGTTACAAGCACCTCCCGGGGCAGGTAAATCCACCTGGTTGCCGCTGCAGCTGATACGTGATGGCCATTTTAAACATATTATCATGCTCGAGCCGCGGCGTTTGGCGGCGCGTAATATCGCCAATTATCTGGCTGCTTGTCAAAATGAAAAGCTGGGCCAAAGTATCGGCTTACGTATACGTCAGGAAAAACACATCAGCGCTGAAACTCGCCTGGAAATTGTCACCGAAGGCATGTTAACCAGGCTATTACAAAATGATCCTGAACTTACAGGTATTGATTGCATCATCTTTGATGAATTTCATGAACGCTCCATTGCCGCCGATACCGCGTTAGCCTTTGCTTTAGAAAGCCAGGCAACTTTAAGAGAAGATTTAAAGATCTTATTGATGTCGGCAACCCTGGATGCCGATAAGATTCAGGCCAAGTTTGATTGCCCAGTTATCACCTCGGCAGGGCGTAGCTTCCCCATCGATGAAATATACCAGCCATTAAAAGATGAAAAACGCTGGTTGGATGAACTACCCGCGTTGATTAAAAAAGCCATGCATGAGCAAACCGGCAGCTGCTTGGTGTTTTTACCCGGGCAACGTGAAATTAATATCATCGCCCAACGTTTAGCAGGTTTAGCTGCCGATATTCAAATCTGCCCGCTTTATGGGGATCAAAGCAAAGCTGTACAGCAGGCCGCGATTGCCCCGGCTAAAGGTGGCCAACGTAAAATAGTTTTGGCCACCAATGTTGCCGAAACCAGTTTGACGATAGAGGGCATTCGCATAGTCGTAGACAGTGGCCGAAAACGCGCAGCCAAGTTTAATTTGAATACCGGAGTGACCGAACTTAAAACGCTGAATATCTCGATGTCATCGGCGATACAACGTGCCGGGCGTGCCGGACGCTTAGAACCCGGTGTGGTCTATCGCCTGGGGTCAAAAGAGGCTTTTAAGCGCCGTGAAAAACACGATGTGGCGGATATGCTCTGCACCGATATCAGTGCGCTGTTACTGGAATGTAAACAGTGGGGCGCGGATATCAATGAGTTGGATTTATTAGACTGCCCCAGCTCGGCCCAGCAACAACAGGCGATGGGATTATTGCAGATGTTAGAGGCTGTGGATAAAGCTCAAAAAATAACGGTCTTAGGTCGCAAGTTACTCAGCTTCGGCACCGATATACGTTGGGCCCATATGCTCATAAAAGCCCAGCAGCTGGAATCTACACATCGTGGTATCACGCAACTAAGTATTTATCTATTAGCCTTATTGGATAGCCGCGTGAAAAAAGAAGCGGAGTTATGCACAGCATTGCAGAATCAAACTAAAAACCCTCACCCGCTGTTTAAACAGCAATTAAAATACTGGTTTAAACGCTTAAATATGCAAGATGGTGGGCCATTACAGATCGCCTATTTACCGATCTTAATCGCGCTGGCTTATCCGGATAGAATTGCCAAACGCCGTGGTCAGGGCTATTTATTAGCCAATGGTGCCGGGGTCGATAGCCGTGAAGATTATTGGCTGCAGGATGATTATATTGCCATTGCCGAGTTAGGCGGAGCCAAAGGCAGCTATATCTTCTCGGCTACACCAATTTATATTGAGCCGTTAAAGGCGGCTTTACCCCATTTATTCAAGCGCCAAACGGTGTGTGAATTTGATGAGGCACAGGGGCGATTTATCCATGAAGAGCGTGAGCTGCTAAGTGCGATTATTGTCGAGAGCAAGCCGGTTAATAAACCTATAGATGACCATATTAGAACTTCGGCGTGGCTGGTTTTGATTCAAAAAAGAGGTTTTTCCATATTTGATGCTTATAGCAATAACGTGAGTGGGCGAGATAATAATGCCTTTATACAACTGCTGATTCGCATGAGCCTGGCGCACGAATTATTCCCGGATCAATACCCGGCTATCGGCGAAAGTTCGTTATTAACGTCATTGAATATTTGGTTGGCACCTTTTTTAAACGGCATTAAAAACCTGCAGCAATTAAAAAAACTGGATTTATTAAAGCCGCTTAAAAACGTGTTTGATTGGCAAAGGCAAACCGCGATGAAGGAGATTCTGCCAGAGAAAATAACCGTGCCCAGCGGTGCGGTTATACCTATTACTTATCAACTGCAGGGGCCGGCTAAATTGTCGGTGCGTATGCAGCAAGTGTATGGCTTATCCACAACCCCACAATTAGCCAAAGGTAAGCTGCCTCTATTGATGGATTTATTATCCCCGGCGCATAGATCGTTACAGCTTACACAAGATTTATCCGGTTTTTGGCAGGGCAGTTATAAAGACATTCAGAAGGAAATGAAAGGTCGCTATCCCAGGCATTTTTGGCCAGACAATCCTGAAAGCGCCAAGGCGACCGATAAAATAAAGAGAAAAATGTAAAAGTAAAAAATCCATAGGTTGAAAATTATTTATCTCTGCCAAATTGTCTGTAAAATTACTTTTTAATATAAAAACATGCTTCTTAAATTATCAAAAAACCCGATTAAAGCCATTAGATAATAATGAATAAAAACCTTTATATCACTTAGTTATTATAAGTGAAAAACCTATAACAAATGTTCGACTTCTTCCTTTGCCCACCTAAGATCAATTTATAGGTTAGGGACAATCGAAGGTTTGTTATGACACAACTCGCCACCACTGTCTTATTCATCTGCCTCATTTTTATAGCAGGCTGTGACTCCAATAATCAAAATGATAATAACGCTGCAGGCATTGCTGTTGATGCTGGCAGTGATCAGGAAGTCGCAGCGTCAAGCCAAGTTACACTGGCAGCCTCTGTCAAAAATTCCACTTCAGTTTCCCTACAATATGCCTGGCAGCAAATCGCAGGTGTCACGGTAGATTTATACGCTAGCACTAATAAGCATATTGAATTTATCGCCCCCAAGGGCAGCGACTTAAAACCGTTAAAATTTATGGTGGAAGTCAGTGAAGATAATGCAGTAGTGGCCAGAGATACGGTGACAATAACCGTTGTTAAAACACTTGCTGGCTTTAATATCTCAGGCTCTATTTCCGTATCTTCTACATTAGCTGTTGATAGTGATGTGAATGATCCCAATGCCAATTATATTTCCAATGATGCAATCGCAGCAGCGCAAACATTGTCGGTGCCTATAACTTTGGCAGGCTATGTGAATAAAGCCAATGCCGGTACAGAGGGGCGGTCAAAATCCAGTGGTGATTTGGATGATTTTTTTGTCGTCGATTTAACTGCAGGGCAGACCATTGAATTAACGATTTTACACGCCGACGAGGCTGATCTGGATTTATATTTATATAATAATTCAGGTGAGGTGATAGATGCTTCGCTGGAAATCTCCGCACTGGAATCTTTATCGGTTAAAGCGGATGGACAATATTTTATTGGTGTTAATGTCTTTAAAGGCGCAAGTAATTATCGTTTGGATATCGGTTATAGTGGATCAGGAAATCAGTCAAAAAAATTAAGTTTACAGTTATCCAATGATTTTATTCAATCTCAGGCGATAGCTGAATATCAAGATGATGTCGATGGTTTTTCTGCAAGAAGCGCAGCCTCAAAAACGAGGTTAAATGTTAAAGAGGGCATTCAAACCGCGGGATTTAAGATTGTTAAAGAGAATGCCAGAGGGCAATTACATTTGGATCTTCAAGAAGAAAAAGTTACAAGATCGGTCAGGAATAAAATAAAAAAACTTATATTTTTTGACGCCAATGATAAGAAAAAATATCTAACCTTAATGGCCATAAAAAATCTACGTAGCAGCCATAATTTAAAATATATTGAACCCAATTTTATTCGCCATAGCCTACTAGGCAGCAATGATCCGTATTTTAATCGACAATGGAATTATCCGCTTATTCGTCTACCTGAAGCCTGGAATATTACCACCGGTAATGCCTCGGTGACGGTAGCGGTATTGGATTCAGGCGTAAGAAAAAATCACCCGGATCTACAAGGCCAACTGTTAAATGGTTTTGATTTTATTTCAAACCTAGATTATTCCCATGATGGTGATGGCATCGATAGCGATGTTAATGACCCTGGGGATACAGATACCGGTAACAGCATTTTTCATGGCACTTTTGTTGCGGGCATCATCGCAGCTAAACGTGATAATGGCTATGGCATTGCCGGTATTGCCAGCGGTGTGCAGCTGATGCCTTTACGGGTGCTAGGTTTTGGTGGCATTGGTAATAGCTACGATATAAATCAGGCGATGTTGTATGCGGCAGGGCTTGATAACGATTCGGGTTTAATCGCAAACCCTGCGGCTGATATAATTAATTTAAGTTTGGGTGGGCCTGGGTATTCACAGGCCGATAAAAATATAATTGATCAGGTACGCGCTGCCGGTGTGATTGTGATTGCCTCGGCCGGAAACCATGGTGATGCCACGCTCTCTTACCCGGCAGCCTATGATGGGGTTATCTCGGTTGCCGCGTTAGATGCCAAGGGTGAACGGGCAAGCTATTCGGCCATAGGCAATAGCATTGATATCGCCGCTCCCGGCGGTGAAGCTAAATTTGATGATAATCGGGACGGTTATCCCGATGCGATACTCAGCACCTTTGCCAATGATAGTTCGTCCTCTATAAGCTACACAATAGATTATTTGCAGGGCACATCGGTGGCCAGCCCACATGTTGCTGCTGTTATAGCTTTGATGAAAACCGTTAATCCTAATCTTAGCCCTGAAGATATAGATGCTATGTTAGATCAAGGTTTGTTAAGTGATGATATCGGTGATGCGGGTCGAGATGATCTTTATGGCATGGGTATGATTAATGCATTTAAAGCAGTATCAGCCGCGTTAAATACAGGCACCGTTAATACAACACCGGTATTGGAATTCAGTGCATCGAAATTAGATTTCTCTTTGTTATCATCATTGCCATTAACCGTAGAAAGCTCGGTGCAATATACGTTGTCTGTAGAATCCATTGAAAGTTCAGAGAGCTGGTTGAATATAGTAGAGCTTGCTGTAGATGTTAGAGGTTTGGGCCAATACCAGTTTAGAGTGGATAGGAGCGGCTTGGAAGATGGTGAATATACCGGCAACATTACATTTATCAGCAATGATGTTGAGGTGATTATTGCGGTAACCATGCGGGTCGATAGTCAGGCAGAAATACACGATGTAGGTACTGTATATATACTGTTATTAGATGCCAAAACCGATCAAGCCTATGATCAGGTGATGGCCTCATTTGATGGAGAATTTTATCACTATTCATTTTCCTCTGTGATCGCCGGACAATACAAGATGATCGCCTGCAGTGACTATGATAATGATTTTGAATTCTGTGATAGTGGAGAAGTTTTTGGTATGTATATGGGTGATGAAGATGAGCAGGAGGTTTCTATCAAAAATGATCTACAGGCTATCGATTTTAATATTAAATTGATAGATTCTGGAATAACTTTGATGAATAACTATTTCTATACACGCTGATTTTTCATTTTAGTTAGGCCTGAACATAGTCATCGGCGGCTTCTATCCAACGTTGCGATAACATCTCTATCAGCACCTGATTTTTTTGACTGTCTTGCATTAGAGCATGGGCGGTTTTATCCACAGCCTCTAGCAAATGCCCATGCAATTGTAAGTCGGCAACTTTAAAGCGGGTGATACCGGATTGTTGACTGCCTAATAATTCACCGGGGCCACGTAGCTGTAAATCTTTTTCGGCAATCACAAAGCCGTCACTGCTTTCACGTAGCACTTTTAAACGTGCTTTGCCGTTATCGGTTAAGGGTTTTTGATACAGCAGCAGGCAAAAACTCTGCTGATGGCCGCGCCCTACACGGCCCCGTAATTGATGTAATTGCGCCAGCCCCAAACGTTCAGGGTTTTCTATCACCATCAAGGTGGCGTTGGGTATATTAACGCCCACTTCAATCACCGTGGTTGCGACCAAGACATCCAGTTTTCCGCTGCTGAAAGCCTGCATCGTGGCCGTTTTTTGTTCGGAATTGAGTTGGCCATGAACAAGGCCTATGTTTAATTGCGGTAATGCCTGTTGTAAAAATGCAGCGGTTTCAGCCGCCGACTGACAATCCATATTTTCAGATTCATGAATCAATGTGTTTACCCAATACACCTGCTGGCCTTGTTGGCATAAAGTCAGAATGCGTTCAACAACTTCAGCTCTTCGATGTTGTTCCATCACCACGGTTTGAATGGTCTTTCGCCCTGCGGGTAGTTCATCTATGACGGAGCAATCCAGATCTGCATAGGCACACATCGCGAGGGTTCTGGGAATCGGGGTTGCGGTCATCACCAATTGATGAGGCGCGGTATAACTGAGCGGGCCGGTATTATGTATGTTGTCATCAATATGCAGGCCCTTGTCTCTGAGTGCGAGGCGCTGATGTACACCAAAGCGGTGTTGTTCATCGATAATAACCAGGCCCAGTTTGTTAAAGGCGACATCATCCTGAAAGATAGCATGTGTGCCTATCAAGAGTTTTAAGCTGTCTTTATTACGTTGTTTTAGCTGATTTAACACGGCGTCTTTATGTTGTTTTTTATGACGACTAACGAGCCAGTCTACGCTGATATTTAACGGTTTAAACCATTGTTGGAAGCTGAGCAGGTGTTGTTCAGCTAAAATTTCGGTTGGGGCTAATATCGCCACCTGAAAGCCGCTGGATATGGCGGCCAAGGCTGCTAATGCGGCAACAACGGTTTTACCTGAACCTACATCACCTTGAATCAGACGTAACATCGGCTGCGGTTTTTTGAAGTCGCTGAAAATCTCGTCTAATACCCGCTGCTGGGCTTGGGTAAGTTCAAACCCCAGTTGCTGTATAAATTGCTGTTGTTGTTGTAAATCAATCTGTAATGGCGCGGCTTTATAAATCTGTTTGTGATGGCGTAGATGTAACAAGCTGAGTTGATGGGCTAATAATTCTTCAAAAGCTAAATCTTCGATAAAGGGGTGCTGGCGTTGTTGCAGCGAGATAACATCGGCCTGAATATCGGGCTGATGAATAAAATGCAACGTATCTAATAGCGTTTCTGCATTACTGCGTTTATCGGCGTCAGTAAATCTCTGGGTATCGCCGCTGAGTTTAAGCAGATCTAATGCCTGTGTTTGTAAATCATGCCATTGCTTTTGTGTGATACCCGCCGTACTGGGATAAATAGCGGTGAGTGTTGCATGAGTATTCGCGGCTAGGGGGGTGGGTCCCAGTTCATATTCGGGGTGCATCATTTGCCAGCCATGTAAGCCGGGTTTGATTTGGCCAAAGGCACGAATTTTTTTACCGCTAGTAAAAGCTTTGGCTTGGGCATCTGAGAAGTGAAAAAAGACCAGGTTTAATGCCGTGAAGTTGTCATCCAAGGTCACGGTTAAGACTTTTTGGCGTCCGGCACGGAGATGGGCGTGGCGGATAATGCCTTCTACCACGGCCTCTTGTTCGGCTTTTAAATCGGCAATGGGCGTTATAACGGCCTTGTTTTGATAGCGCATGGGTAGATGAAATAAGATATCTATCACCCTATGGATTTTTAATTTTTTTAAACTGGCCTGTAGCTTTGGGCCTACACCGGTGAGTTGTGTGACCGGCCCATACAGCGATAAGGCCATTATATTTTACACTGCTTCATCGCATCCACGATGGTGTCTATGGCTTCAAAACGGGGGAAGCTGGCACGCCAGGCCAGCGCAACACTGCGGGTGGGAATATTGTCTTCACTGAAGGGAATAGTGATTAATTGCTGTTGATTATAATCCGTAAGGTTAGCCGCCGATCTCGGTAATATGGTTATGCCCAAGCCGCTGGCGACCATATGTTTTAAGGTATCTAATGAGGTATTGGCTGAGGCTGCAATAGGGTAGTCAGGTTCTAACATACGTTGTTTTAATTCCGGGCAGGCAGATAAAACCTGATCCCTGAAGCAATGTCCTTCACCTAATAACAATACGGTTTCTTCGGCTAACTCGGATGTGTCGATATTGTCGCGCTTGGCCCAGCGGTGATCTTTGGGAATCAATAAGACAAAGGCTTCATCATAAATCTTTTTTGTCACCACATCGCTTTCCTTAAAAGGCAGCGCGATAACGATAACATCCAGTGAGGCATCGGCCAATTTTTTGCGTAGCATGCCCGTGTAGTTTTCTTCTAATACCAGCGGCATATTGGGTGCACGTTTGTTTAGCTCGGGTAATAAATGGGGGAATAGATAAGGCCCTATGGTAAAAATAGCGCCTAATTTAATTGGGCTATTGAGGCTATCTTTGCCTGCGCTGGCGATTTCTTTGACCTTATTGGCTTGGGCCAAGACTTCTTTGGCCTGTTCAATCACCTGTTCACCTATGGCGGTAGGGAATATGCGATTTTTGCTGCGTTCAATTAACGACACACCGAGTTTTTCTTCGAGTTTTTTTAACGCAATGCTTAACGTAGGCTGGCTGACATGGCAGACTTCGGAGGCTTTACCAAAGTGGCCGGTTTCAGCCAGCGTGACAAGATAGCGTAGTTCGGTAAGTGTCATCATGGTGAATGTTCTTCTGCATTGAAGTTAATAGAAATTATAAATCAATATAGCTAACTTAAATAAAAATATTTATGAGTACATTGTCCCAGAGCAAGTTACAGAATAAAAAAGTCGCGTTGATAGGCTGTGGTGATATCGGCAATCGTCTGGCGGTTTTATTACAAAAACACGGTGCCGAAGTGACCGGTTTTAGGCGCAATCCTGAAAAAGTGGTAGCCGTTATTAACGCCGAAGCCCTGGATGTGACTGATGCAGGGAGTGTGTCGGTACTTACTCAACAAGATTTTGATTATGTGGTGATCAGCCTAACTCCGGGTATCAGTGCCAAGGTAAAAGATCAGGCAGCAGTGGCTGCGGCTTATCAAAAAACCTATGTTGATGGTTTAAAAAATATCCTGGCGGCATTAAACCTTAAAAGTATTAATAAGCTGATTTGGCTTTCCAGTACCAGTGTTTATGCACAGGATGATAATAGCTGGGTTGATGAATTGAGTAATACAGAGCCTTCACGCACATCCGGGCAAAGTTTATTGGCGGCCGAACAATTATTAGCACCATTGGCAGATAAAGGCATAGTGTTACGCCTTGCCGGTATCTATAGAGAAGGCAGTCATAGGCTATTAACGCAGTTACGCAACGGTAAGCTTGCGGCCAATGTGGATACGGACTATTACACCAATCGTATACATGTGCAGGATTGCGCCAGGATGATTGAATTTTTATTGCTTAAGGATGCGCAGGCCAGCCCGTTGAAGCGTGTCTATATTGGCTGCGATAATAGCCCGGTGTTATACACAGAGTTAGTGGCTTATTTAGCCCAGCAAACGGGTCTACCGCTTAATACAGAGCAGCTTGCCAAGAAACCTGCCGTGGGTAGCAAGCGCTGCAGCAATGCCGCGATCACCGATGCAGGTTTTGAATTCTTATTTCCGACGTATCAAAGCGGCTTTGATAAACTGATTCAGGCATAAAAAAACGGGCCTGGCCCGTTTTATTTTTTAACAGTCGCAGCCGGCGGGTACAAAAATATTGGAATAATCGTAGGGTAGGACGACTTTATCGGCAATATTGCTATCACCTTCGTAGTTATAGGTTTTGCTTTCTACCAGAGCCCCATTTTTTCCATTCTTATAGCTATAGCTGCTGCGATGATTGCTGCTGTTATAGTGGTAGCTTTCGAATCTATCGCTAAAATCATCGGCTACCGAGCCATCTATAGAGGGGCTGGAATCATAGGCGGCTTCGGTTAAATTACCGTGTTCATCATGGCTTTCCAGATAGGCATGGTCGAAGCTTACGCTATTCTCGGCGTTGAGTTCGCTGTTGCTATCGAGTTTGCGAACGACGGTAGCAGCATCATAGAAATAGCTGTTTTTATTATTGTGATCATTATTTTTTTTACTTAAACGTTCGGTCGATAAAAGATTACCCAGGCCGCTGACATCGTTGGCATACATATGCACAATGGATATAAGGTAGTTTTCACCGAGTTCATTGTTGTGATAGAGAATGTTGGACCACTCACGGTTATCCTGTGTATAAGAATAGAGATTTCTGGTGACATTAACTTCACCGTCTAAAACACCATTTTCATCTTTGGGATTGTAATCAACTTTATATTCGGTTTTATTGCCGTTAGCCGCATCATAGCTATGGCTGTAAATCGTGCCGGGTGTTGGATAGCTGTTATACCGTGTATCAACAACTAGACGGGATTGCTCATCAAAGCTTTGGATTTGATTAATCATGCCATCGTCACTGTTATCGGTGGTGATCGTTGTTAACAGGCCGCTGCCGTTGTAGCTATAAGTGAGTTTTTCATCGGCGTGGTTATTGCCGTTGTTGAAGATTTTACGCATCGCGATGCTGCCATCGGAATGATAGCTATATTGGGCAATAAAGCTGTTGCTAAGCTGGTGATCGGCAAAGTGATCGCGGAGTTTATAGCCATTAAATTGCGCATGGATAATCACGTTTTTAAGTTTATAGCTGATGGCATCGCCATTAAAATTTAATACACTTAATTGTGTCTGTTCGTTATAGCTGAAACTGACCAGATCACTAGCACTTTCAATACCCTGAGCATTTTCATAAAACTGGATAGTATGAATGCTGCCATTATCATTGTAGTTATAGATGACGGTTTCATCGGCCGTGGCATCGTTATCGATATCATCGCTTTGGCTGATGGGCTGGCCTTTTGCATCATAGATAAAGGTGGAGGTGGCGCTACCATCTTCGGTATTGGTGACGGTATTGGTGAACGTTAATGTGTTCTCTGCTGGAGGTATAGGCAGTTCTTTTTCTTCTTTGCAGGCGGCAATACCAAGGCTTAAAACACAGGCTGTGCTTAAAATGAATAGTGGTTTTTTCATCCATCCCTCTGATTAATAGACATAGAGGGGGCGTGTTAGCTGCAATCCCTGCCATGCTTGATGATCCATATCTGATCCTAACAGTTTATATTAGGCTTATGGTTATCATATAAGCAAAAGATTAAATTATCTATCGTTAAGATGTATTTGATTGTAAAAAATGGCGGGGTTCTTGATGGTAGCAGCAGAGGGGGCCCTTCTACTGCTTAGAGATGTGTATATTGGGGTTAATCAACTAATATAATCGCTTCGATTTCTACCGGTACACCTTTAGGTAATGCGGCGACTTGAACACAGGCACGGGCTGGATAAGGTACATCAAAATATTTTTCCATCACGTCATTAACCGCGGCAAAATCATTGAGATCGGTTAACGAGATATTGATTTTGGCGGCTTTTTTTAAATCGGTACCGGCGGCGGAAGCTACTGCTTTGAGGTTTTCAAAAACTTGCGTGGTTTGCGCTGTGATATCGCCTTCTATCAGTTCCATGGTTTCTGGAATCAGCGGAATCTGACCTGAGCAATACAGCATATTACCCGCTTGTACGGCTTGAGAATAAGGGCCGATAGCGGCCGGGGCTTTATCAGTTTGAATCGCTTTTAAACTCATGAGTTATTCCTTTTATAAGAGGTGCTGCGTACACGCTGAATACGGGTAACCGATTTAATATTACGAATATGGCGCATGATGCGGGCCAGATGTACGCGATCATGTACGGATATTTCTATATCAACCTGATTGCTATAGGCATCCACATCTTTGGCGTTGATGCTTTCGATATTCGCATCCAGGCTGTTGATTTTGGTGGCTAATGTAGCAATCATGCCACGCTGATGTTTAATCGCGATACGAATAGGCACGAGGAATTCACCTTTTACCGTTTCATCCCAGCGTAATTCTATCAATTCACCTCTATCGTCACGTATCTTGGCGATATTAACGCAATCACCCGTATGTACCACCACACCCTTGCCGGCGGATAAGTGGCCGGTGATGGTATCACCCGGAATCGGATGACAGCATTTGGCGTAGGTCATGACCATGCCTTCGGTGCCGCTGATCGTCAATGCTTTGCCGTTAGATTCCGTGTTGGAAGGTTTATCCTTGGCGTTGATGTCTGTATCTTCTTCCGGCATAAGTTGTCTGGCGGTTAAATAAGCCACTCTATTGCCTATGCCGATATCTTCTAAAACGTAGTCGAAATTATGATGGCCGGTGGTGGCGAGGAAGTCGTTTAATGCTTGTTCGGAAATATCTTCAAGCTTGCTACCCAGGCCTATTAACGCTTTATTTAATAACCGTTCACCCAGGGCAACCGATTCATTATGACGGTGGCTTTTTAATACATGGCGGATATTACTGCGGGCTTTACCGGTGACAACAAAATCCAGCCACACCGGATTCGGCTGAGCATTAGCCGAGGTGATGATTCTAACGGTCTCACCACTTTGTAACGGTTCACTTAATGACGATAAACGCCGATTGATATAACAACCTACACATTGATTGCCTAAATCGGTGTGTACAGCATAGGCGAAGTCGATGGCTGTTGCGCCCTGAGGTAGCTCCAGAATTTTGCCTTTAGGTGTGAAAACATAGACTTCATCGGGGAATAAATCGATTTTAACATTTTCGATAAACTCCAGGCTATTACCGGTACGTTCCTGAATTTCTAATAAACCTTGTACCCATTGGCGTGCGCGTTGATGGCTGCCCGACATAGAGCCATCGGAGTTGTTTTTATAGACCCAATGCGCGGCGATGCCATTGCTGGACATCTCATCCATCTCAATTGTGCGAATCTGCACTTCTATCGGTACGCCGTGGCGGCCAATTAAAATCGTATGCAGGGATTGATAGCCATTGGATTTTGGAATCGCAATATAATCTTTAAATTGTCCGGGCACTGGCTTAAATAGCGCATGCATCGCACCTAAAACACGGTAACAGGTGTCAACAGAATCCACGACCAGGCGGAAACCAAATACATCCATGATATTGGCAAAAGATTTTTGGGAGTTGCGCATCTTCTGATAGATGCTGAATAAATGTTTTTCGCGGCCATAAACTTGTGCATTTAAGCCTTCGATATCCAGATGTTCGGCGATTAGATGGCGGGTTTCTTCGACCAGCCCTTCACGTTTACCCCGAATATTTTTTACCGCGGCCTGTATACGGTTAGCTCGCATAGGGTAGGTGCCGTAGAAACATAAATCTTCCAGCTCCATACGTACGGTATTCATGCCTAGGCGATTGGCTATAGGCGCGTAGATTTCCAGGGTTTCTTTGGCGATGCGGCGGCGTTTTTCGGGTTTTAATGCACCTATGGTGCGCATATTATGCAGGCGATCGGCCAGTTTCACGATGATGACACGGATATCGTTGGCCATGGCCATGGCCATTTTTTGAAAGTTTTCGGCTTGCGCCTCGGCTTTGGAGCGAAATTCCATCGCGGTTAATTTACTGACACCATCCACTAGATCGGCAACCGTAGTGCCAAATTGTTGGGCTAGGGCATTTTTATCAACCCCGGTATCTTCAATAACATCGTGTAACATCGCGGCAATAAGACTTTCATAGTCCATGCGCATATCGGTGAGAATATCGGCTACCGCAAGAGGATGTATGACATAGGGTTCGCCAGAGCGGCGACGCTGACTTTCATGGGCCTGTTCGGCGAAATAATAAGCGCGCTTGATCTCTCTGACTTGATCGTCGTCGAGATAGGCTGAAGCTTTTTCCGCAAGGCTAAGAATAGTGAGCACTACAGACATCCATTTAAAAAGGGGGGGTAGTGCTCATTATATAACAGTTACGACAGGTTTTATTAAAATCCGTCAGTGTTGTATTCGTCAATTACACGCTCGGCTTCCTCGACGCTTGCTGGTGTGATCTTATCAGCAGCTAATTCACGTAAAGCTATTACTGTAGGCTTGTCGCCTTCAGGATCAACCAGAGGCTCATGACCACCTGTGGCTAGTTGACGTGCACGTTTAGAGGCAACCATACACAGTTCAAAACGGTTCTCTACTTTATCTAGGCAATCTTCTACAGTTACGCGAGCCATGAATCCACTCCGGAATAGTTTATTAGGTCACAAAAAAGCTTGTGAGCCGTCAATTATAGAGCAAACAGGGCTTTCTAGTAAGGCCTGTTTGCAAACTGGAGAATTATTGCAATAAATCGCTTAATAAACCCTGATGTTTTTGCTGTTGCAGGGTATTTAAGCAACGTTGGGATTGAATGATGGCGATTAATTCCATTAATGCCGTATCAAAATCATCGTTGATCACTAGAAAGTCGGCTTCCGGGTAGTGAGAAATTTCAGCCTGCGCTTCATCCATACGTTTTTGAATAATCTCATCGCTGTCTTGGCCGCGATTACTGAGACGTTCCTGCAACGCGGGCAGAGAAGGTGGCAAAATAAAAATACTGCGACAGGCTATTTGTTTACGGATTTGCTGAGCACCCTGCCAATCAATTTCTAAAATAACATCGATGCCTTCGGCTAAGGTTTCTTCTACCCAAGCCTGAGAAGTACCGTAGTAATTACCAAAAACTTGGGCATGTTCTAAAAACTGTGTATCGCCAATCATCTTGATAAACGTGTCTTTTTCGGTGAAATGATAGTTAACACCGTCAACTTCTCCGGAGCGAGCGGCGCGGGTGGTGTGAGAGACGGAAACCTGCAGCTGCTGCATTTTTTCTAATAAGGCGTTAACCAAGCTGGTTTTACCGGCACCAGAGGGTGCTGAAATAACAAACAGTGAGGCTTTGGAGGGTTTGGCTGACATGGTAGGGCTCTGTTCTTGTTTAAATCTAATGGTCTATTATCGACGATTTTACGCTTTAATCTCAATGGCTATTCAATATTTTGGATCTGTTCACGCATTTGTTCTGTATAGACTTTTAAATCTACCGAAGCCTGCGTGGTATCAATAGAGATCGATTTTGAACCCAGCGTATTGGCTTCGCGGTTCAGTTCCTGCATTAAAAAATCCAGCCTACGACCACAGGGGCTGCCTTTACTTAAGGTATTTGCAACTTCTTTTAGATGCGCCTGTAATCTATCTAGTTCTTCATCCACATCTATTTTTTGCGCCAGCAAAACAATTTCTTGCTCCAAGCGGTCGTTGTCTATATCCAGTTTTAAATCGTGAAAGCGATTAATCAGCTTATTACGCTGATTTTCGATGATTTGTGGCAGTATGCCATGCACCAGCGTGGTGATATCGGAAATAGAACTTAAACGTTCTTCGATCATGATTTTTAATTGAGCACCTTCACGCTGACGATTTTCAATCAACTGGCTTAGCGCTGTGGCGAAGCTTGTGATAAGGGCTGCTTGCATCACCGGTTTATCGATATCATTGCTCTCAAGAATACCTGGCCACTGTAAGAAGGTGCTGGCGAACTCGGGATTGACCTGGCCCAAACGAGCGGCGATATGGTTATTGGCTTGAATTAATGAATTTAATAGCGGCTCATTGATGCGGATGTCATCGCCTTGCTGCGGATTTTTCTCAAAGCGCAGAGTACATTCAATTTTTCCACGGGATAAGTTCTTGCGTAATTTATCGCGTAATAAATGTTCGCAGGCGCGGGCAAAATCGGGCAATTTAAAGGTAGGTTCTAAGTAACGGTGGTTGACGGATTTTAATTCCCAAATCAACGTGCCCCAATCTTCCATGTGTTCGTGGCGGGCAAAAGAAGTCATGCTCAGCAGCATAATAAACACTCTATTTTATAGTTCGATAAAACTATTTTAGCCGAGTATGGCGCGGCTTCAAAACTGAAATGTGTGAATAATCGTGACGCCTTTTATGCATCACGTATAATGCCATTTTTTATGTATTGCAGATTGAGTAGCAGGATAATCGATGAACAGACCCAGCGGCCGGACCCATAACGAACTTCGCCCAGTAACCATTACCCGGCATTACACCAAACATGCCGAAGGTTCTGTATTGGTAGAGTTTGGTGATACCAAGGTTTTGTGTACCGCATCGGTGGAAAAAAAAGTACCCAGTTTTTTACGCGGCAAGGGTTCAGGCTGGATCACAGCTGAATATGGCATGTTACCGAGATCAACCGGTTCACGTATGCGCCGTGAAGCTGCCGGTGGTAAACAAGGTGGCAGAACGGTAGAGATTCAGCGTTTAATTGGCCGTTCTTTACGTGCCGCAGTAGATCTGCAGGCCTTAGGTGAAGTGAGCATCGTCATCGACTGTGATGTGATTCAGGCCGATGGTGGCACCCGAACTGCTTCTATCACCGGTGCCTGCGTGGCGTTGGTGGATGCATTAAATGGCCTGGTTGATGCGGGTAAATTAAAGAAAAGCCCGTTATTACACATGATTGGCGCGGTGTCTGTGGGTATCTACGAAGGAGAAGTGGTACTGGATTTAGATTATCCGGAAGATTCTGTGGCCGAAACCGATATGAATGTGGTGATGACCTCTACCGGTGGTTTTATCGAGGTGCAGGGTACTGCAGAAGGTGCACCTTTTAGTGGTGAAGAGTTAACGACTTTATTGGCTACGGCAAAGGCGGGAATTGAGACCTTGTTTGAACTGCAGCAAGCGGCTTTAAAGACATAAATCTCTGAACGTTAAGCGGCTGGGGGGGGCGATCAGAAGGACCAGGCCAAACTCAGGGAAGACATATAAATATCGATAAAAGTATCGGGCGAACGGGTTGCTGGGTCTGAAGGCAGGATATCTCTGGCTAGACCATTCGCCATACTGATTTCAAGAATGAGCCCTAAATTGCGATAGAGCCTTGGCGCGGATAGGTTTATACCTAAATAATAGCCGTTTTGAGGGGTTTTATTAGCCAAGCTCGCGGCCCCAATAAACGCGCCCAGGCGTAGATTTTTAGTCATGGCCCATTGATAGTCTACAGCTCTGAAACCTAATAGGCGCATATTATTAATATCGATAATATCCAGCCCTGTACCTAAATAGTGCTGTTGCTTATCGCCATGTTGGCCTCGTAATTTGGCACTTAAAATATAGCTGGCTTTGGATACATTCTCTGTTTGAATATCAGATTGCAGGCTGTAATAGTTAATACCACTGGTTAGTTCTAATTCTGCACAAAAGCCGTTAACGGAGCCCAAAAAGCCGATTAAAACCCATAAAAGCGGCGGTATTTTATTTACCATCGGATAAATCCAGTCAGTCTTGAATAGCTTTGTTTATTAACATCTTGGCCGCTGGTCCATTGACTGCCAATACGTGTTTGATTCAAATTATAGGCATATTCCAGGCTAAGTTCGTAAGCGGTGTGCAAGTTGGAGGCTGCATTAAAACTTTCATTTTTCATCTGGCGTAAATACGTTTGCACTTCATGTTGTGAATCCGATAACCAGATCAGCTTGAGGCTTGTGGCACTGGCAGGAATGCCTTTGCCAATGCGAGAGGCTGCCCAGTGGCCGATAATGGCTCCGTTTTGTACTAAACCATCACCGTAGTTAGAATTCACATACCAGGAATTTTGCCACTGGGCATATTCAACACTGGCGTCAATAAATGAGGTGAGTTTGGGTAAATGTAATCCCAGCATCAACGAGGTATTACCTAAATGTAGAGAGCTGCTAGCCGAGGTGTCTTCACCTGCATATTCCATATACACGGCCACAGGGAAGGTTCCTGGAAAGGTATAACTTGTGGTAATCGATGAAAGTTGATTGCCAAAGTCTCGGCCACTGGGCCCAATATTGTCATTCTTCTTGGCATTAAAAAATGCCTTAAGGATGCCTTCCAGGCTTTCATCGTTGTCGCCACCGCCGTATTGCATCAGCCGATTGAAGCCCAGTGCAAAACCATCAACCGGCATAAAGCTGATATGAACACCTAATAATTTGGGGTAACCCTCACCATAACCGTTTCGATCTTGATTAAGGATTTTGTCTGAATGAGACATCTTTGCATAGAACAGCTCATAGTTCATATTGAGGCTGCCCAGCGGCAAAACATTGGATAGCGTGACTGATGGCGCAGATGATGCGTTACTGGATATCAGCATATTGCTGTCTTGTAGCGGGCCAAACCAGTGCGGCCTGAAACCAATATCTAATTGGAGATAATCAGGACCCAGGCTGAGGAAGCTGCCTTCGGCAAAGGTTTGTTTATGATCAGAACCCGAGTCATATGTCATGATGCCTGCGTTTAGCAGAAACGAATCGGAGATGGCGTAATAACCTTGCAGTTGTGCGGAATATGTAGAATCACTGGTTTCGCCATAGGCATTGGCTAATGACTGCGTCTCTCCATGATGACTCGCTAAAGTGGCTGAAACATGAGTGAAAGAGACTTTTTTATCAAAACGCTGCAGGTAGCGCTTAATATCGTTAACTAAACTAGGCTCTGAATTTTTGGCTTTTTCCAGGGCCAGCTTAAGTGTCTTTACCGGAATTGGGCGCTTTATGATAGCCATATTGGCGGCGATAAACAGGCGCTCAATCTTAGCTTCTATAGCGGGGTTTTGTTGTAAGGGCAGATAGAGAGAGCTAGAACCGCTATATTGCGCAAAAAGAAGCAATAATAAGCTGATCAAATGAGGGCGTTTGATATACATGTTGGAGTCAGGTTATTTGAGGTTTATTCAGATGAGAGCTTAAAAGTCGTCTTCACCTAAATTAAAGTCATAATCCATAACCACCGGGGCGTGACTGGAGAAGGTTTGGTTTTTATAGATATTGCCGTATTCAACATTTTTTTTCATACCCGATGAAATTAGTTGAAAATCGACTCGCATTCCGGTGTTTTTATCGCTTTCTGGCCACCAGCTGAATTCATCGCTGTCGTGATTGATTAAACGAAAGGCATCGCAATAGCCCAGTTGATGTTCAATTTCATCTAACCAGCGGCGTTCTTCGAGTAAAAATCCGGGGTTATCATCGGGGTTTTCCTGTTGCATATCACAGACTTCATGGGCGATTTCCCAGTTTCCGGCAAAAACAAATTCACGGCGTTTATTGCGAATTTTATCCAGATGCGCCTGTAATAAATCCAGGAACTGCGCTTTACGCTCCATAGAGTTAGGTTGGTCCAGGGATGCGTGTGGAATCATGATAGAGGCAACGCTGATTTCATCAAAATCGGCCTGAATAAAACGGGCCTCACTATCAAAATCGTTAAATCCAAGACCTGTCATAATGGCTTTAGGTAACTTGCGGGTATAAATCGCGACGCCGTTATCTCTATCCATATTGTCGAAGAAATAGGCGAAATAACCTTGTGGGAAAAAAGCATCGGAAACCAGGTCATATTCCTGGGCACGCAAATCTTGAATGCAGATAAAATCGGCATCCTGTTTGATGACCCATTCAAAAAAGCCTTTCTTTTCAGCGGATTCAATACCATCGGCAGAAAAATTAATGATGCGCATAGTTAACCTTCTTCCAGTTCCATAGATTTATGCGGGAGTATTCAGAAAAATAGATCAATAAAAAGTGTTATTAAGCTATTTTTATCAAGCTTTGATCTCTTTTACGATACTTAGTGTTTTTTTATGTAAATGAGAGGCTTATTACTGAATCTTAGATAATGTATGATGGTTAATCAACGTATTCATCTGAACATGAGTATAACAGACCCTGCTAAAGTCACCTAAGCTAATTGTTGAAGAATCATGTTAGATTATCAAAAGTCATTTATCGATACCGCCTTAGAAGCCCAAGCCCTTTGCTTTGGTGAATATGAATTGAAATCTGGCCGTAAAAGCCCGTATTTCTTTAATGCCGGCTTGTTATATCAAGGTAAGGCACTAGCGGCATTAGGGCGTAGTTATGCCGATGCCATCGTTGCCAATAAGATGACATTTGATGTGATTTTTGGTCCAGCTTATAAGGGTATTTCATTAGCTGCATTAACCGCGGCGGCTTTATATGAATATCATGGCTTAGATGTACCTTTTGCCTATAATCGTAAAGAGAAGAAGGCACATGGCGAAGGTGGCCAAGTTGTAGGTTGCCCGTTAAGTGGTAAAAAAGTTTTGGTGATCGATGATGTGATCACCGCAGGCACGGCGATTCGTGAAGTTAAAGCTATTCTCGACGCAGAATCGGCCGAAATGGCTGGGGTGATGATCGGTTTGAATCGCCAGGAGCGTGGCCAGGGAGAATTATCCGCGATTCAGGAAGTAGAGCGCGATTTTAATATTCCGGTAGCGAGTATTATTGCGTTAGCGGATATTATTAATTATGTTCAAGAGCAAGGTGATACCGTGGTATTGACCAAGATAGAAGCTTATCGTGAGCAATACGGTGTCAATGTTTAAAGGCAGAGACAAATACATGATGAGATGGTTTTTATCAGCTGTTCTTATTTTAAGCAGCCCGCTATGGGCGGCTGCATCGGGCGAATATTACCGCTATATAAATGATAGCGGCATCCTGGTCATTGATAATGATCTGCCGGTGAAATATGCCAGCAAGGGCTACGATGTGATCAATAAACATGGCCGTGTGATTCGCCATGTGGATGCGCAGGTAACCGGGGATGCGTTACTGGCTGCAAAAGCGGCGCAAAAGCGTTTGGCGAAAGAAGATAATTTGCGTCAAGCTCAAGAACAATACGATATGTCTTTATTGCGTCGTTATAGTTTTGTGACGGATATTGAAGCGGAAAAAAAGCGAAAAATTCGTGAAATGGAAATCAGCGTTTCCATATTAAAAGGTAATTTAAATAGCGTAAGATCTGAGCTTGAAAGTGAATATGAAAAAGCGGCTCAAGTGGAACGTACGGGTAGAGCACCTTCTAAAAGCCAGGTTTCACGTATCGCAAATCTTGAGAAAAAAATCACCACCACAGAAGATATGCTGAATAAACGCCGCGCGGCTAGAGACATTACCAGCCTGGAATATCAGCGATCTATAGAACGATTTAAAGAATTACAAGTTATGCGTGGCCGAAGACCTTAAGCTACGCGTTATAGGATTTTTGCAGTGAATAGTAACAATAAAAATAATAATACCCGTTCCTCTCGATTTCTTAGGCATTTCCTTTTCCCATTGCTGATTGTTTTTTTGGCAATTGTTGCAGCTGTCTATTTAAAATTGATTAATAAACCTGTAGAAAAAAAAGCCAGAGAGCAATTTGTTTCTCAAGTGCATGTACAGGCTGTGAATTTTGAATCATTAACTATTCCTGTTTTAAGCCAGGGTGTTGTTGCCGCCAGAACCCAAACACGTTTAATTAGTGAAGTTTCTGGCAAGGTGAATAAGGTTTCTGCTAAATGGGTTAACGGTGGTTTCTTTCGCAAGGGTGAAGAGATTCTACAAATTGAAGATTATGAATATAAAAATCAGTTGGCTAAAGCCAAGGCGCAATTAGCTTCGGCAAAATCCGCTTTGATACAAGAGCAGGGGCATGCTTATGTGGCGAAAGAGGATTGG
Organism: Pseudomonadales bacterium; assembly: GCA_013215055.1. Taxonomy (GTDB): domain Bacteria; phylum Pseudomonadota; class Gammaproteobacteria; order Pseudomonadales; family DT-91; genus CAKMZU01. Next base: position 329,531 of record JABSRQ010000007.1, on the reverse strand, counting down.
CAGCGTCGTAATTCGGGTGGAAGTAATAAGGCGGCTAAATCGTTAGCTTTACGAGAGCCGCAATTGGAGTCGGCCAGAACCCAGTTAGAAGCTGCAAAAACCGATTTAGTTTCAGCCAGGCATAGACTGATCAAAACCCGGATTAAAGCCCCTTATGATGGATTAGTTTCCGGGAAACAGGCGGATATTGGTCAGTTCATTTCAACGGGGCAGTTATTGGCAGATTATCACGCGGTGGATTATGTCGAAATTCGTCTGCCGCTAACAGGTAGTCAATTACGTTTATTGGAATTACCTAAAATTGGGCAACAGAGTGATATTCCGGTCACACTAGAATCCAAAGTGGGTGATGAGGTATTCAGCTGGCAGGGACGTTTTGTTCGCACCGAAGGCATGTTGGATGAATTTACCAAAGTTTTATATGGTGTTGTAGAAGTGCAAGATCCCTACGGTCTAAATAAGCCGGCGAACAGACCTTTACGCATAGGTTCATTTGTAGAGGCTTCGATAAAAAGTAAAATTTTGAATGACATTGTTGTATTACCTCGCAACGTTTTAAGGTCTGGCAATATTTTATGGCTGGTGGATAACAAAAATAAATTACAGAGGCGTAAGGTGGCGGTGTTACCGACACGTGAAGAAATGGTTTATGTGATTTCAGGTTTAGCAGAAGGCGAACGTGTTGTTGTCAGTGGTATTGCCGAAGCTGTTGCAGGTCGTGAAGTCACTATTCGTGATGATATGTTATTAGACTCCTCACAAGAAGGCGCGTCTGAAATTAAACAAATCATAGACACTGAGGTTTTAGCTGAGCCGGAGTCTAAATAATGGCTGAGCAAGAAAAAGGCCTTATTGCCTGGTTTGTTGATAATCCTGTTGCGGCTAATTTATTGATGGTCTCCATCATTATATTGGGTTGGTTTTCGCTGAATAATATTCGTAAAGAACTGATGCCTCAGCCAGTATCTGAAGTGATAACCGTTGTGGTTCCTTACCCCAGTGCTTCTCCGTTAGAAGTGCAAGAGGGCATTACCTATAAGGTTGAAGATGCATTAAAGAATATCCATGGCATCAAAAAAATTACCGCCTATTCCAGCTATGGAAAATCCAAGGTTCAGGTTGAAGTGGATGATGGCTTTGATACTGAAAAAATGGTTGATGAAATCAAGGATGCTGTAGATGCTATTGGTTCATTTCCGAAAGAGACGGAAAGGTGGGATATTACCAGTGGGAAATTTAAGTCACTGTCTATTCAATTACAACTTTATGGCGATTTGTCTGAGCATGATGCCAAAATATTAGCCGGTGAGGTGCGTGAAGAGTTACTTTCTCAAACGGCGGCCAAAAGCATCTCTATTTCCGGTGTACGTAATTTTGAAATCGGTATAGAAATTTCTGGACAGCAATTAAAAAAATATAATTTAACCCTCAGGGATGTGGCGCAAAAAATCAGAGCCGAATCGGTGAATCTTCCCAGTGGGGTGATTGAAACACGTAATGGTTTTATTCTTTTACGTGTGCAGGGGAAATCGTATACCCAACATGAATTTGAAGACATTGTTTTAGTGACAACCGAACAAGGTTCGGTGATTCGCCTGGGTGATATTGCCAAGGTAAAAGATGACTTTGTTGAATGGGGAGGCAAAGGTTATTTTGATGGTAAGCGCAGTATTGGTATAACGATTTTTGCGGTGGGTAATCAAGATACGATTCAACTTGCCAAAGAAGTGAAAGCCTATGCTGAAGCTAAGCAATCGGATTTGCCCGATGGGGCGCGCTTAGCACATTGGTTAGATGTGACGTATTATTTAGAATCACGCCTGACCATGATGTTCGAAAATATGCTCTACGGTGCGATTCTGGTTTTCTTTGTCTTGGCATTATTTCTGGATTTAAAAACCGCCTTTTGGGTGATGGTCGGTTTACCGGTATGTTATCTAGGTACCTTTATTGTTATGCCGATGGAATGGATTGATATCAGTCTAAATCTGGTTTCAATCTTCGGCTTTATTTTAGTCTTAGGTATTATTGTTGATGATGCGATTGTTGTGGGTGAGGCCGTTCATACGGAAATAGAGAAGGAGGGGTTTTCCAATAGTGCAGTGGTTAAGGGTGCGCAAAGAGTGGCATTGCCAGCGGCGATTGGTGTGTTAACCACTATTGTTGCGTTTATTCCGATGATTTTTGTGGAAGGGCCCTGGAAGGCGGCTCCCCAGGCGATAGGTATTATTGTTACCGCCTGTCTGGCATTTTCATTAATTGAATCAAAGCTGATTTTACCTGCACATCTAGCTGCCTCTGAAAAAGGTTTATTTCGCTTTTTTAAATCGGAGTGGCAAAATAAACTTCAACTGAGGAATAACGAAAAATTACAGCACTGGGTAGAACATTCCTATGCGCCAGTTTTAAAAAAGGCGGTTAGGTCACGTTATATCACCTTGGCATTATTTATCGCCGGCTTGATCCTGACTCTGGGTTTGTTTTTTGGTGGCATTGTTAAATATGTGCTTATTGTTGGTACGCCTGATGATTATGGTTCGGTTAAATTACATATGTCAGCAGGCACATTAGAATCAACCACAGAAAAAGTGCGTGAGCGTATTGTCACCGCCTTATATAAAGTGAATGAAAAATACAAAGAAGAATTTAACGATCCCGATGGATTTTTAGCGCATCTATATACCTCTAATTCAGGCCCTAATGATGGTTCATTTAATATTGAATTAACTAAAAATGAAAATCGAGCCATCAATAATATGGATATTATGAGGCGCTGGCGTAAAGAGGTCGGTGAAGTTACCGAGGCTAATAAATTACATTTTTCTGCCGCCAGTGCAGGTACTAGAAATTTATCCTTTATGTTAGCAAGTCGTGATCAGGAGCAATTAAGAGCAGCTTCAATCGAGTTAATGAAGGAGGTGAAATCGTATGAAGGTTTGGCAAACTTCTCTAATTCGGTAGAAGGTGGGCGTGATGAATATCTGCTTGAGCTTAAACCTAAAGCCCGGGCCTTAGGCTTAACCTTGGCCGATATTTCCGTGCAGGTGAAAGAAGCTTTTTATGGTGCAGAGGCGCAGCGTATTCAGCGTGATGAAAATGAAATCAAGGTGATGGTGCGTTACCCCAAAGAGAGCCGTAAATCCCTAGTTGATTTAAATCAAATGCATATTCGCGTCAGCCAGGGCCGTTCTATCCCATTAAAAGAGGTGGCGTATTTAATACCCAGTCAATCACAAAGCCAGCTCACCCGTGTGAATTATGAGTCGGCCAGTTTTATCCGCGCCAGAGCCGACAGAGCCGTAGAGGATCCTGGCAAGATCTCCCGCACTATTATTAATGAGTTCATGCCAGAATTATTCAAAAAATATCCTGAGGTTTCTTATCGAGCAGATGGCACGGCTTTAAGTAAGGAGCAGCTGGAGTCAGATATTGAAGTGTACTTCTTGTTGGCTTTATTGGGTGTTTATATCTTGTTAGCCGTACCGCTGAAGTCTTATATGCAGCCGCTGATTATTATGAGTGTTATTCCTTTTGGTGTGATCGGTGCGGTATTAGGCCACTGGATGTTGGACTACCCCATCAGCATGATGTCTTTATTTGGTATCGTGGCACTCAGTGGCGTGGTGGTTAATGACAGCTTGATTATGGTGGACTTTGTTAACCGGGCCAAGGCCGAAGGTGCTAATACCTTGGATGCAGTTATCGGTTCAGGTATGAAACGATTTAGGGCGATTATGCTAACCACGGTAACCACGTTTGTTGGGGTTTTACCTATGTTGTTAGAAGATTCTGTGCAGGCTGAAAGTCTAATCCCGATGGCCGTTTCACTGGGTTTTGGTATTTTATTTGCGACCGCGATTACCCTGTTATTAGTGCCTTGTTTATACGTTATTCTGGATGATGTTAAACAACTTTTTTCGAAACTCGGTAATAAGTTGGCCTAACATGAAGAGTGATAAAGAGCGATTAAATGAGTTTATTGAGCTTTTAGCGCAGTCTGCGAAGCTGGATTTTAATAAGAAAAATCGCTTAATTATTACACTTGAAGGTATTGATCAAAAGCAGTTTTTGTCAATCTCGGCGTTGTTAAAAAGCGTGGTAGATGGTAATGCTACACAAGCTCAGGATGAATATGTGAGCTTTGTTCAGCAGGTTGTTAGTAACCCTCTATATAAGCCAAAAAATCCTAGCTTGGCTATCGTTCAGATTGCCAAGCGACACGGCCTTGAGGTTGCTAAATTACAGCAGGCTGTTAAGAAGTTGATTCATAATTAAGCGGCTTCCAGCGGTTCAATTTAAATAGCTGATGACGTTTATATAGGATGATATAGGCGCCTATCATGCTATAAAAGCTTGCAGTATAGTCGGTATAATTCTCAGCCAGCCCAGCAATTAAAACAAAGCTGATAATTGCAGCCATACTTTTAGCTGTGTGAGGATCCTCAATGCGAATACTCCATGTCCAACGAATTAGCGCTGCGATAATGCCTAAATAAGCAAATAAAGCAGGCAGGCCATAATACACTGCAATGCTTAGGTAGTCTTGATGAGGATGGCCTATGCTGCCCTGAAGATAAATGGCGAGTTTATCTTTTGCGGGGCCGTGCACAACATCCCAGGCAGATATGTAGAGTTCCTGGAAGTGTGGTCTTCCGACTCCCCAGATCGGGTTGTTATAAACGACTTCTAGGCTAGCTTGCCAAATTTGTAGGCGACCATTACCTGTGCTTAAACTGTGGAACATGTTTTCCCGCATTAAAGCGGCAAGAATAAACAGTGTGATCAGTATAGTTAAGCCAAGCAGTAACTTTTTAAGGCCAATTTCCTTTAATCTTCCGATTAGGAAAAAGCTGGATGCAATGATTATGGCAATCATCGGGGCACGAATCTGAGCAAGCATCATACCGAGAAGGGCTAAAAAAATAAGGCTATAACGGGTATAGCTGTTGTGCCACCAGTTTTTATCATTATGAAGACTTAGAAAGAGTAAGAATGCAATGCTGCATAGGTAAGAGAAAACCCAGGGGCGTGATTGAAAGCCGCGAGCTCTATCCCATTGCAGGCCAGTGGTTGAGATTCGCCAAGGAGAATTTTCAGGATCAAGACCTATAAGAACTTGTGCGATGGCTAATGCAACTGCGAAAAAAATACCGATAGATAGCCATTTCATATAAAGATGCCAGCTTTTTTGATCGGTAATGGCACAGAGTAAAACGGGGATTATAACCCAGTAGAATGTTATCCCCCCGCCCATCAACATCTCTCCTGGATAGGGGCCAAATATATTTGTAAAAATTTGCCAGATTATAAAAGCTGCGATGGCGAAAATGCCAGGAAATGGTTGCCAGCGTAATGACTTGCTGAATACAAGAAATATTAACAATAAGAGTAAGCTAACATGACTTGCTGCATGCCTGAGCGAGAGGCTGAATGCAAATAAACATAATAGAAAGGTGAGGATTCGTTGATGTGTCAGGTTTGCTAAAATACCCATCATAAACCAAGTTCTTTCCATAATTCATCAACACGCGCTTTAACGTCATCATCCATGGTGATCGGTTCACCCCATTCCCTATCGGTTTCCCCTGGCCATTTATTAGTGGCATCCAAACCCATTTTTGAACCTAAGCCAGAAACCGGCGAGGCAAAATCCAGATAGTCGATAGGCGTGTTTTCAATTATCGTGCAATCACGGGCAGGGTCCATGCGGGTGGTGATAGCCCAGATCACATCTTCCCAGTTGCGAGCATCGATATCATCATCGGTAACAATCACAAATTTGGTATACATAAACTGGCGCAGGAACGACCACACACCTAACATCACACGTTTGGCATGACCAGGATATTGCTTCTTGATGGTTACAATCGCCATGCGATAGGAGCAACCTTCTGGTGGTAAATAAAAATCTACAATCTCCGGGAATTGGCGCTGTAAAATCGGGATAAAAACTTCGTTCAGTGCCAAACCCAAAATAGCCGGCTCATCAGGTGGTCTGCCGGTATAGGTACTGTGGTAGATGGGGTTATTTCTATGGGTAATGCATTCTACGGTAAAAACGGGGAAGGTATCGACTTCGTTATAGTAGCCGGTATGATCACCAAATGGGCCTTCCTCTGCAACTTCTCCTGCTTCGATATAGCCTTCTAATACATATTCTGCCGATGCAGGCACGTCTAGGTCATTGGTAAGGCATTTAATTAGCTCGGTTTTGCTGCCGCGTAATAAACCGGCAAACGCATATTCAGATAAAGTATCGGGTACGGGGGTGACTGCACCTAAAATAGTGGCAGGGTCGGCACCTAACGCAACCGATATAGGGAAGCGTTTACCTGGGTTGGCATCCTGGAATTCTTTAAAATCTAACGCACCACCTCTATGAGATAACCAGCGCATGATGAGTTTATTTTTACCGATTAACTGCTGGCGATAAATACCTAGGTTTTGGCGTTCTTTGTTGGGACCGCGGGTAATAACCAAAGGCCAGGTAATAAGTGGAGCCACATCGCCAGGCCAGCAGGTTTGAATCGGGATTTTATTTAAATCTACCGCATCACCACGGATAATATTTTCCTGACAAGGCGCTTTGGAGACCATTTTAGGTCCCATATTCAAGACTTGTTTGAATATAGGCAGCTTTTGCCAGGCGTCTTTTAAACCCTTTGGAGGATCGGGTTGGCGTAAAAAAGCCAGAACTTCGCCGATTTCACGCAAAGCCGTTAGGTCTCTAGCACCCATGCCCAGGGCAACACGTTCTTCGGTGCCAAATAAATTACATAAAACAGGGGTGTCAAAACCTTTGGGGTTTTCGAACAGCAGGGCGGGGCCGCCTGCACGTAAGACCCTATCGGAAATTTCGGTCATTTCCAGAATGGGGTCTACTTCGGTGCTGATGCGTTTTAATAGGCCTTTTTTTTCAAGGCCATTAATAAAGTCGCGCAGGTCGTTGTACTTCATGATGTTTTATTTAGCTTTAGGGCGTCTCATGGAGCTGAAGAATTCTTCATTGGATTGAGAGGCACCGAGTTTATCGATAAGGAATTCGGTGGCTGAGCCATCTTCCATTTCGGCCAATAATTTACGCAGAATCCACATACGTTGTAATTCGTCTTCGGCGGTTAAAAGATCTTCTCTACGTGTACCTGAGCGGCGAACGTTGATGGCAGGGTAGATGCGTTTTTCCGCGGCTTTTCTATCCAGATGCAATTCTTGATTACCGGTACCTTTAAATTCTTCGTAGATAACTTCATCCATCTTAGAGCCGGTATCGACAAGGGCTGTAGCTAAAATGGTTAAGCTGCCGCCTTCTTCGATATTACGTGCTGCACCAAAGAAACGCTTCGGGCGTTCCAGCGCGTGGGCATCCAAACCACCGGATAATACTTTACCGGAGCTAGGTTGAACGGTGTTATAAGCACGGGCTAAACGGGTGATGGAATCTAACAATATGACCACATCTTTTTTATGTTCAACCAAGCGTTTGGCACGTTCGATAACCATCTCGGCTACCTGAACATGGCGTGAAGGTGGTTCATCAAAGGTAGAGGCAACCACTTCGGCGCGAACAGAGCGCTGCATTTCGGTTACTTCTTCCGGGCGTTCATCAATCAACAAGACGATAACAAAACATTCTGGATTGTTGCGGGTAATGGCCTGAGCCATATGCTGCATCATAATCGTTTTACCGGCTTTAGGTGGCGCTACGATCAAGCCACGTTGGCCTTTACCAATCGGGGCGACTAAGTCGATAATCCTACCGGTTAAATCTTCTTTAGAGCCATTACATGCTTCTAACGTTAAGCGTTGATTAGGAAATAACGGCGTTAAGTTTTCGAATAAAATCTTTTGGCGTGATTTTTCAGGTTTTTCAAAGTTGATTTCATCGATTTTTAACAGGGCAAAATAACGTTCTTGATCTTTAGGTGGGCGAATTTTACCGGAAATGGTATCGCCTGTGCGCAGATTAAAGCGGCGAATTTGACTCGGTGATACATAAATATCATCGGGTCCGGCTAAGTATGAACTATCGGCTGAACGCAAAAAGCCAAAACCATCTTGCAGAATTTCTAAAATACCGAAACCGTAAATGTCCTCACCGCCTTTAGCGTGTTTCTTCAAAATAGAGAAAATCACGTCTTGTTTGCGAGAGCGGGCCAGATTATCTAAACCCATTTCGGATGCGATAGATAAAAGCTCGTTAATGGATTTCTTTTTTAGATCGGTAAGATTCATAGAGAGGATGCTTTGAGGTTAATCAGCGTCACCATGCACTGAGCATGTGGGACTTCATCATTAGCTGTAGGATTCGCTGTAATATTATAAATGATTGTTATTAATTCAGGGAATGGTGTTATTTGGACTGTCCAGCAGGGAACTGGACAATTCATATTTGGACTAGAGTGTAGCGTATTAAATGTTCGCGTCAACAAATTCCATCAATTGAGTTTTTGATAATGCGCCCACTTTAGTGGCTGCAGCTTCTCCATTCTTAAAAAGAATCAATGTAGGGATGCCACGAACGCCAAATTTAGCCGGTGTCTCGGTGTTTGCATCAACATCAACTTTGGCTATTTTTACCTTGCCAGCGTATGTAGTCGCCAGATCATCCAATACCGGGGCAATCATCTTACAAGGTCCGCACCACTCGGCCCAAAAATCAACTAATACCGGGATGTCGCTGTTAATCACGTCGGCATCGAAAGAGGCATCTGTAGCGTAAACGATTTCGCTCATGTGGGGGTCTCCGTTAAGAAATAAATAGGTTCTACTATTAATGGGGGCTAGTAAGAGTTTTACAAGCCTTATGCAGTGTATTTAACATCATTTAGCACAAGGAAGGCAATGGCAATAGCCACGTGGAAATATCATGTTATTTAAAAACAATGTTACCATAAACAGTTTCTGGCTGATCAAGCTGTTAATAATAAGAGAGCAGAACTCAATGCGTGTTGAATCTCTAGGCTTTTTTCGTTTTGTCGCCGCGATTGTCATTGTTATCTACCATTACCGATACGCATCCGCTGCGCAGACCATCGATTTTGTACATTGGCCTATTTTTAATGGTGTGCAGATGGTGACATTTTTCTTTGTGCTGTCGGGCTTTGTAAATTATCTCGCTTATGGGGGTAAACCTGGCAGTAAAAATGCGTTTTCTTTACCCCGGTTTACCGCATCACGTATCGCCAGAGTTTATCCACTGTATTTCTTTGCTTTTATTATCGCGTTATTGGCCTTCTCGGCCGCAGGTCAAGTACCATCGCTGACGGTGTTTCTGTTACATGTAACGACCATGCAGGCCTGGATTCCTGAATATGCTCAGACCTTAAACTTTGTGACCTGGACGATCTCGGTAGATATCTTTTTATACGCGATTTTTCCACCGGTCTTGTATTGGATGCATAAACAAACAACCCGCTTCTCGGTGATGGTTGCGGTGAATATAGGCTTATATGTTATTACCCAGGTGGTTCTGTCAACCGTATTGAGTCAGTCGGATTATCCCGGTGAACCATCGGTGGCACATAATTTCACCCATAACTTCCCGTTATTTCATTTATCCAGTTTTTGTTTAGGTATGTTGGCAGGATATATCGCCACACATTTCCCCTATCGTATTCAATGGTTGGGCGGAAATCTGTTTTCAACGGGCTTTTTTGTGATGCTGTTATTGGCCATCATCTTTGGAGAGCAGGTCAATCATGCTGTGGGCTGGGCGCTGGAGACACCATCGAGTTATGCACCGCTGTTTATGGTGATGTTGCTGGTGGTAAGTTGCAGTAAGGCTGTGTGGTTGCGTTGGCTGGAGCATCGTTTCTTTGTTTATCTGGGTTCTTTGAGTTATGCGATATATATCTTCCAGATTTTGGTCTGGTTTTTTTATAAAAGCCTGGTCCAGCCACTGCTTCCACAGCTGAGTAATACGCAGCATTTAATCTTGGGTATATTGTCGTTGTTGATTATTGCTGCGCTTAGCCATAAGTTTGTAGAAACGCCGGGCAACCGTTGGTTGCGCCGCAAGATGATGCGTGTTCTTGATAAAGAAAGATAAAATAACAGGCATTAAAAAGGCCAGCGGATCGCTGGCCTGAAATGTGTACCTTGTATGTCAGAGTCTATGCCATCGCTGCCATATCCTGATTTTCAGGATTATGGGATTCATGTAAACGTTTGATCAATCTGTCTTCTAAAGCAAAACGCTGGGTCATGCTTTCTGCTAACAGGGAAAGCTCGTCTTTTAAGCGCCCCAGAGCCTGATCACAGTGCTCATCCGTATCGTAGGTGTCGTTAAATGCCAGTGCGATATCGGTGGATTCTTTAATTTGAGGGAAGAGCTTGCTTAGTAAACACTCACTACCGTCATTATATTCTTCGGCTTCACGCACAAGTTGGTCATAAACTTCAAAATGCCCGGCGGAAACATAGTCGAGCAGAATTTGACTGAATTGTCGCAATCGACTGATGGATTGACTGCATTTAGCAGAGAAGTCATTTGCATCGCTAAGTGAAAAAAGCAGTACCACTAACTCTTGGCGTTCGGCCAACCAACGATCAACCAATGATTGCACACCATCCCAACGTTCTTGTTTATTCTTACAGTTTTCCAACATACGCTTAACCTCTTTGTCAGCTGTATTGGTTATTAATTTTTGCAGCTGTATTCCCTGATCTGTGACGTTCTAGGCGGGTGATAATCACGTTGCACTTTTCTTATGCTTTTGTGCGCTATCACTTGCCTGGTTTCAGCGTCCAGATTGCTGCCCCTGAATTGATACTGCGCTTGAAAGAATTAAATTGCAAGAATTTGAACTGGTTAGAATTTTTTATTTTAAACAGGTATTAAGAGTGAATTTTTTGCTCTAAGGGCTTGTTGCCTAATTGAGTTTATATGCTGTTTAATCAATGGGTTATGGGGTTTTCGTGGCTGTTGATTGAACGTTAAGGCGGGGTGACTCCCCGCGATTAGGGTTAAAACGCATACAATATCTAGTGGTTAATATTGTGCATAAAAGTCGGCTAAATAATCCGAAAAGCTCTCATTGTCGGCAGCCTCTAAGGTTTGTTGCTGGGCCAGAGAATCTTCTGCATAGGCTTCAAAGCGGGCCAGCTTGGCGCTGCTTATTTCTTTATCGGTGAAATATTGCTGCCAGTGCTGTGATTGTCTGCGTGAGAACTCGGCAAAAGTCAGTTGGTTTTCTGTCATCTGCTGCAAGACTTGTGCAGAAGGTGTTAAAGAGGCATCTTGCATTTTATCCGACTGTTTAGCCAGAGAGCCTTGATAATCTTCATTGGCCTTTAAAGAATCTAATAACTTTGCCAGAGGCCGCATATCGTTTAATAATGTTTGCCCCCATTCTGAGAAACTGCAAGTTTGCCCGGCTTGCTGATTTAACTGCTGCAGTTGTAAACCGGGTTTTCGGCCCTGCTCTACCACCAATTTAAGGTTTTCTTCGGTTTGTTGGCACTCTAAGGCATTAAGCTTGGGGCTGTCGGATAGCAGGCAATAAAGCAGGAATAAATCCAGGAACTTGGCGGTTTCGGTATCAATGCCAATAGGGCTGAATGGGTTGATATCCACACAGCGTACTTCGATATATTCAACCCCGCTTCTTGCCAGCGCATTCAGTGGCGCTTCGCCGGAGGCGGCAACACGTTTAGGTCTTATGGTGCTGTAAAACTCGTTTTCTATCTGTAAAAGTGAGGTGTTAAGTTGCTGCTGTTGGCCTTCGCTATCAAATAAACCGATTTTTTCGTAGCTGGGTAGCGGATCTTTGATCGCCGCTTTTAATGAATCGATATAGTCATCGATGCAGTTGTAACAAACAAATAAACTGTCTTGTTCCGAGCTTTGATAACCTAAATCACCCATACGTAAAGAGGTGGCATGCGGGCCATACCAGCTATGTTCATCAAATTTATGCAGATTATGCTCCTGACCACCTTTTAAGAAACTGCGGCATAAAGCCGGAGATGCGCCAAACAAATAAACAAATAGCGGTACATAGCGGCGAAAATTACGGATAAGGCCAAAATATTGCTGGGTTTTGAAATCGCAGGTTCTATCGGTATTGCCTAGCGCACGTTGATAATTCGCCCAGAATTTATCGCTGACCGAAAAATTATAGTGAATGCCGCTGATGGTCTGCATTTGCCGGCCATAACGTTTACCCAGGCCGTAGCGATAGACGGTTTTCATCGTCGCGACGTTAGAGCTGCCGTAGATCGCAACCGGGATATCAGCCTCTTCACCTAGCTGGCACGGCATGCTGGATGTCCATAGCAGTTCATCTTGCTGGGCCAGTTTCTGATAGGTGAAATGATGGATATCGCTTAATTCGGCTAAAGCACCTTTGATGGTGCTATGTACCGGGGTGATAAATTCCAGCAGCGCTTCCGAATAATCGGTGGTGATTTTGCTATGACATAGGGCCGAACCCAGGCTTTTGGGGTGAGTACTTTGTGCCAATGTGCCATCGGCATAGACCCGCAGGCTTTCTTTTTCTATACCGCGGCTCAGATTGGCGATGGAACTAAGTAAAGCCGGCTGTTGGCGAATAAGATTAAGGTGGTCTAAATAACGGTTCGCCATGATCGTCCTGTTTGGAAGCTGCAGCTTTAGGTGGTTGCCAAATAATGGGGATAAAAAATGAAAATTCAAGCTTCTCTATAGCTCGCTTAAATAATTAACGTACAGCTTCCAAGCAGCTAAGCTTCTCGCTACACTGCTGCATTTGCATCATTTCCGAGAATAATAATGTTGGACCTATCTGCTGAAGGCATAGAGAAGTTTCCACTCAGGGATTATACCGAGAAGGCGTATCTGGATTATTCCATGTACGTTATCCTCGATAGAGCCCTGCCACATATCGGTGATGGTTTAAAGCCGGTACAGCGTCGTATCATCTTTGCGATGTCGGAGCTGGGTTTAAAGAACAGCGCCAAACATAAAAAATCCGCGCGTACGGTCGGTGATGTTATTGGTAAATACCATCCGCACGGCGATACGGCCGCGTATGAGGCGATGGTATTGATGGCCCAGCCTTTCTCGTTTCGTTATCCGCTGGTCGATGGCCAGGGTAACTGGGGTGCACCCGACGATCCAAAATCTTTTGCCGCGATGCGTTATACCGAATCCAAGCTGAGTAAATTTGCCGAGGCCTTATTAAGTGAATTAGGCCAGGGCACCGTCGATTGGTCTCCGAACTTCGATGGCACGATGGAAGAGCCCACGGTATTGCCAGCTAAGGTGCCGCATGTTTTGTTAAATGGTACCACCGGTATCGCCGTAGGCATGGCCACCGATATTCCGCCGCATAATCTCAATGAGGTGGTTTCTGCTTGTATTCTTTTATTGGAAAAACCCAAGAGTACGCTGGAAGATTTGATGCAGCATGTCAAAGGCCCGGATTATCCCACCGATGCCGAAATTATTTCAACGCCTGCCGAAATAGCGAATGTTTATAAGACCGGTAAGGGCTCCATCAGGATGCGTGCGCTGTACACCATAGAGAATGGTGATGTGATCATTACCGCTTTGCCACACCAGGTCTCCGGTGCCAAAATTCTGGAGCAGATTGCGGGCCAGATGCAGGCCAAGAAGCTGCCTATGGTGGCGGATTTACGTGATGAGTCAGACCATGAGAATCCTACCCGGTTGGTCATAGAGCCACGTTCCAACCGCGTGGATACCGAATTGCTGATGAGCCATCTATTTGCCAGTACCGAGCTGGAACGCAGCTATCGTGTCAATATCAATGTGATAGGCACCAATGGCCGCCCTGCGGTGAAAGGCCTGGTTGTGCTTCTCACCGAGTGGCTGGCCTTCCGCATGGATACCACCCGTCGCAGGCTGAATTTCCGCCTGGAAAAAATCAATAGACGTCTGCATTTATTAGACGGTTTATTGGTAGCCTTCCTGAATCTCGATGAAGTGATTCGCATCGTCAGGGAAGAAGAAGACCCGAAGATGGAGCTGATGCAGCGCTTCGATCTAACCGACGTTCAAGCCGATTACATTCTGGATACCAAGTTACGTCAATTAGCGCGTCTGGAAGAGATGAAAATCAGGGCCGAGCAGGCCGAGTTAGCCGAAGAAAAAGGCCGTATTGAATTGATCTTATCGTCTGAAGCACGCATGAAAACCCTGGTGAAAAAAGAATTAATCGCCGCGGCAAAAGAGTACGGTGACGATAGACGCTCCCCTATTGTTATGCGCGCCGAATCCAAGGCCATGTCTGAAGCCGATTTCCTCAGCTCGGACCCTGTTACCGTGGTGATGTCAGAAAAAGGCTGGATACGAGCAGCCAAAGGCCATGAAGTGGATGGATCCGGTTTAAATTATAAATCGGGTGATCAGTTCAGCTTTGTGGTGAAGGGTAAGTCCAATCAGCAAGTTGTTATTCTCGATAATACCGGGCGCAGTTATGCAATCGCGGCCCATACGTTGCCATCAGCAAGGGGCCAGGGTGAACCTTTAACGGGGCGGATTAACGCGCCTTCCGGGGCCGAGTTTATCGGCGGTTTAATGGGGCCGGATGACAGCTATTACCTGATGAGCACCGATGCCGGTTATGGCTTCTTTACCACGCTGGGTGATTTAATCAGTAAAAACAAGGCGGGTAAGGCAGCAATAAGCATTCCAAAAGGCGGGCAGGTATTAGCACCGCAGGCGGTGGATAACCTTGAAAGTAGCTTTATTGCTGCGGTCAGCAACGAAGGGCGCTTATTGGTATTTCCAGCCTCCGAACTGCCAGTATTGGCTAAAGGCAAGGGTAATAAGATCATGAATATTCCGTCTGCCCGAGTGCAGTCGCGGGAAGAATTTATGTTGTTGGCGGTAGTGATGTCGGCCGAGGATGTGTTGATCATCAGGGCCGGGAAACGTCATCTAACACTTAAAATGGCCGATTTAGAGCATTACCTCGGTGAACGTGGGCGTAGAGGTAATAAACTACCTAGAGGCTTCCAAAAAGTTGATTCGGTTGAGATTCAGGAAAAGTAAGCTGTGAAAGACATTATTCTGATAAATATTTCCGGCGAAGATAAAGCCGGTGTTACCAATTCCGTGTGTGCGGTGTTGGAAAAACACACGGCCAATGTTTTAGATATTGGCCAGGCGGTGATTCATGAAACCTTATCGCTGGGTATGTTGGTGGAGTTTCCGGATAAATCCCAGACCTCGGATGCGTTAAAAGAAATTCTCTTTAGCATCGATGCGCAGGGTATGAATGTGAAGTTTACCCCGGTGCAGGAGAAGGACTACCAACACTGGGTAGATGGCCGCCGTATTCATAAACATATCATCACATTGCTCTCCAGACGTATCTCGGCGCAGCAGATTGCCGGTATTACCCAGGTGATCTCCGATGCCGGTTTAAATATCGACAGAATCGAGCGTTTATCCGGCCGCGTGCCGTTGGATGAAAATGTGGCGGCCAGTAAGGCCTGTGTAGAATTTTATGTGTCCGGTCCGATTGATGATCAGGCCGCCCTGCGTCAGCACTTTTTAAAGCTAACCAATGAAATGGATGCGGATATCGCATTTCAGGAAGACAACCTCTTTCGCCGCACACGACGATTAGTCTGTTTCGATATGGATTCTACGTTAATCGAGGCTGAGGTGATTGATGAGCTGGCAATCGCTGCCGGTGTGGGTGATCAGGTGATTGCAATTACCGAAGCGGCGATGCGTGGTGAAATCGATTTCACCGAGAGTTTTGCCCAGCGTCTGGCGTTATTAGAGGGGCTGGATGAATCGGTTTTACAAGAAATTGCCGAAAAGTTACCACTCACCGAAGGTGTAGAAAATCTGATCAGCACGTTAAACCGCTACGGTTTTAAAACCGCCATTTTATCCGGTGGCTTTAATTACTTTGGTAATTATTTAAAAGATAAACTGGGTTTCGATTATGTCTATGCCAATGAGCTGGATATTGTGGATGGCAAGGTCACCGGCAAGGTTAAGGGCCGGGTGGTTGATGGCGCCAGAAAAGCCGAGCTGCTACAGGAAATTGCGGCCAAAGAAGGTATAGATCTGGCGCAGGTGGTTGCAGTTGGCGACGGAGCCAATGATTTGCCGATGTTATCCAAGGCCGGTTTAGGTATTGCGTTCAGAGCCAAGCCTATTGTTAAAAAAGAAGCCAAGCAATCGATTTCCAGCATTGGTATCGATGGTATTCTGTATCTGATGGGTTATAGAGATCGCGAGCTTTAAGGCTTGCGCTTTAAGCCCCACATTTCTTTATTTTCTGTTGTTCAATAGCCCATTGCATATGCTCTATAGCCATGGGCTCCAAGTCTTCTGCCTGTAAACGTGCATGCAGGGTGTTTATTATATCGACATCGTAATGCGCATTACCCAGCCCCACCGCTAAATTACGTAACCAACGTTGATAACCTATACGCCGTATCGGTGAACCTGCGGTTCGATCAAGAAATTCGCTTTCGCTCCAGCCAAACAATGTCAGCAGGCTGCTATCATCCAGTTGTTGTCTGGGGCTGAAATCCACCTCCGCCGTTGTTTGATTAAACTTATTCCACGGGCAAAAAATCTGGCAATCATCACAGCCATAGATGCGATTGCCGATTAACGGCCGCAGCTCAAGTGGAATGCTGCCATGCAACTCAATGGTAAGATAAGAAATACAGCGCCTGGCATCTAGTTGATTGGGGCCTGTAAACGCTTTTGTGGGGCAGACATCTAGACATTTTTGGCAGCTACCACAGTGATTCATTTGTTCTTCTTCGGGTTTATCGATTGGCAGGGGTAAGTCGGTTAAAATTTCGGCGAGGAAAAAATAAGAGCCGGCTTTTTTGTTGATCAACATCGTGTTTTTACCGATCCAGCCCATGCCCGCTTTTTCTGCCAGCGCACGCTCTAAAACCGGGGCCGAATCGACAAAGGCGCGTTGGTTTAACGTTTGTTCTACCTGTTGTTGAATCTTGTTGGCTAATACCGATAAACGTTTACGAATCAATTTGTGATAATCACGCCCCAACGCATAACGTGATATATAGGCTTTATCCGGCTGCTGTAACAAATCTTCCATCAAAATGCGGCTTTGTGAATCGGGCAGATAATCCATGCGAAAGCTGATGCAGCGTAACGTGCCTTCATGTAATAGTGCAGGCTGCAGGCGTTTATCCACATTACGCTGCATATAACTCATATCACCGTGATATTGATTGTCTAACCAGTCTTGGTAATATTGCTGGTAATCCTGCAAATTTACATCGGTAATCAACATTTGCTGAAAACCGGCATCTAAAGACCATTGCTGAATGTTGTTTTTCAACTGAATGAAAAAATCGGGACTATGCTTGTTAGTTGGGGCTGTCATACACAGGGAGAACGTCTTGTTAGAAGATGGAGGCAATAAGCCATTATATACGGGTGAACACTTTGTTGTCGCCCAGCACATCGTCTCAAATGGCCATTTATACACGGCTGATCAAAGCCGCCAGGTAGATAACAACACCATTGAAAGTGGCGTAGCCGGTTTTGCCTTGATGCAAAAGGCCGGTTTAGCCGCCTTTCAATTGATTCAACAGTATTGGCCGGGTGAAAGTTTATATATCTTCTGCGGTGGCGGAAATAATGGCGGCGACGGCTTTGTTATTGCGACTCTGGCGAAGCAACAGGGCATCAGCGCCAAGGTGTATTTTGTTGGCCGCGCCGAAAACCTGGTGCATGAGGCCGCCGCGGCTTATCAAATGGCCCTGCAATCCGGTGTGGATATTCAAACGGTTGATAATACCGGTTTAAGCCACGATGCATTTCATGGTGTCTTACAAGAAGGTCTGGTTGTGGATGCCTTATTAGGCACCGGTATTCAGCAACGCCCAAGGCCTATGGCTGCCAGCATAATCAATGTGATGAATAATACCGTATTACCGATTCTATCGATTGATATACCTTCGGGGTTAAATAGCGATACGGGTATAGCGATGGCGGAAGTGGTCAGGGCCGATAAAACCCTTAGCTTCATTACCCAAAAACGTGGGCTTTATTTGGCCGATGGGCCAAAATTTGCGGGCCAACGTTATTTTGATGATTTAAATGCCCCGGACGAGGTCTACGATGAGATTTTCGGTCAGAGTGTTATTTTATTGGATTTACCCACCTTGTTAAGCAATGTTCCGGCCCGGGATAAGGCGGCACATAAAGGTTCCATGGGCCACGTTGCCGTGGTGGGGGGTGAGGTCGGCATGTCGGGGGCGGCTATTTTGACGGCAACGGCTGCCGCACGGATGGGCGCGGGTTTAACCACATTGGCGAGTAGAGCCGAAACTGTAAATGCGTTATTAATTGCCCAGCCTGAAATTATGGCTAAGGTCATGACCGAGGCAAGCGATATTTCGGCGTTATTAGCCAAGGCCTCGGTGGTGGCTATAGGCCCCGGGTTAGGGCAGTTAGACTGGGCGCAGGCTTTACTTTCGCAGGTGGCGGCCTGCAATCTACCTCAGGTTTGTGATGCCGATGCGCTCAATGTTTTGGCTCAGCAACATCATCGTAGCGAAAGCGTTTTTTGTGACCACCGTATTATCACGCCACATCCGGGGGAGGCCGCACGTTTATTAGATGTGTCGACTACCCAGGTACAGGCAGATAGGATCGCCGCGGTGCAAAAATTACAAAACCTCTATGGCGGTATTGCAGTGTTAAAGGGCGCAGGTACATTGGTATGCTGGCAGGTGCATGATGAACAACACGTTGCATTATGCCCCTATGGCAATGCGGCTATGGCAAGCGGTGGCATGGGGGATGTGCTGACCGGCGTGATTGCAGGCTTATTGGCACAACGTGATTTATCCCATTTTCAGGCCCATTTTTCGCTTATTGTCTGCCTGGCTGTGTGTTTACATGGGGCGGCGGCGGATGATTTAGCCGAAATAGAAGGTGAACGGGGCTTGCTGGCAGGGGATTTGATAGGCAGAATCCGCCAACGCTTAAATAACCTCACATAAAGCCATGACCGATCAAACCTCAGTACAGTTCTCAGATATCAGCGAAGCAGCAATGGCCGATTTGGCGCATTGTGTGGCGCAGCAGATAAAACAGCATAAAAACTTTAACGGTTTAGTGGTGTATATGCATGGCGACTTAGGCAGTGGTAAAACCACCTTTACGCGATTTTTACTGCGTGGCCTGGGGCATCCCGGTGCGGTAAAAAGCCCAACCTATACCTTGGTTGAACCCTATGAACACATAGAACCTAGTGTCTATCACTTTGATTTGTATCGATTAGCCGACCCTGAAGAGCTGGAATATATGGGTATACGGGATTATTTTGATGGCGATCATCTGTGTTTACTGGAATGGCCGGATAAAGGTAGGGGGTTTATTCCTGCTGCCGATATAGAAATTAGCCTGGCCTATGCCTCGGATCATAGCCGCTCCATTGGCTTCAAAGCCTTAAGCGACAAAGGCGCAGCACTGGTTCATCAGCTTGACTTTCCAGTGCCTAAAAGTGAGACTTAGCCCCAATAATAATCAAACGCTCTTTTGCATGGAAATCCTGTTACGCATGTTTAGCTCATTAGGCCTAATTCTGCAGCGAAGCATTTTTATGCATTTTATATTATTGCTGCTGCTAAGCCCCAACTTGTTGGCTAATGCAGCCATTCACGAAGTGCGTTTATGGTCCTCGCCGGATAAAACCCGTCTGGTTTTTGATTTGGATAAACCGGTAGCGCATAAAATCTTCTCTTTAAAAAATCCCAGCCGTGTTGTTATCGACATTCCGGCTGCCAATATGGATTTTGATACCAGCAAATTGGTCTTAAAAGGCACACCTATTCGCCTGATTCGCTCGGCCAAGAAAAATAAAACCGATCTACGTATCGTGCTGGATTTAGATAGCAATGTCAGCGCTGGCAGCTTTTTATTAAAAAAGAACGGTGATGCCGATGACCGATTGGTGCTGGATTTAAAATACCTTAAAGGTGGGGTTAAAAAACCTACCGTGGTGCAAACCGCAAAAGCCCAGCAAAAAAAGCAGCGTAATTTAATTATCGCCATCGATGCTGGACACGGCGGAGAAGACCCCGGAGCGACAGGACCAGGGCGAGTGCGTGAAAAACGTGTGGTGTATGCAATTGCCAAGAAACTGGCGGCTAAATTTAATCAACACAAGGGCTATAAGGCCGTGATGATTAGAAGTGGCGATTATTATGTGGGCTTAAGCAAGCGCCGTGAACTTGCCAGAAAACATAATGCCGATTTATTTATATCCATTCATGCCGATGCGTTTACCAGTCCACAGGCGCATGGTGCATCGGTTTATGCGTTGTCGAATAAAGGTTCATCCAGCTCATTTGCCAAGTTCTTGGCTCAGCGCGAAAATAAATCTGATTTATTTGGTGGTGTAAGCATCTCCGATAAAGATCATATATTATCTTCGGTATTATTGGATTTATCCATGACCTATAAAATGGATGCGAGCCTGGATGTCGGCAAATATGTGCTGAAAGAAATGGGCACATTTACTCATTTACACAGTAAAAGGGTAGGGCAGGCGGCTTTTGCGGTATTAAAAACCCCTGATATTCCGTCGTTATTGATAGAAACCGGTTTTATTTCCAACCCTAAAGAAGCCAAAAATCTGAATTCACGGGTTTATCAGCAAAAAATGGCCGATGCGATTTTTACCGGTGTAAATCGTTATTTCAAAGCCAAGCCGCTGGATGGTACATATATCGCGGCTAAATACGGTAAAAAACGTGGAAAATCTTATATTGTCGAATCCGGTGATACCTTATCCGGCATCGCCGTGCGTTATAATGTACCGATGAAAAGCTTACGTAAACATAATCGCCTGTCTTCCAATAGTGTACGTATTGGTCAGGTTCTGAAGATCCCTTCTACCTAAAATAGCCCCTCGCTTCATGTCTAAAATTCAGGTTTTAAGTCCACGCCTTGCTAACCAAATTGCCGCCGGTGAGGTTGTTGAACGCCCCGCATCGGTGGTGAAAGAGTTGCTGGAAAATGCATTGGATGCCGATGCCACCCAGGTCGATATAGAAGTTGAGGGCGGTGGTGTTAAGCTGATCAAGCTGCGTGACAATGGCTGTGGTGTGGTTAAAGATGAGCTGCCGTTGGCGTTAAGCCGTCATGCAACCAGCAAAATTCATACCCTGGATGATCTGGAAGCTGTGGTGACCTTGGGTTTTCGCGGGGAGGCGATGGCCTCCATCGCCTCGGTTTCCAGGCTCACATTCACCAGTAATACCGGCGAGGCTGAAAACAGCGCCGAGGCTTGGCAGGCGCTGGCCGAAGGCCGGGATATGGCGACTCAGGTGGTGCCCGCAGCCCATCCCAAAGGCAGTACCATCGAAGTACGGGATTTGTTTTTTAATACGCCCGCCAGGCGTAAATTTCTACGTAAAGAAAAAACCGAATTTAATCATCTGCAGGAAGTTTTAAAACGCCAGGCCTTAAGCCAGTTTGATGTAGGTTTTACGTTACGCCATAACGGCAAGATGATACATCAGCTGCGCCGCTGTAATAATCAGCGGGATAAAGAATTAAGGGTGGCGGCACTGTGTGGCAAGGCCTTTATGGAAAATGCGGTATTTATCGAAAACGAAGCCGCCGGTTATAAACTCTGGGGCTGGATAGCCCTGCCTACATTCTCCCGATCTCAAGCCGATTTACAACATTTTTTTGTTAATGGCCGCGTGATTAAAGATAGATTAGTTGCCCATGCGGTGAAGCAAGCTTATAGGGACGTGATGTATCACGGCCGTCATTCGGCGTTTGTTTTATATCTGGAATTAGATGCAGCCACGGTAGATGTGAATGTACATCCCACCAAACATGAGGTGCGTTTTCGTGATGGCCGCTCGGTGCATGATTTTTTATTCCGTGCTATTCATAAAGCCCTGGCCGATGTACGCCCGGAAGATCATTTAGTTGAAAATACATTTACTACGCAGGCGGCAAACCTGGAGCCGGTAGAGCAGGAATCGCCTACACAGCAACAGCCTATGTCTTTGCCGAAAAATACTTTCGGCTCTCAAGTTGGTACGCAAGCAATGGGTATTGGGACCGAGCAGGCCGATCCATCCAGGCCACAGAATCTGCCTTGGCAAGCTGTCGCTTATGCTGCCGAAGGCAATACCGCGACTGCTGTGATGGAACCGCCGCCAGTGTCTTCGTTGGGAGCATCGCAGGGAGCCGCCGCTCAAATTCAGCCAGAAGGTGAGGTGCCACCTCTGGGATATGCCATTGCCCAGCTACACGGCATCTATATTTTATCGCAATCGGCGGCCGGTTTAATTGTGGTGGATATGCATGCGGCACATGAACGTATCACCTATGAACGTATGAAAAAAGCCCGTGATGAAGAGGGCATACGTTCACAGCCGATGTTAGTGCCAGAGGCGATTGCGGTCAGTGAAAAAGAAGCCGATTTTGCCGAACAGGAAATGCAGGTTTTCCAGCAGTTGGGTTTTGAAATTGAACGCGCCAGTAGCGAAAGCTTGGTGGTACGCCAGATTCCAGTGATTTTAAATAAAGCCAATGTTGAGCAGTTGATACGTGATGTCTTGGCCGATTTAATCACCTATGGCCAGTCCGAGCGTATCAAGGCGGCTATGAATGAGGTGCTGTCAACGATGGCCTGCCATGGTTCGGTTAGAGCCAATAGGCAGTTGAACATAGCTGAGATGAATGCATTGTTGAGGGATATGGAGGCGACGGAGCGCAGCGGCCAGTGTAATCATGGGCGGCCTACGTGGACGCAGATGAGCCTGGCTGATCTGGATAAACTTTTTTTACGTGGCCGCTAATGTCTGATTCTGCTAAAAATTACCCGCCCGCGGTTTTTTTAATGGGGCCTACCGCCTCAGGTAAAACCGAGCTGGCGATGCGCCTAGCCGATAAATATAATGGCGAGATTATCTCGGTGGATTCGGCGCTGATTTATAAAGGCATGGATATCGGCACTGCAAAACCGAGCTTAGCCGAACAAAAATCTCAGCCCCACCATTTGATCGATATTATCGATCCGGCCCAGGCTTATTCTGCCGCTGAATTTAGAGAGGATGCTTTACGTTTAATGGCGGATATCACCGCCAGAGGCAAACTACCGATTTTAACCGGTGGCACGATGATGTATTTTAAGGTCTTACTAGAGGGTATCAGCGACCTTCCTCAGGCTGATCCTGCGATAAGAGCGGTGATAGAAAAAGACGCGGCCGAACATGGCTGGGCCTATGTACATCAGCAATTAGCCGCGGTGGATGCCGTTTCGGCAGAACGTATACACCCTAATGATCCGCAGCGCTTACAACGGGCGCTGGAAGTGTATAGACTGTCGGGCATCAGCATGACCGACCATCGGGTGCAAGAACAGGTCAATAAACAGCCATTTCCCTATCATTTGTGTCAAATGGCGCTAGCACCCAATGATAGATCACATCTACATGAAAGAATTTTTGAACGTTTTCAAACTATGTTGTCGAATGGTTTCGAAGATGAAGTCAGAGTGTTATATAATAGGGACGACCTAAAGCCTGATATGCCCTCGATACGCTCGGTAGGTTACCGACAGATGTGGGGCTATTTTGACGGTGAATATGATTATGACCGTATGTTTGAGAAAGGTGTGATTGCGACTAGGCAGCTAGCCAAACGCCAGTTTACTTGGCTTAGAAGTTGGCAATCCCTGAATTGGATATATACTGATAAGCGTGACGAGACACAGGGGCGGCAAGTTTTTTTTGATAAACTGCTGTTGCAAAGTTCTCAACTGCTGGATGAACGCTTCAAATAACAACATTCTATAGTGATTTTATACAGTAATAACTATAAAATGCCAATATATTATATGATTAGCCGCGTGGTTGATGCACGGGCACAAAGGAGATAAATATGTCAAAAGGGCAAAGCCTACAAGACCCTTACCTGAACATTCTGCGTAAAGAGCGTGTGCCGGTATCTATCTATCTGGTTAACGGTATTAAGCTGCAGGGTCAGGTTGAATCATTTGACCAGTTTGTTGTGTTATTGAAAAACACCGTAAGCCAAATGGTTTACAAACATGCGATCAGCACGGTTGTACCATCACGTCCGATTCGTATGCCCGCGCCAGAGCAAACAGAGCAAACAGCTGAAGAAGAAGAGTAAAATTTTTTCCCAGGGTCTGTCACTCAGGCCCTTATTCTCTTCTGTGTTCATTACAAGTGGCTTAATCAATGTTAAGCTAAGCTTATCCCCTATTTTAAATTATTCTCTATTGAGTTTTCCTATTGTTTTTTGAACGTGTCGAAGGCGGCGAAAAAGCCTTATTAGTGCATATCGACTTCTATGCTCAGCATGAGCGAGAAGATGCCGATGAATTTGTTGAGCTGGCTATCTCTGCCGGTCTCACTATCACCTCTATGATTAAGGCGACGGGGAACAGCCCCAATGCCCGGTCTTTGATCGGCTCGGGAAAATTGGCCGAAATCGGCGCGATGGTAGAAGCCGAGGGTGCCGATGTGGTGTTATTTAACCATGTGTTAACACCTAGCCAAGAGCGTAATATCGAGGCAGAGCTGGAATGTAGAGTGCAGGATAGAACCGGCCTGATTCTGGATATATTTTCCAAGCGGGCCAGAACCAGTGAAGGCCAGTTACAAGTAGAACTGGCGCAGCTGGAATTTGTCTCCACGAGACTGATTCGTGGTTGGACCCATCTGGAGCGCCAAAAAGGCGGCATAGGCATGCGCGGCCCGGGTGAGACGCAGCTGGAAACCGATAGACGTTTAATAAGCAAACGTATTCATACGATTCAGAAGCGCCTGGATAAAGTAAAAAAACAGCGTATTCAAGGTCGCAGAAGCCGTAAACGTTCAGAACTGCCTACCGTGGCCATTGTTGGTTACACCAATGCCGGTAAATCGACATTATTTAATCAAATCACTAATTCTGATGTGTATGTGGCGGATCAACTATTTGCGACGTTGGATCCTACGCTAAGGCGCATCGATATTCCCCATTTAGGTCCGGTTGTGTTGGCCGATACGGTAGGTTTTATCCGCCATTTACCGCATCGCCTGGTTCAGGCGTTTAAGGCCACTTTGGAAGAAACCGTCGAGGCCGATTTATTAATCCATGTGGTGGATGCCGCCGCCGATGAGCGTGATGATAATATCGAACAGGTGAGGCAGGTGCTGGAAGAAATAGGTGCCGGCAATCACAAGCAAATCCTGGTCTATAACAAGATTGACCTGTTGGCCCATGTTGATGCAAAAATTGACTACGATGAAGAGAACGGTAAACCCGAGCGGGTTTGGATGTCGGCTAGAAACTCCGACGGTCTGGATGAATTGTATCAGGCTATAGGTGAGGCCTTGGGTGTGGAGCAATGGATAGGTAAAATCATATTACCGCCATCCTATGGTCAGCTACGGGCGATATTATTTGAACAATCGGCCATTGTGGATGAATGTTGGGATGAAAAAGGCAATCAGGTTTTGTCGCTGAGTATGTCCAAAAATGGGATCAGGAAGCTGGAAAAAGAGTTGTCCATAGACTGGCATGAGCTGGTTTTAGAGGGTGATCCTATGATAGAGATAAAAGAACCCTGGATGCGGGACGATTAAAGCCGCTTTAGCTAACAAAAAATATCAGGTTTTAGTCAGATTTCTGCTAAAATCTTGAAAAATAAAGATGCAATTATAAGGAGAAGCCAATGGCCTGGAATGAGCCTGGCAATAACGGTAAAGACCCATGGGGTGGCGGTGGCGATCAAGGCCCGCCAGATCTGGATGAGGCTTTTCGTAAATTCAAAGAAAAATTTTCCGGCAAAAAAAGCGGCTCCGGCGGCTCCAACGGCAAAGGTGGTCCTGATTTACCGGAAATGAATATGGCCTTCTTTGGCTTAGGTGTGTTGGCGCTGTTTGTCATCTGGATAGGTTTAGGTGTCTATCAGGTGGATCAACAGGAAAATGCCGTGGTCCTGCGTTTCGGTAAATTTCAGGAAACTGTCGGTGCCGGCTTGCATTGGAATCCACCGCTGATCGATAAAGTGCATAAGGTCAATATCACCAAGGTACGTTCTTCATCACACCGTGGTTTGATGTTAACCGAAGATGACAACATCGTTGAGATTGCGTTATCGGTGCAGTGGACTGTAGCTGATCCCAAGGCGTTTTTATTACGGGTACGTTCTCCTGAAGCCAGCCTGGATCATGCAACCGAATCTGCCATGCGCCATGCGGTAGGTTCTACTGAGTTACATCAGGTATTGACCGAAGGCCGTGTGGCCATTGCGATTGAAGTACAGGAACGCACCCAGCGTTATCTGGATGCCTATGAAACCGGCATCATAATCACCACGGTGAATATCGAAGATGCGCAGCCACCTCAGCAGGTGCAATCGGCTTATGATGATGTTATTCGCGCCAAAGAAGATGAGCAGCGTGAAAAAAATATAGCCGAAACCTATAGAAATGGTGTGATTCCAGAGGCGCGTGGTCATGCTCAACGTCAAATGGAAGAAGCTCTCGCTTATAAAGAGCAGGTGATCGCCAGAGCAGATGGTGATGCGCAGCGCTTTAACAAGCTGGTTACCGAATATAAAAAAGCCCCCAAGGTTACTCGCCAGCGTTTATATCTGGACACCATGGAAATGGTGATGAGCAATACCACTAAAGTGATGATCGATGTGGATGGTGGCAATATGATGTATCTGCCTTTGGATAAGTTGATGGCGACACAAAATGCCTCAACTAACCCGGCGGTATCAGCACATGGTTCAAACTACTCTAGCGGCAGTTCATCGTCTAGCGCACGCACATCTGGTCGTAGCAGCACAAGAGGGACTCGATAATGCAAGGTAAAACAGGTTTTATTCTAGCCATTGTAATTGTTGCCCTGCTGGCATTTAGCAGTTCAGTTTATGTGGTTAACGAGACTGAAAGAGCGGTGAAGCTGAAGTTTGGTGAGGTGGTGGATGCCGATGTGAGCCCAGGTTTACATTTTAAAGTGCCTTTTATGCACAAAATTCGTAAATTTGATGCACGTATCTTAACCTTAGATGCTCGCCCTGAACGTTTCTTAACGCTGGAAAAGAAATCGTTAATTATCGATTCCTATGCCAAATGGCGCATTGTTGATGTGCAAAAATACTACACCGCAACCAACGGTGAAGAAATGCGTACCCAGGCACTGCTGGCTCAACGTATCAACGATGGCCTGCGTAATGAAGTCGGTGAACGTGATATGCACGAAGTGGTCTCTGGCCGCCGTGATGAACTGATGGAAAACCTGGCGGATAAGCTGAACGAAGTGGCTTTAGAAGAGTTAGGTATTGAGATTGTTGATATCCGCGTTAAGCAGGTTGATCTGCCACAGGATGTACGCCAATCGGTGTTTGATAGAATGAATACCGAACGTGAGCGTGAAGCCCGCGAACATAGATCACGTGGTCAGGAATTAGCCGAAGGTATTCGTGCTGCGGCTGATAGAGAGAAGGTTATTATCGAATCTGGCGCATATAGAGAAGCCGAAGCGATACGTGGTGAAGGTGATGCCGTTGCTGCCGCAACGTATGCCAAAGCCTATCAACGTGATGCTGAATTCTATGCGTTCTGGCGCAGCCTAAAAGCCTATGAAAAAAGCTTTGCGAATAAGTCTGATATCTTGTTATTAAAGCCGGATAGTGACTTCTTCAAATATATGAATAGCCAAGGCAAATAATTCTTCTGCCCTGTTATTCCCAATGCCGCACTTGTTGCGGCATTTTTGTTTTTGAAATAGGATATATTGAAAAAAATATCTCCATAAGTTATCGGTTGGAATAAAATGCCAAATACCTTTATAAAAATTCTTTGTACCTTCTTGTTAGGAATAATAAGCCTGTCGTTTATCGGCTGCAGTAGTGATACCACCTCGGTGGATAATCTCTACATTGTTGATATCAAAGTTGTAGCTGATCACAGCTTCATCCCTGCAGGGTTTGAGCAGCAGTATACGGCTACTGCGGTATTCAGTGATGATACAAGTTCAGATATAAGCAGTAATGTCAGCTGGTCTTCTTCAGATACGGCTATTGCAAAA
Source organism: Pseudomonadales bacterium (assembly GCA_013215055.1). Classification (GTDB taxonomy): domain Bacteria; phylum Pseudomonadota; class Gammaproteobacteria; order Pseudomonadales; family DT-91; genus CAKMZU01. The sequence continues at coordinate 301,486 of JABSRQ010000007.1, read as the reverse complement.
ATTGATGCCATGGGCTTGGTCACAGGCATTGCGTCGGGCAGTGTCACCATTACCGCTTCAACAACATTTAATAGCAAAAGTGCACAGGGGACATCAGAACTTGAGGTGCAGCTGATAACACTTGAGTCCATCGAACTAACAACCTCTTCGGGTGATTATCAGCTGGATCTTAAGGTTGATGAAATAGAGCAACTTACAGCAACGGGTGTATTCAGTAATAATGAAAAACGTGAGATTACCTCGGAGGTCACGTGGGAAACACTGACAGATAATGCGAGTGTGAATAATAGCGGCTTGGTAACAGGTCTAGCGGAAGGGTTAGCTCAAATAAGAGCAAAATACACGAGTACAGATGCAGAAGAAGTGAATCGGACGATAAGTGGCATGGTTGGTAAAGCTATTCCACTGAGTATTGATATTTCTGGAAAGCAGGCTTTACGCCTAGGCGCTACAACAACGCTGGCAGCTTTAGCTTCATATCCTAATGATGCCTATTTGGATATATCCAAAAGCGTGACGTGGGCCACTTCCGATGAATCTCTTGCTACCGTCAATGAGCAAGGTGATGTAGTTGCTTTGGGGCTGGGTGAGGTCACCATTAGTGCAACTTTTGAAGGCGTTGAAGGCATTTATCTGTTATCGGTAAGTAGCAAAGTGGTTGATCACCTGGAAATACAAGAGGGTTTTAATGCATCGGGTAACGGCAAGGTGATTACGGATTCTAAAATAAAATTGAGGCAGGTACTATTTGTATTATATTCACCACTTTCAAAGAATGCCTACTACCCAACAGTGTGGGCTGTATTTGAAGATGGCAGTAAAGAATATATTAACGATGATGCTTATTGGGCGTCTGATAACCTAGAGAACGTTTTTGTGGACCCTAGTCGGGGTTCATATGTATTTGGTAAGTCACTATCACTTTTATCGACCAAGGTAACGGCCTATTACGGTGGAGAATCGACTTCTTTCAAGCCGTACGTTGTTCTTCCTATTCCTCGGACCTTGGCAAAAATTACCGTTGAAATTAATGGCGTCGATCAATCAGGCAAGGTTGTGGATATTAATGCGGGTGATAAAACGTGGTTAACAGCTTATGCCGAATATGAAAATGGCGATATTGAAGATATTAATACCAAGGTTGTATATTCGTCGTCTGATTCATCAAAGGCTTATGTTTTGGGCTTGGCTGACACTTATTTACGTGCACGAGCGGCAGGAGAGAGCGCGATAACCGCCAGTTTTGGCGGTGAAGAAGCCGTAATAACTGTTAACGTTAAGTGATCTCGAATTGTTGAATATAAGAAAATATTTAAGGCTAAATATGCATAAAATTATAGCAATCATTGCCATCAGCAGCAGTTTTTTTACTATGCCAGTTTTCTCACAAGATGTGGAAGAATTGCAGGCACTATCCGGTAAAAAAATCGCCATAGGGCTAAACCTGTTTACCAGTACTAACAGTGTGGATATTGGCAGCAGCGTAGATAATGATAGTAATGGTCTGGCACTAAATGTGGCTTATTTATTGGCCGAAAACTGGCGGGTACAGGGTTATTATCAGTACGAGTCCTATGAAAATAGCATTTATGCGGGTGGAGATAATGACCGTTTAAATGAGTTGGGTGTCAATCTGATTAGAGTATTTGATATCGGTGCTAAGTTTTCACCCTTTGCCCAGGCTGGGCTAGGTTATGGCTGGATGGACCTAGAGGCAAACACCGAAAGTTCTGCTAATGCAACAAGCCTGAAATTAGGCATCGGTGTTATATATCAATTTATACCGTCTTTTGAAGCCGTGGCCGGGCTGGATCTTCAATATAGAGATTGGACAGATGTTCAAATAGGCTTTGATGACCTAGAAGCTGACGAAACTTCAAGCAAGCTGTATCTTGGCGCTAACTTTATTTTTTAAACGTTTTATATGACATTACGATTAATTGCCTGCATTGCGTTTGTTTTAAGCCCCTTGGTTGATGCAGAAGATAGACAAAAATCGGCCAGTAGTTGGTATACATTAACCGCTGAAAACGATGCCTTTGGGGTGATAGAACATAGCGATAACGGTTATAGCAACGGCATCGCTTTCTCCTGGGGTTATGGCAAGTTTGATAGCTTTTCTGATATTGAGATGCCGAATTGGATTCGATTTATTTCACAGTGGACCCACCTTAATAAAGGCAGCGCTAACCGCTATGCGGTTTCCTATGGCATAGGCCAGGGCATGTACACGCCTGCCGATTTAGAGAGCAAAGCCTTGATTGAAGATGATAGGCCCTACGCGGGTACCTTGTTGTGGAAGACTGCCATAAATAGCATTGATCAACAGCATGCTAATAATCTGGGTTTAACCTTGGGGGTTGCCGGGCCTGCCTCTTTAGCCGAACAGACCCAAATTAAAGTGCATGAATTTATCGGTGTGACCATTCCGCAGGGCTGGGACAATCAAATAGAAAATGAGCCGGTTTTTCGTGTGGAGGCCGAACATGTGCGGCGTTTATTTGATGTCAATGTATCGGGCGCGGTAGATATAGACACCGTCTTGATCGGTGAAGCTGGCCTTGGTAATTTACGCAGTGATATGGGGGCAGGTTTAGGATTACGCCTGGGTAATTATTTGGCTCAAAATTTTGCTTTTTATCATCCATTGGCAGGCCGAGCCGTGAATACGTTTGCCGCTGCCCAGCGAGAAGACTTTAACTGGCAAATAAGTGCCTCGATTCATGCTAGCGTTGTTTTTAATGATATCACCATAGATGGCAATACTTTTAAGCATAGTCATTCACAAGACTTAATACACAAACAAGCATTTGTCAGCTTGTCGGCGGCTTGTAGCTGGTATAACTGGGGGGTTATATTCTCAACTCAAAGAGGCTCGGATCAATTTGAAGGCCAACCCGATATCAGCAACTTTGGTTCGTTAAGTATTACGTATAATAATTTATAAACCAACTATGCTAAAGCTGGGTGCTTCACCTTTTCTTTGTAAGCTGGCATTAGGTTAACTTGATGAAGGATTTTGTTTTTAACAAATACATCAAGGCTTTAGGTTTAAGTTTATGGCTTATTCTACCCGTGCCTGCCTCTTTTTCTGTTGAAAGTAATCTCTATGATGTGCAAACGGTGTACTTCTTTAATGTGATGAAATTTACCATCTGGCCTGATGATAATTTTAATAACGAAGATGTTTTTTATATCGGTTTGTTAGGTGAAGATCAGGTCACAAAAGTAATGCGTGAAAAGCTCACGCATAGAAAAATTCAATCCCGCAATATTCAGCTACAAACACTCAATCTTAAATCGCTAAGAGCATTAAATAATAAAGAAAAAAAGTTTCATGTGGTTTATGTCAGTGAAGCCATGTTTACGCCAGAAGTAAAAAAAGAACTGCAAAATATGCGACTATTGGTGTTGGGGAACTATAACAAGTTCATCCAAGAAGGTGGTATGGTTAGCGTGTTTTACGATAAAGATAAAGATCGCATCGCGGTACATATCAACCTACGCTTGATCAAAGAGCAGGGTATACAAATAGGCTCTAATTTATTAAGCATTGCGTCTGTGGTTAATCAATAGCTGCAAATTTATAGAATTCGAATAAGCCGAATATCCTTTTGGTTTAAAAAAATATATCCCTACAGCGTTATAGCCATATTTTAGCGATTCATTGATCTATGCTTACGAAACACCGTCAACCATTGAATAGTAAGGTCAATATTTGTCTCTATTGATGAATAATTTTTTTTATCGATTAATGCTGATTGCAGGCATAACGTTATGCTGGCAGCAGCCAGTAATAGCAGAAATATCCCTATCGGGAGATACCGTATTCACAAAAATTAATGAACAACATTTAAGCCCAGATGAAACAAGCTATTTAAAAAATAAAGGTTCTATAAGGGTTTGTATTCAGGGCGAAAATCGAGAAGCCAGTAAAGAATTTTGGCAGTTGTTTCAACGTAAAATTCCTTTTGACTACCACTATATAGAAACGGCTGATCAGCATAAAAAAAATCAATGTGACATCTGGCCATGGCTTAATAAAACCTCACAACAATCCTCTGTACTTAAGTTCAGTCGCAGCTATCTAACCCTTCCGCTTGTGATTGTTGCCAAAGTATGGGCCGATAGAATCGATGATTTAGAACAATTGCCTAAGGGAAAGATTGCCGTATTGGCCAATCTAGGTATAAAAAAACGCTTAACTACACGTTATGGCCAGCTTGAATTTATAGAATACAACAGTATAGAGGCGTGTATTGATGCGGTGAGAAATAAAGAGGTGAATGCCTGGGTAACAAGCTCCTTGGATTTTCAATTGGGTAAAGAGAAATTCTGGGCATTTGATTTAGAAGAGACGGGGCGTATTGATGAGACGATAACATTAAAGTTACATATGGCTACTGTGCATCAGCCGTTGTTAGCTATTCTTGAAAAAATGATTACATCCACCACCACCAGAGAAAGGTCGGTTGCGGTTACCCGGGCGGTTAATCCAGAATTGGCCGCCAAGATGGATGAAATGGATACGGATAAAATTCAGCTGACCCCGGCGCAGCGATTATTTCTTAGGCATCATGGCCCATTAAACATTTGTGTCAGAGATTTTTATAGTAAAAAGAAACTGATAAAACCACCGGATGAACAGCTATGGCAGTTATTTAATCAAAATTTACAGGCCGATTTTAAGCTGATTAACATCAGCAAAAATAATAATAGAGAAAATGTACGCTGTGATATTTGGCCCATGGCAACTGTGAATAAAAAATCGCTGGGTATAAATTACAGCAAGGTCTTTTATACATCGCCCTATGTCATCGTAACCTTGGCTGAATATCCATCTATTAACGACATTCATGCCTTTATTGAAAATAATACGCTGGCGGTGATAGAGCCAGCTTTAAAAGAGAAACTGAAGCGTGCGGGTTATTTTACACAGGACATTGAACTGATTTCTGATGCATTTATAGCAGTAAAAAAATTGCATGACTATACCATAGAGGCTTTTATCATCGAGGCCTCAAGTTTTGAGCTGATAAGAATTATTACTGCAGATAGGCATATTAAAATATCGGGTAAAATCACAGAAAATCTACAGCATATTACCGCCATAGGTATTAATAAAAAATATCCAGAGCTGCTAGGCATCGCGAATAAGGTGTTAGAGAAAACGGCTGCCGCAGAAATTATTCGTTTGCTTAATCTGGTTTCCGATAATGAAAATAATCCTTTGTATTTAAATCAGAAGGAAAAGCAATTAATCAGTGAGACTAAAATACTTAATGTCTGTATTGATGAATCATTCCCGCAACAAGTTACCGATTTGTGGTCGATTTTATCCAAGCATCTTCCGGTTAATTTTAACCTTATAAAAACTTCTTCGGGCGAAAAATTAAGCGCCTGCGATATCATTCCATTGATGGGGAAAAATCATGCAGTAAAAAAAGGTTTGTTGTCGAGCAATGTATTGATCAATGATAGATCGTTGTTACTGACATTAAACACCGCAGGCTCAATTAATGACTTTGAAATATTGAAAAATAAAACCATCGTAGTTGTACAAGGATTAGATAGTTTAATAAAAATTCAAGATATATACCCGGATGTGAATGTTGAAATTGTTAGAAACTATAAAGAAGCTATAGCCAGAGTTAAAAATAAAAAGGCCGTGGCTTATATTTCTAGTGAATTAAAATTTGAGTTATTCAAAACTACGGTAGGATTTGAAGGTATGAATAAATCGATGACATTAGCCGAGTCATTTAGCAATCAATATATTATTGCCGTGCATAAAAAAAATAAAGAGTGGCTGCCAATATTTAATAAAGTGTTAAAAAATACACAGGCCATGGAACTTTATAAATTATTTCCGGTGCAAAGTTTACTGCTGAATGAAAAAGTAAGCTTGTCCAAAATCCAAAATCTGTTTTTAAAAGACATGGGTCCCATCAATGTCTGTGTATCTGCACTTGTTCAAGGTTTGGATAGGGATTATTGGGAAATATTAAATACACGATTAGGTATTGAATACCGCATTAAAAAAATGACATCAAGGCATGAGATGTTGAAAAATATAGAGCAGGGTGTGTGTGATATACATCCAGGGTCAGCGATAACTACAAAAAGAATGCAGCGTATTAAGTTTTCAACATCCAGAAAATCTAGCCCCTATTTAATTATCATCAAAGAAGAAAGTGCTTATATCTATTCAGAGAAGGATTTTAGCGGTTTACATTTTTCAATGATTAAAAATTCAGCCTCACTTGATGATATAAGAGAGTTTTACCCTGAGATGGTTATTAGCGAAGTTGATAATATCGTTGAGGGCTTAAATGGGGTGCATGATGGCAAGGTTGATGGATTTATTTCTTTTACCGTGATGGTAAAGCTTTCTGTCATTGCCGATGTGATGCAGGGGCTAAAAGTGGGAGGGCAACTAAGCAAAGTTCAACATAAGTTTGCTATTGCAATTACACCAAAAAAGCCGGAATTAGTGGATATAATAAATCGTGTTGTGGCGATCACACCATCAAACGAAATGGATAGAATGGTCCGTAGCTATACCGTCTCAGAAAAAGAAGCCTTTGATTATCGCTTGATGTGGCAGATCAGTGCCGCGATTATAGCTGCGATGATGGTGATAATTATTTGGAATCGTCATTTGGCAAAAATAAACGATCAATTGTCTGATGCTAATGCAAATACTCAGCAGGCTTTGGATAAAGTTGCCGAATTATTAAATAGTTCGGGAGAAGGGTTTTTATCGCTTAAGGAAGATCTTTTGATTGAAGAACAGCATAGTACAGAATGTTTATCTTTATTTGATCGGGAAAAAATTACCGGCATGTATTTCCCTGATATTTTATTTGAAGATAATACAGAAGAAAAATCGATTTTTTTTAAAGGGGTCAGCATGCTTTATCACACAGAGGATGCTATAAAAAGAGATTTTATAATTCAACTTCTGCCTGAACGTATTATTTTTGAAGATAAAATATTACAGATGGTTTATCAATTTAATCAAAAAAAACTAATCGTTATTATCAAAGATATCAGCATGCAGGAAACACTTAAAAAACAATTGGATCTGGAAAGGAATAGCCTGCAAAAAATTGTTTATGCCGTGACTAATCAAAGCGAAGTGTTAAAGATATGTGAAGAGTTTGCTTTCTTTTTAACTAATCAAGCTATCACGATTCATCAAAGTAGTCTCGGTTTTAGAGAGTGTATGGAAATATGTTATCGGCATATTCACACCTATAAAGCACTGTTTATGCAGATTCATTTCCATGATTTGTCGGTGTTATTACATCACCTTGAAAGTGATATTAAAGCCATGATGGAAGATGATGGTTTTTCAAAACAGTCAAAAGATATTGATGGTTTATGTACGGCGATATCCGATATCGATTTTTTCCTTTCGCTACAAATAGAAAAAAAAGAGATTACCGAAAAACTGGGTGAAGAATACTTTTCAAAAATAAGATTGATGCAGGTGAATCAGAAAGACTTTTATTTATTGGAGGCACAGGTAGAGAATCTGCCTAGTTCATTACAGAAAGGCCAATTACAAACGTCATTAAAAAAACTTAAATCCATCAGTTTGTCTGACAGTTTACAGTTTCACCTGGATGCAGCGGTATCCTATGCCGAACGTATAGGTAAACGGGTTAAATATAGTTCAGTTGAAGGTCCGGATATTCTTATTGATCCCGAAAAATTTAATCCTTTTATTCATAGCCTGGTACATATATTTAGAAATTCCATAGGCCATGGTATTGAATTACCCGATGATAGAGAATTTATAAATAAAGCACCTGAAGGTCTCATTGTCTGTAAAATTCAACGTATCGATAATAAAATAACCATTATGATCAGTGATGATGGTGCTGGCATTGATATAGGTTTACAGCCTGAAGTTGAATGCATGAATATTGATCGGTCAGGTGTCAATCCTATAGATGAAAGTCAGGAGTATAAGCTGGATAAAAAATCGTTAGATACTATTTTCACGCAAGGTTTTTCAACCCAAAGTAAGGTCGATATGCAAACGGGTAGAGGCATTGGTTTACCTGCAGTAAAAGAAGAGTTGGAAAAAATTAATGGCACAATGCAGGTCTATTCCAGAAAATGTATAGGCACTTTATTTATATTTAAGCTGCCGATTTAGTTTATAATAAGGTGTATGTATGAGCACACTGAATATTGAATTACATAAGATGTTAGAGTCTGCAGGAAATCGTACAGATATGTACCTGGTTACTGAAACACAGATACAAACAGACAAAATTACTTATCAGTTTAAAAATGTCAATCAAATTGAATTGTATGAACTAACCTCCATTATTGCCGTAGGCGGTAACTTTAGTGTGTTATTTGCGTTTAGTTTTGAGCGTTCTGTAGCTGAGCAGATTATGCTGGATTTTACCGCCGATTTTCCTATTGGTGATATGGATAAAGAAGACTGCATCAAAGAGACTGTCGCCGAATTGATTAACATAGTATTAGGTAATGTATTAACGGACTTTAGTGATCAAAAGGAAATTATCTCTTTAACACCTCCTATTGTGATTAGCGATGCAAAAAATATCTATAGAGACAAAAGCGCTGTTTTTTTAAGTGCCTACCTGCATAGTAATTTTGGTAGTATGCAAATTCATTGTATAGCGCCTGAAGAGATGTTTGATCAACAATTGAATTATAAGAATACGAATGCAAAATGATATAAAACGGTTTCGATAAACGATGCCTGATTTTAGTCTCTATCTTTGTCATATATATATATAAATTTTGGTTCAGATTCTAATCATGTGTTTTAGCGAATTGCATTATGACAAGATTTGTATCTTCCGCGGCAGAGGCCGTCTCTGAACTTCAAACAGGCCAGAAAATCTGGATACACTCGATGGCTGCCACGCCCACGTTATTGATTTCGGCTTTAGCAGAAAAATCCAAACAGTTAAGTGATGTTACGGTTATGCAAATGCATTTGGAAGATGCGGATGTATTGGCTGATCCGGCTTTATTTGGCCATATTCGAAATCGTGCTTTTTTTGCCAGTAAATCCATGCGCCCTTTAATTAATCAGGGGCACGCCGATTATGTGCCTATTTTTCTTTCTGAAATTCCAAAATTATTTCGCTCGGGGCAGCAAAAAATTGATGTGGCGTTAATTCAGGTAAGCTCGGTAGATGCACACGGTAATTGCAGCTTGGGTATATCGGTAGAGGCAACCAGGGCGGCGGTAGATATGGCCGATATCGTGATCGCGCACATTAACCCCAACATGCCAAGGACTCATGGTGATAGTGTTATTCCTCTGACTGCGATTGATATTGCCTTCGAACAGGTGCATAAGATAACCGAAGTGCCTTTGCCTGCGCCTTCACAAGTACAAATAAAAATTGGTGAACATGTCGCTGGCTTGATTAAGGATGGTGATTGCCTTCAGATGGGTATTGGAGCGATTCCGGATGCGGTGCTAAAAGCGCTGGGCCAACATAAAAATTTAGGTATACATACCGAGATGTTTTCCGATGGTGTGATTGACCTAGTCGAAAAAGGGGTGATCACCAATAACAATAAAAAAACCCATAGAGGAAAAATAGTCACGGGTTTTGTTATAGGCTCTCAACGGCTGTATGATTTTGTGAATGATAATCAGCAGGTCAATTTTCTGGATATCGAATACGTTAATAATATTGCTACCATAAGAAAAAATCCGCAAAGCGTCTCAATAAATTCAGCCATACAAATTGATATCACAGGGCAGGTCTGTGCTGATTCCATAGGTAGTCAAATTTATTCAGGTGTAGGGGGGCAGTTAGATTTTGTGTTGGGCGCGCAGTTATCCGAAGGTGGGCGCTCCATCATCGCGTTACCAAGCACGGCTAAGAAAGGCGAGGTTTCACGTATTGTTGAACATTTAGATCGCGGAGCGGGGGTGGTGACGACACGGGCGCATGTTGATTATATCGTGACTGAATACGGGGTAGCTGCGCTAAGAGGGAGATCGTTAATCGAACGCCGCAGCGCTTTAGCAGCTATCGCCCATCCCAAGTTTAGGCCGCTCTTGTTAGGAGAAGATGGATAGTTGTTAAAAATTACTGCTATATCTAACACGTTTATCTAAGGTTTGATTTAGTTCTATTATTGCGTTGTATTAAGGCAATGAGCTGAGTTTACAGGAATGTGAAAGTTAATTTCATTACAGGGAAAAATTATGGGTTGGTTTAATAGTGTTGTAAAAGATATCGGTGATGCAGCGGAAGATGTGGGTGATGCTGTAGTTGATGTAGTTGATGTGGTTGATACTGTAGTTGATGGCGTAGAAGATGCAGCCAATACGGTAGCCGATGGGGTGACAGATGCCGCAAATGCGGTCTCCAGTAGTTTTACCAGTGCAGCGACCTCAGCATGGAAGGCGACCTCTAAAGAAGCTTTGGCCATTGGTACAGGCGTAGAAGCTGCAGGTATCGTTATTGGCGATAGTTTTTTAAGTGGTGCTAATGTTGTTGCCGATGGCATAGAAGATGGTGCCGAAGTAGTGGGTGATGGCCTGGTGTCATTAGGAAAGTATGTGTCTTCTTATGCCTGTGATATTGCCTTGGGCTCGGCACTATCGGCCGCCTTTGTTGCGCTTGCTGCCGATGGTGAAGAGGAGGTCTCAATGGCTTCATTAGCCGCGTTAGGCTTAACCAATTTTGTTGATACTGCCGCTTTAAATACCGCCGCTAAAACGTTGGCTTATATTATTGTGGAACCTGTATACCTTATTCCAGGTGTCAGTTCGGCTGTGGGGCATAAATCTGAGATGGAGACGATTATTGCCTTTCTTATCGTCACCGCCTGTAAAGAAAAACCCGAGCTTGTGGTTAGTACCGCAGGGCAATATCTTGCAGGTGTGCTGATTTATGGCATCACCCATGTTGTCTGTGAAGGTGAAGTACCTGGGGGTTATGAGGTGTGGCAGGGTTTACAATCTGAAATCACTGCCTAAGTAAGATGACGAAAAGGCTGAATGGGAATACGTTAATGCAGACCAGCGCTTTTCATTCAGCCTCTTTGTACCCTGAATTAAACACCTTAACTTGTCAGTTTGATCAGATCTGTGCCGAGGCTTTTTCTGCCTATAATAATCTGACTCAAGTGAATGATTCACGTATTCATTCTACGGCCTGGCAAGTTTTACCTTTATGTGTAGAGCCCGAAGATGATGGGGTGATGAGTGAAAGCTTATGCCAGAAAAATCGCCTGCAGGCCGTTCAGACCTGTGCCATTATGCAGGGTTTACCTGCAATCAAGGCCTATGCCTTTTCGTTATTGCAACCCGATGGACATATTCTGCCCCACAGCCATGATAATGCCTTTGTGACGGCCATGTTATGTCTGCAAGATGGGGGTAATGCGTTTATCCGAGTAAATGGCGAAGTTCAATATTTTAGAACGGGTGAGCTGATTATTTTTGATTATAGCCAGTTACACGAAGTTCAGAATAATGGCTTTAAAGACAGAATTGTCTTATTGATGTTGTTGGAAAACAGGCTTCAAACTTCCTAATCTTGTATACACTTAAGACTATTATGCTTGCGATTAATGGGAGTCAGTTTCATGAACTATCGAGGTCTTTTTTCTGCTGTTTTATTAGTGCTTTTTAACCCGGCACAAGCCTCTGAGCTGGCCAGCAGTTATGAATTACTATGCGATAAAATCAAAAGCTGTGCCAGCGTAGAAATGGCCGATTTACCGCCAGAAAGCCGGGTAATGATGGAACCTATGTTAAATAGTATGTGTCTGGCCATGCAGAAAAACTTTCAGCAGGCCACAATCTATGCCGATTTAGAACATGGGGCTGCAGCTTGTGTAAGAAGCATGGCGGATTTACCCTGTGATAAGTTTAAAAATGCTGAAACCAAAGAATGCCAGGCGTTTAAAAAGAAAGCCCAGTCTTATGAAAAGGCCCATTATTAATAGCTAATAACACGCTATCGTATCCCACCCGCCTCCAGTACTCCCCTCTATTGATTAGCTTGGATTATTTTTTTCGTTGACTAAATTTAAATTTGAGTCAATATAAGCAATATGCAGGTTAATAAACGCGCTATAGAAAGCAACAGGAAAAAAGCAGCCGTATTTCGGGCGGCTCAGTCCTGCTTTGGCGAATTAGGTTATAAAGCCACAACCACCGAGTTGATCGCCGAGAAGGCCGGAGTGTCCAAGGGCACGGTTTTTACCTTCTATGGAAAAAAACTGACTTTATTTGAAGCCATTGTTGAACATTCGTTGTCAGAGATTACCAGCAATGCACAATTAGCCTTGGCGCAGCTTAATGAACCGGATGAAAGATTAACAACCACGTTTCTATCCGGTTATTTTCAGTGCCGGGATGATATACATACGTTAAATCATTTCAGAACCGAAACCCGGGCAGAAATCGCCTCGGTGTTTAAAAATTATGGCGATATCTGGCAGCAACTTTTTAAACAAGCCATTCAAACAGGGATTGATCAAGGTTTGTATAGAAGTGATATCGCGGTAGAGACGTCGGCGATGGTGATTTTTGAATTGCATAAGGCCTTAATCAGCAAGGTCTTTGATTTAAACGATGCCAATGCCGTACATCCTGAAGAAATGCAGGCGGCGATACAGCTATTTATAGATGGCTTAAAAACTCAAGTTTAAAAATTAAAATAAATCCAAGGTGATAAAATGAAAGATACGTATGACGTAGTGGTTGTTGGCTCGGGTGCCGGCGCATTTATGGCGGCGTTAGCAGCCGTAAACAAAGGTGCTTCGGTCTTGATGATAGAAAAAGGCAATCAGTGGGGCGGCACCAGCTCAAAATCCGGTGGGGCTATCTGGATACCCAATAGCAAAAATATCGCTCAGGCCGGTGTGAGCGACTCACCTGAAGATGCGTTTAAATATATGCGTGCGGTGATTCCAGCCTCTGAAGTGGATGATGAAACCATCAAAAACTATATTAAGTTTGCGCCTGAGATGACCAATTATCTGGAAGCGAATACCGAGCTTACTTATACACCCGTAACCGGTTATGCCGATTATTATCCGGATATAGCAGGCTGGAAAGAAGGCGGCCGCACCATGGATCCTTCTCCGGTTGATGGCCGTCAGCTGCCTGAAGATATGTTGAGTAAAATCGTCGATTCACCACGTGCTTCAAAAGCGTTCAGCAAATTCCAGATGAGCATCCTGGAAGGGGTACAAATACTGGCTAAGACCCCTGGTTGGATCGGTGTCTTTATGAGCATTATTTTTGGTTATTACAAAGATATTCCTGCACGTTTGAAAGGTTTACCTGACCGTCGCCTATGTCAGGGTAACGCCTTGGTAAGTGCGTTATATTTGGCGACCCAGAAAAAAGGTGTAGATTTTGTGATGGAATCTGCGGTAACCGAATTAACCGAAACCGATGGTAAGGTGACCGGTGTGGTGATCAATGGCACGCAAAAAATTACTGCCAGCAAGGGTGTTGTGATTGCGGCGGGCGGTTTTGAGCATAATAAACAAATGCGTGATGAGCACATCTCAGAATTAACCGACACGGTTAACTCCTCAGGCGTAAAAACCAATACCGGTGATTTGCACCAGCTAGCCAAGAAAGTGGGTGCTGGTTTTGGATTAATGAGTGAAGCCTGGTGGGCACCAACGGCGATGACGCCTTTTGGCCCTACGGTTTTATTTTCGGAGAAATCCAAACCGGGTTTAATCATCGTTGATAAAAAAGGTCAACGTTTTATGAATGAATCCATCACCTATAACTCCTACGGTGATTGTTTTAAATCTGCTCAAGAGAAAGGCCACGATGTATTTCCCGCCTATTGCATCCTAGATTCTCACTACCGTCAGAAATATATGTTTGGTGGTGTTGTGCAAGGTGAAGCGATGCCTGACTTTATGAGCAAGGGCATGATTGGTGATGATAAAATGCTGATCAAGGCCGATACGTTAGAAGAGCTGGCCGGAAAAATTGGCGTAGATTACGCCGGTTTACAAGAAACCATGGCCAAGGTTAAAAAATATGCTGCTTCCGGTAAAGACGAAGATTTCGGCCGTGGCAGTGATGATCATGACACCATGTACGGTGATCCAGAAGTTAAACCTAACGCCTGTTGGGGCCCTATGGACAAAGGTCCATATTATGCCACCAAACTGTTATTAGGTGACTTAGGCACCAAAGGCGGTATGTTGATTAACCATAATGGTCAGGTTAAGCGTGAAGATGGTTCTATCATCGAAGGTTTATACGCCGCCGGTAATGCCACATCGTCTATCATGGGTAGCAAATACCCGGGTGCAGGTTGTACTTTAGGCCCAGCGATGACTATTGCTTATAAAGCCGGTCATCACATTATGGGTGCAGAGCTGTAAGCTTAGCCTCTTTTTTTAAGCCCGCACAAGCGGGCTTTTTAATGTCTGAAAATGGAAGTTCTATGTTAGAAATACAATATCAACGTAAGATAAAGTCCAGCGCCAATGATGTATGGCAGGTGTTATTAGACACAGATGCATACGAGCAATGGAATCCCTTTGTGCATCGCTGCCAATCCAGCTTTGCGGTGGGTGCACCTATCATTATGCATGTGGCTTTAATCCCCGGCATCTTGTTACGCCAAAAGGAAACTATATTAAGTAATCAGGCTGAAAGTTTATTGGAATACGGTATTAAAATTCCGTTTTTATTATCCAGTTCACGCAAGCATATCTTAAAAAACACCGAGGCTGGGCAGTGTGAATATGAATCACTGTTTGTTTTAAAAGGGCCTCTTTCGCCTTTAGTTAACCTGTTATTGGGAGGTCGTCTGAGGCTGGCATTTTTAAATATGACCGATGCGTTAGTTATCCAGAGTGAGAAGAAGGCATAAGATGAATCAACATGAAAAGATCAACTATGTAGAGTTTCCATGTCGGGATATTGCCGCGGTGAAAGGTTTTTTCACTGCCGTATTTAATTGGAAATTTGAAGACTATGGCCCTGATTATACAGCTTTTTCAAACCAGGGTTTAGATGGCGGATTTTATCGTTCAGATAAAACCGTTAATACAGATAACGGTAGTGCGCTGATTATTTTCTACAGTGAAGATCTACATGCAACCAAAGAAAAGGTCATTGCTGCCAGTGGGCAGATTATAAAACCGATATTCGACTTTCCGGGGGGGCAGCGATTTCATTTCAGTGATCCTTCAGGTAATGAATTTGCCGTTTGGGGTAAGGCCAAGGATTAATTTATTCATGCGCAAAACATAAGTTAAGACATTGATTTATGTAAAAATATAAATTACTGATCACTTCTTCGTTAACTAAATGTGCGTGTTTGGGAGTGTGACGTGAGTGATATATAGAAATTCAGGAAAAAATGGCGATTATTGACTATGCTTTATGTATGCATATGCTGAGTTTTAAAGCTGCCCAGCAGCGCCGTCAAAAAGCACAGTCTATGGTCGACGAATGTTGTTCTATGAGTCGGTCTCTTGCTTCGTCATATCTGAATAATCCACCTCAGCAATATTTCTTGCAGCGCTGTAATCTTGCCAAGGCTATATCTGATCATTTGCAATTTATGGCCCAATCCTTGTGTTTTGATATTACCCCAGAAGAGTGCCGCTCCTTTGGTGCAATCATCGCTGCTTGGCCCAATACGTCTCTGTTTCATAAAGCCTTATTAACTTTTCGATTTGAAGTTAATCATAGTCGTATTCAGCCCAGTTTATTTTTAGCAGCGATTGAGGAATATGTGCAGGAGTTGCAGATTACTCGAAAAGAGTTAGATGGTTTATTAACTGCGTGTTTAATTGCCTTTACCTGTGTGGTGGGGGATGTGTATATAGAAAGTTTGCAGGTTGCCGAATAGAGGGCTCTATTCGGCCGTTGAAATCAATAAGGTGTTTAGCTCACTTCAATTAACTGCACCGTGCCATCAGGAAAAACTTCATGCATATGTCCGGCAGCCCTGGGATAATCATAAAAACTGTGAGGTTTCTACAAAGGAATAACAGGTTAAAAACGTCACAGCACCAACATTACCATAAGCACCTACCATACCCGCTATTTGCCCGGTCATTCTGCGTTTAATCAATGGCACCATCGCAAATACTGCACCTTCACCGGCTTGCACAAAGAAGGAGCAAAACATCACCGCCGCGACGGCTAACGGCAGCGCCAAAGCTGCTGTGATTTGTGCAAGAATCATATAACCTACCGCTAAACCAGCGATTAAAACCGATAAGGTTTTTTTACGCCCTAACTTATCTGATAAATAACCACCGCCGGGTCTGGCAAGTAAATTCATCAACGCAAATGCACCCCCCTAATAAACCGGCTTTAACCGGGCTTTAACCGGGCTTTAACCGGGCTTAAATCAAAGGTTTTCATAAAGAAGGCGGGCAACATCGAAACGACCGCAAGTTCAGAACCAATTGTGACAAAATAAGAGCCATTCAGAATAGCGACCTGTTTAAATTTATATGGGTCTATTACCGGTACGCCTTTTTTTAAGAGTTCTGTATTCACCGATCCTATTTGATAAAACTGAAACACAAATATACAGGCCAATAAAACCCATAACATGATGGCAGTGGTGTCCGATAATAAACTGACGCCGCTGGGTGATAACTTCCATGTTAATACCGCTAAGGCAATATACATCGGTACGTTCATCGCGATATAAAACCAGAAATTTTTTTTGTTAGAAACTTCCAATCCTCCGGTTTTTTTCGGTTTAAAGTAGGTAGAACCTTTAGGTGTATTAGGTGCGTTGATATAAAAGAATAGAGCATAGAACAAGGCAACAACACCGGTTGTGGCAATGGTATAACGCCAGGCATCGGCACCCATCGTATCGGCGTAAAAATAGGTAGCGATTGTCGGTAAGGTTCATGCAGCGACGGCAGAACCAAAGTTACCCCAGCCACCATAAAAACCTTCGGCTAAACCGACGGTTTTAGCCGGGAACCATTCACCCACCATACGAATACCAATAACAAAACCGGCACCGGTAAAACCACATAAAAATCGGAATAAGGCCAGTTGTTCATAGGTTTGTGAGAAGGCAAAACCCCAACATAAAAATGCCGAAATAATTAATAACAGGCTGTAAACAATACGTGGACCAAATTTATCCACCAGCATGCCAATGATAGTATGTACTGGAATCGTTAGGGCGACGTTTAATATTAATAAGGCCTTCCACTGTGCGTTTGTCATATCGAAGGCTTGCATGATGAAGGGTTTCATCGGTGCAAAGGAGAACCACATAACAAAAGTTAAGAAAAAGGCAAACTACGAGAGATGTAATGTCCTAATCGACTTGTTGGAAAAATCCAACAAGTTAAGTTGTGAACGTATGCGCGAATTAAAATTGTTGTTGATCTAACAAAATCAGCGTGCAAGCGTTAAGTACTTGAATTCCTTTATCTTCTAGTTTTTTCTGATGAAGTGTTGATTCTGTACCGGGATTAAAAATAACCCTATTTGGTGCAATGTTAATAAGTTCATCAATCACCGCCTGCATTAATGTTGCATTGATATATACCGTGACGGTATCGATAGGGCATGTCAGTTCGGATAAATGTTTTACACAGCTTATGCCGTTAATTTCTCCTCCACGTTTAGCCACAGGCCATGGGGTGTGCCCATGAACAATAAGTTTTTGCTGGCACTTATAGGCAAAGCGATGAGGTTTTGGGCTGGCACCCAGGATAGCGACGTGAGTCATCAGTGAATTTTCTTGTTTCGGCTATTAAAAACCAGAGTATAAGAAGTCTTGCTTATCAGTGCCATCTCGTTAGTGCAGATGAACAGCTATTGCTATAGAATACGCCACCCGTTTTTGCGGCGGTTTTGGTTTCGGTTTTATAGAAAAGAAGAAGAGGTGTGCTTTGAGTCAATTTATCCCAGGACAACGTTGGATCAGTAATACGGAGGCCACATTGGGATTGGGCATCGTCGTCAGTAGTGCTGACAGGCGAGTGACGATCAGTTTTCCTGCAGCCTCTGAAGAGCGTGTTTATGCGATGGATAACGCACCGTTAAACCGTATCACCTATAAAGTTGGCAATACAGTGCATAACGCCGACGGTGACAGCTTTAAAGTATTGGATGTGCTGGATCATAACGGCATGTTGATTTACAAGGTCGAAACGGCTACAGGCGAAGAAGATATTCTGCCTGAGATTGAGCTGGACTGCTTTGTTCACTTTAATAGCCCCAAAGATCGCCTGTTATCGGGCCAGATCGACCCGATTAAATACTTCCATCTGCGCCAAGACAGCCTTAATTATCTACGTGATTACCAAAAATCCGGTGTGGTCGGTTTAATGGGACCAAGGGTGCAACTTTTGCCGCATCAGCTCTATATCGCCCATCAAGTGGCCAACCGTGTGGCACCTCGGGTTTTATTGGCCGATGAAGTGGGTCTGGGTAAAACTATCGAAGCCGGTTTGATTTTGCATCAGCAATTACAATCGGGCCTGGCTAACCGCGTATTGATTTTAGTGCCCGACAGCCTGTTACATCAGTGGTTGGTAGAGATGTTACGCCGCTTTAATTTGGCGTTTTCGGTATTGGATGAAGATATCTGCCAGGAATTGGCGCATGAGCAAGACAACCCTTTCGATACCCGCCAATTAGTGTTATGCCCGTTATCGTTTTTGGTGAATGATCCCGAAAGAGCCGCCCAGGCTTTAGCCTGTGACTGGGATTTACTGGTCGTGGATGAAGCGCATCATCTGGAATGGCAGGCAGATAAGCCCAGTGCCGAATACGAATGTGTAGAGGCGTTGGCGAATAAATCCCGTGGCTGCTTATTATTAACCGCAACCCCAGAGCAATTGGGGCTGGAAAGCCATTTTGCCCGCCTGCGTTTATTAGACCCGGATCGCTATTACGATTTATCCAAATTTATTGAAGAAGAAGCGCAGTTTAAACCGGTGAATGAACTGGTACATGCGCTGCTGCAAGCCCGTGATGATAATAGCGCCTTGCCATCTGCGTTAGCGGATTATTTAAAGGGTGCCGAAATTGCCGAAATAGAAGCGCTATTTTTTCATGAAGAAAGCCGTGCGGAAGCCGTAGAGATGGCCTTGTCGGCATTATTGGATAGACACGGTACAGGTCGGGTTTTATTTAGAAACACCCGTGCCGCAGTTGAAGGTTTCCCACAGCGTATCTTGCATAAACATGCCTTAGCGATGGATGAAGATCATCGCAAAGAAGCGCCGGTTGACGATTGGCTACATATCGAAAAACTGATTGGCCGCAACTGGTTGATTGAAGATGCCAGGGTTGATTGGCTAACGGATATGCTGGATGACAATCCAAATGAAAAATTCTTATTGATCTGTCACACGGCCGATACCGCGATTACGTTAGAAGAATATTTACGTAGCCGCCGCGGTGTACGTTCGGCGGTTTTCCATGAACATTTAAGTTTAATCGCCCGTGATAGAGCCGCCGCCTATTTTGCCGATAGCGAAGATGCCGCGCAGATTCTGATTTGTTCCGAGATCGGCTCTGAAGGGCGTAACTTCCAGTTTGCTAAACATATCATCATGTTTGATCTGCCGGTGAATCCTGATTTACTGGAGCAGCGTATAGGTCGTCTGGATAGAATCGGTCAAAAAAACGATATCAATATTCATGTGCCTTTTTATACCGATACCGCCCAACAAGTCTTGTTGGATTGGTATCACGAAGGCTTAAATGCCTTTGAACAAACCTGCGCCATCGGCCATGCGATTTATGAAGAGTTCGCTGAGCAGATCAGCAGCTGTTTGTTGAGCATGGATAAGGCCGCGATTGATGCATTAAATACAGCCACCAAAAAATCTGCCGATTTAATGCGTGCCGCCTTACATGCCGGGCGTGATCAATTACTGGAGATGAATAGTTGCAGGCCTATTGAGGCCGAAAAAATCATCGATAAATTGATGAAGGCGGAAAACCGTAAAAACCTGGAAGACTTTATCGATAGAGTCTGTGATCAAATCGGCATCGATATCGAACCGCATAGTGCTAATGCAGTCATTTTACGCCCCAACGAACATATGCGCTGTGGTTTATTGCCAGGGCTTAAAGATGAAGGTGTTACGGTAACTTATTCCCGTGAAAACGCGCTTAGCCGCGAAGATATGGGTTTTATGAGCTGGGAACATCCCTTTGCTAAATCGGCACTGGAATATGTATTAAGTGGTGATCACGGCAATACAGCGCTGGGCACGGTAAAATTAAAACCGCTAAAAGAAGGCACCTTATTGTTGGAGGCTTTGTATACGGTAGATTGTATCGCACCGGCCGAATTACGTTTAGGGCGTTATTTACCAGCCACCAATATTCGTGTCTTGGTCAATCTGGCCGGTAAAGATTTGAGTAAGGTCTTAACCTCAGATACGTTAAATCCGTTAGTAGAACGAGTCAAGATGCAACAGGCTCAGGCGCTGGTTAAACAGGCCGCCGAGTTGATTGATCAGTTGATGGAAAATGCCGATGTGGTTGCGCAAAAGCAATTACCCACGTTGATCGATGATGCATTAAAGGTGATGAATGATGGCCAGCATCAGGAAGTGCTGCGCCTGCAAGCGTTGTCAGAGGTTAACCCCAATATCAAAGCCTCAGAAGTGGATGCCATCAAACAGGAAACCGATTATCTGGCTGCGGCGATCAGCCATGCCGATATCAAGTTAGATGCCATACGAGTGATTTTGTCGGTTTAATAGGCCTTTATATAACTCAGAACAGCTAGGCTGTTCTGAGTTTATTTCGCCATACTGTGCAGATTTAAACGCAGAAGAATCCAATTAAGCCGATTATTCTCAACTAGAACTTTATCCAGGCATTCAAACACAACATCACGAACTTTCCCCCTTCTTTATCATACGATTTGTCTAAGCAGTAACTTATATCATCTTGTTGGCACTTTGTATGGACTCTGCAGAATGACTTTCGGCTGTATCGCAGGCGAATGCTATAGTGTTATAACATTGTATTGCTCTAGATTTATTGCAGCTAACAAATATACCAGCCAAAGTATGACTTAAGCTTTTTCAGGAGTTTACCATGCAAGAGATGCTGAGTTTTTTTGAAAATATGCCCGTGCTATATAAGTTGCTGTGGTTGATCAGCTGTATCAGTATCGCCTGGTTGTTAGAAAACGTGATGCCACGTGTTCATTTTAGCTACCATAAAGCACAACATGCGAGGCTGAATTTCACCTTTCTATTTTTTACCTTGCTTATCAATTTAGGTTTTTCGGCGTTGCTGGCGTTGTTGCTGATTTATCTTCAGCCTTTACCCTTTGGTTTGTTCAGCCTAATTCATCTGCCGGTTTGGCAAGAGTTATTATTGGCGTTATTACTGTTTGATTTAATTGCTCAATATGGCGCACATGTCGTTTTACATAAGGTGCCTTTTTTATGGTCATTTCACCAGATTCATCACAGTGATACCGCGGTGGATACCACTACCGGCACCCGTCATCATCCTGTCGATTATATCTTCAGAGAGTTGGCAGCGCTCACGGTTGTGCTCTTGCTGGCTGCGCCACTGGCGTATTATATTATTTACCGTTTTTGCACGATTTTTTGTACCTATTTCACTCATGCCAATATCGCTCTACCGAAGAAAGTTGATCGTATCTTATCGGTGGTATTTGTTACCCCGGATATGCATAAATTTCATCATCATTACCAAGCCCCGTGGACCAATCGAAATTACGGCAATATCTTTTCATTCTGGGATAGATTATTTAAAACGCTGGTCTATGATGAGGGTGAGAAAATCCATTACGGGGTTGATAGTATGGATAGCCGCCGCGATTTGGATCTGATGTATTTATTGACGGCACCTTTTAAGATTAAAGATAAAAAGCCGTCAATGTAATTGTTCATCGCTGGTGTTGCTGTCATTGTCTTCACAGGCATGCCAGCCTTCCTGCCAATCATAATGTTTCCAATTATTAATCGCCCAGGGGTTACGGCTCTCACGTTTCTGCTCCAGAAAAGCATCCCAACCCTGATCAAATGGCTTGTATTGATCTTCATCTATAGTATCGCGGCGTAATGTGCTCATTGTGTTTGGCTAGCTATTTTTTGAATGACCTCATCAGTATAGCCGCTGTAGCAGAGCTGCCAGCCTTTATGATAATGGCCAAAGATGCAGTGAAAATATGCCCTGTTTCAAACTGTGGGCTGAGGATTTGTTGATGGTCACCAGCGCTGTGAACCTATGAAAAAGTAGCCGCCGACATTTAATCGGTTGGCATCGTGCATGAATGACTTCTTCCCTTTCCATTAATCATCAAAATTGTTATTATTGCTCAAGCCGGATTAATCTCCGGCTTTTTTGTGTATGAACAATCAAGCTTATCAAGCGGGTGCGTCGTTTACCTATGTGGCAGGAACTCTGGATAGCAATTTGTCTGGTACTGGTTATTGAAGGTATGTTGCCGTTTTTGACGCCGAAATTATGGCGTCAGAGCATGTTGCAGCTGGCCCAGTTGGATGATCGCGGTTTACGCATTGTCGGTTTGATTAGCATGGTATTGGGCACGATAGCCCTCTATATTGTTAATTGATCTTTAAGATCGATAAGATTGAGCATTTATTTAGTGAACACCTATAGCCAAAGACCTTATTTGTAAGGCTTGTAGAGATACCCAGATGGCCAAATTAAATCGCTGGTTGCTACCTGAAGGCGTAGAAGAAATTCTACCGAAGCAGGCATGGCAAATTGAACAGTTTAAACGTCAGGTGCTGGATTTATACCGCAGCTGGGGCTACGAACTGGTAATACCCCCATTAATCGAATATAGCGAATCCCTGCTGATAGGCATGGGTTCGGAAATGGATGTGCAAAGTTTTAAGGTCACCGATCAGTTATCCGGTAGAACCTTGGCCATACGTGCCGATATTACACCACAAACTGCGCGCATCGATGCGCATAGCTATAAACAAGAAGGGCCTACGCGTTTGTGTTACGCGGCGACGGTTTTACATAGCAAACCTAAATCGCAATTGGCTTCACGTACACCTATTGAAGTTGGTGCCGAGTTATATGGCGATGCCAGCGTACACAGTGATTTTGAAATCATATCGTTAATGCTGGCAACGATTAAAACCGCAGGCATTGATAAGGCGCATTTAGATATCGGCCATGTGGCGATTTATCGCAGCTTAGTGGATGCCGCCGGCATCGATGAAGATCAGCAAGTTTTATTGTTTGATGCCTTCGATAGAAAAGCCAAGGCGGAAGTGGCGGTGATCTGTGCAAAGGCTGAGAATGCTGACGCTGCCGCGATGATTGTCGCGTTAATCGATTTACATGGTGATAGCAGCGTTTTAAATCAAGCGACTGCGGCATTGGCTAAAGCCCCTGCGGCGGTTATTGAAGCGCTGGAATATTTAAAAGCCGTGGTGTGTAAAATTGAATCGATCTTTGCTGAGACGCCACTTAATATTGATCTATCCGAATTACGCGGTTATGACTATCACACCGGCCTGGTTTTTGCGGCCTATGTTGATGGCATCGGTCATTCGGTTGCCAACGGTGGTCGTTACGACGGCATCGGTGAGCATTTTGGCCGCGCCAGACCCGCAACCGGTTTTAGTGCCAGTGCCAAGGCCTTATTATCAAAGATCAGCAGCGAGTCATCTTGCAGCATGATCTTAGCCCCCGCTTTAGAGGGCGAAGATATCGCATTAGAGGCAATGATTCAAAGCTTACGTGAACGTGGTGAAGCCGTCGTTAGGGCTTTACCCGGTGCTGACGTACCGGTTAAATGTGATAAAGAATTAGTGAATGAAAATGGCCAGTGGCAAGTAAAAAACCGCGGCTAAATCGAATTAAGCAAAAGAACTGAGAGTGACAATGGGCAAAAGTGTTGTTGTATTAGGCACCCAATGGGGTGACGAAGGTAAAGGTAAAATCATCGACTTGTTAACTGAAGAAGCCAAGATGGTTACTCGGTATCAAGGTGGTCATAACGCCGGTCATACATTGGTAATTGATGGTGAAAAAACCGTTTTACATCTGATACCATCGGGTATTTTGCGTGAAGGCGTAACCTGCTTAATTGGTAACGGTGTGGTTTTAGCCCCGGATGCCTTATTAAAAGAAATTGCCGGTTTGGAAGAACGTGGTGTGCCAGTTGCTGAGCGTCTGCGCATCAGCCCATCTTGTCCGTTAATTTTGCCTGTTCACGTGGCTTTAGACCAAGCCCGCGAAAGAGCCCGTGGTAACGATAAAATTGGTACTACCGGCCGTGGCATTGGCCCCGCTTATGAAGATAAGGTATCACGCCGTGGTATTCGTGTTGGCGAATTAATGGATGAAACCTTATTTGCTGAAAAATTAAAAGCGCTGCTGGAATACCACAACTTTATGTTGGTGGAATATTACAAAGCCGATCCAATTGATTTTGATACCGTTTTGGCAGAAACCTTAGAGATGGCGAAGAAAATTCGCCCGATGATTGCCGATGTGACCGCGTTGTTACATGAAACACGTGAAAAAGGCGAAAACATCTTGTTTGAAGGGGCTCAAGGCACCTTATTAGATATCGACTTGGGTACATACCCCTATGTGACGTCTTCTAATACAACTGCAGGTGGTGCGGCTACCGGTACTGGTGTTGGTCCGCTGTATCTGGATTATGTTTTAGGTATTACTAAAGCTTATACCACCCGTGTAGGTTCAGGCCCTTTCCCAACCGAGTTGTTTGATGAAGTGGGTAATCACTTAGGTACCAAAGGCAATGAATTTGGCGCGACTACTGGGCGTGAACGTCGCTGTGGTTGGTTTGATGCGGTAGCGGTTAAGCATGCGGTACGGGTTAACTCGGTATCGGGTATCTGTTTAACCAAGTTAGATGTATTAGATGGGCTTGAAACTATTAAGGTTTGTACCGCCTATGAATTACCAGACGGTTCTATTATCCATCACGCAGATACGGCGTTGTTTGATAAGGTTAAACCGATTTACGAAGAAGTTCCGGGTTGGACTGAAACCACCTTTGGTGCAAAAACATTGGAAGAGTTGCCACAAGCGGCAATAGACTATATCGCCTTTATCGAAGAAAAAATTGGTGCGCCCATTGATATTATCTCAACGGGCCCAGATAGAGTTGAAACCATCATTAAAGTTAGCCCTTTCTAAGCGCTAAACGTTATTGACTAAGAATAAGGAGGCCTGTGGCCTCCTTTTTGCGTTTTATATCTATTCAAAATTGTCAGAAGCAGGAATCGTTTGTGCAAATTATTTATAAGTTAAATGCACCGCTGAGTACGGAGCAGTTTGTAGAGTTGCTGGAAAAGTCCGGCCTGGCTCAGCGCAGGCCTATGGAAAGTATAGAGAGTATTGAAGGCATGTTGGCCAATAGCAATCTGGTTTTATCTGCCTGGCATGACGATAAACTGATAGGCATTGCCCGCTGCATCACCGATTTTCATTATGCCTGTTATTTATCCGATTTGGCGGTAGATGAATATTACCAACAACACGGTATCGGCAAGCAATTACAGCGGCAGGTAAAAAACCAGCTAAAAGCGCCGTGTAAGTTGATTGTGATCGCTGCACCTGCGGCTAATGACTACTATCCAAAAATAGGTTTTCAGAAGTCAGAGTCTTGCTGGGTGTTAGAAGCCGAGGCCGAGATTCAATAAACCCTAGTTTGATGTGATCGTCTGATTGACCGGCTGTGGCTGTGCATAGAGGCGTTGAATACGGGCATCAACGGTAATGGCATGATTGGCCATATAATCACGTAATAAAACCACCGTATCATGTGGCATGTTGGCACTGACCCAGTTCACCAACCATTTAGGCAGTGAACCATTAGGATTAGCCACACTGATGGCGATTAAACGGGTCTTCTGGCCATTATCGACACTTTGTAGCTGATAAAAGCTGCCATCCACACTACCCAAAATGGTCTTGGCTATATGAATGTCTTCGTCGGCCTTTACATAATGAATATTGGTTTGATGGCTGATCGGGTCTACATCAACGGTAACCCGTGACAGGAAAATTCTATCCCAGACCGGCCAAGGCGCGTTGATATGAGTAAATTGCAGATAGGCCTCAGGCCAGTGTTTGGCCTCTCGAATTTCAGAGGTTTTTAATTTTGGGATCCATTCGTGGGCATAGGTAGAATCCAGTAATACGGTTAAAACCTTGGCGATAGGTTGATCGATGATGGAGTCGGATTTAAACGCCACCAGTTTTTGTCCAGCTCGCCTGGATTTATATGAACGAATATTGTCTTCGTCACGGCTCAGTTGCCAGTTGTGGGATTCTGCCTGAACCAAAAGAGGCCCGTATAACAGGCTGAAAAGCAGGCTTAGACTCATAAAAATGCGCATTGGCTGGGTTATTATCCTTTGCATGATGGTAAGAAAGCCTATTTTAAGTGAAAGCAGGCATGTGGGTAAATAATCTTGCTTTTTTTTAATCAAATATGTGGATAGCTCCTATACTTTGTCGACAACCTGCTGAATAAGACGGACAACGATTTCGTGGACGAAATAAGCGCACTCATTGATGCAGTAAAAGAATATCTATTAAACCGGGATGGTATCACGGTGGTAGAGAATGCCAATTTAGACCGGGATGTTTTTGCACGCAGCTTGTTTAATGATAATTCTATTGAGTTAAATTCTCAGGCGATAGCCGAATTACATCCGATGCAGGTCTTATGTCTGATCTTCCATCATGGCGGTAATTTTGAGGTACGTAAAAAGATCTGGGTATCTTGTAAACTCAATACCGGCGAGCCGCCAGAGATTGTACGTTATGCCTGGGCGATGCACTACGGCTATGTACTGATTGATGAAATGGGCTTTGCAGATGTCATCAGTGAAGATGATTGGCGTCACTGTCATGAAAACATGGAGCGCCTGTTTAGCTATCCGGATAATTCCAGCTTCTGGAGTGATGACGGAAGTAATGATGACTTTGATTTCGACACTTTTTAATTTCTATTCAAGCGCAGCTGTAGCCTCTTCAATAATATCTTTAGCCAAATTTATAAACTGCTCTCTATCGGGGTCATCTCTAAACAGGGGATCCTGATTAACAATCAATCGGCTGGCGATATCCCACCAGGCTTCATTAGGCAGTTGCGATATAAAATGTCCGCACCATTTAATGCACCGCTGGCACCGGTGATATCATGAGAAAAAGGAGTGGCGGCTAAAATTTATAAACCGATGTTAGCGGTAAACATATACGTGGCAGAAATACCGAATTGGGTATTATCATCAACGGTTACTGTTGAATCAGAAAAAGCACCTACTAAGTTTTCAGATTCATCCTGGGCAGATACTGTGGAAGAACCCGCTCTTAAAACGAAGTTGCCAGCTTCAAATGCGCAAACATGGCCCGCCAATAATGTAGACTAACCTAACACTAACGCTGAAATATTTTTAAATTTAGGCATGCATAACTCCAAGTTTTTTGAACTTTTATAACTTGTGGTTATCTTAGGGTTGCTGCAGCTATGTGAGCATGATGCAGGTCAATATTTATTGTTAAAAATATCATTAATAGCCGCAAATATTTGATCGATATCAATGTCTTAAAAATAATATAGCAGGCTGATATAGGCACTTAATGGATAATATCCAAATTCTGAGCCTATGCTTATTACGCTGTTATCGGCATTCAAATAAAACTTGTCACCCGCTGAAAGATAGAGGCCAAAATCAGAGTAGAGATTATCTGACCAGCTTACCTCTGAGCTGAGATTAAAAAATATCGAGTTATCATTGAGATTAAAAAATCCACTGGCATTAAAGATAACTAAAGGTGATAGGGTCCAGGACAGGGCCGGAATTAGATAATATTCACCCATCAAAAATACGCCATATTTTTGATAAGCTTGTTTGTTGATGTTATTAAGATAATCCTCTGCGGCGGATTCACCGGCACCGTTAAAGTGATATTCCAGCATCAGAATTACATCGTGATTGATTGCGTAGTCGCTGCCAGTAGATAGACGGAAGTAGTTTTTATTTTCGCTGCTATAAAACATATAGGCGGCTTCAAACCAGAAGCCAAAATCACCCATCGCTCGTTCTATGCCTCCGCCTAGCAATGTAGCTTCATCAAGCATTATCGCCATGGCTTCGATATCATTACCGGCAATAGAGTTTTTTCCGCGTATAAACGCAGCACTATTTTCTTTTTTAGCATCTTCACCAACGATGATGCCTGAATCTAAAACCGCAAAGTCGCCAAGCTCGGCCTGAAAACGTATCGCATCGATACCTATACGATATTCCTGATTTAAGGTTTGAAGTGAAAACGGAATAAATATATCGGTAGGGTTTATAAATCGGGCTGAGCCAAATGAGATAACCTGACGGCCCATGGTGAAGTCACCGGCATCACTGCTATGGCGATAGTTTAATCTATCCAGGTTTTGTAAGACCACGATATGATCGCCATAACTTTCTAAGATTGGGTTTAGATCTCTGAGGCGATATTGATTGGCTCCAACGGCGATGGTTGAGCCAATATTTCCTGACTCGATAAATGGATTGTAATTAGAAAAATATACAGGCTGTAATTCATAATGTGCTTCTATATTTGAGGCACTTGAAAAGAAATAGCTGCCTATTAATCGCAGCGCGTTTTGAG
The DNA here is from genome assembly GCA_013215055.1 of Pseudomonadales bacterium. Lineage (GTDB taxonomy): Bacteria > Pseudomonadota > Gammaproteobacteria > Pseudomonadales > DT-91 > CAKMZU01. The sequence goes on along the minus strand of JABSRQ010000007.1, from coordinate 272,835 downwards.
ATTGAAAATTACTGTCTAACGATTCATCAAGGTCATCTATGGCTATAGAATCTTGCATTAAGGCATAAGATTTTAAATAGGCATTAAAGCGTGCATCACCCGCAACAACGCCGCTGAGGCTAGAGCAGAGCAGAAAGTTTAAAAGCAGAGTGAAAAATCTAGTCACGCCGTTCGTCATCAACAATTTTTCCATCAACCAGTCGAATAATTCGTTTGGCTCTTTGCATGATCATCGGATCATGGGTAGAGAAAACAAAGGTCATATGTTCTTTTTCATTCAGCTCTTTCATCATATCTAACAGAGCTGCACCTGTTTTTGAATCCAGGTTGGCGGTGGGTTCATCGGCCAGAATAATACTGGGTTGTGAAACCATGGCTCTGGCAACAGCCACCCGTTGCTGCTGGCCACCAGAAAGCTGAGCCGGGAACCGGTCTTCCATGCCCTGCAAACCGACTTCGTGAAGAATATTTTTTACCCTATGGGCGCGCTGATCTGCTGAGATACCCTGAAGCAACATGATGTATTCGATATTTTCTTTGGCCGATAATACCGGAATTAAATTATAGGCCTGGAAAATAAAGCCGATATGATCACGGCGGAAATCAGATAGCTGAGTACCACTCATATGGCTGATGTTTTTATTATCTAAAATTACCTCACCGGATGTTGGGCTGTCTAGGCCGCCGATTAATTGCAGCAGGGTGGATTTACCGGAACCTGAGGGGCCGATAATGGCGGTGAATTCACCCTTTTCAATAATCAGGTTATTATCTTTTAACGCCTTAACTAAGGTATCACCTGCGCCGAAGTCGCGGCAAAGGTTTTGGGTTTCAATTACGGTTGTCATTAGATTATCTCTTGCGCCGTTACAGGGACTTTCGCATGGCATGCGCCGGTGTTAAGCGTGCTGCATGAATCGCCGGATATATGCAGGCAATAATGGTGATCAGTAATATAGACAGACATAACGCTATAAAATGGCCAGTATCCGCAACTAAATATATGGCTTCATTAAACGTGGTGCCAGCCATCTCCAGGCCTTGCATATAATTTAAGCCTTTGCTGGCTCCCCACCATGTGCCTAAACCTCCTAACACAGAACCTAAAGCAACGCTGATAAGACCAATAAATCCGCCTTCGAGAATGATCTGCCAAAAGAGTTGCTGGGGCCGGGTGCCTATCGCTAATAAAATACCAAATTCGTTTTGGCGTTCATAGATGGACATAAACATCGTATTGATTAAACCTAAAGAAACTAAAATAAACATGATCGTGGCAATAATCCAGGTGCTGTAATCCACCATGGCTAAAATGCCACTGAGCTGAGGCATCAGCGCCATCCAGCTTAAAGTCTCCCATGTATCATTATTCAGGCTTTGCCATAAAGCATGGTTTTTATCGTTGGCGTAGACTAACGATTGCAGTTTTATAGCCACCTCATGTACGCCGCGTATATTTAATAGTGATTGGCCCTGGGCCAGATTGATAAACACCATCTGGCTGTCTAAGGTTCTATCTCCAAACTTAAAGATGCCGCTGATGCGAAACAAGGCCTGCGACAATTCACCACCATGAGCCTGGGATACCGTGACAACCAATCTATCCCCCAGTGATATTTCTAACAATGCGGCTAATTCTGATCCAATTAATATCTCTGAGCTTTTACCCGAGAGATAAATGCCCTGTTGCATAACATGTTTTAGTTTGCTGACCTGCGCTTCCTGTTCGGGATTGATACCAATAATCATACCGGACGAGACGTTTTCAGAAGAAGAAAACATGCCGCCGCTAAGGGTTCTAGGTGAGTAGGCTTGAATCTCTGTTAAGCCATCTAAAGTTTTATACAAAGTTTTAGTATCATCGATATAGATATCCACATCCCGGCTTTCTCTGAACCCGGGTTTATGGATCTGCGCTTGACCTAAAAAGGTTTCGGTACTCACCTTGACCATCGTTTGTAATGACCCACGAATCAGTGCGTCAGAAAATAACAATGCGCTCAAGCTACAGGCAATTAATAATACGGTTAGAAAGGTTCTGCGTGTATTACGGAAGATATTACGGCTGGCCAAGCGGCTGATCAGACGATTATGTTCAGACATTTTAAACCGCCTGCAGGGCTTGTAGTGGTGAAATTCTTGCTGCTCTGATGGCCGGGTATAAACTGACCAATAAGGTGCTGAGAATAATCACGATAATAGGTGTGAAGAAACTGAAGGCATTAAGTTCAGCCCGCATCGTTTCAAATTTCACACCGCCCATTTCTATAGGTTGGGCCAAGGTTAAGCCCACCTGGCTTAACCACCAGATAAGCGGCATGGCGAATATCATGCCCGCGACACAGCTGGCCAGAGCCAGAAAGGTAGATTCCAGCATGATCAACTTAAATATAGCGATAGGCTGCGTGCCAATAGCTTTTAATACGCCAAATTCACGGGTGCGTTCCAGAGTGCCCATCAACACTGTATTTAAGACACCAATAGAGACGATAAATATAATCACCGCGAGTGAGACATAATTACTTTTTTTGTCGACCTGCATGCCGTTATAAAAGGCGGTTTCTACCACCTGCCACGGATCTACATTTAAGCCGCGAGGTGTAAGTTTTTCCTGCCATTGCTGGGCGAATGTTAGCGCCAAATTTTGATGCTTTAGTTTAATGGCTAATTCATGTACTTCGTTTTCTGAGGTTATGCTTAAGAAACTAGCCATCGCGTTCAAGCTGATATAGATATTCATGCCCTCAGCTGAATCGGTCTTACCCACGATGGCGGTGATTAAAAAAATATCATTGGCGATGGAGCCGTCTATACCCTGAGAAATGAGCACTAACTCATCCCCCAAACTAATATGTAAGTTTTTAGCCAGCGGGTAGGTAATCATCGCAGGAGCATATCCAGAATCTGTGAGTCCGTTGTTTAAATAAACACCGGCATGTACTTTATTTCTTAGATGGGTGGTGGCGGCTTCTCTAGCGGGATCAATTCCAATCACCTTGGCGGGAAAAGTTTTATCTTTGCCATAAGCCAGTGACGGGGCAAAGATGCGTGGTGCTACCGACATCACTAGCGCATCTTTTTCCAGCTCGGTGATGATCTTGTTTACGTTTTTTATGGTTTTATATAACGAGGGGCGTTGTAAATAATTACCCTGATGAATTTGCACATGGCCGGTAAAATCACCGGTGAACAGATTGATCAGATTGCTATAACTGCCCTCGGTCATGGAGATCATCGTAGATAATAAAAAACAAGCACCACCCATGCTTAGCAGCGTTAGGGCGCTACGGCGACGATGGCGCAGAATATTCCTGTAGGCTAGTTTAATGGTTAACATGCTATTTCCCTGCCGCTCTAAAAACGTTTTTGCAGATGACGCAAGGTGAATATATTGTCTTTAATGACGGTATTAAATTGGGCCGTCTCATAGGTGATGATGGTTTTATGGCCGGTTTTATTTAAAGGCTGCATCGTCATTGTGGCGGGCAGGGTTCTATCACCAAATTTTTTGATATCAGAGAATGTCATGGTTCTGACTTGTTCACCTTTTTCATTAAAATAGATTTGCTCTATCGGTAATAAACGTTTTTTTTCAATCACGATCTCGATACGGGCCCATACTGTCACGGTTTCTTTCTTGGGTGTTAGTATCAGACGCCAGCTTTTATCTTCATCGGTTTTTTTAACCGTATATTCTTTAACTAACGAAACCTCTCTAACTAAATCATCATTGCTGAAGTCTGAGCCCATCCATGAGCCCATCATCATCGAGGGTGGTACCTTGATGACCTTGTTAATTTTAGGCAAATAATTCCACATATCGCGGTCTATTTTTAGCGTCGCAACGCCTCTATCCTTGGCGGGTGATAAAACCCGGATAAAGGTATCGTCCATGCCACGGGTCCAGCTTTTCATCTGCAGTGTGCGTTGCCAGTTGGGGGTGACTATCTGCATTGTCATCATCGATGTGGAGTTATCTGAGCGGTAGAGCTCATCCATTTTTTTTAGCAGCTCATGTGCTTCTTGATCGGCGCAGACGTAGCTGCTGAAGCATAAAAATAAAGCTAGACTCAACTTAAACATATTCTCTCCAGGCAAAAAAAAAGCCAGACTAATGCTGGCTTTAGTGTAGTGCAACATCTGCGATGTTATTCATCCAGGTTGGCTAATAAACGTAACCTATCGAGATCCAAAATCCCCACTTCTTTTTGCTCCAGGCTAATCACGCCTTCTTTGGCGAAGCGGTTGAGGGTACGGCTAACGGTTTCTACCGTTAAACCTAGGTAATTACCCATCTCGGTACGGGACATAGGCAGGCGCAGATTGGTTGCCGACAAACTGCGGGTGGCATTGCGAGCCGAGATTGTTAACACAAAAGTGGCTAAATGTTGTTCGGCAGTTTTTTTGCTTAATAACGTAATGAGTAGCTGATCTTCGGCGATTTCCTGACTCATCAGCTGGAAAAAATGGGTTTGCAGCTGCGGCATTTGCAGGGTTAATTCCTGGAATCTGGAATCTGGAATCTGGAAAATGGAATTTCACAGACCGCTGCCGATTCCAGTGTTTTGGCGCTATTGGTATAAATATTTTGATTGATGCCATCCAAACCCACAATTTCACCGGGAAAATAGAAGCCGGTGATCTGTTCTTCACCATCTTTGGTTAGGCGGTAGGTTTTTACATAACCCGAACGTACCGCAAACACACTGTGGAATTTATCATTGGCACGGTAGAGGTGTTCCCCTTTTTTCAGCATACGCCCACGTTTCACAATTTCATCCAGCTGTACGATATCGTCATCTTTTAATGAAACCGGCCGGCAGATTTTACCTAGGCGGCAATCCAGACAGCTGATAGCTTTATTATGCGGGCAGGTTGCATCGGGCATGGTATCGGTTTTCTTAATGATAGAGGTATCTGCAGGGGCTGTATTTGTTGTTGCTGCTTTCATTTAGATCACCTTGGAGTGTAATTGTAGATGGTTGCTATGGTAGGCGTCAAAATTCATGCAGATGGCTCGTAATAAACAGCGTCCTTTGCTGGTAACATGGATGTTATCCTGGCTGATCTTAATCAGATCGTCCTGCTCCATGGTTTTTAATGCTGCTAACTCGTCAGTAAAATACACTGAGAAATTGTCGGGAAATCGTTTTTCCCAATCGGCAAAATTTAACTGTAAATTGCAGATAAGTGCCATGATAACAAATTCACGGCGAAAATCGTCTTCAGTTTTAAACAAGCCCTTGCAGGTGGCTAATGTATTATTATCCAGCGCCGCATAATACGCGGGGATGTCTTTTTCATTCTGGGCAAAAGCCTGGCGGAAGCCACTGATGGAAGACACACCCAAGCCAATTAAATCCTGAGATTTACTCACCGAATAACCCTGGAAATTACGTAATAAACGGCCTTGTTGCTGCGCGGTGGCGAGTTTATCCGTGGGTTTTACAAAGTGATCCATGCCGATATAGCGGTAACCGTTATCACATAATTGTTCCGATAAACTGTTTAACATATCGATTTTCTGATCGGCCGTAGGCAGTGTCATACGATCTATGGCGCGTTGAGAGGTGAAGCGGTCAGGCATATGTGCGTAGTTATAGAATGCTATTCTATCGGGGTTTAATTCAATCACCTGATCCAGCGTCTCTTTTAGGCTGGCCGGGGTTTGTTCGGGCAGGCCATAAATCAAATCAAAGTTAATTGATTCATAACCCAGGCTTCTGGCCGCGACGGTTAAGTTACGTACCAGCGTCACATCGTTGATGCGGTTAATGGCTTTTTGCACTTTAGGGCTGAAATCTTGTACCCCCAAGCTTAAGCGATTAAAGCCCAGGCCTTTTAATAAGGCTAGGTCGGAGGTGTTCACGGTTCTGGGATCAATTTCTATGCTGTATTCACGGGAATCGTCATCCACCATATGGAAATTCTGTGCCAGTGAATGCACCAAGCGGGTTAACTGACCCGAAGATAAAAATGTCGGGGTGCCTCCGCCTAAATGCAACTGGGTGACTTTGCGTGAACGGCCCATCGCCTTGCTAACCAGAGCCATCTCTTTTTCTAAATAGGCTAAATATGTTTCGGCCTGTTTTTCATCACGGGTCACCACTTTATTACAGGCGCAGTAATAGCAAATATCACGGCAAAATGGGATATGGATATAAATCGAAAGAGACTCGTAAGGATGTTCCTGCAAGCCGGCTAGAACGCCTTCATGGGCTTTTACATCAAACAGCTGGTTGAATTCCAAAGCCGTAGGATATGAGGTATATCGTGGTCCGCGGCTATCGTATTTATCGATAATCGCTTTATCCCAATGAACGGCTTCTGGCGGTGGGGCCGGGAAGTGTGACATATAATCTCCGCTAGTTTGTTAAAACTGCTTTTAATAAATGTTCACCTGCCGATCTGACGCCGGTTCGGCTTATTTGTAGAGTAATTACTGCGCCGCGTCTTTGATTTGATCTACATCAAGTTTTATTGGCTTAGCTTATTTTTATGACTTGTTCAAAAAATCGTCGTACAGATGTTCGATGACTTGATATAGAACAAGGTCTGCAACGCCAAAGCTCTTTACTGTAGGACTCATCGATAAAAACAACATTTAGACACCGTGATGAGAATCGTCAGGAGAGCATATGGCTACCGCAACATTTGATAACTCTTATTTAGAAGAGAATGACAATACGAATCTGGATCATATTCCCGGTGAATACGGCCTACCTTTTATCGGCAAGGCCATTCCTATATTAAAAGACCTGCATAATGTTATCGACGATCACTATAAGCGTTTTGGTGAAGTCTCTCGTATCCGCATCGGTGAGCAAAAAGGCTTATTGATTGTGGGTGGTGATAATTATAAAACCATCTATTTAGATAGAGATAAAAACTACTCGGCGCGTATGGGTTATGACAAGACATTAGCGACGATGTACCCGGATACAATTCTATTGTCGGATTTTTCCGATCATAAGCCGTTACGTAGGATGTTCCAAAGCGCATTTAAAAATGATGCGATGCGCACCTATATCGATATGATGAACCCGGTATTACAGCGTAATATCGAACAATACAAAAACGAAAAAGACTTTGTGTTTTTCCCTGCGGTGAAAAAGACCTTATTAGATGTGGCGGCCAAGGTATTTGTGGGTATCGATGATTTAGACGGCGAAGAAGCCCAGCGTTTAGCCGATTCATTTTTGAAAAGTTCTGATGGCCTGACGGCGATTGTACGTAAAGAAATCCCCGGTGGTAAATTTAAACGTGGCAAGGATGGTATTGCCTATCAACGTGATTTCTTCCGTAAGTTAGTACGTGAGCGCAGAGGTACAGATGGCACCGATACATTAACGTATTTATGTAACGAGCGTGATGATGAAGGTAATTTGTTTGGTGAAGAGGATATTATCGATCAAATGGTCTTTTTGTTATTCGCCGCGCACGATACCACCACCTCGGCTTTATGCCATATGGTGTATTACACGGCTAAAGATGCCCAGTGGCAGCAGCGTTTACGTGATGAGGCGAACGAAGTTGGTTCTGAATTTTTGAGCTACGACGATTTAGATTCTCGTGTTGCGACGGATCTGGTTTTCCACGAGTCTCTACGTTTACACCCATCGGTTCCAATGATGCAGCGCAGAACCATCAAAGCTTGTAAGATTGGTGGCTGCGATGTGCCTGCAAATACCATTATCTTTATTCCGCCAACCTATAACCATCGTATGCCTGAATTCTGGAGTAATCCGGATGATTTTGATCCCGAGCGTTTTGCACCAGATCGCCAAGAGCATAAGAGCCATTCATTTGCGTATATGCCTTTTGGTGGCGGTCCTCACAAATGTATCGGCATGCACTTTGCTGCGATGGTCGCCAAGACCTTTATGCATCAGTTTGTATTAACGTATGATTTCACCACCACGCAAAAAGGCGCACCTAAAGCAGATTATTTCCCACTGCCTAAGCCAAGTGACGGTGTACCGTTAAAATTGAAATCGTTGAAATAAGCGGCTCCAGTTAAAGAGAAAGCCACGAAAGTGGCTTTTTTTATGCCTCCTTGTTAGATCAGAGGCACATGAAAAGTTGAATCGATTGGTATCATCAGTCAGAACAAACAACAGCATCAGGAACTATGGAGGCTTAGAGAGCATATGGGCAACCTTGTGTGCTGGCTATCGTCAAAACCTTTCCAAAATAATCTCAAGCGTTCCGCCTTATTGTATGATATTGAACAGTTTTTAAATTTACACAATCCATAATTTGTAACTATCGGGTTTGCTCATATGGATGATGTCATCTTGGCTGCATTGGATGTTGGTTTGTTGAAGAAAGTGATTTTATTAATACTCGCAACTGCCTGTGATTTTTTTTGAGCATTCATTAGTCGATCAATCCTTCATATATATCAAATGGGTTATAGCATCTATAACCCATTTGCTATTACCCGCATTAAGTCTTCTATGCATAATTAAGTCATCACTTAAATACAGCAAGGAAGATTATGAAAGTTATTTACCCATGGCTTGTTCTTGTCGCTATCGCTAGCCCGTTAAGCCATTCCACTGAGATTGAAGTTAGTCGTATTTTCGATCATCCGGCCAAAATCGTCTGGAAAAAATTCGGAAAATTCTGCGCTATTCAAAAATGGCAGTCATTGGTCGACACCTGTGATGTCTATGAGAATAAAAGAGGCATACACCGCACGATTGTTATGAAAGATGGTGGGGTATTTGTCGAAAGACTCCAGGAATATTCCGATAGCCGCAGGCAGTTCAGCTATAACATTTTGTCTGGCCCGGTACCGATTAGCGATTATGTGGCAACACTGCACTATCAGAACATAGGTCATCGGCAGACAGAGTTAACCTGGACCGCAAATTTTTCTGTTGCGGAAGATACCGAGACAGCAGTCATCGAAGATTTAACCGCACTTTTTGAAAATGGATTTGATGGTATGGAATCCATATTGGATTTAACCCACTAAACGAGGAACGTATGATGATATTAGTTATTGGAGCAACAGGTAAAACAGGCTCGGCAGTATGTCGATTATTGGCTGAGAAAAACATCGCCTTCAAGGCTTTAACGCGGAACAAGGATAAGGCCAGAAAAATACTTCCTGCAAACTGCGAGATCATACAGGGTGATCTAAGCGATAAAAGTCGTCTCTATGAAATTATTGAAGGAGTGACTCATATCTACCTGGCGACTCCACCTGAAGATGCGATGGTAGCCTATCAGAACTGTGTCATTGATGTTGCCGCGGAACATGGTGTACAGCGTATCGTCAAGTTATCGGGGCTAGGCCCGTCATTGAAATCTAAGGCTAGGTTACCGCGTTTGCACGCAGAAATAGAAAAGCATTTAAAGGAATCCGGCATCCATTACAGCTTGTTACATAGCAATCTATTTATGCAAGTTCTGTTTGGTGATGCCACTAGCATCAAGGAAGACGGGAAAATATATGCTCCAGCCGCAGATGGAAAAATCAGCTTTACGGATATTAATAATGTGGCTGAAATTGCTGTGCAATGCCTGCAGGATGATAGTAACGACAACCAGGTTTTTAAAATTACCGGTGCACAAGCCGAAAGCTATAACAATGTCGCCGTGTATCTTTCCAGTGCGCTAAACAGAAAGGTGGAATACCAGCCAGTATCCTATTCACAAGCCAGGCAGAGCATGATATCTGCAGGTTACGATGAGTGGCTTAGTGATGCTCTGATTGAATTATATGAGATCTATTCGGCCAACGATGGCTGCTATGTCAGTGATGACTATAAAAAGTGTACCGGTAAGCCAGCTAGTCAATTGCTGACTTTTATCGAAGAACACAGCCAGCAATTTGCCTGATCTAAAAATATTGTGTTTCTGAATAGAGGCACAGTTTTATTATGTCAGAAACAGGATTTAAAGGATGAATCTAATGAAGACAAAAAGTTTGATTGTTGTTGGCGATACGTTTACGCAGTTTTCTCAACATCAAGATGTGATTAGCTATAGTGACTTGATCAATTTGTTGGGCCAGCGTCAGGTTAAAGAGTTGCTCATTATCTACCCCGGTCAGGGGATTAATCGGGATAAGTTGGATGTACTGATACAGATGGTTGCAAAAACACATTATGCATCGCTGTCCTATGATATCGATAAATTATACAGCCTTGCCGGGGCAGAGCTTTGTCATAAGGTACAGCCCGAAAACCGCCTTGTTACCGAGCCGGTGCTGTTGCAAGACAACCTCTATCATATGAATTTACTGGTTGATGAACGCTGTGAACTACTCTCCGATCATATTACCGGCAGTCATATTCAAGGTATGTTACTGATCGAAGCTGCAAGGCAGAGCCTGCTATCGGTGACTGAAAAATTCCACTGCTCTGATGGGCAAAAATACTATTTTGTCATCAATAAAGTAGACAGTGAATTTCATCAATTCTGTTTCCCGATAGAAGCCGAGATTCTTTATCAGATTGATTCTCTGGAAATCAATAAACACAAACAAATACGCAGCACCGCAACCGTGGAAATTCGACAGGGTAACGCTACATCGGTGTGTACCGTCAAGCTTGAATTTACCGCTTTTCTGGCCGACTTTCTCGCCAATAAGGAGATGGAGTTATCGGAGAAGGCCGTCACCAGCCTGCTCTCTGAATATCAAAGCCGGGCTATACCGCAGTCTTTAATCGCCTGATTTCAACTGTAAAGACTGTATCAAGACTTCTTTCAGTATGCCCCGGAACCATTTGTGTGCAGGGTCATTGTCGAAGCGTTTTTGCCAGACAATAAAGAAAGTATGGGTATGATTTTTAAGCGGCAAGGCATGTTGCTTGATGGGTAAATTCTTGGCGTAGTAGTTGGCAAACTGGCGAGGCAGGGTACAGATTAAATCACTGGTAGAGACGAGTAGGGGAGCATTAGCAAAGAAGGGGATTTTAACCCTAATTTTGCGCGCCAGATTATGTTTTACCAACTCGTCATCGACCCAGCTATTACTGGCATTGTTATAGGTAACCAGAATGTGCTCCAGCGTAGTGAAGTTATTAAGATTGAGTTTATCCGTTATTTTCGGGTGATCTTCACGGGCGATGGTGATGTAGTCATCTTGGAATACAACCTCATGAGAGTAACGAGAGCTGACGCTGTAATGGGAAATAACGGCAATATCCAACATGTTTTTATCGATGAGGGACAGTGCATCCAGATAGTTGGCGTTGACAAAGGATAGATCTAGCTCAGGCGCTTTGGATAAAGTTGATTGAATGATTTTTTGAGAATACAGCGTAAGAATCAGGTCATTCAGGCCAATCCTGTAATGCATCTTGGTCTTGGCCGGATCAAATTCACTCAGGCTATCAACGCAATATTGCAAACTGTCCAGTGCATTCTTTACATGAATCGCCATCGCTTTGGATTTAGCCGTAGGTGTCATCTTGGCATCTTGGCGGATAAATAATGGGTCGTTTAGGGTATGCCGCATTTTTTGCAGGGTTCTGCTGATCGCAGGCTGACTACTGTCGAGTATGTCGGCCACATCGGAGAGGTTCTGTGTTCGGTATACGGCATCAAAAACGATTAAGGAATTAATGCTGAGTTTGCTGATATCCATATGTCGCACTCAGTGTGTAACTAAAAAAGGGATTATCCTAAGGTAGTTTTATGACAAATAAAAGTAATGTATTAATCGTTGGAGCGGGGCCCGTGGGTATGGCAATGGCTGCGACTCTGGCCTTGCAAGGCATCAAAGCTGATATTATCGATCAGAGCAGCCAACCGACGGACTTATCCAAGGCTATTGGTATTCACTCCATTACTATCGAGTTGATGAATACGCTGGGGCTTGCGGAGGCGTTTATAGAAAATGCCAAGAGCCATCAGATAGCTAAACTGAATGCAGATAATAAAGAAGTTCTGAAGCTCAATTTCTCCACCCTGAATTCCCACTATGATCAGGTGTTGGCTCTGCCACAATCGCGCACCGAATCTATGCTCCGTCAGCGCCTGAAAGAATTAGGTGTCTGTATTCAATATAACTGCAAGCTTGAAAATATCGTTAAGCGCTCCCCAGAAGATTATCTGGTTACGCTATGTTGTGATGGGAAAAAAGATCAACGTCATTATAACTGGATACTGGCTTGTGATGGCGGTTATTCCAAAGTTCGAGAACTTATGCATATCCCTTTTCCAGGAGGGGAATACGACAAGTCCTTTGTACTTGGAGATGTAAAAATTCAATGGCAGGATCCCAGCAAGGATGAGTTGCAGTTTTTCCTGTCCAAGCGAGGTTATCTACTTATTGTTCCTCTACCTGACGGCATGCATAGACTGATATGCCAGGTTTCTAACGAATTTATATTGGATAAAGACACCGGAGAGAAGCGCCAGATCAGTCTCGATGAATTACAGGATATCGTTGATGATCGTGGACCGAAGGGGCTTAAAGTGCTGGAGGCTGAATGGCTGACCAGCGCGCCGTTTTATCATCGTATGGCAGAGTCTGCGATTCATGATAATGTCATACTGGCAGGGGACGCCTTGCATTTATATAGCCCGTTGGGCGGGCAGGGACTGAATACCGGTTTTCAGGATGTTTTTAATCTGTCGTGGAAGCTGGCTTGGCATATCAAGGGCTGGGCCAACCGTGATGTACTGCAAAGCTACGATACCGAACGTCTGGAGGTAGCCAAGCGCGTACAGGATGTCACGGCCAAGACAACCGCATTCATTACCGGCACCTCACCCTGGTTATGTTTTGTTAGACGCTATCTTCTGCCGTGGTATGGCAAGAAAAGCTCGGTTCAGAACGGCCTGCCGCTATTATATTCCGGCCTGAAACAGAGCTATCTGGTTTCACCGTTGAATGGCATAAATGCAGAAACCGGGGAGGGTTTACAAGCCGGTAGTCGGATGATGAATATCAGCGTCAATACCGCACAGGAAAAACATCAAGCCCTGGCTACTCAGTTACATGGCACAGAATTCACCCTGATCTTTATCGGTAAAAAGAACGCCAATAAAACGTTTAAGGCCTACAAAGCTGTGGTGTCGTTTGCCGAGGAAAATTATCCATTACGTGTCCGTCTGCTTAGTAGTGAAGCCCCTAAAAAATCGCAACTTCAAGCCCCGCAGGAGAGCATCGATAGTTTGCTACCCGGTGTAGATAGCCTCTGGTGTTTGGTGAGGCCCGATGGACACATTGCTATGACTGCAAAGGCGAGTGAAATTCAGTCGATTCAGAATTATCTGGAGCATCATTTCATGTTCGAGAATATGCCATTACAAAGAGCCGTATCATGAAGAAAAGCATCGCCTTTTTTGACGTAGACGAAACATTGATCTCGGTAAAATCCATGCTCAGTTTTCAGAAATTTTATTATCAACAAACAGGTATCGATTTTTTTATGGAGCGTTATGTCAGCTATCAGGCATTTTATCAAGACTTTGAAATCGCCAGTCAGACACGCCCTCGAGCCGAACTGAATAAGGCATATTATCAGAGCTTTTACGGACGCGAGATGGCGATTATTCAACGTTGCTGCTGGCAATGGTTTGAGCAGCAAACAACTGAGCTATGGATAGAGCCAGGAGTCAGACTGTTGCAGCACTATCAGGATGCAGGTATGGAAGTCGTCTTGGTATCGGGCTCGTTCATTGAATTGCTGGCTCCCATCGCGCAGGCGTTAAATGCAGATAATATTATCGCGACACAACTGGAAGTTCATCAGGGCCAGTATAGCGGCCAGATTATCGGTCCCCCCTGTATAGGCAAGGGCAAGGAGGATCGCATAAAGGCATATTGTCAGTCGCGGGATATCGATCTGCAAGATTGTGTTGCCGTTGGCGATGATATCTCTGACTTCCCGATGTTGGATCTCGTTGGCAAGGCGCATGTAATTGAAGGTAATCTTGAGTTAATGCGTATTGCCAAATTCCGCGGTTGGCAGGTACATTCGATTGCCTGCCAACAATCTAAAAAACTGATTAATATTTAAAACCAAAAGGAAGAAACGTATGAAAAATTTTATCTTAGCTCTAACAATGATGATGACAGGCCTGGGCTGCTATGCGGGCAGTGATGATGTTGGCCGTTATAGTGCCAGTCAGAACGGTTTTTATGCCAATAGCTATTGGTTGCAGGGCAATTCAGGACTGGTGCTAATCGATGCACAATTTCTTAATTCAGAAGCGGGCAAGTTAGTTGATGCGATCAATAAAACCGGGCAGAAGCCGAGTGCGATTCTGATTACTCATCCGCACCCGGATCATTACAATGGCCTGGCGCTATTATTTGAACAATATGGCAAGATTCCTGTTTATGCTACCGAAAAAACCATTCAAGGTATCAAGGATACCGAAGCGGAGAAAAGGGCGTTCTGGCTGGGCACTTATGGGCCAGATTACCCGAAGAAAACCATTTTACCGCAGCATACGCTGAAGAGTCATGGTAACGTCACCATAGATGGTATCAATATCATGATTGATGATCTTGGTGACGGTGAAGCCTCCGATGTCACCGTCTTTTATGTAGAAAAGCAGAAGCAGTTATTTGTTGGTGATCTAAGTTATCCGAAGATGCATCCATGGTTGGCTGAGGGGCGATCAAATGCATGGCTGTCTCAATTAGCCTATATCCTAAAGAGCTACCCACAGGCCAATATGATCTTTCCAGGGCACGGTGAACCAGGTCCATTGCAACAGATCAATGATCAAATGGCCTATATCAGTCAGTTTCAATCTCTGTTAAGAAACCAGCTACACGACAAGACCGAGATGGATAAAAGTATTAAGGATGCCATCATCAAAGATATGAAAGTGCAATTCCCAGGCTATGCACTTGAAGGTCTATTGGATTGGAATATTGATGCAGTCGTCAAGGAAGTTCAGCCTCTGGTAAAAATTACCTCTAAGTAACTTTGTTAGTGTAGGGTGGTTGTCTGACACGACAGACTTAAAAGAAAATATGATCAACCACCCTTAATTACTTAACGTGAGCGAGTTTGTAGAAGTTTGAGAGCTTAACGTTGTTAAGCTTTACTCGAAAAATTATGCTAGTCCTATTTTGCATTACGCCTCAGACCGAGTATATGCATAAACTATTTCTTGATGTTAGTTATGCGGCAAGGTGAAAATCATTACCGGAATTAAAGATACTCAGGTGATTAACAAATATTAAGCCCTTTGGAGTAACTGCGCCAATGCAGTAAACTGGTGGCAATATGCCCAATATCACCATTCACATATTGCGCAAATACCCATATCTATCCTTCAGTAGAGATTTCACATGGCCATATCCCCCCTGGCAGGTAAGCCCGTACCGGCTGAGCTTTTAGAAAATATTCCGCGCTTAGTGGCCGATTATTATACCTTACAGCCCAATATTAGTGATGCGGGGCAACGTGTTAGCTTTGGTACTTCGGGTCATAGGGGCTCGTCCAGTAAAGCGACCTTTAATGAAATTCATATCGCTGCCATCTGCCAGGCCCTGGTTGAATATCGTCTAAGCCAAAACTACACAGGCCCACTTTATTTGGGTATGGATACACACGCTTTGTCTGAGCCGGCCCACGCTACCGCGATTTGTGTTTTTGCGGCGAATAAGGTGCAAGTTATTATTCAAGGTAATGGCCGTTATACACCTACGCCGGTTATTTCCAACGCCATTTTGGTCTTTAATCGCGATAAAATCTCTGGCCTGGCCGATGGTGTGGTTATTACCCCATCACATAATCCACCAGCCGATGGCGGTTTTAAATACAATCCGCCCAATGGTGGGCCGGCTGATGGCGACGTAACCACATGGGTGCAAGACCGGGCGAATGAGATTATCGAGCAGGATTCTGTCGCGGTTAAAACCCTGCCACTTGCCGAAGCGATGGCATCTGACTATGTGTCTGTAGAAGACCTTATCAAAGGCTATGTAGAAGCCCTGGACCAAGTTATTGATATGCAGGCCATCAAGGATGCAGGGTTACGCATAGGTGTGGATCCTATGGGCAGTGCCGCGGTTGATTATTGGCAACCTATTGCTGAGCATTACGGCTTGGATATCACCGTTGTTAATAAAACGGTTGATCCAACCTTCGCCTTTATGAACGTCGATAAAGATGGCAAGGTGCGTATGGATTGTTCATCCAGCTATGCGATGGCCGGTTTGATTAAGATGAAGGATGACTTTGATATCGCCTTCGCCAACGACCCCGATGTCGATAGGCACGGTATTGTGACGCCATCGGTAGGTTTGATGAATCCCAATCATTATCTCGCCGTGGTTATCCAGTATCTGTTTACGCACAGACCCCAATGGGACAAAGATTCAGCGATAGGTAAAACGCTGGTATCCAGTGCCATGATTGACCGAGTGGCAGAGTCGATTGATCGCAAGATGCTGGAAGTGCCGGTGGGGTTTAAATGGTTTGTAGAAGGCCTCAGCAACGGTGATTTTGCCTTTGGTGGTGAAGAATCCGCAGGCGCTTCATTTTTACGTTTCGACGGCACACCCTGGAGCACCGATAAAGACGGCATTATCTTAAATTTGTTGGCCGCTGAAATCACCGCCGTTACGGGCAAAGATCCAGGGCAGCACTACCAACTATTGACCGAAAAATTTGGCGCACCGGTTTATTCACGCATCGACGCGCCAGCGGGCCGTGAAGAAAAAGCCAAATTCAAATTACTCAGCCCCGAATCTGTTACCGCGGATACGTTGGCCGGTGATCCCATCCTGCAAAAGCTGACCAAGGCTCCTGGCAATGGTGCGGCCATTGGTGGCCTTAAAGTCACTAGCGAACATGGCTGGTTTGCCGCTAGGCCCTCCGGCACCGAAGACATTTATAAAATTTATGCCGAGTCATTTAAGGGGGAAGAGCATTTAGCGCAGATTTTGGCTGAAGCACAGAAGATTGTTGATGCAGCGCTGGCGTAGATAAAGAGGCGGCTTTAGTGCCTGCGGTTATTCAACAGGCACTAAAGCAGATGAGGACGTTTTTGAAATAAGCGGATTATTCATAAACGTAGCTGGTTGCTTCGGTGATAATGTTTTTCATTGCCTGGGAAACATCGATCCAGCAGCCAGCCAGCTCCTCAGTCCATTCATCCGCTAGAACTTCCGAAATCAGCACTTCCAGCGTATCCACCAACGCATAAAAATGTTCTTTATGATGAAGGCCAAAAGCCTGGTGGCGGCGCACTTCATCGGTGAGTTCACCCTCTGCAAAATCCGGATGTTTAACCGTATCCAATAAAAATTCGGTGATCATGCGGTATTTCATTGGTGCATAAGTGTGGAAATCGGTGGTTTTAAAAAACTTTTTAGTCTGTGGGTAATTGTGAAAAAATAGCTCAAAAAAGTGTTCGGCTAAATATTGCCTGCCTTTAATCTCTTCGGCTCTTTTAAAGGCTGCGTCGATGAGTTGTATATGTTTTTCAAACATGTTGCATTCACTTTTCTAAAACAGGGCTTATTGTTTCAGCTTAAGTGAATGATGAACAAGGACTTTGATATAGATCACAAAAGAATCATTTGTTTTGAATCTTTTGTAATTTTCAATGAGCAGTGACCTTAATCAATAATTGGCTTATTACCTGCTGTAAACTGATATCCAAAACGCCATTGGCCAGCGTGAACCACGTATTACCATCATCTTCCCAATCACCTGAGCCATGCCCTAGCTGTAAAGCGGTTTGAATACATCGATTCATTACTGGGAATATCAAGAGTTAGGTGATAAAACGCTAAAAATTTAGTGGCTTAATTATCCCTTGTTATGAAGAATCCCAATTATTAAAATCAGTTCAAAACGACATGTTTAACAAAAAAATGAGAATCTTTATCATCAAAATTTATTTAGTTTTGGCATGAATTTTTTTACTTGAGAGTCAGGCTAACAGTATGATATTTCTGCAAAGGGGTTTTTCAGGCTGGGGTGGCTAGCTTCGCGATGTCTTGTTGCAGGCGATAACGAAGCTGACTTTTTTATTGGATTTAACTGTTCAGTGTAGAACCTGACGTATGCCTGCATAACCGGTTTCTAAATCATGGCTTAGCGACTCTAAAGTGCTTTCTGTATTACCATGGCTGGTGAATTCATCATGGGCTACGGCACGTACGTTTAATAGCAGTTGATCCCATTTCTCTTCCAGTTGTAACCAGCTTTCTCGGGTGCTGGCATTAGCCATAGGCAATTGGTCGAGTAATTCATCGCGGTTTTTTTTCAGATTTTTAACGCAGGCTTTGGTGTGAGTGGCTAGCATGGCAACCTCGATCTTGGTTTGTTTATTTAAGTGTAGATCAGGGTGTGAAGGCTAACCAATGAAAAAAGTGTTCTATTGCGGTAATTCTAATAGTGCCGTTATTTCCTTGAGGTGTGTACCATCGGGAGCCTTAAGTTGAATGATAAAGTTTAGAAAAGGCTCGTTAATGGGTTTATCCGATTGAATATGTAGCACGCTGGTGTGGGTTTTATCCCGCTGCAGGGTTAATTTGAGTTTGCTGTGATAAAAGTGGTAATCCACCCCCATGGTTTTATAAATGGATTGATCGGCAATGCTAAAACGTAAATGGTTTTCGCTGAATTGAGCGACATCAATAAGTTGCAGTTTGATATCCAGTACTTGCCCCAGATTTGAATGTAGGGTGGTTTTTCCAAACCCTGTGGCATAAGCGGGTATTTGCATAAGGCATAAAAGTACTAGGCAGGTCTTTAAAAAAGATGACATAAACTTCTCCATTTGACAGCGTTTAACCTTGCCTTCTTGGTGTGGGGAAAGCACGTTAAAAAACAGCCATTGCTGTAATTTGATAAGTGGCTAGCGCTTTTTATCATGCCCGTTATGGTTTGTGCCTGCATTTGGCTTTAAACTAGCTGTTTTTGATGCACAGACACGGAATAGACTATGACAACCGTATTTAAGACACCTGAAAAATTATTAACCAAAGTTGGTGAGCGCTTAGGCGAAACGCCATGGATGACGATTGATCAAGACCGTATCAATCTGTTTGCCGATGCCACCGGAGATCATCAGTGGATTCATGTAGACCCTGTGAAAGCTAAAGATGGTCCATTTGGTGGCTGTATTGCACACGGTTATTTAACCCTGTCCCTGGTTAACTTCTTCCTACCACAAATCATCGATGTGCAGGGTATTTCTATGGGTGTGAATGTGGGCCTGGATCGCGTTCGTTTCCCTTCTGTGGTGGCGGTAGGTTCCAAGATTCGTGCTTTTGGTGAGTTAGTCAGTGCCGAAGAAATGAAAGGCGGTATTCAATCGGTAGTACGTGTAACCGTTGAGATCGAAGGGCAGGATAAACCTGCCTGTGTCGCCGATACTATCTCTAGATATTTTCCTGCCAAAGATTAATCTTTAGCAGCTATTGTCAGTGGCCTATGTGTTATGAGGCCACCGATAATGAAAACTCCTGCTGTTTACGTTTTTTAGCTTGTAGATAAGCAGGTGTTGGGCCTATATCTTCATAGATGGGCTCTCCCTCTTCTTCACGTATGATTTTATCGCCGGCCTTATACGGCATGGCCTGTTCAATTTCTTTTAAACTGCTATTGATGATGCTACTGAGTAGTTGTGCTTCGCTGAGGTGATAAATTTCACTGAGAGCGGCGATCTTGGATTTGTCATCACAGCTGAGTAATATCTCGGTGCCAATACGATTGAGTTTTTGCTGGCCTTGTTTTTCCCAGCCTGCTAATAAACTTGAAACTTTGTCAGACAACATAGCGACTCCATTAGGGCTTTAAAACGTTTGTGTATATCTAAACAATAGGCAAGAAAAAATGCCTGCTCAAGCGTATCTGATGAAAAGATGTAAAATGTGATCTGGGTTTATTTTAAAGAAGAAAGGCGACTCAAAAGCCGCCTTGTTATTACTCAAAGGTTTAAAAATGGGCTTAATGGCCGCGGTTAATCTGAATCTGCTGCGGTTTCATTTCCTCCGGAATTTCTCTGTGTAGTTGCAATGTGAGTAAGCCGTTTTCCATCGTTGCGGCGCTGACTTTCATATGATCATCGAGCCTGAATTTCTGTGAAAAATGGCGCTTGGCAATGCCGCGATGTAAATACACCACCTCATTGTTGGCTGTATTTTCTGCCTGCTTTTTATCGGCGTGGGTGCAGGAGATGGTCAGGGTTTCATTCTCCACCGTGATATTAATATCGGCCTCGCTAAATCCCGCGACGGCCATGGTGATATGGTAATCATTGTCTGACATTTTTATTATGTCGTAAGGTGGAAATGAACTTTTATGTTGGGGTTCGGTGGCCAAGGTTTCAAACAATTCATTAAACCGGTCGAAGCCAATGGTTTGACGAAAAAGTGGATGTTTAATCGATGATAATTTAATCGTTTGCGCGGTAGTCATAGGACTAGCCTCCTTTAATCAAGCAAGGTTGATGTCTTAATTGGGGGGATGCGCGCCATCCTTTTTTCTCAGAGAGATTGTAATAATCCTCTCTTATTAATAGATATGGGGGGGCTTAAAAAAACTTCAAGGTCGGCTAAGAAAATAAGTGGTTTATGTCTTTAAGCGATGACTACCGTTTTAGCATTGCAAAATTCACGTATGCCTAGCTGGGATAATTCTCGGCCAAAACCAGATTGTTTACAGCCGCCAAAAGGCAGGCGTACATCGGATTTTACCAAGGTATTGATAAACACTGAGCCGCAGTGTAATTGATTGGCGAAATCTGCGGCTGCATGGCTGTCTTTACTCCAAATGGAGGCGGCTAAACCGAAGCATGTATCATTGGCGATGCGAATGGCTTCTTGGCTGTCTTTGACCCGAATAATACAGGCGACCGGGCCAAAGATTTCTTCCTGGTAGGCGGGCATGCCTTTTTTAACATGATCTAATATTGAAGCCGGATAATCGGAAAAACCGGTACCTGCTTCACAGGCTAAAACAACTGTTGCACCGAGTTTAATCGATGCATCTACTTGCTGTTTTAAGGCCTCTCGCAGAGCTGGCTTGGCCATCGGTGCCAGCGTGCTATTGGCGCTATCATCGGGTCTTAAAATAAATTTTTTTGCCTGGTGTGTAAGCTGGTGAATAAAGTCATCGGCAATGTCCTCTACCACAATAAATCGTTTGGCGGCGATGCAGGTTTGTCCGGCATTACTGAAACGGGAAATCGCGGCGGTGTGTGCGGCCGCAATAATATCCGCATCGTTTAACACCAGAAATGCATCGCTGCCACCTAATTCCAAGACCGATTTTTTTAAGGCTGCTCCTGCCGTGGCGGCTACACTTCTGCCCGCTTGTTCGCTGCCGGTTAATGACACGGCCTTGATCGTGGGGCTGGCAATGACCTCGGCGCATTGTTGATTATCGATTAACAAGTTTTGATAAGCACCTTGAGGAAAATCTGATTGCAGCATCAGATGTTCCAGTGCCAACGCAACTTGAGGGGTGTTCTCGGCAGGTTTTAATAATACCGTATTGCCGGCCATCAGCGTTGGTGCAATAAAACGGATGATCTGCCATAACGGGAAGTTCCACGGCATGATACCTAACACGCAACCTATAGATTGGTATCTGACTTCGCAGTGGCTGTAGTCGGTTTTAATGGTCTCGGTCTGTAATAGGCTTTGTGCATGCTGGGCATAATAGTCACAGGCATCGGCCGATTTAATCACCTCGGCTTTAGCCTCTGGCAAAAGCTTTCCCATTTCCAGATGAATCAGTTCGGCAAATTTATCTTGCTGCTGACGTAGATTCTGGGCAAGTGTCATAAAGCATGCGGCACGTTGCTCAAAGTTTAATAATGACCAGTTATGATAGGCACTATCGGCATTCTGTAGCCGCTGAAATATCTCGGTAGATGATAGCAGGGGGAAGTTTTTCAGGACTTCAGCGGTCCATGGATTTTGTGAAACATAGGCCATGCTGAGGTCCTGGAGTTTGTAGCGAATTCAAAGTGGTGTTAGAAGTCTTCACCGCGGCGGATTTTATCTTGCACTACCGCCAGGTATTCATCCATTTCTTCATCGTTGGCGAAAATTTGCATATCCGGTAAGGCTTGAATGATTTCAAATACCTTGATGATTTGCGGCTGACGGTTAGACGCACCCACTTTTCCACCTTGGGCGCGCATGGCTTTTACAATCTTAAATACCGAGCGAATACCGGCCGAGCTGATGTATTCCAGATCTTTCATGTCTAACATAATTAGCTTGGTGTCAGGTTTGATAACATCAGCGGCCTTGGCATCTAACTGTACTGCTGTGTTGGTATCAAGGCTGCCCGACATGCGGATAATGGTAATCGATTTGTCTTCTTCAAATAAGACTTTTAGTTCTAGGGCCATGAGTGCTCCGTTATGCAGGTTTATGTTCTAATAATATGCAGAGGTGATTGTATAGGCCTTTGCGTTGATATTGTTGTTTTTGGCTGATGGATTTAACAAAGTGTACACCTAATCCACCGATTTGAATTTCGTCCATCTCACCATTATTAGGTTCAGGTGCTTCTTCTAATGGATTGTAGACAAAGCCCGGGTCAATAAATTCCATCAAAACCGCTGAATCTGTGATGCCCAGCACAAAGTATAAGTCTTCTTCGGTTTTTGCGCAGCCATATTGAATCGCATTTACCAGAACTTCTTCGGCTACAAGCTTCATAGTGCCTGTTAGTGATTCGGGAAAACCCTGTTGTTGGGAAAATTCAGTGATTTGAGTAAAGCAGGTTTCTATCGCTACCAGTTCGGGGCGTAGATGAAAATAATGGGTTTCAGAGATGTCTGCTTCAATCAAAAACTCAAAAGTGGGTTGAAATTCTAATGCCATAACGGTGATGTCATCCGATTGTTCTTCTCCAGCGGTAAAGTCTTTAACTGTGTTAAGGCATTCAATGCCGATATTATCGACTGTTAATGTTTGATTTAGTTGCAAAAAATTGAGTAAGTTAGGCAGACCAAACATTTCTCGCTGGGGATTAAAGGCCTCATCGATGCCATCGGTATAGATAAAGAGTTTGTCTTTTGCCTGCAAGGTGGTTTTATTTAATACATATTCCATATCATCTAACAAACCCAGTGCAGCTCCACCTTGTTGTTCCATTTCTATTACCTGTGAGTCACGTATTAATATCGGGCTATGATGACCGGCACTGACATAGACCATTTCACCGTTAAGCAGATTCAGCTCGGCATAAAACAAGGTGACAAACATACAGGCATCGTTATTTTCTACCAGGGCATTATTAATCTGATACATGATTAATTCGGGGCTTTGCCCGCTATTAATTTGCTGTTTAAACAAACTGGTGGTTTTGGCCATAAACAGCGCCGCAGGTACACCTTTATCGGAAACATCACCCACGATAAAAATCAGTTTATGGTTTTGCTGCAGGCTGAATTGATACAGATCACCACCTACCGATTTAGCCGGTATTAACTTGGCCCATAGTTGATAAAAGGCATGACTGGATAATATTTCACCATTGCCAGGTAGCATAGACATTTGAATTTGATGCGCGGCAGAAAGCTCACCTTGTAGGCGGTTTTTTGTCGCTGTTTCGGCTTCCAGCTCGGCGATATAATGTTTTAACGCCTGCTGCATACGCGTAAATGCTTGAATCAGTTTGCCCACTTCATCATCACGTTTGATCGATGGCAATTCTACATCAAAATTACCATGGCCAATTTGATCGCTGGCGGTGGATAAACTGTTTAGCGGACGGGTGAGTTTGGCGGTGATAAAACCGATAAGGGCCAATAAAATAATAATAATCGCGGCACTGATCATGGAAAATTGTAAGGTGTATTGATGTAATTCGGCAAACATCTCATCTTCGGGGAATAACACGGCAATAGGCCAGCCGGTGATATCCAAAGAACCATAAGCAAAGATGCAATCGTCTTTACTTTTATCACCTTCTATACAGGGAATTTTTAGCAGCTTCGATTCCCCATTAAACATCGAACTCAGCGTATCTTTCCATAGCGGCTCTTCGCTGGCATCACCTAATAAACGGCTTATCGGTTGCATAATGAATGAAGTATCTGGATAGCTAAGCAATAGACCTTTGTTGCTGAATAACATGGCGTGGCCTGTATCCCCCAGTTTGATTGCTTGAATTTTTTCCTGAATGCGATTAAGGCTAACATCACCTGTTATAACGGCAAACAAGGCCGCTACACCGTTTTTATCCTGGCGATAAATCGGCACAGAATACGTGGTCATTAATATATTGCCGCCGCCATCATCAAAATAAGGTTCTGACCACTGCGGTTTACCGGCGATATCGGCCTGGGTAAACCAGGCTTGTTGTGAATAGTTATATTTGAGTGTTGCCAGATTGGCATATTTGAGCTCGCCGGCCTCGCTGTGGTAGTAGGGGGCAAAGCCTTTTTTATTTTTGCTCCAGGCGGGAGCCAGGGCAATGGTGCCACCATAGATATTAGGGTTGGTGGTTACCGTATTTTTTAACAGGGCTTGTAAACTTGCTTCTTCGCCTTCAAAACCGATAACCACAGAGGCTAATAAATCGGTAGATTTTTGCACGCCGGCCAGCATTCTGACTAACTCATTAACGGTGTCGTTAACAATTTTTGCTGAACGTAGTTTGGCTTCGCTCTCGATATATTGGCGTGAAGTTTGGTAGTTATAGAGCGTCGATAAAAACGTCACTAAAACAACGGCACTGCCGATGAAAATAATTAAACGCTGACTGAGAGTGAGGCTGTTAAATCGTTGCATAAGCGCTTTTTAGCTCAAGGACGGATTAAAAAGATCTCGCTAGAATAGAATTCATTACCATCATGCGCAATGGGAAAATGCCGGAACTTAATCGCTTATAGGCACTCATATAAATTCTGTAGCAATAACAAGCTACGGTACTTGTGGTAAATACAGGTCTGAAATTAAGAGGAAGCGCATTATATGCAAAATAAAAACAGGAAAATATCAGCTGTAGCCAACAGTAACAAACAAACATGTACGTATAAAACCCCAAACGGGGCGTATTCACTGGATATTCAGCAAGCCCATATAAAAGTGATAGATGACCGGCCGTATATTTCTATCGATGCGTTGTTTGATAAGCGCAGTATGCCCAGTTATGTCTTACGTGATGTGGGTATCAATAGCTATATCCGTATTGATGATTTTGGTGTGGATGATTTTAATGCCTTTGGAGACATGCGAAAAACCGCTTATGTCAATTAGCGAGATAGCCTTATTCATCTTCTTCGATGATCAGGGTCTGATACCTGGAGACATGCATTTTATCAGACCAAAAATCGCTCTCTATACCAGCCTTGATTTTTAATTCCCGGATAAAATCTTCCTTATTGTTGATCTGTTGCCAAACCAACGGTAAAAACGTCGCATGATTCTGGCCATATTCCAGCACGATACCATCAATGCCCGGGCGAATCTGTTCTAACATTTCTTCTTCGTTATTAAATGTGATGACCTGTATCGGGCTGAGTATGGATATTTCGATATGGATGTTATCCAGCTCATCTTCGGTGACGCTGTTGAATCGTGAGTCTCGACTCGCTGCGGCTCTGGCATTGCAGATAACGTCTTGTATCAGCGGCTGGTGGGCGGATAAACTGCCTATACAACCCCGTAAACGCTGATTTTTAGTGAGGGTCACAAAGCAGGCCATAGGCTGTTGCAGCTGCGATGAAAAAGGGCTTAAGTCACAGACGCTATAACTGTGATTTTGACAAATTTCCTGAATGCTTTTTCTTGCTTGCAGCAACAGAGTTTCTTTATCATGGGGTGAAAATGTCATGGCCAGTTGATCATTAAATAGTTGCTGCGCCTGTAGTTGTCTTTCCTGTTGTAAGAAGCTATCGCTGTTATTGATAGAGACTGAATGCACCATAACCCACCACCTGTTTTTTACGTTCTGCCATTGCGGTATCGGCATTATTTATCTGATTATCCAGCTTGCTATCACCGGAGTTGGCATAGGCCAATAAATTAATTTTTATCTGCTGTTCTTCAGCGGCTAATAACAAACCATTAATAGGCCTGCAACCGCAGGCTTGTTCACCGTGTAATGTGTGATGCATCTGTAATATATGAGTAATGGTGTTTTTATCTTTTTTATTGGCGCTTTCATACGCTAGAAAATGGCTTAAATCGCTGCTGATAATCACCAATATTTTTTCTTTCCACAGGGTTTGAATCACCAGCTTTACCGCCTCGGCTTCGCAGTCACCTACAACGATAGGGATTAAGCTAAAATCAGCCAGAAGTTGTTGCAGAAATGGGAGATGCACTTCCAGGCTGTGTTCATAGGCATGGGCTTGATCTTGATACTGTAAAGATGAACAGAGCTGCATTAATGTGTCTTGAGTTTTCACATCGATGGCAATATCACCCAACGGGGTTTGAAAAAATGTCGCCTTAGATAACGCCATACCTTGCAGCGCTACCCGATGTGATGGACCTAATATGGCAACCTTGTGGATATTTTTGGCCCAGGGTTTTAATTGACTATAGGCACAGGCGGCGATAATACCTGAATAACAATAACCCGCATGAGGCACAATTAATGCGCAGGGCGGGGTCTGAGGTGCCGGTGTTTTACCCACTTTCTCTGTGGCGCTTAAGGATTCGCTCTGGAGAAATAAATCGCTGATATCGTGCTGTAATTCAGTTGCCTGAGCAGGATAAAAAAGCCCGGCTACCGCAGCTTGACGGATAGACATATGTAGTGCTCTACAACAGATGTTGAGTGGTTAGTCTCTCTTCCTTAAAGTGTATATTAAAGATTTTTTTTTGCGTTGTTTTGCAGATGAATAAATCGAATAATCAGTGTTGTGTGGGTGAAATCGTATCTGCTGAAAGCTCTATGGTTTTTTCGCAAATAAAGCGTTTAAAAGCAAAAAAATCGGCCATCTGATAAAACTCCAATTCGCTGATCGCTTCATGATTAAGCAGGTGAATCATCTGCGATAATAACAGCGCCTTATCTTGTATCTCATGCATCTCTTTACTGCCCTGATCCAGAAATATATTAACGATATCGTCGGCTAAATGCCATTCTTTGACGATAGCGGCGGTTAGGGCATCCAGGTTTTTTTGTTGTAAATAATAAAAGCCATTGGTTTTGCGCAGGCGGTTATCTTCATTACGTAAATTAATCTGATTAAATAAGGTGATATCACCGACGCTGTGAAATAAACCGGCTAAATATGCATTAAATGGATTCACCGGATACGAGGCGGCAATTAATTGTGCGGCGATGGCTGTGCGTAAAGAATGGGCCCAAATTTGTTCACCAAAGTCTTTGTCTTTACAGGATTTATCTTTGCTGATAGGTCGCATCATGGATGTGCAGGCTATAGATTTTAGTCCGTCTCTGCCTATGATCACGACGGCTCGCTCAAAGCTGTCGATGATTCGCCCACCCGGGTTATATAAAATACTATTGGAAGCCCTTAATACCGATGCGGCAACATTGGGGTCTTTATTAATAAAGGTCACCAGTTTTTTGGTGCTGGAAGTTTCATCACGTATGCATTGTAAAAGTTGTGGGATGACCGCAGGCAGCCGTGGGGTCACCTTGTTTCTGAAGGCGGTATTATTAATTAACTGCAATAATAAGGTCTCTAATGATTTACGTTGTGTCGCAGGAACCAGTTGTTGATTAAGTGGGTTCTTAAAGATATTTTGATAAAAATCCCGGTTTATTTTTTGGCTCGAAAAAACCGTTAAGACTTTTGTTTCTTGCTCATGTTTTTTTGCTGCTGATATCTGTTTATCAGACGCGACAGGTTCATCAGCGGGTTTCTTTTCACCGGGTAAATAATCACCCAGTTTATCTGATTGCCTAGTTAAAAATAATTGCGAATCAGATTTTTCGAATCTGAATAGCGAGGTAACCCTCTCAACGATATTAAACATAGTTACTGCCGTGAAAAATTAAATATTTATCGTTTTATTCTTGCCGTTATAATTAATAGCAGTAATAGGCTATAGCTCAGTAAACCCGAAGACGATGGTGCCACATCTTTTTCCACATTAGCCTGGGTTTGTACCGATATACCTGACGGTGAGCTTCTTTGCATCTGGATTAGGTGATTTAATAATTCGCTATTAGTCTCTAGGGTTTGTCTATCAATCGTGCCATTAAAGCTCCATAAATCATCGATCTGAAAGTCATGCCTTACAGGTTGTTGCTTAACAAACTGTTTAGGCCCCAGCGTTTCATGTTGACCCTGTACATAAAAGTTGCTTGGGGCTGCCTGTGTCTCATGGCAGACATTAAGACCTTGTTTGGCTTGCTGTAATACCTGCTGTAGGCTTTTTTGAGATTTGTTCTGTGGCACAACAACGGCCGAACAAAGGGTGAAGCTTTCGCTCTCATCGATGTTGATAACACTGATAATAAGATAAACCCGGCCATCTTCTTTGCTGTTTCGTTCGGCTCTAAGCGCCAGGCCTAAATCGGTTTGTACCGCATCGGGTGCGTGGCTGCCAGTGCCTGCGGTTTCCCCTTCATCTTCATCGCTGAAAACCTGGGTAGATAAGGAATCAATAATATCCTGATCACAGTTATCCAGTGACAAAGAATAACCGGTAGGCACTAATTCGTGATTGGGTGACCATAAAACATTGATGGTGTTATTAGCATCAACGATGTCCTGCTGAATATCTTGTTTGCAGAAAAAGTGTTCGGGTAATTCAATATTGATGGCAAATTCACATCGTTCAACCTGGCCACATTCGTCGCTGGCTGAACAGTGTACGGTATGATTGCCAACACTGAAAAAATCATCGCTACTGGCATCACATTCTACTATCGGCAAACTACAACCACCTGCGGCCAGTGGTGCAAAACTCACCTGGGTAGATTCACCGTCTTCGGCGACGCTGCGAATATCATTACACTGGGTCAGAACAATTGCGGGCAGGGGTTCGGGTAATTGATAGTTGATACTAAAACTGACGCTGGCCTGGGTACCGTCTTCTGCAGTAGCAATAACGGTGATGGTGTTAATACCCTCAAGTAAACTGATTTCTTTTTGATAAGTGCCGGTGGCCGCACAATCGCCGGTGTTGCAGATAATAATGGTGGGTAATTGGTTGTGCTGTAATGCAATGCTGCTGACAAGTATATTGGATTTTATAGATCCGCTGACTAGCAGGGTTTCAGTGTCGGTGTTTTGTGGTTGATTATCAATACTGAGCTGAATATCGGTGCTGACATCTATAATTTGTTTACAGCCGACATCTAGGGTTAATGCCGGTAGTTCGGTATTGGTTTGACTGCCATCGGGACTGATCGCGGTCACCTCTGGCGTGATGGTATAGAGGCCCTGAGGTAAAGGCATAACAACCTGACCTTGCGCCGAAGCATCTTGAACGGCGGTGGGTACACCTGTGGAAAAATTAATAAAGCTGCTGTAATCAATAAACTGGCCACGATAATCTTGTCCGGAAAAATTCCCGGTTGCTGTTAGGCGGGGATTATAAAAAACACCGGCCAGCGATTGATAGTTTATTTTTACATCACTGAAACAGTATTCGTGATCAATTCTATGTGCTTCTCCTGCATTAATTTGACGAAATAAAACCTGATTATTATGCAGGCGCATATACGTATTTAGCAGTGGGGTTGTGGGGTTTTGTTGCGGTGAACTATTAATAAACAGAACCAGATCATTTAAAGCCCAGATGGAAGATTGCTCTTTTAAACCTGCCAGTACCAATTCATATTCGCCATTAAAAGTACTGCTGTCTTCATCGACGCTGCCGAGAAAACCAACACGGGCTATTCCGCCGCTGCTATCAAACTCGCTATCAATGGCTTTTTGCTGAGTGCCATGAGCATTAACATGGCTTTCAGAAATAAAGCTATTATCGGGAATGCCATCAGCGTTGGCATCGTGATCGGCATCACGTTGAATAAAGGTAAAGGTGTTATTGGCATTGTGCGGAGCGACTAATTCGATATTGCCGTAGATATATCCAGGGTCTAATGTGAAGGTGTTCGATAAGTCACTGGTTTGTGAGGGCATAACCAAAACCGTTCCGTTGGCTCCTCTCAGATTAGGTGTACGCAGGTATTGATATTGATAACCCGAGCGCAGGCCCATTTCTGCATAAACGGTATAACCTTGTATTGGATCTACTACATTACTGGGCACCAGATTTTTTAGGTTGAATGATCCTGCTCCGGAAACATGATCAAAACGTTGATTGTGAAATGGCCCGTTGGTGGCGACCATGCGGGTTAGAATATTTTGGCCGATCAGCGATTCACCTTTTACGGAGACATTGCCGATGATATTCCCCAGTTCAAATTGTCCACCACCGATAATACATTGCAGTGGTATAACTTCGTCACAGCTGGCATTAAATTCAACTTGACAGATGTTACGGACTTTATCGACGTAGAAATCATCACCAAAATCGTAAACAATTTCCATTTCATAATTACTGCCGTCGCCTTCGATTAATAAATAATCTTGCACACTACCATTTTTAAGGTTGAAATCCTGCGCCTGTAATTGACGTTGTCCTTCCCCGAGTTTGTAAGCCAGAATAAATCCGCCTGTGACGGGAGTAGGGTTCTCCTCAGAATTTACAAAATTGATATCGGCCATGGCTGCGCACTGGCTGAAATTGGTTTCTACATCGTCAGCCGGTTCAGGAAAAACAGGCTCGGTTATCTTAGGGGGTAACCAATATCTCTCGAGATTACCGTCTAAACGTAAAATAACTGATAGGTCATATTGAATGCCGTCATCCGCAGAGGATTCCACCGTCATCTGATAATCAAACTGATGTCCGACGCTGAGTTGCAAGGTCATATTATTATTTAACGCTGGAGATATGCCCTGGCTATCGGCACGTATAAATACACTACTTAAACCGTGTTCGGCCAGTTCCTGTTGAATTTGTGCATTGCTGTTGGTAAAGCTGAAATGGCCGACCAATTGATTGGGATTAAGTTGTGCATCACCCTGCGTATTAAGGATAAAAAAGCTGGTGAATAAAACAAAAAATAAAGACCGCGAAGAGCTTAAATGATTAAAAATAGAGGGCTTCATGCATACAACTCCGCTCAGATTAGTGGCCGAGTTTTCTCTATTTAGGCTCTAAAAGCGTATAAGGATTTAAGCCGTTATATCCTGTTATTATCATTCGATAACCGTTCGACCCCGATGTGGAAAAAACACAGAGCGGGGCACTGGTTTTGCGCAATCGTATTGCTACGATGTTGCCGTTTCGTGAAACGTTGGCTTATGCTTTTACTGCAACTATGAATGAGAAAACCTAGCGTCTCTATTTATTCAGCTTAGCGCCCAATCGATGTATTGTAAATGAATCAACGGATGGTTCTATCTCCGCGGGCCTGCCGATGGGTATTTTAATGGCCTATTTAAATCGGTGTAAATAGGTGTAAACTGCGCTTTTGAAATTATAGGGCCAGGCCATGGCATTAAAAGCCAGTATTTTTAAAGCGGCGGTGAATATCTCTGATCTTAACCGAGAGCTTTATCAGGATTTTAACCTGACATTAGCCCGACACCCTTCAGAAACCGATGAGCGTATGATGATGCGTTTATTGGCCTTTGTTTTAAACGCCGCCGAACGCCTGGAGTTTGGCCGGGGGCTGAGCAGTGATGATGAGCCGGATGTGTGGTTAAAAAGCCTCAGTGGTGAAATAGAGTTATGGCTGGATGTAGGCCTGCCTTCTTATGAACGTTGCCGAAAGGCTTCGGGTCAATCGCAGTCGGTAAAACTATATGTTTATGGTGCCGAGAAAAATGTTAAACCGTGGTGGAAAAAAACCGAAGCCGATTTTGCCCGCTTAAAGAAATTACAGATTCTGAAAATCTGCGGTGATGACAGTTCGGCTTTGGCGGATTTAGCCCAGGTGAATATGCAGCTGCAATTTACCCTCGATGGTGATGATATTTATATCAACGCCGGTGATGTCTCTTTACATATTACTATCAGCAGCTTAAAAGATGCCGATAACAGGGGCTGGTAATGGCCAAAAAACGTTATAGCAATGCGCCCAAACGCCAGCAGAAACAGCAGGCGGAAAAGTGCGATTTTACGATCGAAAAGATGGATGGTTTAGGCCAGGGGGTTAGCCGCGAAGCGGGCAAGGTGACCTTTATTGGCAAAACTTTGCCCGGGGAGACCGGCACTGCACGTATATTTCGCCACAGTAAGGGCGTCAGCTTTGCGCAAGTGGATAAATTAAAAACCCCGGCTGATAATCGCATTGAATCGTCCTGCCCACATTTCGATAGTTGCCCGGCCTGTCATTATTTACATACCGATTATGCCAGCGAGCTGAATTATAAAGAGCAGGCCTTAAGTGGTTTATTCCGTAACTTAAGCTTGCCGCAGCAGGGCATCACGGTGGTTGATGCACCTTCACGCCTGCATTATCGTAATCGTCTGCAGTTACATTATAGGCATAAATATATCGGCATGGTGGATGGTTTAACCGATCAGGTTATTGAAATTCCCGATTGTCAGATTATTCAGCAAGAATTAAAACCGGCCTTTGATGCGTTGTACCGGGATAAAAACTGGAGCAAGGAACATAGCGGTGGTGGCCATGTCGAATTGTATTGGCGTGATGGTGAGGTGTCAGTGCAGTGGGATAAACCCTATGCGCATGGCGGTTTTACCCAGGTGAATGAGGCCATGAATACCCAGCTGTGTGACACGGTTGAACAATGGCTGCAGAGACAAAATTTTTCTACGTTATTAGATCTGTTTTCCGGCCAGGGTAATCTCAGTAATGCGGTGATGGCCGATAGATTGGAACAACGTGAAATGGTGGATTATTCAGACTCGGGTGCAAAAACACATTTTATCAATCTGGATTTATTTTCAGAGCAAAGCTTAAAGACGTTTCAGCGTAAAAGCGCTTTAAAGTCTATTGATCTATTGATTGTTGATCCACCGCGTAAAGGTTTTCCGTTATTGGCCGATTGGGTGAAAAAATGTAAACCGAAAAAGATGGCTTATATCAGCTGTAATGCAGCCACTCTGGCCAGGGATTTACACAGTTTAGATAAGGCGGGCATTCGTTATCGCTTAGAGGAGGTCTTGCTGATGGATTTATTCCCGGCGACCTATCATTACGAAACCGTGGTTTTTGTCGATTTTTCAAAAAAATAAACGTCATCTAGGCCCTACCTACAGGGCTTTATTTTTCTGGCTATAACAACGCCATTTTTTATGAATAACGATTCTCTCAGTCTCCGCCGTTTCTGTATATGGTTGATATATTCTCTAGAAATTTAAGGAGGTTTTATGCACCAGGTAACGTTCCGCTTTGTAACCGAATGTGAGCTGACGTTTGCGGCTGAATCTTATGAAGAAGCCTATATGCAGTTTATTGATTTTCAACGCGGTGAACATGTGGATGCCGAATCGGTACAGTTGATGGCCTGCCCACCCGAGACTGACGCGGTTTATTTTAAGCTCGAAGGGGATACGGAATTCCATGAAATCAGTCACTTTAAAGGCGATTTTAAAGCCGATATGGGCGCTTATACTAACGAAGTAATGGGGCGGCATTGATGGCTTAAGGTTTTACCCCGCATAATCCGATACCATAGCGGCGATATTTTTTGCCCTTTATTTCGGAATGCCATGAAAACCTTTTTACGTTTGTGTTTTTCACTGCTGATAACGGCCTGTGGCAATGTTGCCGTGGCAGATTTCTTTGAACAGTTTATTGACCCCAATGATGGTTATCTGGATGCCAGTGGCTGGTTGCTGAATAACGCCTATGGCTTTCTCCCTGTGCCTATTATTATCTCGGAACCGGCGGTAGGTTATGGCGGCGGAGTGGCGGCGGTATTTTTTCATGAAACCGAAGAGCAGAATGCCAATCGCTTAAAGCGTCAGGCCGGTGATACTTCGATTAAACCTTCTGTACCTACGCGGCTGTCTTTTGTCGGCGCGATGGGCACTGAAAACGGCACCAAGGGTTGGCTAGGTGGGCATTTTGGTGCCTATGGTGATGATCGCTATCGGTATACCGCTGCGGCAGGGCAATTTGACGTTAATATGACGTTTTATGGTCCCATTATTGGCAGGCCTTGGGATATTGGCATAGAAGCCGATATGATTTATCAGGATCTAAAAGTACGCTTGGCCGATAGCCGCTTTTTTGCCGGAGTTAAGCTTATTTTAATTGATGCGACAGTAGATCCAAGAGGCATTGATTCCTCTTTGTTGCCGGGCTTTATTCAAGATGCTTTAAATACCCGCAGCACCGGTCTGGGCTTAACGTTAAGCCATGATTCCAGAGAGACCTTATGGGGTGCAGAAAAAGGCAATAACAGCTTATTGGAAGCTGTAGAATACGGTTCTCTTCTAGGTGGTGATCATGATTTCACGGCCTATAAATTTTATAGTCATCAATATTTTATTATTGCGCCTACTGTGTTTGTCGGGGTGCGTGCCGATTACCGCACGGTGTCGGGTGATGTGCCTTTTTATCAAAAGCCCTATATTGATTTAATGGGCATACCGGTGATGCGTTATCAGGGAGAACACACTGCCGTGGCCGAAGTGAATTTACGCTGGATGCCACACCCGCGCTGGAGTTTAATCAGCTTTGCCGGTGTGGGCGTAGCCGCGGGAGAATTTAAAGACTTAAATGAAGCCCCTTCACGTACCACCAAGGGGCTGGGCTTTCGTTATCTAATGGCCAAGGCCATGCGCCTGCATTCGGGTATTGATGTTGCCTGGGGTCCGGAAGAATCCGCAATTTACATCAAGACCGGCATTGGTTGGTAGGGAGCCTGGTAACCGCTAGCTCACCACCGCGATACGCATATTATTGGTGCCGCCGGTTTTATTGGCAATATCGCCGCTGGTGATAACAATCTTATCGCCTTTATGCACCAGGCCTTTTTGTTTTAAAATCTGAATCGCCTCGTCGGGATCATTGCTGAGATGATCGGAGCCGGTGGCAACCGGATGCACCCAGCGGTACATCGCCGTGCGTTGCAAGGTAGAGAGATTTTTACTGAAGGCATAAATCGGAATGCTGGTATTGTATCGGGACATCAGCAGCGGGGTATTGCCACTTTCGGTTAACGCCACTAAACACTTCACGCCTGGCAGATTATTGGCTGTGGCGATGGCATAAGTGGCAATAGCTTCTTCGACGGTATTAAGTTGAATATCGACAATACGGCGGCGCGGAATAAAATTCTGGGTTTCCGTGCCATTACAGATATTGGCAACGGCGCAGACCGCCTCAACAGGGTAGGAACCAGCCGCAGTTTCAGCCGATAACATCACCGCATCGGTGCCATCCAGCACCGCGTTAGCCACATCCATGACCTCAGCTCGGGTTGGCGAGGGTTGATTGATCATCGATTCCATCATCTGGGTGGCGGTAATGACAAAACGTTCCAGCTCTCTGGCCCTAATGATGATATGTTTTTGCATACCCACTAACGCCGCATCACCAATCTCAACCGCTAAGTCACCCCGGGCAACCATAACCCCATCGGAGGCTCTAATCACATCATCCAGTAAATCCAGATCATTGGCTAATTCGGCTCGTTCTATCTTGGCGATAATGGCGGGATTAAAACCGGCATCATTGGCATGTTTGCGGGCTTGGTGAATATCCTCGGCACAGGAGACAAAAGATACGGCCATAAAATCCACTCCAGCCTTGGCGGCCGATTTAATATCGTTTAAATCTTTGCTGGTTAAAGAGGGTGCAGAGAGTCCACCACCGCGTTTATTGATGCCTTTTTTACTCTTTAATTTACCGCCCACTAAAATGCTGCAATGCACTCTAGTGCCTTCAATCGTGTCGACTTTTAATTGAATAAAACCGTCGTCTAACAATAAAATATCATCGATTTTTACTTGCTGTGGCAGGGTGATAAAGTCGCAACCGATCACCGTATTATCGGTGCTGATAAAATCTTTGTTAACCTCAATGGCGATGGCATCCCCTACGGTTAAATTAACCGCACCATCGGGTAAATCGGCAATACGTATTTTAGGGCCTTGTAAATCGGCCAGAATAGCCACATAACGTTGCTGAACCTTGGCACATTCACGGATGATTTGAGCCGTTTGAATATGACCCTCGGCCGTGCCATGGGAGAAATTCAGGCGAAAAACATTGGTGCCCGCCTGCATCAGTTCGGCAATTTTTTCCGGGCTATCACTGCTAGGGCCTAATGTCGCAACAATCTTGGTTTCGTGTTTATGAGTTTTCTTTTGTAGTTCGGTCATTTCATCTCCATCTTCGGTTTTATACGTCTCTAACACTCACTTTCTATGAAGTGCCTACTAATTTCAATGTCTGTCTTGTCTACTTCATATTTTGATGACAGTTTAGTCATATTTCCGCTCTAGCGGCCTATTTCTGGCACTGCGAATTATTGTCTGCATTGTAATGTTTGTATGTGGTTATTTACGTTAGAGTAAAGCCCTTTTGATAATTAAGAATAATAGCGATGACTACGACTATTTTGGTAACCGGTGCTTGCGGTAATATCGGTCAAAACGTTTTAAAATCTTTGAGTAGTAGTGACTGCGCCGTTAAAGTGCTGGATCTGGGCACGCCTAATAATAAGGCCGTAGCGCAAGCTTATCCCGACGTTGAGTTTTTCTGGGCCGATATCAATGATAAAGAGGGCGTAGCTAAAGCCCTGCAGGGTGTAGATACGGTGATTCACCTAATTGGCATTATCCCGCCGTTGTCAGAGTCAAACCCTGCGCTGGCACATAAGGTTAATGTGGAAGGTACTCGCACCTTGGTTGAGGCGATGGAAGCATCGTCTACCGCTAAACGCCTGGTCTTCACCTCATCGTTTGCGGTGCTGGGTATAGGTAATGGCACTAATCGCATTCATACCGCTGATATGCCTTATAAAGAATCTGATACCTATTCAGCCACCAAGATTGCCTGTGAAAAATTGATTCATCAGAGCGACCTGGTTTGGACGATTTTACGTCTGGCTGCGATCCCGAATGTGGATCCTTCAGCACATAATATTAAAGATATGGCGTTGAGCCTGAAGATAGGGCCAAAAGACTTTGTTGAGTTCTGCCATGCTCGTGATGTGGCTAAGGCGTTAACGTCAGCCGCCGTGTTGGATGAAGCGCAGGCCAAAGGAAAAACCTTTATGATCGGTGGTGGTGATGGCTGTCGATTCACCGGTTATGAGTTTACCTCCAAGTTGTTTACCACCGCAGGTGTAGGTGCCATCAGTGAGCGCTTCTATGCGCAGGAACCCAGCTTTTACGCAGGTTGGGTAGATTCTGAAAGCAGTAATGCTATTCTCGATTACCAAGGCACCACATTTGATGATTTTCTGCTGGAATTCCGCCAGGGCCTAGGTACACCCAAATACCTGGGCGCACGTTTAGTGGCACCGATTATTCGCCTGGTTCTGATGATTATGGCTAAACGTATTAATGGCTAGAAGCTTTAGAATTAATACCGGTTTTACTTATTTAATATCCTGATGACGATTCTGCAGCATTTGCTGAATCGCCGCCGGGTTATTCATCAGTTTTTGAATATTCTCCTGCATGGCCGCTTGCATCTTGGGGTCTTTCATCATGTTCTGTAATTGCTGGCTAGCCATTTTAGCTTGATCCTCCGACATATATTGCTTGAGTGTGCTGGTTAGCAGTTTTTCATTTTTCAGCACGTTCTGCATCGTGGTGGCAATCGCATTTTTATCGAAGTTGACGGCATTATTTTCTAACTGCTCTAAAGGGCGGTTTTCATAGGCTTCGTCAATTAAAAATGGATTTTCCTCGGTGGCTATACCCTGTATATCTTCGATCACCAATGTGATTTCAGCGCCAGAATGTTCAATTTGACTAGGTACTAAACCCTGTTGTTTTTTCTGGTTGGCACGTTGGCGTAATTCTTCGAGTGTGGTTGCCGGTGCTTGCAGGGTTGGTTGACCACTTTCCATTGTGGGAAGGATTAAATCGGGCGCTAGTTGAATCGCCTTGTTGAGGCTGATCGTGGAAGAGGGGGTTGCCGTGATCGTCTCTAATAAAAACCCAAAGCTGGCTTCTCCCACTTTATTGGCGATGTTTTGCATAGCGTGATTGTTTTGTGCCAAGGCAGGTACCCATTGATAGCTGTGTGCTACGCCGTAGCCCCAGATGCCTAACAGTGCCACAAAAGCGCCTAAAACCCCGTTACAGACGGCGCCTGTGATGCGGCCCTGACGGGATTTATATTTGAGTTTTTGGTTGAGACTTTTATTGGTTTTACGCAGAAAATCGATAATCGAGGAGATAAACATATTCACCAAAATCGTGCCTGCAAAAAACAGGCTGATGCCACAGACCACTTGCAGTAATAACGGTGAGAATTCACGTAAATAGATGGAGACGATATGGGCTGCATCATCGCGGTAGGAATAAGCCAGCAGATAACCGGCAATCAGGCCAAGAATTTTAGTCAGCCAGGAGATAAAACCTAAAACCCCGCCGCGCAGGGCAAATAAGCTGCAGACAAGGATAAATACAGTTACAGTGATGGGCATGTTTTTTTACTTCATAATCTTATGGCGTTAAGCCAGCTTGTATTAATTATAGCTGCCAGTATGGCAGTGACGAACTGAAGGAACAATATGAGCTTATACCCTATTTCCAGTTTTGTGGCGCATAGAGGTTTACGCCATCGCTGGCCTGAAAATTCGCTGCCGGGTATTGAGGCGGCGATTATCAGTGGTGCAACAAATGTTGAAGTGGATGTACAGTTTAGTCGTGATGGCATCGCACTGTTATATCACGATCATGATTTAAAACGCATTTCTGCTCAACAAGGTACGGTGGCAGATTTTAATTGGTCTGAACTGCAACGTTTTAAGGCGCATGAGCCTGAGCGTTTGGGGGATAAATATGTTGATGTTTTGCTACAGCGTTTATCGGCATTGTTAGAACTGGTACTGAAATATCCAGATGTGCATTTTTATATCGAGCTAAAAAGACAGGTGATGTTAGATCACAGCCGTGATTTTTGTTTGCAGCAGATAGCCGATATCTTCCAATCAGCGATGGGACAAATTACGTTAATCAGCTTCGATACCTTAGCGGTAAAACTGGCGAAACAAGACTATGGCTTTCAAGCTACCGGTGTTGTGTTATCGCAATGGCAAACTCGTGAACAAGTTATAGAGGAAACTTGTGCAGATATTGCCTATATTAATTTAAAGAAAATCCCTGAAAGTGATGTGATTAGTGCATCTTGTCCGTTGGTTGTTTATGAAATAGCCGATGTGGATTTGGCGCTGAAAACCTTACAACGTGGAGCGGATAAAATTGAAACGTTTGTCATCGATAAACTATTGCAGGCCTTATGCCTGAGACAGGATTCAGACCCCAGCTAAATAATAATGCGGCCTATGATGTGACGGTTATAGGTGGCGGCATACAGGGCTGTGCGGTGGCACAAGCCTGTGCGGCCGCAGGATTTAAAACCCTGTTAATCGAACAACGTAACTGGGGCTGGGCCACATCATCAAGTTCCAGCAAGTTAATTCATGGCGGTTTACGTTATTTACAAACCTTGCAGTTTCATTTGGTTAGAGAGTGCTTAGCCGAACGCGACTGGATGATTAAACATATCCCTCACCTGGTTCAGGCGCGATTATTTTATCTGCCAGTCTATAAACATAGCCGTTATAAGCCGTGGTTTATTTATCTGGGGCTATTTTTTTATCGCTTATTAAGTTTAGGTGGCGACTATAGCCAGTTTCGGCGATTAAAGCGTAGTGAATGGCAGGCGATTGCCGGTTTAAAACAGCAGGATTTAATCGCCGTGTTTGAATATACCGATGGCCAAACCGATGATTTGGCGTTAACCCAGGCGGTTCAGCGTTCGGCTGCGGCATTGGGTGCTAGCTGTTTTAATTTTACCGAGCTGATAAGCGCTGAAAAAAACGAAAAAGTTTATACATTAACGCTGCAGCAGGAAGATAAACCTGTAAAAGTGATCAGCCAATTTGTTGTGAATGCGACAGGCCCTTGGGTGAATGAATGTTTACAAAGCTTCAGCCCACCCGTGGCTAAGGTGAATGTGGAGCTGGTACAGGGTACACATCTTATTATTGATCAACAGATCTCAGAGCATTGCCTCTATGTTGAGGCACCTAGCGATCAACGTGCGGTATTTATTTTACCGTGGAAGGGCAAAACCTTGGTGGGCACCACCGAATATATATACCAAGGTGCGGCGCACGATGCCAAGGCCACAGATGAAGAAATAGCGTATTTAAAACAAACCTTAAGCTTTTATTTTCCCGAATTAAACTACAGCGTTTGTGATGTGTTTAGTGGTTTAAGGGTCTTGCCAAGGGACGACGGCGCAGCATTTTCTCGCGCCCGGGATGTGATGTTATCGGAGTCTGAGGCACTGGTGAGTTTGTATGGCGGTAAGTTAACAGCCTGGCGAGCAACCGCACAGTCGGTACTCACTATCGTGGAAGCGCAGCTGGGGCAAAGGCAAATAAAAGACAGCAAAAAAATTCCTGTAGTTTAAGCAAAAGCCACTATGCTCAATGCATATACAAGATAAGTCCTTTCAAGGAGGCTTAACATGGAGGTGGAAAGTTTCTTTGCGGCCAGCTCAAATATCCCCAGCATTCCCAAGCTTGCTCAAGAGCTGATACAAAGCATCAATGATGACGATATAGATACACGTCAATTTGCCGATAAAATCGCGCTGGATCAAAGCCTGTCTATCAAATTATTAGGTATGGCAAATTCGGTTTATTACGGTGTCTCCAGAGATATATCCTCGGTTAATGATGCGATAGTGACGATCGGATTTGATGCGATACGTAATTTGGTGATGGCCAGCTGTATGTCCAAGACGTTTCCGAATATTGACGGACTCAATATCAAGGCGTTTTGGCGTTCCAGTTTTCGTACTGCCACTGTGGCCAAACAGCTGGCTAAAACGGCTAAACTGGATGGTGAAACGGCTTTTACCTGCGGTATCTTACATAATGTCGGTGAATTATTAATTCATATGCAACTGCCTATTCAGGCGATGGAAGTGATGCAGGGGGTAAAGTTGGGAGAAGACCGCATTGAGCTTGAATTGGAAATTATTGGCATTACTTATGCCGAGTTAGGTGCCGCTTTAGCCGAGCATTGGCAATTCCCTGAGCTGATTTGTCAGGCCATTTTAGGCCAGGCGCGGCCCATGCAAAATGAAGCCCACAGCAAATATGCGGCAATTTTATATCTGGCGAATTATTTTATTCAAAACCATAGTCTGCATAAAGATGATTTATTAGAACGCTTTCCAGAGGGCTTGGCTGAAGCGCTGGATCTGGACTGTCAGAAGCTGTTTGACGAGATGGATATCACCGATTTGGGTAATCCATTTGAGATCATGTTGTAAAAGTCAGTGATAAAGGCCGCTGATTGTACGCGGCCTTTATTTTAACTAAAACGCTTATTTTTTGATGGCAGTGACATTATCACTGGCATCGGTGTCGTCATCTTTTTCTAATAAAACTTCGGGTTTGCCTCTAAAGGCGATAAGCAGCTTGTCTTTATTTTTAGCCATCAGCAGCCCCAGCGTTTCTATTGCCTCTTCAGGTATTTCGCTGATTTCGTTTTCTACCCAGCTGGAGATATTCGCCGCCAGCTCCAGCATTTTATCGTGTTCTTCGGCTTCTTTTTTGTTATCAAACAATTTTTCGTCTCTGTCACATTTCCACATGGGGATAATGGCCATGGTCACTCTCTTTTTTAACGGGTCTAATGTTGTTATGGCGCGATGAAATAAAGGCCTGCTTGTAGCGGGCACCTCATTGATGTAATTTACTGGATGCCTGTACAGTTTTCAAGAGTCTATTTGTATTCAGTGCAAAATAATTGTTGGTTTGATAAAGGATGCTCCGTGTTTGATGAAATAAGCGAAAAAATATTGGCTGCCCAAAATGAGTGTACCTTGTCATGGATTACCCAAGACGGTTCTCCGGCAGCCACTGTTGTTAGTTTTCTTTATGCCGAAGACTGCATCTGGATGACTGCATTGGCCGGCAGTGCCAGAATCAGGGCTATATCGCGTGATGGGCGTGTTGCCGTGACAATCAGTGGTAAAGGCAGTAAGGCCGGTGATACACGCTGTGTGTCGATGCGTGGCTCTTGTGAGATTTTGGCGGATGCAAAAACCCGAGATTGGTTTTTCCCGCTATTTTCCCGCCGGGTTTTACATAAAAGCCGAGTCGGCGCATCTATGATGGCTAAATCCATGAATACGGCCGATAATTTAGTATTAAAATTTCATAGTGAAAAAGTCATTCCTTATGATGCGCAGCGCATGATGAAGATGGCTAATTTTATGCCTTAAGTTTATTGATTTAAAAAGGATACCTTATGACGTGGAAACTGTTTTTTTTGTGTTTCACTTTGCTATTCAGCGGCCTGAGCGCTGCGCAAACGTCGGTTTGGAAAGTGAGTAAAGATGGCGGCTATTTTTATTTGGCGGGCACCATGCATGTGCTTAAGGCTGAGGATTATCCGCTGCCTGCGGCGTTTGAGACTGCCTATAAAGACGCTTCCCAACTGATTCTTGAAGTGGATTTATCGGCCGATCATGCGGCTGAATTTCAGCAGAAACTGAGCCAAAATAATTTTTATCAAAAAGGTGAAAACCTTAAAAGTGTATTAAATGATGAGGCCTGGCAGGTCTTAAAAACTTATTGCAAAGAGCGCGGCCTGCCTATCAATGTCTTTATGTCTATGCCGATAGGCATTGTGGTTACCACGATAGCGATGGCTGAATTAATGCAACTGGGTATCAGTCAGCAGGGGGTTGATGCCTATTTTAATGGCCGTGCCGTGGCCGACAAAAAAACGGTTACCGGGCTGGAGACTGCGGATCAGCAACTGGACTTCTTGTTGGCTATGGGCCGCGGTGATGAGTCACATTTTGTCTTACAAAACTTACAAGAACTGGCGAGTCTGGAACAAGATATTCAGCAACTACGTGATGCCTGGCGGGCGGGCGATATACAAAAACTGGATGCGTTGATGATTCAGGATATGCAAAAAAATTACCCGGATGTTTACCAACAATTATTGGTACAACGTAATAATAATTGGTTACCTAAAATCAAAGCCCTGGTTGAAACTAAAGAAATAGAATATGTGTTAGTGGGGGCAGCCCATATTGCGGGACGCGATGGTTTACACGCACAATTACGCAAAGCCGGTTTCACGATTGAGCAACTGAAAAAATAATCACGAATAAAAAAGTGTTTACAGTACTTGTTTTATAGTGAGTTGACACGCTACACTCAGTTCAAATGAATCTATAAAAGTAAAACGTATTTAATCTCATGAACAGTATCTTTATTAAAGCAGCCCTTATTCTACTGCCGGTCAAACCGGTAGTCGCCGCCGTGCGATGGATAAAATTTGCAGAAGATACTGTTGCGAGCCCTTGATACTTTAAACCG
This sequence comes from Pseudomonadales bacterium, assembly GCA_013215055.1. Classification (GTDB taxonomy): domain Bacteria; phylum Pseudomonadota; class Gammaproteobacteria; order Pseudomonadales; family DT-91; genus CAKMZU01. The sequence continues at coordinate 229,398 of JABSRQ010000007.1, read as the reverse complement.
ATAAAGATTTCAAAAAAGCCGCAGCGAAGACTGCGGCTTTTTTGTTTCTGGCCGCGGTTGTTCGTAGGCACACAGACAAACGCGGAGGAAAATATGTCTGTACCTGTTAACTACCTGGCTGTGATTTTTATCTGGTCAACCACACCGCTGGCGATTCATTTCAGCAATCAAAGTTTATCGGCCCATGCTGCGATACTGCTACGTATGTTGCTGGCCTTTTTATTGGCGGCTATTTTTATTGCGGTGTGGAGAAACCAATCGACTTTAAAACGCCAGAATTGGAAGGTCTACCTTGTTGCGGCGCTGGCGATATTTCCGAATATGCCACTGGTGTATATGGCGGCGAAAACGATACCGTCGGGTTTGATCTCTGTGTTGTTTGCATTAACGCCACTGACCACCGGTTTGTTAGCTGCGATATTTTTAAAACAACGCCTTTCCAGTGTCTATCAGGTTAGTGCAATTTTTATTGCCTTGGCGGGTGTATTAGTTATTTTTCAGGCGCAGATAAGTTTGCAGTCAGAGGCATTGCCTGGAATTTTAATGATGCTGCTGTCTAATCTGATTTTTTCAGCTTCTCAGGTTGGAACAAAATATTTACAGGCGTGCAGAGAGGAAAAAGGTGAGCCGCCAGTGGATGTCTTTGAACAAACTTTTGGGGCTTTAACGTTTGCCGTACCGGGATTATTTATCAGCTGGTGCTTGTTTGACGGGCAGTTTCCCACGCAGGTATCAACACAGAGTTTGTGGAGTATTGTGTATTTAGCGGTGATAGGCTCGTTAATCGGTTTTGCTGCCTATTTTGCCGTGTTAAAAAATTATTCTGTGGCTATCGTCTCGTTAATTCCGTTGATTACGCCTGCGTTAGCGCTGTGGTTGGGGGCAACTATTTTATCGGAACCGGTGAGTAGAAGTTTGCAGCTAGGCACCGCTTTGATTATCGCAGGGTTGTTTATCTATGATACCAGTTTGCTGAAATCTGTCTGGGATTATGGCAAACGCCAGATGTTAGTTAAGTCTTAAGTGGATGTATAAACAACGCAGCATGTCTGCGTTGTTTATGGCTGGGCTCTTTAAGCGAGTTCGGTAAAGACATAACTCATTTGCGGGCTGGGAAGCTGTAGATAACTGCCCTGAATATAGTGTGTGCCCAGCTGCCATAAAGAGGCTAAAACACCGGCATTTTCGACGTCAGGCAAGATGGTTTGCACGTCAAATGCGGCCAAATCCGTTAATAACTGCTTAAGTTCACCTTTGTCATTACCTTCGGCAACGGCAGTGGTAAATTGAGGGGCGATGCGAATAATATCCACCTTCAGGTGTTTCAGCAGTTTTAACGGCTCGCTGTCTTCGGCAAAGTTATCAATCGCGACTTTGCAATTATTACCTTTGAAGGCTTCAAAACAGCTGATCGCTGATTTTAAATTATTGCGAATATCGGTTTCATCAAACTGGAAGACAATCGAATCGTTAGGCAAATTAGCCGCTTTAATCGCTACCGATAACCACGGAGCGAGAGTCTTATCGGTTAATGCATTAACGGTAAGGTTAATAATCAAGCGCGTGTTATGGCCTTCGGCTCTATGCAGTGAAAGTGCCTTGCTGGCTTCTAATATAATCCAGCGATCTAGCTTGCAGGCTTTATCGGCGTCGATAATCGCTTGCGGGTAGCTATCATTTTCACCGTCAAACTGTGAGACTCTGGCTTCATAGTTTTCTTTATCGTCACCACGTAAACTCATAATCGGCTGGAATAATAAACGTAATTGTTCACTTTGCAGCGCATCATCAAGATTGCTGGCAGATTCTGATTTCCCGCTGTTTTTTGCAACTTTAGGCGTATAAATCTCAGCCGAGTTTTTCCTGTTATTCAGGCGTACCGTGTTGATGGCATCAACGGTTTGATCCAATAAAACATCGGTATCTTTATCATTGAGGTTTAATACCGCGCAGGTGCAGGTGTATTGCAGGGTTCTGCCATTAAACTCAAAAATATGTTCATCCATGGTTTTTAAGCTTTTTTCGGCCGTTTGTAGCGCAGATTCCGGCGGTTGTTGCGAGATCAATGCAACCGTGTCGCTATCGAGCCTGGCTACGATATCACCGGTGCTAATATGGGCTTCGAGATGACTGGCAAGATCGCGTATCAGCGCATCCATACCGGAGATATGTAAGTCGGCCAATAAACGTTCGTAATCATCCACATGGTAAATCAGTAATGACGCTTGCATTGAACCGGCACAAACCTGGGCGGCAACATTGTTCATCTGCTGGGCCAGATAATAACGATTATACAGGCCGGTGGCGGTATCCATGTCACCGCTGCCATTACCTGAGTTTCTGGATTCACTGCCAATAATCACTTGAATACAGGGCTCGTCATCGACGGTGGCATTCTCTAACGCTAAAAAGGCCTCAAAGACTTCACCACTTTGTTTAAGCGCCTGAAAAGTCAGAGAGCCTTGCTCTAATTCACCTTTGCTGAAGGCCTTAAGGAAGTTCTTAAAACGTTCATGATCTTGTGAATCAACCAGGTCTATGATGGAGGCACAGTCGAGGTCGTCGGCATCGTAAGCAAATATCTCGGCGAATTTTTCATTGCTGCTCATTAAAATACCGTCGGCGACATAGGCGATGGCATCGTCAGATTCAGCTAATAATTTATCTGCACGCTGTTCTAAGGTATTGAATTTTTCTTGTAGATTGTGATGGTTGATACGCAGCTGTGATGCTTGCATTTCACGTACACAGGCATGGACAAAATGTTCGTCGGCATTTTTAAGCACGACGTCATGAATGCCGAGGCTAAAGGCCTGCTTATGGGTAGCACCGCTGGCATCTTCGGTAATTAACATGATAGCGGTATTGGTTTTGTGACTTTTTAGTGCTGCCATAGAGAAGCTTAAAGACACTTCGGGATGATTGTTATCTAAAATCAGTAGATCCCAGTCACTTTCTTGCAGGTGTTCATTAAGGTCAATTTCTGACGTGACTCTATGCGCACGTATATGAATGCCCGCGCTACGGAATATGCCTATGATACGTTCGGCCTCATTCTGAGACTGAACTTGAATTAAGACGCTGTAATTGTTCGCTGCACTCATTTTTTATATTTCTTAGCTTGAGGACAAATTGTTATCTATATCACAGTTTACCACAAAACTGCTATAACAGCTCCCACACCGAATCAATATCATTGGCTGGTGCTGAAGCATTAAAATTATCAAAGGGGTTTGTCTTATCCAGCGTTTCATTATTCTTTACGGGCTGGATATAATCAAAGGTAAACTGAGAAAAGCTGCCGGTAGAGGTTTTTAACTCTCTTAGCAGTATGGTCTCTTCTTTGCCATTACGCATTAAATGAATATGCTGGCCGGATTTAAAACTCAAACTAGGGGTGATAATACTGGCGCGCTGGCTCGCGGATTTAATTTCGGGTAACAACAGGACGCGTAAAAAATCGGTTTTATCGACACCAGACATAGCCACAAATTTGGCGCCATAAGGCTGGGCAGACGGGCTGATCAATTCAACACCAATTTGCAGGCCACGTTGCGCACATTGCTTAACCCAACGTATCACGCCAATATGCCAATGGCTATGATGCTCACCTTTAATACCTATAATCTCTCCGGCTTTGATGCTGTTCGGGGTTTCCATATTCCATTCTATGCAATAACCGCCGGGGCTCATATTGATGATGTCGACCTGAAAATTTTGATATTTTTCTTTATCTTTACCGGCGGTGGTCATCTTGGACTTGCCACCGCTGCGTGTATGAAAACCTATGGATTCCATTGTAACCGTGGTGGCATCGATGGCTTTATTGCCGTAAAGGCTTTCATCCCAGACATCCAGTTTTTTCTTATTATCATTTTTAAATTGCGATTGCCCCACTTGTGCGCCAGAAGGTGGCCTAATAGCAGCCGCACTCGTATTGACATGGATTTGATCGGGGGAACCTTCTTTACCATAAACCAGGTTATCAAAAGGCAGGCGATCACCGAGGAAAAAATGGGTGGTTGAAAGCCCTATGCAAATGCCTAATTGCGCGTTGGCTTCCAGGCGCATAAAGGTCCTATCGGTAAAGACACTCCAGGCCAGAATTAAATGGCTGACCAGATTGGGGGATAACTCACACTGCCCACGGGTTAAAGGATCGGCCAGCGGGGTTAATTGTGTGATTAAATCAGCGGTATTGATTTGTGTGCAGTAGTACGACACATCCCCTTTATGAAATTTTCGATAAATAGGCGGCATATCGGTTTCAGGATCAATCAACAGGCTGTTATCCAAGCCACCCTGTGCATCTTCCATCACAATCAAGCTGGCCCAGTCGGGTATGGTGTTTCTTAATGCCTTGATATCATCCTGGCGTAATTGATTCGCTTTAATACAGCCCCATAACATTATTTGCTGATAGCCGTTTTCAACACTGTGTGTTTTATGGCCATTGGTTTCGTCGGAGGCGGCCAGTTTGATCGTTTTTTTATCTAATTTATGGCTTTTAGAGAGTTGATAAAGGCCGTGTACCTTAAGCCAAAAATTGTCTTCAACCGTGCGGTATAATAAATAATTGCAGATCAGTATCAGCTTAAAATCGTTAAGGCTATAAAAAACCGCCTTATTAAACAGCGCCGAGGGTTTCATTAATAAGGAACCCATCTTCGCTTCACATTGAATAACCACACACACCGAGGCCAGTGCCAGGTATTTACGTAATGCCTGACTTAAGTTGGCAATTTTTCGTGGTTGGTCGGGCAAAATCACCGGCTGATTAAGATAGCTTTTTTTCAAACCTTCACAGGCAAAAAGAATCGCTGGGCGTAATGATTCGATAAAATCCATGCGCACCGCTGCAGACACATTGAGGCGACAAACTTCCTGTATCGCAGCATAAAGCAGGCGAGTGGATGCGGCCATATCGGCGATGGGTAATCCTTCTACCCACAGCTGCACGGATTCTTTATCTGTCTTACAAAATGACAGTTTTTTTAAGTCTTTTGGAGGAAGTTCAAATAAAGCTTCCATTGCTGTTATGCTCATAGCTTCTGCCGCAGCAGAACCCCTTTCTGCTAAATGAATGATGCTAATTTGATTGTCTTAAAGAATCAAACGGCTTTTATTATATCGATGGCTGTTTTTGAGGCGGCATGAGGATATTCCCTGACCAGCCTTGGCAACATATAACCGGGTAATAATGTTACTAGTTTAGCGTAGATTTCTTTGGTGTCCTCATCTTTACAGAAAAAATGGCCCGCACCTTGCACTTTATCTAGCACATGTAGGTAATATGCCTGAATATTTAAGGTATACAAGCTTTCTAACAGGGATTTTTGCGCCTGCACGGTATCGTTGATGCCTTTTAAGAAAACCGACTGATTTAAAAGGCGAATACCGTGGGCCTGCAATAACTGCAAAGCTTCAACGGTATCCCCTTGTAATTCCTGCGCATGATTACTGTGAATCACCATCACGGTTTTTAAGCGGCTGGAGGTTAATACCGCCAATAATTCATTGGTAATACGTTCCGGCATCACCACGGGCTGGCGGGTATGAATACGCAGGGTTTTTACATGTTTTATCTGGGCTATTTTATCGATCAGCTGCTGCAGATAATCATCATTGGCAGCCAGAGGGTCGCCTCCACTTAAAATAACCTCATGAATCTCTTTATTGTTGGCAATATAGTCCATGGCTTTATGCCAATGTTGGCTGCCTGGGGTATTTTCCTGATAAGGGAAGTGGCGTCTAAAACAATAGCGGCAATGCACGGAACAACTGGGGTTGCTGATTAACAAAACCCGGCCATGGTATTTATGAATTAAACCCGGAGCCATGTTAAATTCGGCTTCTGCCAGAGGATCGGTGCTGAAACCTGCAATGTCTTGCATTTCTGCTGTTTGTGGCAGTACTTGCAATAATAAAGGATCCAATGCATTGCCTTTTTGCATGCGCTGAACAAAGTTCTGAGGCACTCTTACCGGGAAATCCAGGCGAGAAGATAGCTCGGCAGGTAAATCTTCCGGGTTAAGATTTACGGCTTGATACAGGCTGCGCACATCACGAATCATGTTTTTCATGGCTTTTTGCCAGTCTTCGGTCTGCCATCTTGACTCAGTTCGCGTTATCATTGCGCCCCTTAATTGATTAATAAATGTTTACGAGGATTCTCATGGCCAACTATTCTACCAACGAATTTAAGTCAGGTCTGAAAGTATTGTTGGATGGCGACCCATGTTCCATCCTGGAGAACGAATTTGTTAAGCCCGGTAAAGGTCAGGCCTTTAACCGCGTTAAAATGCGCAACTTAAAAACCGGCAGGGTCTGGGATAGAACGTTTAAATCGGGTGAGAAGCTTGAAGGTGCCGATGTGATGGATCATACCATGGAGTATTTATACACCGATGGTGAGTTCTGGCATTTTATGGATCCCGATAACTTCGAACAATCTCAAGCCGATGAAACAGCCGTGGGTGATTGCGTGAAGTGGCTGAAAGAGCAAGAAAAATATGAGGTGACCTTATACAACGGTGCGCCGATTATTATCACGCCGCCTAACTTTATCGAGTTAGAAGTAGCACAAACCGATCCCGGTTTAAAAGGTGATACCGCCCAAGGTGGCACTAAACCTGCGACATTAATCACCGGTGCAACTGTGATGGTGCCGTTATTTATCGTTATCGGTGAGATCTTACGTATCGATACCCGTACCGGTGATTACGTTTCTCGTGCCAAAGGTTAAGCGCTTAAAAGCTTAAATCTTATAGCCCTGGTTAATCTGCCGGGGCTTCTTTTTCTTCCTTAGTTTTTTATTGCTATTTATGTCCACTTCTCATACATCTGACTATCATGCTGCCCTGCAGCACCGTGCGCAGCTCTATCAGCGTATCCGCGATTTCTTCCTGCAAAGAGATGTATTGGAGGTCGACACTCCGTTGCTAGGTGTGGCGACCGTTACCGATGCCTACATAGAATCTTTGCCAGCAGGTGAGGGTAAGTGGTTACAAACATCACCCGAATATTTTATGAAACGGCTATTAGCCAGTGGCTCGGGAGATATTTATCAAATCTGCAAGGCGTTTAGAAAAGAAGAGATCGGCAGCCGCCATAATGAAGAGTTCACGTTACTGGAATGGTATAGGCTGGATTTTGATCTTTGGGATTTAATGGATGAGATGGCCGATTTAATTGAATATCTATTGGGTGTCCATCATTTTGAACACAAATCCTATACCGCTGTTTTTGAGGAGTGTTTGGGTTTTAACCCGTTTACGATTACGCTTTCGCAATTAATTTTTGAAGCCAAAGAGCAGATCGACATCGAGATGCCGGATGGTAGCCGGGATGATTGGTTAAATCTTTTGATGTCACATGTGATTGAGCCGCAGCTGGGCCAAGATGCACCGGTATTTATTTATGACTATCCACCGTCACAAGCATCTTTGGCGAAGCTAGGTTTAGATGAGAGTGGCCTTGAGGTGGCGTCCAGATTTGAGCTGTATTACCAGGGCCTAGAATTGGCTAATGGTTATCATGAATTAACCGATGTGGCTCAACAAAAACAACGTTTCCATCAGGATAATCTGCAACGGGTAAAAATGGGTTTAGCGCCCATGCCTATTGACTATGCGTTTTTGCAGGCTCTGGAAGTGGGGTTACCCGATTGTGCCGGTGTTGCGCTGGGGCTGGACAGATTGCTGATGTTACGCCTGGGCAAAGATAATATTGAGCAAGTGCTAAGCTTTAGATAAGGCTTATTAAATAGCTTGCGCTTTAAAGTCGCTTAATAAGGCTGAAAAATCATCCAGCTTCATAGGGCGGGCAAAATAATAACCCTGAAAATAATGGCAGCCGATATTTTGTAATATCTTGGCCTGCTCCAAGGTTTCCACGCCTTCGGCCACCACCTCTATGCCAAACTCCTGGCAAACCGCCATAATAGCCTGTACCACGGCGCGGTCTTCATTATTGGTTTCAAGTTCATTAACAAAGCAGCGATCAATTTTTAAATAATCCAGAGGAAAGCGTTTTAAATAACTGAGTGATGAATAACCGGTGCCAAAATCATCCATAGAGAGTTTAATGCCGTGCTCATGAATGCGCATCAGGTTATCCACCATCACATCGTTTTCGGCGGCAAACAGACTCTCGGTGATTTCGATAACCAACATCTTGGCGGGGATTTCATATTCTTCGATGATGGCCATAAAACGGGGGCAGAAGTTAATATCTTGCAGCTGTCTGGGGCTAACATTGATAGAAATATGTGCGCCTTCTTGCCATATCCAAGGTGTGAGCCATTGGCTAAACTGGAGGCAGGTTTGGCGTACAATCCAGTAACCCACCTCAACGATATCGGCGCTTTGTTCAAGAATTGGAATGAAGTCATCGGGTGAGATAAATTTACCGCTATTAAGCTGGCAGCGTAATAACACCTCGGCACCACTTAGTTCACCATTATCGGCTCGATACTGCGGTTGCATGACAATATGAAAAATATCTCTCTGTGCGGCATGGTGAAACAGGTTCTGTAATTGCACCTTGTGGGCAATATCTTCGGTCATCTCCGGGTTAAACATCACCGATATCTTTTTGCCTTTATCTTTGGCTTGATACAGTGCCGTATCGGCGTATTGCAAGAGTCGTTCCGGGGTGGAGTCGACATCGGGATAAATGATGATGCCAATGCTGCAGGGAGCGTTAACCGTCACTTCTCCCAGGGTAAATTCTTTTTCCAACATGGTGATGATACGTTCAGAAAATAATTTGGCTTGATGCATGGCATCGGCTAAATCTGCAGATAGATCATTTAAAATACAGACAAATTCATCGCCGCCCAAGCGGCTTAGAATATCGGTATCGCGGGTAATGTCTTTTAGGCGTTTGGCTACCGCTTGTAATAAATGATCACCCAGTTCATGGCCCCATAAATCATTGACGTTTTTGAAATTATCCAAATCAATAAATAACACCGCCGCAAAGCGATTATAACGGCGGGTATAACTGATGGATTTACGTAATTCATCCATCAACAGACGTCGGTTAGGTAGGTTGGTTAGCGGGTCATATAAGGCGTATTTTTTAATGCGTTGATTACTTTCAACCAGCTCGGTGATTTCATTTAAACAGATGACGCAACCATCAGCCTCGTCTTTATTATCAAAGAGTGGTGAGGCATTAAGAAGAAACCAATGGCTTTCCATGGAGTTTTGGTTTTCGATTCGGATACGAGTATTCATGGTTTTTTGACCATGAATCGCCTTATAAACCGGTGAGTGGTTAAACGCGATAAACTCATTATTTTTATCGTAGAAATTATATTTTGAGCGCATCACTGCACTGGAAATATTTTCAACCTCTTTAATATCTTTGAATAAGGTATCTGCCTGGGCATTTTTTAAAACCAGATTTCCGCTGCTGTCAAAGGAAAGAATCGCCGTGCCTACCGTATCGAGTATGGTCTGCAGATGATTGTTATTGGCGTGAATAACATCTGTGTAGTTTTTTTCAGGCATTCATAACCGTATACCACATTCCATTTATTGAGGTTTTTAACACTATAGACCACTGTGCCAATGCGTCATGGAATGTGATGAAATAAATTAATCGGCGTGAATTTGATTTTATTTTTTTGCAAACTAATCTTATAGCAGGTGGTATCGACTGTCGTTTTTTCTGTCTAAACATGCATGCTTATATTCCAGTTGAGGAGTGACGTTTGAAATTTTTATCGGTCATCGCAGGCTGTTTATTGTTACTGTTTTATTCAATATCATTATCTGCAGAGGTTGTTGTTGTCGTTAATCCCGATAATCACAATCAGCTCACTCAAACTCAGATACGTCATATTTTTCTCGGTAAAGCCCTGACTTTTCCCAATGGTGATAAAGTGCAGATGTATGATTTGCCACAGGGTGATAAAAACAGAGATGATTTCAGGAATAAATTACTGCGTAAATCTGAAACACGTTTAAGTAGCTATTGGGCGCGTATGCTATTTTCATCCCGGGCTAAACCGCCAAGGCAGTTAGATGATGCGGCTGCGATCAAACGTATTATTAGTCAAAATCCTAACGCGATTGCCTATATCAATGAAGATGATGTAGATGCTCAGGTCCGTGTGGTTATGGCGGTAAAATAAAAACTTGCGTACAGCTTAAACGTCTCCTCCTTCACTAACACGTTAATTTAGGTGGGTGACGATTGCATTTTGCTGCGTGATATGGGTGAAGTAATGTATTGGATTTACTAATCCTTTATAAAAATAACGGTTTTATACAGTTGGCAGGTCCTGTGCTGTATCAAAAATGTGATGAGGTGTATAAAAGTTTGACTAAACAATTTAAGCATAAAGTCGATTAGGAGTTCCAATGAAAAAGCAGTTTTCAACAACGATCTCAGCGTTAAGTGTAGCCATTCTGGCTGCAACAGTAGCAACACAAACGCAGGCAGAAGATGTTTTTTATGATGCTTTAAGTGGCGGTAAAGCCACTCTGGATGCGCGTTTACGTTATGAAGGTGTTGATCAAGACGGTAAAAATGAAAAAGCATCTGGCTTAACCCTGCGTACCCGCTTGGGGTATAAAACCGCAGAGCTGGCAAACACTACCGCCTTTATTGAAATGGATGATGTGCGAGTGGTAGGCGGCATCGATGATTATAGCCAGCCAGGTATGCCTTCAGATTATCCCGTTATTGCAGACCCTGCCTTAACCGAATTAAATCAGGCGTATTTATCTTTTAAACCGTTAGAAGGTTTGGATGTGATAGGTGGTAGACAGCGCTTGATACTGGATAATGCACGTTTTGTTGGCAATGTGGGCTGGCGTCAGCATGAGCAAACTTATGATGCGTTAACCGTAAAATTTAAAGCCGAGGCCTTGGATGCCACGGTGATGTATTCGGGACGTATTAATACGGTTACCGCAGGCCATGTTAAAGCCAAAGATCTTATTATAAATGTGGCCTATACGTTGACTGATATTGGAAAAATAAGCACGTATTTCTATGGCCTCGATAATGATGCCGGTTCCACGTTAGATACTTTTGGTGTACGTTTTTCTGGAAAGTCGATGCTCAGTGATGATGCCAGCTTACTCTATAGAGCAGAGTTTGCTTTGCAAGAAACCCATGCAGATGCCGAAGCGAGTTATCTATTAGCCGAGTTGGGTTATGGCCAGAATAACTGGAGTGTTTTGGCTGGGCTTGAAATATTGGGTTCCGATGATGGGGCATATGGTTTTCAAACACCGCTGGCAACCAAGCATGCGTTTAATGGTTGGGCGGATAAATTCCTAGCAACACCTACCGATGGTTTGGAAGATTTATATATCAAAGGCATTGTTAAAGCTGCGGGTATGAAATTTGTGCTTATTGCACATGATTTTAGCGGCAGTGATTCGGGAGATGATTTAGGTTCAGAAATCGATTTTCTTGTGGTTAAGCCGATTGCCAAGAAATACAAGGTAGGCTTGAAATACGCCGGCTACAGCCAGGGTGATTTATTATCTAAAACCGATACCACAAAAGTTTGGTTATGGGCTGAAGTGAAGTTTTAAGATGTCAAACCGCGCGCCGATAAGTTATATCGGCGTGCGATATGATAAGTTTCTTCAGGCCGCCGATGATGCAGGTTCGGGTTCAGCATGTTGAAGCGCATCTAATAACACTTGCGCATGTTTGGCTGCCTCAATACCTCTATGGGTTAAATACCCTCCATCCACTTGATCAATTAGCCCCTTGTTATAAAGCCTTTCACTGGCTGCACGAAGTTTGTCTTCAGCCTCGCCATGAATTTTAATGCCCTGCTGCATAGCGTTCAGATCAAATTGGCTTAGGATATTAATTTCATGCATTAATTCTACGGTTAACATAAATTTCACCATTTTATTACGTCGGGGGAAGTGACTTGTGTTTTTTTGACTTATTTCAGCATAGACGTTTTTTTTGTTTTTGATACAAAACAAGGAAGCACAATATAAATTAAGCTATAAAAAGGCTGAGATGTCTTCCCCTGCCGAATAAAAAGTGCTTAGATCAAAGGGTGAGTTTCCCTAAATTTAAGCCATGTTTTAAGGAACAATAATGCCCGCAATTTCCCGAAAAGTAGTGCCTTATGAATACAGTTACCTATGTGATAGTTGTAAAGGTGGCATGATGACTTGTATTGGTGAAAAGACCGAAGCCGGTTTTCCGCATAAATGTGTGATCTGCAGCCATAAAGCCGATTTAAAAGCCGAATATCCGCATATTGAATATTACGGTGAAGACGAGCCGCCTGCGCTCTAATCCGGATTAATCATCGCCCTGCGTATCGGGTACACGGTACGGGGGTAAGATGATGTTAACAATCTTGCCACCTAGAATAACGATTTTTCCGCTATAACGCTCATCACCGGTTGATGAAAATTCAAATTCACATGTTAGCCAGAAACGCAGTGAACCATGGTCGTCCCGTTTAAACCAGAGCGCTTTTACCGCCACATTCTGATCCAATAATTGTAAATTTTTTATTTTGCAGTGATTCGCTACCGCTTTATAGGCGCGCTCACGCAGTAGCGCCATATGATAAAAAGCATAAATCACCAGCATCACTACAAATAATATAAAAACATCATTTAAATCTAACATGTCGATACCTAGGGGTTTATGTCTGCGCTTTTATTTGGCGTATTTAGTCCATATACTAGCCGGACAATAAACCACAAGGAATAAACCATGAATAAAATGTTTTTAAAGGGCTTGATGACCCTAAGCTTAACACTGATGGCGCACGTTGCGGCAGCCGATTTTTATATTGCTGCCGGTGCGTATGCGACCTCATTGGATGCCTTGAGTTCAGATGAGAGTGATAAAGCCTTGAGTGTCACTTTCGGCTGGGAGCCACCAATTATTCCGTTTCTGTCTATTGAAGCGTCTTATCATGATTTGGGTGGCTATAGTTCCAATAACCAGTCTCTAGATGTTACTGCCTATTCGGCGCAAGGTGTTTTTGCTTTCCCGATTATTATTATGGATATCTACGCCAAGTTTGGTTATGCCAAAACAGATTATGATGTTTCTAGCGACTCGGGCAGTGATAGCAGCAACGATCCTTATTATGCAGTTGGTGTTGCATTAACCATGTTGCCGGTTATTGATATCTATGCCGAATACCAGCATTTTGATTTTGGTAATGACCTTGCTATAGGTGCATACGGTTTAGGTGTTAAAGCGCATTTCTAAGCTTTTTCTTCTGCGTTATCAAGCTTTGAAAACCTTGGTGGCGCATCTTTAATGGCTGATTTAATACAGGTGTAAACAACGTAGTTTTATCTATTTTTACAGCCTCTAACGTTACATCCGTTGATCGAAAAAGAAAGGCCGCAGCACCTTTGGCAGAGACCTCAGTTTGTGCTTCTCGAATAACCGTTAACTGGCTAAGATCCGCCAGCTTCTGACAAAACCCATCCAAGTTCGACAAACCTCCGCCAATGTGAATTTCCTTTATTTGTCTATTCACCTTTTGCAGCAAGACAATATTATCCATCAGTAAAAAAATAACCGCCTCTAAAACCGCGCAGGCCTTGGCAGTTAAAGCACCCTGCTGGACAGAGCTTGATTTAAATATATCTTCACTGGCGGCCAGCCAATGGGGCGAACCCACTCCTGCATGATTCATCAAATACAAAGGGATATCGTTATTCTGCTTAATAGCCTGCTGAATCTGTGTTTGATTCAATTGTTGTCCTTCTATCTGCCATAAACGTTGTAATGCCGAGGCTGCCGCATTAACCGTGCCCTCTAACAGCGTAAATGCGCAGTCGCTACCGCTGCCAACATGGTTTAACAATAATTTATCAACTGCCGGTTTTGTATGGGCTGGCAAAGGCATCTGTATAAACGCGCCGCTGCCGCAGTTGATAAATAAACCGTCAGTTGTGGGTTTTGGTTGCCAAGTCTGGGATAAAAACGATTGATCACCTGCAACCAGCCTTAGCGGCAAAGTTTGGGGGAATGTGCTTAAACAAGGTGCTTTTTTATCCGCGATAAAATCAGGGCCGGGTTCAGGTAGCCATGTTTTATCAATGTTAAACTGCGCCAATAAAGCATCATGCCATTGCTGGGTGAAAATATTAAATAGCAGCGTGCGGCTGGCAATATCGCTATCTACCCGATAATCAGTTTGATTGTGACACAGCTGCTTGGCCAAATAACTGGCTAACGGTAGGAATAATAAAAGCTGCTCTTTTGCCGCCTGTTGCACGGCAGGATTATGATCCAATAACCAGCGCATCTTACTGGCCCCATAATGCGCATTGGCATAGAGGCCGGTGATGTGATGAATGGCCTGTTTATCTAATCGTTGTTGATGTAACCATTCACTGTTGCGGCTATCTTGCCAGCTGATAATCGGGCTTAGCGGTGTCGACGTTTGGCGATTAATTGCCAGAAAACTGGAGCGTTGCACAATCAAACCCGCAGCAATGATATCTATAGCTTGTATCTGTGGCACTATTTCTGCCAAACACTGCTGAATGGAGGCTAGCACCTCGGCTGGGCTGTGTTCAATATAAGCGACTTTTGGTGTGTGTGTATTAATGGATTTTTGGCTGCTGGCAATAACCCTGCCGTGTTGATTAAAAACCAATACACGGCTGCTTTGTCCTCCTTGATCAATAATCAATACCGCCTTATCAAGCATGTTTTATCTCCTTTGCTGAGCATAGCTTAAAAGCTAAAGCCTGGAAGTGACAAGTTGCAGCAGTAATATATTTGGACAAAAACTGCGCAAATGCAGCAAACACGCTATAATGCGCGCAAATCAATAAGTAGACCCTCAACTGTGCCTAGCAACCCGCAGAACACATCATCGTCTTCCAGCTTACCTGCCGATTCCGTTGGCCTGGTTACACCGCAGCAGCAGCATTTTGATCAACCGCTGAGCCTGGCCTGTGGTCGGGATTTACCTGGTTTTACGCTGGTTTATGAAACCTATGGCGAGCTGAATAAGGATAAATCCAATGCCATTCTGGTTTGCCATGCCTTAAGTGGTAATGCCCATGCTGCGGGTTACCACAGCGTTGATGATAAAAAACCCGGCTGGTGGGAAAACTATATAGGTCCGGGAAAACCGATAGATACGGATAAGTTTTTTATTGTTTGTATTAATAATATCGGCGGCTGTGATGGTTCAACCGGGCCGATCTCGATTGATCCAGATTCGGGCGAGATCTATGGGCCTGATTTTCCGCCCTTAAGAGTACGTGATTGGGTACATAGCCAAAAACGTTTGATGGATTTTTTGGCCATAGAGCAATGGGCCGCAGTGATTGGTGGCAGCTTGGGAGGCATGCAAGTGATGCGTTGGGCGTTAGAATATCCGGATAAACTACGCCATAGCATCGTCATTGCATCCAGCATGAAACTTACCGCCCAGAATATCGCGTTTAATGAAACCGCCAGACAGGCGATTATGGCGGATACCGAATTCCATGACGGTTATTATATAAAGCACAATACCTTGCCACGCCAGGGCATCTCGTTAGCCAGAATGGTTGGGCATTTGACCTATCTTTCCGATGATGCGATGGATCATAAATTTGGCCGTGAATTACGTTCAGGCAGTTTTCAACTAGGGCAAGATTCCGACCTGGAATTTCAGGTAGAGAGTTATTTACGTTATCAAGGCCAGAAATTCTCCGAAGAGTTTGATGCCAATACCTATATCCTGATGACCCGAGCGCTGGATTATTTTGATCTGGCCAGGGAATATGATAACGATGCGGGCAGGGCGTTTGCCAATGCTCAGTCGTCTTTTTTGGTGATTTCATTTTCTACCGATTGGCGTTTTGCACCAGAGCGCTCCAAAGAAATTACTAATGCGTTAATCGCCGCCGGTAAAGATGTGGTGTATGCCGATATTGAATCGAACTTTGGTCATGATGCCTTTTTATTAAAGCACCCGCGCTTCGAAGCGATTTTTCATGCGTATATGCAGCGCGTAGAAGCCTCTTGTCAAAATGGGCAGCAGGAGAGCAGCCATGCGGGTTGAATTTGATGTTATCAAACAGTGGATACAACCAAAAAGCCGTGTATTGGATTGCGGCTGTGGTGATGGCACCTTATTGCTGGAATTAAAAAACAGCAAGGCGGTTGACGGCTTAGGTATAGAGATAGATCACGATAATTTTAATGCCTGTATCCGTAAAGGTTTATCGGTGATCGATCAAAATCTGGATTCAGGTTTAAGCAACTTTGCCGATAACAGCTTCGACATGGTGGTGATGACGCTAACGCTGCAGGCCGTGAGACACCCGGATAAGGTGTTAGAAGAAACCTTGCGTGTAGGTAAACAAAGCATTGTTGCGTTTCCTAACTTTGCCCATTGGTCTTGTCGCTTACATTTAAGCAGCAAGGGGCGTATGCCGGTTTCCAAATTTATGCCATATACTTGGTATAACACGCCTAATATTCATTTCTGTACAATTAAAGATTTTGAAGCGCTGTGTCATGAGCGCGGCATTAAAATCGTTAATAAAGAAGTCACCAGCCAGGATGGGCGCTTTTCTTCGCTGGTGAAAATATGGCCCAACTTATTTGGCTCCATGGCTATTTATCACCTCAGTAATTAAAGGTAGAAACATGAACTATCTGTATAAACTATGCTTTAGTGCATTGATTATTGTTTTCCTGCCAGCATCTATGATCGCGGTTGCTGAGCAAAAAATAAGAGAAGTTGAAGGTGTATTGGGCGAGGGTGAAACCACGTTTGTTAAAGCGCCTTATGAAGTGCACTTTAGTACCTTCAATACCAGCTTTGTCTCACCCGAGGTGGCCAAGGCTTATAATATTGTGCGTTCTAAATCCAAGGGCCTGGTCAATATATCAGTGTTAAAAACCGATGAGACGGGTAAAAAAGTACCGGTAACCGCCGCAGTAACGGGCCAAAGCTATGATTTAATCTTAACCAAAGAATTAGACTTTTTTGAAGTTAAAGAACAGAACGCCATTTATTATTTAGCCCAATTTGATATCGAACATAAGATACCCTTTTATTTTACGATCAATGTAAAGCCAGATAAAAACAAAGCTGCGATGAAAGTGAAGTTTAAAAAAATAATGTGGGTTGATGGCAGAGATTAATATCATGATGGAAAAAATTGTTTTAGCCAGTGGCAATAAAGGCAAGTTAAAAGAGTTCCAACAGATTTTTGCCCAACAAAATATCAATGTATTACCGCAGGCCCATTTTCGTATCGAAGATGTGGAAGAAACCGGGCTGACCTTTGTTGAAAACGCTATCCTTAAGGCGCGTAATGCGGCAAAGATCTCGGGTTTACCCGCACTTGCCGATGATTCCGGTTTGGAAGTGGATGCCTTACGTGGAAAGCCCGGCATCTACAGCGCTAGATATGCAGGCCCTGATGCTACGGATGCAGACAATAATGCTAAATTATTAAAAGCTATGACCCATGTGCCAGAAGCGCAGCGTACAGCCCGATTCCACTGCGTGTTGGTGTTGATGCGCCATGCCGAAGACCCTACGCCGATGATTTTTCATGGCCAGTGGGAAGGCATGATTTTAACTCAGCCTTATGGCACTAACGGTTTTGGTTATGATCCGTTGTTTTATGCGTTGGAGCAAAAATGTTGTTCGGCGCAATTGCCTTCGGAGCTGAAAAATAAAGTTTCACATAGGGGCCTTGCGGTAGAAAAACTGATCGCAGCTCTACAACCTTAAGCATGTTAACTCTTCCCCCTTTAGCGCTTTATATCCATATTCCGTGGTGTGAGCGCAAATGTCCCTACTGCGATTTTAACTCACATGTGGCGGATAAAGCCGCAGCGACATTGCCTGAATCCGATTATATTCAATGCCTGCAGCGAGATATAAAATCACAAATAAATTATGTGCAGGGGCGTAAGCTCAGTTCTATTTTTATCGGTGGCGGTACACCTTCGTTATTTTCTGCGGCTGGCATTAGTGCCATTTTGAACAATATCGCCGCAGTGATTCCTTTTTCCGATGATATTGAAATCACGATGGAGGCTAATCCCGGTTCTGCCGAGGCGGATAAATTTTCCGGATTGTTTAAAGCGGGAGTGAACAGGTTATCTATCGGTGTGCAAAGTTTTGATGATTTATGTTTACAGAATTTAGGCCGCATCCATAACAGCTCTAATGCGATTAGAGCGGTGAAGCTGGCGCAAGCGGCAGGTTTTACCCGTATCAATATTGATTTAATGCATGGCCTGCCAGCCCAGAATGAAGTGATGGCAATGCAGGATTTACAGCAGGCGATAGATCTGGGAGTAGAACATATTTCCTGGTATCAACTAACCATAGAGCAGAATACCGAGTTTTATAGGTTTCCGCCGCAGCTGCCAGAAGATGATTTACTGGCCGATATTCAACAAGCTGGATTTGATTTGTTGGCAGCTAATGGTTTTTATCAATATGAAATCTCCGCCTTCAGTAAGGTCTCGGCGCAAGCTAAACATAATATTAATTATTGGCAGTTTGGTGATTATCTGGCGATAGGTGCAGGGGCACATGGCAAGGTCACTGTGCAAAAGGGTGATAGACAAACGATTCAGCGTTATAACAATACCCGTAATCCCAAAGATTATTTACAGCGGGATAATAATTTCACCGCCAAAGTCGATGTGATAGATACACAGGAGGCTTTATTTGAAGCGCTGATGAATTGCCTGCGTTTGCATAAAGGCATGCCGGTTAAAGAGCTTTTATGTTTTAGTGGTGCGACGCAAGAGATGTTGATGCAGCTGTGTCAGCCGGCGATAGATAAAAAGTTATTAATCATCGATGAGTCTATTAAGGCAAGCCCTCTGGGGCGGCAATACCTTAATACACTGTTGGAACTATTGGTTTAACTGAGAGGTCGTTTAGAACGGCAGAAACGGCGTGTTTATTTTTAAATAATAAGTGCCATAGGCATAAATCGTAAGGTGTAAACACACTAACGCAAAGAAGCCAGCAAGAATATCATCGATCATGATGCCGAAGCCGCCATGCACTTTTTTATCCAGGATGCTAATCGGGAAGGGCTTCCAGATATCAAATAAGCGGAACCATAAAAATCCTACCGCAATCCAGATCGGATGCATCAAACCCATGGCTGGTAAAAATAGCAGGGTAATCCAAAGCCCAACAAATTCATCCCAAACGATGGAACCGTGATCGTGTATGCCACAATCTTTGGCGCATTTTCCACAGATATAAATACCTGCAACCGCAGCGATGGCCACCGTAATATAAAAATACAGAGCCGGTAACTGGGCCAATAAATAGAAAAATGGAATAGCCCCTACGGTGCCCCAGGTGCCGGGTGCAAACTTGGGCAGGCCGCTGCCAAAACCTACGGCCATTAAATGGATGGGGTCTTTTAAATTAAACGGATGGCTCATGGAAGTGATCAAATCCTGCTGTGGTTAACGTCTCGATAAAATCATCGGCGGCATTAATAAAATGTATAGCTGTGTGCTCAGCGGTGCTTGAATCTACAATTGTACCGATGGCGGTGATGTTGTCTAAGCTTAATGTAGCGTTATCGAGCGCAGAAGTGAATAGCAATTGATAATCATCGCCGCCGCTTAATGCGAGTTTTAGTGCCCGGGTTTTATCGGTATAGCTTAATAAGGCTTTGGATAACGGAATTTTGCTAAGATCAATCTCGGCACTAACGTGTGAACGCTCTAAGATATGGCCTAAATCGGCTAATAGACCATCGGAGATATCCACACAGCTGTGCGCTTTACCCATCAGTTTCTGGCCTAAGACTATTTGCGGTTCTGGGCGTAAATAGGCTGTTAATAACGGCTCATGGCTAAGCTTGTTCTTATAACAAGCTAAACCTGCGGCGGCATCACCCAGTGTATTGCTCACATAAATCGTATCGCCAACTTGAGCCTGGCTACGTAACAAGGCCGTTCCAGAGCATACTTCACCATGTACTTGCACGGTAATGCTTAACGGGGCAGAGACAGGTACTTTAGTGGTGTCACCACCAATTAAGGTAATGTCGGCATTGGCGGCGGCGGTAAATAAACCTTTAGAAAAGTTCTTGAGCCAATCTCTATCATGATGATTGAGGCTGATGGCCAGCGTAAACCAGGTGGGTGTCGCTCCCATGGCAGCTAAATCGCTAACGGCTACATTAAGGGCTCTATAACCTATGTCAAAAGCCGGAGCATCGGCGGGGAAGTGTCTGTCGGCAATCGAGGTATCTACCGAGATAACTTGCTGTGTTTGAGGTGTGGGGCAGAGCACGGCGCAATCATCGCCGATACCAA
This sequence comes from Pseudomonadales bacterium, assembly GCA_013215055.1. Taxonomy (GTDB): domain Bacteria; phylum Pseudomonadota; class Gammaproteobacteria; order Pseudomonadales; family DT-91; genus CAKMZU01. The sequence continues at coordinate 209,100 of JABSRQ010000007.1, read as the reverse complement.
CAATAACGGAATCGTTATTAAATGTTGCAGCCTGAATTTCAAAAAACTCATGAATGATTTGAAATTCAGGGCTGCGTTTTAACATAGTGAATGGCGCTTATTTTTCGGCAGCGACTTCTGCGGCACGTAAATTATTGGCCACTTTATCTAATACTGCATTAACAAATTTGTGGCTGTCTTCGGCACCAAATTTCTTTGCCAAAGCTACCGCTTCGTTAATCACCACTTTATACGGTACATCGAGTCGGGCTTTAAGTTCGTAAACTGACATACGCAACAGTGCCAGTTCAACCGGGTTCACTTCTTCTATGGCGCGGTCGATGAGTTCAGGTGCAATTGCAGCATCTATCACATCTAGCTCTGCTGGAACTTGATGTACAAGCTCGGCAAAGTATTCGCTATCCACTTTAGTGAAATCGTTATCGGTGCGGAACTCTGCTTCAATCTTGTTTAACGAAGAGTGGGACATTTTCCATTGGTAAAGCGCCTGCATCGCGTAATGACGCGCTTTGCGGCGTTTAGCAATCATGATTTGTTGATCACTTAGAGGCTTGGCCATGATAGTTGATCCCCTTATAGTTGCTTAAGTAAGTTGACCATTTCAATCGCAGAAAGCGCAGCTTCTTCACCTTTGTTACCGGCTTTACAACCAGAACGTTCGATGGCTTGCTCTATGGTATCAACGGTTAATACACCAAAGGCTACGGGGATCCCAGAATCTAAACAAACCTGTGCCATGCCTTTGACACATTCGCCAGACACATATTCAAAATGCGGTGTACCACCACGGATAACGGCACCCAAGGTGATGATTGCATCGTATTTACCGCTGGCAGCCACTTTTTTGGTCACTAACGGAATTTCAAAAGCGCCTGGGGCACGAATGATCGTGATATGTTCTTCGGTAGAACCGTGGCGCTTTAAGCAGTCAATTGCACCTTCTAACAGGCTTTCTACAACAAAAGAATTCCAACGACCTACCACGATGGCAAAATTGCCATCGGTGGCAACCAAATTGCCTTCTACAGTATTAATGCTCATAAGTCTGTCTCTAATAAATCGGGATAATTAATCTTCAAATGTTACGTATTCAACAACTTCTAAATCGAAACCAGAAATTGCATTGTATTTGACCGGGCTTGATAACAGACGCATCTTGCCGATACCGGCTTGACGTAAAAGCTGTGAACCCAAACCTACGGATAAATTCATTTCGCTATCGCCACGGCTGGTATTAGGTAAGGTCTGCTTGCCTAAAACAAGGTCTGAGCTGAATAACAAGTCTTCTTTGCTTTCCTGGTGGGCCAATAAAACGATGACACCTTTGCCTTCATCGGCAACTTTTTTCATTGCGCGTTGCATATTCCAACCTTTGCTATTAGGCAGGTCAGATAACATTACGTCTCTAACGGTGTTGGTTACATGCACACGGGCCAGCGTCGGTTCATCGGCAACGATATCACCTTTGATTAGAACAAAGTGCACATTGCCGTAAAGGTTATCGGTGTAACGCTGCAGCGTGAATTCACCGTATTCGGTATCCACTTTGCCTTCATCGATAAGATCGATGGTTTTTTCATTTAACACACGGTAGTGAATGAGATCGGCGATGGTGCCAATTTTCAGATCGTGCTTCTTGGCAAATTCTTCCAGCTCAGGTTTGCGCGCCATCGTGCCATCTTCATTCATGATTTCAACAATCACCGAGGCGGCTTCAAAACCGGCTAAGCGGGCTAAGTCACAACCGGCTTCGGTATGACCTGCTCGGGTTAATACGCCGCCTTTTTGTGCGCGTAACGGGAAGATATGCCCGGGTTGTACGATATCACCAGGCTTGGCATTTTTAGCGACTGCTGTACGCACCGTATGAGCTCTATCGGCCGCTGAAATACCGGTGGTTACACCTGTCGTCGCTTCAATGGATAAAGTGAAGTTGGTGCCGTGTTGACAACCGGGATCGTTAACCATCAAGGCTAGATCCAATTGATCACAGCGTTCTGCTGACATTGGCATACAGACCAGACCACGGGCGTGGGTGATCATAAAGTTGATATCCTGTGGGCGCACACATTCTGCCGCCATAACCAAGTCGCCTTCGTTCTCGCGATCTTCGTCATCCATCAGGATAACCATCTTGCCAAGGCGGATATCGTTAATTAATTCTTCTGGAGTATTTAAAGCCATGGTTAGCCTCTACTTTATAAAGCCGTTAGCTGCCAAGAACGAGGTGTCGATCTTGCTGCTAGACGGTGCGGTTGTTGGTTGCATTAATTGTTCTAAATAACGGGCGATGACATCCACTTCAATATTGACCCGCGAGCCTTCTTTATAGCTGGCGATAATGGTTTCATCGGCGGTATGCGGTACGATGTTTAATAAAAAGCCGGTGGGTGTTAATGCGTTTACGGTTAAGCTTACGCCATCGATGGTGATAGAGCCTTTATGGGCAATATAACGTTGGCATTCAGCGGGTGTTTCCACTTCTAATCGTATTGAACGCGCATCTTTGCTGATCTTGCCAATTTTTGCAACGGCATCAACATGACCGGTCACAATATGGCCGCCGAATCTGCCGTTGGCGATCATGGCTTTTTCCAGATTGACGTTGGAACCAATGGATAAATCATTCAGTGATGAATGTTTGATGGTCTCGTTAGAGACATCGGCCCAAAAGCTGCCATCTTGTAAACCGGTAACGGTTAAACACACACCGTTGGTAGCGATACTATCACCGAGTTTAACATCGCTCATATCCATCTTGCCGGTGGCAAGACGCAAACGCAGATCACCGCCTTGTTGACGCTTTTCTACCAGTTGGCCTAAGGCTTCAATAATGCCGGTAAACATCAGTTCTCGCTTCTATCGTATTTTGGGGTCAATTGCAGGCGTATATCATCACCCACCTTGCGTATATCGCTTAAGTCGAAGCGCAGCTGTTGATGCATTTTAGTCCATTGCAGCGTCGCTAAGCCGCGGGCATCTGTGCCTAATAATGTGGTGGCCATATAGAGGTATAGTTCATCTAATAGTTCAGCCTGAATAAACGCACCTAATAAATGTGCGCCGGCTTCTACCATCACCTCATTGATCTGGCGACGGCCCAGCTCTTGTATTAATGCGTTTAAATCAACTTTGCCGTCATCGTTGGGTAAATGCAGGGTTTCTAAGCCCGCATCGGCAAAGGCGTTTATTTTTGCGGTGTCGCTATGGGCATAAACCAGCAGGGCTTGACCGGGTTCTTGTAAAATTTTGGCGCTTAGCGGCGTTTGTAGCTGGCTATCGACAATCACACGTAAGGGTTGGCGTAGCTGGGTATTTTCACCGTCAGCTATCAATAAGCTTTGCTCACGCACAGTCATAGATGGGTCATCGTGTAATACCGTGCCTACGCCTGTGATGATCGCACAGCTTCTGGCGCGTAATTTTTGCACATCGGCACGGGCTGCGGGGCCAGTAATCCATTGGCTTTCGCCCGATTGCATGGCGGTACGGCCATCTAAAGAACTGGCGGTTTTAGCAAAAATACGCGGCAAACCGGTTTGCATACGTTTGATAAAACCGGGGTTTAAGGCCTTGGCTTCATCTTCTAATAAAGGTCCATCGGTAATGATGCCGGCGGCTTGTAGCTTTTTAAGGCCATTACCGGCAACCAGTGGATTGGGATCAACCATGGCATAAACCACTCTGGCAATACCGGCTTGAATCAACGCGTCGGCACAGGCACCTGTGCGACCTTGATGTGAACAAGGTTCCAGCGTGACATAGGCAGTAGCGCCTTTAGGGGAGTGTTTTCTATTCAGACAGTCGGCGAGAGCATTTACTTCACCATGACCAAAACCTGCTTTTTTATGCCAACCTTCAGCAATAATCTGCTGATTAACATCCACCAATATACAGCCCACACGCGGATTTGGTGAGGTTGTATAGGTCCCGCGAGCTGCTAACTGCAGCGCGCGAGCCATGATTTGGCGGTCAAAGCTGTTAATGATCTACCCCTTAAACGTATAAGCAGGGTTAATGGATGTGTTTTTAGCCTATTCCTGTGGCTTGTCGTTGGCAGAAAGTTTATCAATTTCTGCCCGGAATTCGTCGATATCCTGAAAACTTCTATAAACAGAAGCAAAGCGCACAAAAGCAACATGATCTGCTTGTTTTAACTGCGTCATCACCGCTTCGCCAACCTGGCGAGACGGAATTTCACGTTCACCGGTAGCGCGTAATTCGGCTTGAACCTGTAAGATCATCGCCTCAATCTGCTCAACGCTGACCGGGCGTTTCTCTAACGCGCGGGTTAAACCACTGCGCAATTTTTCTTCATTAAACGGCTCGCGCCTGCCATCTTGTTTGATCAAGCGTGGCATGACTAATTCAGCCGTCTCAAACGTCGTGAAGCGCTCAGTACAGCTGATGCACTCACGGCGTCTGCGCACTTGCCCACCCTCGGCGACTAAGCGAGAGTCTATAACCTTTGTTTCCAGAGCGTTACAAAAAGGACAGTGCATCTTTAATACTCCATTAATACAAGCACCAGCCCTGGCGCTTGTTACGCAAACTTAAGCGTAAACCGGGAAATCAGCACATAAAGACAACACCTGCGCTTTAACACGGGCGATGGTCTCTTTGTTTTCGATATCATCCAGGATGTCACAGATCCACGTAGCCAGTTTCTCAACTTCAGCTTCTTTAAAACCACGTGTCGTTGCTGCTGGGGTGCCGATACGCAAACCAGAAGTCACAAACGGAGACTGTGGATCATTAGGTACGGCGTTCATGTTTACGGTGATATTGGCTTCACCTAAAGCGGCGTCTGCAGCTTTACCGGTTAAACCCTGTTTGATCAGGCTTAATAAGAACAGGTGATCGTCAGTGCCGCCAGAAACTACATCAAAACCGCGCTCTAAAAAGACTTTAGCCATTTGTTGTGCGTTTTTAACCACTTGAATTTGGTAATCTTTAAATTCAGGTAAGGCCGCTTCTTTAAAGCAAATCGCTTTTGCTGCGATCACGTGCATCAACGGGCCACCTTGGCCACCCGGGAATACGGCTGAGTTTAATTTCTTTTCTATGGCTGCATTGGCTTTACACAGGATCAATCCACCACGTGGGCCACGTAAAGTTTTGTGGGTAGTGGTAGTTACCACATCGGCGTATTGCATAGGGTTTGGATATTGATCGGCAGCGATTAAGCCGGCAACGTGAGCCATGTCCACAAAAAGGTAAGCGCCAACCATATCGGCGATTTCACGGAATTTAGCCCAATCAACAACACGAGAGTAGGCAGAGAAACCGGCGATAATCATCTTAGGTTTGTGTTCTTTAGCTAAAGCTTCAACTTGAGCGTAATCAATTTCACCGGTTTCATTGTTTAGACCGTATTGAATTGAATTATAGTTTTTACCTGAAAAGCTTGGCTTGGCACCGTGAGTTAAGTGACCGCCATCGGCTAAGGCCATGCCTAAAATCGTATCGCCAGGGCTAACTAATGCCATAAACACAGCTGAGTTGGCTTGTGAACCAGAATGTGGCTGTACGTTGGCGTAATCGGCACCAAATAAGGCTTTAGCACGGTCGATGGCTAGTTGTTCAACCACATCAACATGTTCACAACCGCCGTAATAACGTTTGCCCGGGTAACCTTCTGCATATTTATTGGTTAATACAGAGCCTTGCGCTTCCATCACGCGTGGGCTGGTATAGTTCTCAGAAGCGATTAATTCGATATGCTCTTCTTGACGGCACTCTTCAGCTTCCATCGCCACAAGAACTTCATCGTCAAATCCGGCAATAGTCATATTTTTCTGGAACATGGGCAACTCCAATGGGGGCTCAATGGGGTGGTTTGATGGTGAATGTCTAGGAAGTCCCAGAGCTTTTTCACGACCAGGCTAAGAAAGGCGGCATTCTACACGTTTTGCATAAAAAAGGCACTAGTCGTGTATGCCGCAGCGCAGTTTCATTTATGTAATAATAGACGCATAACTTACCAGGTCGAATAACATGAATTTAATCGATAGAGATCTTAAACATTTGTGGCATCCCTGTTCGCAGATGAAGGATTATGAAACCTTTAAACCGGTGGAAATTGAGTCGGCGCTAGGTTCCATCATACATCTCAAAGATGGTTCGCAGCTTATCGACGCTATCAGTTCCTGGTGGTGTAAAAGCCTGGGTCACTGCCACCCTGATATTCAAAAACGGGTTATCGATCAGATGCAGAAGTTTGAACATGTGATTCTGGCTAATACCACCAACGACACGATTGTGCAGTTAGTAGAAAAACTAAGCGCGATTAACCCTGAATTACAAAAAGTTTTTTTTGCCGACAGCGGCTCCGATGCGGTAGAAGTGGCCTGCAAGATGGCTCTGCAATATCACGCGCAAACCGGTAATGCACAGAAGAATCAATTATTGTCGTTGCAAAATGGCTATCACGGCGAAACCACATTAACCCTGGCTATTGGTGATTGTGAGTTATACAGCAAACCTTATGCGGCGGTGATGCCGAAAGTGGAAAAGCTAAAAAAACTACCTTATGTCACGGGTTTAGAGGATCCGACCTGGGATAATATTGATGATCAATGGCCGGCCTTGGAACTGCAATTGGAGCAACAAAAAGCCACATTGGCGGCGATTGTATTTGAACCGCTGGTGCAAGGTGCAGGCGGCATGCTGATTTACAGCGCGGCCTTATTACAAAAATTACGCACTTGGGCCACGGCTAATAATGTACATCTTATTGCCGATGAAATCATGACCGGCATGGGCAGAACCGGGCAATATTTAGCCTGTGACTGGGCCGGTATCACACCCGATTATGCGGTGATGTCTAAGGGGTTAACGGCAGGTTTTACACCTATGTCGGTGGTGCTGACGCGCGATAGTATCTATGACGCTTTTTATGATGATTATGCAACCGGCAAGGCCTTTATGCATTCCAATACTTACTGTGGTAATGCGATCTCGGCAGCGGCTGCACTAGGTGCGTTTGAAGTTTATGAGAAGGAAGATACCTTTGCCCATGTACGTAAAAATGCGGCCTCTCTACAGCAACGTTTAAAAACCGTGGGTGATAATACCGGCTGTTTAAGCAATTACCGTGGCCTGGGTTATGTAGCCGCGGCAGATATTATCTACCCCGATGGCAGTACACCTGAAGCGGTAGAGCGCATGGGTTATCAAATTTATCAAGAGGCGGTAAAACGTGGTGCTTTATTACGCCCCCTGGGTAATACCCTATATTTCTTCCCGCCGTTAAATACGCCGGAGCGGGTACTGGATGATATGGCAGCGATTGCCGAGGAGTCGATTAAGGCCGTGATGATGTCTTGAATCTGACCAAGCTTCAGCGCTAGAAATTATCTATGTGTACGTGCATATTCACAAAGCACTTCATCAATGCGGGTTTACCAACCCTTGCCTGTTTGATTGGAAATATTTCAAGGCTTCAGGCGATATGCGCAAGGTTTTTTGCACCTGGGTGACCGCCGCTTTTGGCCTGCCCATTTTACGCATACCTGCACGCATTTCATTTTTGTCTAATGGGCGCTCATTTTTATCAATGCCGTCCCATATAAAATTACCAGGCGGGGCTGCCGCCGCATGTCATACGTCACTCTTCTACAAAATACTCGTGCTACACCTCTCTCTTATATTTACTGGCGCGGCGAAAACTAATAATACGCTCGCCATTATTGGTATAAACCACCGTCAACACAGACAAATAATGAAGCATCCGCAAAATTCAAGCCGTGTTTGATTTGGTTTTCTGGCGTTTTTCTTCATGCCATGTGCTTTTCATACTATATTTTGTAGTTACATTAAGTGCCTAGATCAACACGTCTATAAAAGCTGTAATTGCCATTGCAGGCCACTGGATACCTCGATATAAAAAATGATTACTACTAGGTCTTGCTTTGTATAGAGGCAGGTAGCGGCAAGTTCCATGCCTGTAATATCAGCTTCTATAAAATAAAATTGCAGTGGGGAATTTGATGAGAGTTGACTATGCTCTAAATCTAGGCAGGTGAATTATTGAAGGTTGACATGTCTGCAGTCATTTATGCATTTTCTTTATTAAGGGCTTCACTATCTGCCTTGTGCATTCTACCGATTAAAAAGGGCATGCATGACAAGCCGGTTTACAGCCTGGTTTTTTATGCCGTGCTCAGTTGCATGACGCTGCTATCTACACCCACCCATGCACTTAATATCGAGCTGGATGAGCATAATCTGAAAGTTCTTTATCTCATTAATATTATTCGTTTTTCATATTTACCTCTTGAGCCCGGTAGCGATGAATATATTAATATTTGTCATCTTAATACCAGTGCTAAATTCAAGCATGCACTGCAGACTTTAGAAAACAAAAAACTGAATGGCTTTAGGCTTAGAAGTATCGCGATTAAAGAGGGCAGGCTAACGGATGACTGCCATGTTTTATATATAGGCAAGTATAAGCACGACAAGTTACGTGAATACCTTTCCCATTTATTCGGGAAAAAAATATTAACGGTTTCAGCAAATAAAGGCTTTTCCAGCAGCGGCGGCATGGTGGAGTTAGCCAATGACAATCAAAGACTTAAATTAATTATTAATATTGCCGTACTGAAACAAGAAAATATCCGGCTCAGCGCCAAGATACTCGGGTTATCAACCATTATTGATGAGATGGAGGTTGTTGAATGAACCTTCGTATGCCCTTGTTGTTTTTAACGCTATATTGCAGCCTCTGTTTAAGCTCGGAAGATGTGATGACTATGCCGGTCGATCAGCCGATAAATAAACGTGCCATCGATTATTTTGATTTACCTTTACATGATATTTTTAATATCCAGGTTCGATCGGCGTCACGTTTTGAGCAAAATATTTTCCATGCGCCGTCAGCTATCTCCATTATTCATAGAGGTGAAATACTCAGATCCCCGGCGCATACGATTCCTGAATTGCTGCAATATGTGGTGGGTATCGATGCGTTTACCAAAACCTATTCCGATATGGATGTGGCAGCCCGAGGCCGAGCCCGAGATGAGACCTCAAAAATGTTGGTGATGATTGATGGCCAAGTGGTGAATGTTGTGCCCTATATGGGCATGCAGTGGCCCACATTACCGATAAGCCTGGATGATATTGAGCGCATAGAAATATTACGTGGTGTAGGCACAGGTGTTTATACCGCGACATCACAGGTGGGTGTGATTCAAATATATACCCTGGCCGCCGCTCAAAGGGATGCCGTAAAATTGTCGTCGACCTACGGTGAGGCAGGCACCCACCAAAATGCCTTACACCTTTCTCAGCAGATATCTAATAACTTTGTCTTGGCGGCCACGTTAAGTTATGTGCAAACGGAAAAAGAAGGTGATAAAGAGGCTGCAGAGGTTGGCAACTGGCACATCAAAGATAGTGCAAAAATTAAAGGTTTAACCTTTAGGGGCGATTATAACCGACAGGATTTCAGCTATCAATTATCGGGCGGCATGACCTCAGGCCGAGAAGGATATAATGCCAGCCCAGGTGATTATTCGTTGGACCGTTCCGAGAAAGAGAGTCTGTTTTTTAGCCATTGGTTTAATCAGGATTTAAGCAATACAGATAATATCAATTTGCGTATAGGTTATAGAACACTACGCCAGCGCAACGAACGTTTTGAAGATAATCAATATGTTTTTAAATACCAACTGAGAAATGGTGATGGCCTGGATGTAGACCTGCAATACAATATTGCCCGGCTTGAAGGCCATCAATGGATGCTGGGGTTAAATTATGTGGCTCTGCATGCCAGCAGAGAGATTAATAATTTATCCGGCCCCTATGTTTATGATGAAAAAGATACACTCTATGCCGTGTATATCCAGGATCAGTTTTTAGCCTTCAATGATCGCCTACAGCTGACGCTGGGCGGGCGTTATGATCAATGGAATGATATTGATCAGGAATGGACACCTAGAGTGGTTGCTAATGTCTTTTTAATACCCAATAAGTTGGTTTTACGTTTGGCAAGCACGACATCGTTCCGACGTCAGAATTTTGATGAAAGTTTTTATTATACCGAATTTGGTCCACCGGATACGGGCTGGTTTAAAGGCAGCACGATCACGGCAACAACCAATAATACCGGCGAGTTTATTGCTGGCGGGCAGCGAGAATCTGAAAAAATGTTGGCCCATGAGATTGGGCTACGCTGGCAGTATTCACCACAAACCATGATAACGACAGAATATTATTATAATAAAGTCAGCGATATTATTAGCCTGATTGTTTATGACACCGTGACGGTGGGAACCACTGCAATTCCCAATTTAGGGGCGACTACTATCGATGAGGAGGTGGTCTATCAAGGGTTGGAGCTGGAAAGTAAAAGCCAGTGGTCAGATAACACCCGGTTCTTTTTAAATTACACCTATCAATGGGCAGAAGATGGCCAGGGTCATGACCTTAAAAACCTGCCGAAAAATAAAGTCAGCACCGGCATACAGTATTACCGCTATTTTGATTTTGATATCCGTGCACGTTATGTCTCAGAAGTCACTTACCTGGAAGTTCCGGGCATTGAGGTTGCCAGCTATACCAGCCTGGATATCGCCATTTCAAAACGTATAAATCGTCAGTTTTTTATGAAATTATCGGTGCTTAATCTATTGGATGAAAAACATTATGAATATCCCATTTATACCCAGATCGGCCGGAAAGCGTTGTTGACGTTAAAATTCAGTTTCTAAAGCGAAGCAGAGAAAACATGTGTTTATTCTTCTTTGTGGTGCACTCATTCTTCTCACAATATGTGCAAGCATGTTTAATCAATCAGCCATGATGGAAGTGTTAAATTAACTCAATGTTTATGAGATGTTCATTTTTCTGCAGAGATGGTAGAAATCGTGGTTTGATCTACCGGTAATGGCAATAATACTCAGCTGAGTCTAAGCCCCTTTTTATAACTTTCTCCAAATAAGTTTTTAACGGTGAAATTTTGATAATCGCGATTTATTAAAAAACATTTTTGCACATCGTGAAAAATAATCCATACGCTGAAAATAACACCATTACTGCAAGTGTTCAGGTGAAATATGATCAATGAGATCATCGATGAGTACTTTTAGATTGGGGTTGTTGGCCCCTTTTTGGTGACAGAAACGCGACATCAAGTTGTATGAAATATTACTACAGCCCGGCTGATTTCAAGGCAAAATAAACCGCGGTCATACACAGGATGAAAAATATCAGCATAGTGATGATGCCAGCTATAACCATAGGCGCGATGCTGTGTTCCATTTGATCAGCCGCCTCAGAAAATTTCTTCATACTTTGAATCTGGCAGAGCATAGCAAGGGCTTGTTTTAATACGGCCCATTTTTTCATTTTCTGTGGTGATTTATTGTTCTCATGCATGTTTTATTCAAATCCTAACGGCTTGTAGTAAGCTTAGCTGAGATTTGTCGATGAGGCTAAACACCTCAAACGACTTCCTTGTGCCTAATCTAAAAAGTGGCCAGGCGTTGTAACATCCAGATAGTTGCAAGTGAGCCACAAAAATAGCTAACAGGAAATCGTAGTTTCTCTAGGGTTAACGCTGTATACAATTTAGCTGCTAATACAAACAATATAAACAACGCAGCAACAAATGCCAGCTGACCTATTTCAACACCAATATTAAAACACAATAAAGCTAATAACTTTTCTGTTTCAGGTAGACCAATTTCAGCCAATACCGCAGCGAAACCAAAACCGTGTAACAATCCAAAACTAGACGACACCAACACCGGATATTTCAAACTTAAACTGTTTTTATTATTTTTTGCAATTTCCCAGGCTAAAAATATAATGCTTAACGCGATAACCGCCTCTACCGGTTGAATAGGAATATTGACTAAACCCTTGGCAGAAAGCATAAGCGTGATGGAATGAGCGAGGGTAAAGCCCGTTATTGTCATCAACAACTTTTTGCGTGTGCCTGAAATAAAAACCAGGCAAGCGACAAACAATAAATGGTCAAAACCCACAAGAATATGTTCAATGCCTAAAACGGTATAAACCACAGCGGTATCTTCAGGCATAACTTTTTTAATAGAAGGCACGACATAGCGAGTGTGTTCTGTATTTAATACCGCCGTGATGGTTTTATTTTCATCTTCAATAATGCGCAATAACACATCACCTGATGCGCCCAGTAATCCGTCAATGTGGATGTTTAAACCTTCAAGTCCCTGTTCACGCTTTATGCTCCAATAGGCTATATAGCTATTATTGGATTTCTGAAACCGTTTGGGGGAAGTTGCCTTTACGCTGTCATCAAAAACCACACGCATCGCTGGGCGCTTGTCTGGTTTCACCGGCTCTTTCCACACAACATTGTAACTCGATGAAGTTTGCGCTGTGATTGTCAGGGATGCCGGGCGCATATCATCAGTTTTTGCCATTTGACTAAAAAAAGCTAAAACAATAAAAAGCATGTTTTTCATTTTATATATCCACCTTTCGATGGTGTGAATACTTCAACGTGATAGAGCGTTAACAACTGCTCTTCATATTGTTTTTTATAATCTTTAATATTTTGGTATTGCCAATCCTCAAGAATCTTTGCTTTTACTTTTTTACTTAGCTGGTCAAACGGCTTTAAATCACTCTGGCTACGTTGCTTTAAAAAAACAAAATGTCGACCCAAGCCTGATTTAATCGGCCCAGACCATTGTTGCAAGGGCTGGTTTTTAAGCTGCGACACAAAACCTTTACCAAAACGTCTTACGAGTTGCGGCTCTGTTTGTAATGAAATCTCACCGGCTAATAAACTACCATCACCTTCAGGGGCTAAACCCTTCGCTATATTCTGTCTCTGTAACGTTAATAATTGTTCCAGCTCTTTTGTTGGCCTATCAATAGAGATATACACTTGAGTAAAGCTATATTTCACCTCTAAACGATATTTTTCAGGGTTGTGTTGATAGTAGGTTTTTAATTCCTGCTCTGTTGCTTCTTTCCCCGACGCCATATCCTCCAGCATATATGTCATTTTTTGGCGCAAACGTCTGTTTATTACTTTATCGCCAGAATCAAAACCTAAGGCTTTTGCCTCACGTAAATAGATTTCATTTAAAGCATAACTTTGAATGGCATTATGCATTTCGTTTTTACGTGGTTCTCTTTTCCATGCATCAACAAATTGATTTTTTATAAGCTCGGTTCTTCCTTCACTTACCGTAACCGTTTGAGCAGTAAACTCATTGGGATTTAAAACATCGTAAACCACAAAAAACAGTATGGCGATGAACAGAAAATGCACCAGGGGTTCGGTTAAAAGTCTTTTAAACATGGCTTGCTCTTAAAATAAATCAGGTAATGATAAACGATAAAAAAACCCGCTAATAAGCGGGTTTTTTTCTAAACTTTTTTATTTAACGTTGCTTATTTAGCTGAATACCAAATGGGTGAGGTGTATGCACGCTCTTGAGCAATCAGCTGAGCTTCTTTAGGGATTTTGGCGCCCATTCTTACTTTGTCGTAAACAACCCAGCGTGGTGTTGGAATCTCTAAGACACGTACATAATAGAACGCTGATTCTTTAGAATCAAAGTCAGGGTCAGTCCAAACCGTGGCTAGCTGAGCATCACCAATGCTATTGCTCCAGGTGGCGGTTTCAAGATCAACGGTATTACCCACTGCTTTTTTACATCGGCCATTTTTAATTTTACGGCCATCGGATACGGCAACGTCATACACTTTTTCATGTACTTTGCCTTTTTTATCTATCCAGCCCTTAATGATTTGCACACGGTCCAGGTTGGCGCTTTGCGGGTCACGCATGGCCTGAACCATAAAAGTAGGTGCTTTTTTAGCATCGGCTTTCTTTAAATCGCCACCCATGGGCACACCTTTGGCGTAACCGATAGATGCAGAGTTGTTGGCAAATACGTCTCTCTCTTCAAAGTTCCAGCCACCAAAAAAGCGTACCGTCATTCTTGGCCCGGTGGTACCGTAAGTCTCACGACGCTCCATCGCATCAAACAACGCCGCACGTGTATTTTCATGCGCCCAAATACCGGTGTAGCCAGAAGCAACTAACGAATAACCTGGGTATTCACCTTTTTCAGCTTTTATGAAAGGGTGGCTTATTCTAGTTTCCGAAGGTTCTACGCTAGTAGATTTACCAAAAAAGTTATCTTCATCTGCTGTGGCTAATGCCGTGTGGCTATCGGTTGCGCCACCTACACCAAATTTATAAGGGTTATAACCCCATTTTTGTTCAAGAATTAAACCCTGCTTAAAGGCTTCACGTGCATATTCACCTTTAAACATTTCAGGTTTTTTCAGCTCAGAGATATCGAGGTTACCCACAGCCCAGGTTTCATAGTCGGCAAATTCATCATCCGGCGATAAATAAGGGTGAGCTTCACCATCGCCTTTTATCTGCGTGATTTCATAATGTGGCTCCCACTTAGCACGAAGCTTGACGTAGTTTTCATCCACTACACCGCCGGCATAAGTATCAGTCGTTGGGAACATCCAGCCATTAGAGAGGTTACCGTTATGCGCAAAAGCAAAAACACGGCCGCCAGTTTTCTTTTCGTAATCTGCCAACCATTTATAAAGCACTAGAGGATCGGTAGAGCCCAAGGGTGGCTGAGTCGTTAAAGGCTCCACTTGTAAGGCTTTATCAGCATTGTCACGGAAAATAACATTACGGTGCAGGTTGAAACCCTTAGGTACGGAAGTCCATTCGTAACCAATAAAAGCGGTAAACAAGCCTGGCTCATTATGTTTTTCTGCAGAATCAACAATATCCTTCCAAACACGACCAAACACTTTAGAACCCGGGCTATAATCAGTAACCAACTGCTCTGGTAGCGTCATTTGTGAAAAATTACTAATCAGATCAAAAGCCGCTTCAGCTGCCGCACTGCCGCCTTTTTTAAATCCTTCGTGCCACTCTTTACCTTTTTTATCGGCCAGAATATTGGGTGTTCCGGTTTTAATATCAGTAGCAATACCCATCAAATCGGAATGATCCGCTACCACCATCCAGTCCAGTGGGCGTGCTAGTTTAACGGGCACACCGGAAGATGCGGTAATCTGCTCGCCACGCGCAAAACGATAAGCATCATCCGGTTCTAAGATGTTACCAAACAAGCCCGCATCTAATGACAAACCTGTGTGTAAGTGGGAATCACCCCAATAAACATTGTTGGCCTGAGTTGTATTTGCATAGGGTGAATATGCTTTAGCCGCAGCGCTTACTTTAGCATCACTGGCTAACAGGCTATTTGAGGCACAAAGCAAGGGCAGAGAAACGGCCAAGGCTAAGGGATGTTTGAATTTTTTTCTCATCAATTTGTCCTTTTAAAAGATAAGTCCGGTAAAGAAGTGTTAGTCATGCCGCTTAAAAAGAGTGGGTAGGGCTTTTATGTTAGTTTTTGCATAAAGCTTGTGGCAAGTCTAAGGCTATAGAGAGAGTAGCATAGTCCGTATTTTTTTTAAAAATCGACATTAATAATTTGCACTTGTTTGTAACGTTAAATTATATCTAGTTGGGCTAGTTTTTAGATTCTACGTATCGGTACACAGCCTTTATGTGTCACCGAGGGTAAGGCTCAATGTTAAAGTGTTGGGAAAAGCCTGAATTTAAACATGTAGCCATAGTGTAAAAAGCGTGTTTTTTGCCTTCTGAGGCGCAATTTGAACGCGTGAACTGTGCTTTCTGAGCTTATTTCGTGGGGCTATATAGATACCCAAAAGGTAAGTTTATTCGACGTAAGTGCTTATTGTGATTATAAAACGTTGATTTTATAGCGGTGCACAAGGAAGTTTAATGAGTAATAATTCTGATACTAAAATGATGTAAAATTGAAATTTTAGTAATCACCTTCTCTGTTTTGATCACTCAATTGCCTCTGAAAACGCATTCTAGCCTACGGTTAATAGAGCAATATTAATGTCAGTGAAATGAATAACGTTTATTTGATACCATGGCGTTTTGCGCCGAGCATAAAGGTCGTTTTACTTATGGATGACAACAGGGTGGACTATGCATAGTCAGATGACCAATAAGCTTTTACGTTATAGCCAAGTCACATTTGCCATCGCCGTTATGTTATTAGGCCTTATGGTGTTACTGGGCTGGTATACCCATAATGCGGCTCTGATACAGGTCAATCCAGCCTTTGTTCCCATGCAATTCAACACGGCCTTGTGTTTTGCCTTGGCCGGGGGTGGTTTGCTGGCATTGATGCAGGCTAAGCGCCGTTGTTTATTGCTATTGTCGCTGCCGGTTTTTACCATGGGTTTACTGACATTGTTGGAATATATGTCGGGTTTAAATCTGCATATCGATCAGTTGTTTATGCAGCATTATATTGACGTTAAAACCTCACACCCCGGCCGCATGGCCCCCAATTCCGCGCTGTGTTTTGCATTAACCGGCCTAACGTTATTACTGGCAGGTCTCTTTATTGATGAAGAGCGCCGTCTTCCTTTGATCGGAATATTGGGGGTTATTGTTTTTGCCTTGGGCATCGTTGCCTTTGTTGGATATCTGATTGGCATTGAGACCGCCTATGGCTGGGGAGCCCTGACCAAAATGGCCGTGCATACGGCGCTAGGTTTTATCGTTATGGGTATGGCTCTTTTTCTCAATGCCTTCCTGGAACATCGCCGTCTGCATAGAACCCATCTTCCCCCCTCGTGGTTATCATGGCCTGTTGCTATTGCCGGCGCGACATTAACCGGCACGGCCTGGTATGCCATACATACTCATGAACGACAGATGGTAGAGGCTGTAGGAACAGAGAAATTCACCAGCTTTGCCGCAGAAAGCATCCTGGTATTTGGTGTTTTTGCTACATTGCTGGCGGTGCTGGCGATACGCACCAGCATCCTGGATAACCAGGCCAAGCGGCGTGTAGTAGGACAATTTTCACCACATCTGGCGCCGTGGGCAGTGGTTGTTCTTGGGGTTGTTTTAGCTATCTCGGTGTTTCAATTACTGCACAGTAATTTCCAGGCACGTGTACACCAGCGTTTTGCCGCGGCGGTAGAGCATCATGGTAAATCCATTTCTCAGGGCCTGTCATTATATGTGGAAGTACTTCATCACATTCGCTCAGGTTATGTTGCATCCAATTTTGTTAGTCGTGAAGAATTTAATTTATTAACCGATTATGACCTGCAACGTTTTCCGGGTGTCTTAGCCATACAGTGGGCTCCCATGATATCGGGATCCGATAGGCAGGCACTGGAACGCACAGCCTCGGATGAATTGGCCAGGCCATTTGAGATCTGGGCTATGGATGAGCAGGGTATTAAGGCGGTGAATGCATCACAGCCACAGTATATGCCGATTCTGTATAGTGAACCGGTTTCATACAATCAAGAGCTGCTTGGCCTTAATATACTCTCTACCGAGCGCAGGCTTGAGAGCATCGCTCAATCCCTGAATCAGGAATCGGTTTTAGTCACGGCTCATGTTGAACTGTTGCAAACAAAAGCCATTCACTCCGATGTGTTATTGCAATTACCGATATATCAACGTGGGTTTTCATTAGAAACCTATGCCCAGAGACGGGCCGCGTTAAAAGGTTTTGCCTATGTGATTTTAGATGTAGGCCCGATGATTGAGGCTACGTTACAGCGTTATATCAAACCTGCCGGCCTGGATCTGCGTTTTATAGACCTGGATGCCAAACATGAGCAGAGGCAACTTCACAGACATATGGCCAGAGACGGTGACGGTGATACGTCGGTGGCAAAATTAAGTACCACCTTGGAGATCCCGTTTGCGAATAGAAACTGGCGTATGCAGGCCGTCGCCGCCAATGCCGGTTTATATCCTGGCTGGTCCCTGACCAGCATGGTGCCGCCTATGACGATTATCGTGGTGGCATTAAGTCTGGCGATTGTTTTAAGGCACACAGCCAGGCGCGAATCAGAGCGCCAAAAAAGTGAAGAGAATTTACGTGCATTAATGGAATCCACGCCCGACCCCATGCTTGTGATCAATCGCAGGGGGGAGTTGTTGATGGTGAACCGGCAGATGAGTGAGGTATTTGGTTATAGCCGAGAAACGCTGTTGGAGAGCAATGTAGATATGTTATTGCCAGAGCAATTTCGCTCAGGCCATGCGGCATTGCGTAATGGATATATGGATGGGCCTGGCAAACCGGATCTGCAAGGCAAGGAATTTTCCGGCAGACGCGAGAACGGGGAGATATTCCCGGCCGAGATAAATATCAACCCTATCGAGAATGTGGGTGAGCCTCTGTTGGTGGCGGTGGTCAGAGATATCTCCGAACGCAAACGTAATGAAAAAGTATTAGCCGATGCCAAAGAGGCGGCCGAGCATGCCACCCAGGCCAAGGGGGATTTCCTCGCGAATATGTCACACGAGATTCGCACACCGATGAATGCCATTATCGGCATGTCCTATCTTGCACTGCAAACCGAGCTGGATCTTAAACAGCGTAACTATATTGATAAGGTGCATAGATCCGCTGAATCCTTATTGGGCATTATCAATGATATTCTCGACTTCTCCAAGATAGAAGCCGGCAAATTAAATGTGGAGCAGATCGAGTTTCGTCTGGAAGATGTGTTTGATAATTTAGCCAATCTGGTGGGTTTAAGGGCCGAAGAAAAAGGCCTGGAGCTGATGTTTGATCTGCCTATGGATTTACCTTCAGCTCTGATCGGTGATCCTCTGCGTTTGGGCCAGGTGCTGGTGAATCTGAGTAATAATGCGGTGAAGTTTACCAACAAGGGCCAGATTGTTGTGCAGGCCAAGATCCTGGAACAACAGTCTGAAAGCCTGTTAATGAAATTTACGGTGCAGGATTCTGGCCTGGGTATTCCTGTGGCTCAACAAAAAACCCTGTTCCAGTCGTTTTCCCAAGCCGATAGTTCAACCACACGTGAATATGGTGGTACCGGCCTGGGTCTGGCCATCAGTAAAAAACTCACCGAATTAATGGGTGGGCAGATCTGGTTTGATAGCGTAGAAGGTGAGGGCAGCTGTTTTCATTTTACCGTACGTTTTGCGGGGCAGGTGCTGTCTGCGGAGAAAAGCGCGATCGTTAAACCCGATATCACCGCCATGCGCACACTGGTTGTGGACGACAACAGTACCTCTAGAGAAATATTAAGCAGTCAGTTAACAGGTTTTGGTTTATCGGTAGACAGTGTCGGCAGTGGTGCCGAGGCCTTAAAAATGATGGCTCAGACTCAGCCCCAAGCGCGCTATGAATTGATTATCATGGATTGGAAAATGCCGGATATGGATGGCATTGAAACCTGTAAAAAAATCGCTGAGCTGATACCGGGGGAAAATATGCCCGCGGTGATTATGGTGACAGCCTATGCACGTGAAGATGCAGCCGCTGCTGCAAGCACCGTTGATATCAGTAGTTTTCTGAGCAAACCGGTTACGCCGTCCAGCCTGCTGGATGCCATCTTGCGTGTTCAGGGGCGGGAGTTAATGTCCGATAGCAGTGTCAGCCGCAGGGAAGTGAAAATCGATAAGGCGATTGCCAAGTTACAGGGCGCACAAATTCTTTTAGTTGAAGATAACGAAGTGAATCTGGAGCTGGCACAGGCGTTATTGCGAAATAACGGCATGATCACCACCGTTGCCAATAATGGCAGACAAGCTCTGGATATCCTGGCGCATCAACGTTTCGACGGTATCTTGATGGATTGCCAGATGCCGGTGATGGATGGTTACGAGGCGACCAAAATCATTCGCCAACAAGCTGAATTTAACCAGCTGCCGATATTGGCGATGACGGCTAATGCCATGGTTGGCGACAAAGAGAAGGCGCTGGCCAGTGGCATGAACGATCATATTGGTAAACCCTTTGCGGTGACCGAACTGTTTACGACGATGGCAAAGTGGATTCAGCCTGCTGAACCCTCAAATACAAAGCCTCAAGATGCAGAACAGGCACCGAAGGGCCGGTTACTCTTCACCGCTATCGATGGTGTGAATAGACAGGCGGGGCTGGCCACTTGCCAGGATAATGCCGAATTGTATGTGAAGTTGTTGAAAAAATTCCATCAAAGAGAGGCGGCTTTCCTACAGCGTTTTAACGCCGCACGATTAAGCGGGGATGAACAGGCGGCCAGCCGTGAGGCGCATAGTCTAAAAGGGGCTGCGGGTAATATTGGCGCCAGCGAAGTACAACAAGCCGCTGCGGCTTTGGAACTGGCCTGCAATAATCCCGTACCTGCAGGGCATGTTGATGCCTCTTTAACACACTTGATCAGTATGCTGAATAAGGTGCAGGACGCCTTAAGCGAGCTGTTTAATTCCGCTGAGCCATTGTTCACAGAAAATGTTGTTACTGGCCATGTGGATGTACCTGTTGAAAGCAGTCATATAGGCGAACTCTGGGTGCAGTTACAGGCATTGATAGCGGATAGCGATACCGATGCCATCGAGGTATTACAACAGCTACTGCCGTTAATGAATGGCAATACTGAAATAGTAAAAATGCAGCAGGCATTAGATGATTTTGATTTTGATCTGGCCGCGCAGCTTTTAATAGAATTGCAGAGACTCTCTAATGACTGATATCAAAAAAACCATTCTGGTCGTGGATGACGAGGCCGATAATATTCACCTTCTTAGTCATATACTTAAAGTTAAGTATAGAGTTAAGGCCGCAACCTCGGGAGCAAAAGCCCTACAAATTGCGGAAAAGCAGCCTATGCCCGCGGCGATTTTGCTGGATATCATGATGCCGGAAATGGATGGTTTTGAGGTCTGTGCACAGCTGAAAAAACATGAAAATATGCAAAATATTCCGGTGCTGTTTGTGACCGGAAATAATGATGCACAAGAAAGGCAAAGAGCCTTAGCCGCCGGCGCAGTCGCTTATCTAAGCAAGCCGGTAAATGCTGCCGAGTTGCAGAGCATATTGGCGCAGCATATACAGGCATAAATAGTCTTCTAAGAGATGATCATTGGACATAAAAATGTATGTCTTGTTCAGGAGTGACGATTTCCTGGTAATAGTGGGAGTCATCAATCACTTCTATCTCGATATCTTTAATCTCTGTTTTAGTTTCCATGATGTGACGCAGTGTCGCTTCAAATCTGGCATCGCTCATATAGTAGGTTTCATGTTCCATTGCCGTGCTCCTTGTATTGGCAGTTTTGTTGGCTAATCACCAAACGTGTATGCAGTATTGCAATGCCAGCGTCAGAACGCTGTGTACTACTGTGTTGTTAATGTGTGTTAGCAGCGCCTAAAAGTGTTTAGCTGCCTCAGCTGATGGCCAGTAGTGCGCTATTCGGTTGATATTGAATCTGTTCGCTTTACCCCATAAATTAGTAAAACCATCGATATAACAGCTGCTTAGCTTGAGGTGAATGCTAATAGTTGCGTTTTTTAGGGGGAAGATGAATAATTGCTGCTGAAGCCGGTGTAAATGGATGTAGATAGAAATGAGCCTAAAAAACTGCTTAAAGGCCATTCTGCTACAGGCCCTTGTGTTATTGAATTTCCAGGTGGCTCGGGCCTCCGATGCGCCGGACATAGGTCTTTATGCCGATGACACTGCGCTGCGAGTCAGCAACCAGTTCCAGCCGGGTTCTCATGTTAAGTTATTCCTGCCCAATCTGCCTTATCTTGCCATCTCTCATGCGATCAATGCCGCACTCGTGAGACCGGCCGGCAATGCCCGAGGCTGGCAATACGATCTGGCCAAGAGCCATCACAGTATCGATGACAAAACCTGGCAGTTTGAATTACGCCGTGGCGTAAGGTTTCAGGATGGCTCTGCCTTTGATGCCAATTCGGTGTTGTCCAATATGCGCCACTTCCAACGCCAACCCTCCACCTTCTCCAAGCTGCACACCATCCTCGATCGGGTGGAAAAAGTGGATGACTATACGGTTAGATTCCATCTAACAGAGGCCTATGGCGCATTTATAAACGATGCCATGTGGCTGCAATTTTACACAGCTGAATATCTGGCCAAGTTTGGCTGGAATGGCAAGCCAACCTGCCCCAATCTGGCCGAGCCTGGCCTCTATGCATTAGGCCCCTATATCCTCCATGAAGGTTATATAGAAGGGGATAGGCGCAGTAAAAAGGCCGTGCTCAAGGCCAATGCTCTCTATTGGGGAGAGGACAAACCCAAAGTTGAAACCATCACCATTTATAGTGAGTTTGGTATGGATAAGGCCAGGGATTCGGTGTTAGAGCATGAGGGCATTATTGATATCAGTCCGGTCAAGTTTGCCGACCTGACTGCGACGGTGCTTTCGCCTTATGCCAAGCTGGCCATCTCGCCATCGTTGAATAACTATGCGATGCATATCAATCTAATCAATGGCCACAAGGCGCTAACAGATGCACGTATACGCTTTGTGATTAATCATGCCATCGATCAGGAATATCTATTAAATTTAGCCATGCTGGGGGAGGGGGTTTTATCGCCCACCATGGTCTCGCCAAACTTCTATAAAGTTGATGAGGCCATCGATCTGCTGGACGACTATTTTGCAGAATTTTATCGCCGCAACGATACCAGTACCGAGGCGTTAAAAGCCATGGTACAACAGTATCAAAAACAACAGGGGCTGGATCCGCAGCAGCCTTTACAATTAACCTTGCTGGCGCAAAAGAGTTTTCTGTTTTTGATCAGAGACATTCAATATTTCTTGGCCCAGGTTAATATTGATTTAAAGGTCGAGATTCTGGCTACCGAACAACAGGTGTTTCATCAGTTACATGGCACCTGGAAACAGAGCAATGAAAAACCCTGGGATCTATTATTATGGGGTAACTACGACTGGTTTAAACATCCGTGGTCGGCGTTTTTTGTCTACAATCCGGCCAACGACTGGTCAACAATTCCTGCCAATAAAACATTAAAGGCCTATACCGAGCAGTTGTTCAGCATCAATGCCGACTCGGATCGCTACGTGCCTTTTCTGGCGGAATACCTGCGTTATTTATTTGAACAAAACCTGATGGTCTTTTTACCCACACCCAACAATGTTTATGCGGTAAACAAAGAGCTTGCCTTTAAGCCCGGGCGATCGGCTTTTGTTTATCTGCGGGATTTGCAAGTCACCCCCGACCATTGGTCGCTGCGTACAGTGGCGGATTATCCGTTAGACAAACAACGGCCTTTGTCTATCAACCGGCAGACTATTCAGGAGCCGTCCAAGTGAATCAACAGCACAGAGAAAAAACAGCCATAAAAAATACTAGTGCAGAAAAAAGCGCAGAGAAAGGTGCCGAAGAACGCACACTGACACGTAATATCGTCTTTCTTCTTGTTATCGCATCACTGCTGCTTATCGGCCAGAGCCTGTTTAATCTTGCCAATCTTGATGATGTTGATCAGTCTATTATCACCATGAACCATACTGCAAATCGGCTTAATGAAATCGAGCGAACAATTATCACACCGATTGCCAATATCCGTATGTTATCGATGGAATCGGTGCTGGCCCCGAATAAAACCCTGATCGCCAAATCACAGCGGCAACTCGATGCCAGAATGGTCGAACTAGAACTTCAGCTGCAAAGTTGGCAGCAGAGATTTCAAACCGCCGATTCAGATATGCCAGGGTTTGTGGAATTTGAACGCATTATTAGCCGCTGGCATGATTACCGCCAGGCTTTGGAAAAAACCCGTTATTATATCGATAAGGGCATCCGGGTCGCCGCTTTTATTAGCATCAGCGATCAGGAACGCGTCAGTTACGAGAAACTGCAATCGGCACTGGCAACCTTTGCCAGTACACATATCACGCAGAATGACGAGGCTAATGTTTCGGCCCAAAAAAGCACCGGCGTTGCACATATCACGCTCAGTGTTACCGCGGTGATTCAAATATTGATACTCATCATTATTCTGTTTTTTGTTTATCGCATGTTCCGTAACTATATAAGATCCTCCCAGGTCTACGAAAGTGAATTAGCGGGCTCCCGCGATGATGCTCAGGCCGCAACCCTGGCCAAATCCGATTTTCTCGCCAATATGTCCCATGAAATCCGCACACCTATGAATGCTATTATCGGCATGTCTTATCTGGCGCTGCAGACCGGGCTGGATAAAAAACAACGTAACTATGTCTCCAGAGTACACCGCTCGGCAGAGTCGTTACTGGGCATCATCAATGACATTCTGGATTTCTCCAAGATAGAGGCGGGCAAGCTACATGTGGAGCAGGTGGATTTCCGCCTTAAAGAGGTATTTGATAACCTGGCTAACCTGGTGGGATTAAATGCAGAGGAAAAAGGCCTGGAATTGTTGTTTGATTTTCCTGCCGATTTTCCCGGTGATTTAATCGGTGACCCTCTGCGTTTAAGTCAGGTGCTGGTGAATCTGGGTAATAACGCGGTTAAGTTTACCGAAGCCGGTGAGGTTGTTGTTGGCGTTAAATTACTGCAGCAGCATGATGATCAGGTCATGCTGCAGTTTACCGTGCGTGATACCGGTCTGGGTATTCCGCTTGAAAAGCAGCCTCTGTTGTTTCAATCGTTCAGTCAGGCAGATACCTCAACCACACGTGAATTTGGCGGTACCGGTCTTGGCCTGGCGATCAGCAAACATCTGGTGGAATTGATGGGCGGAGAAATCTGGCTGGAGAGTGAAGTCGCCAAGGGCAGTAGCTTTCATTTCACCTGCAGCTTAAAACTGCAGCAGGGGACAAAGCCTGCAGCAGTGATCAATCATCGGGAGCTTGATGCGCTGAAGGTTTTGGTGGTGGATGATAATGCCTCATCCCGAGAAATTATAGGCAGCATGTTATCGGGTTTTGGCTTGCAGATAGATGAAGCTAGCAACGGCGAGCAGGCCTTAAGCATGTTAGAGGCCTGCGCTGCAGATGCCCCCTATGAGTTGGTGATTATCGACTGGAAGATGCCCAAGCTGGACGGTATCGCCACCACCGCATTAATTCAGAAAAACCCCAAACTGCAGCAGCTGCCAACGGTTATCATGGTGACGGCCTATGGGCTGGAGGACGTCTCCCTTGCGGCCAGTGATATCACCGTGAGCAGTTTTTTGAGCAAGCCGGTAACACCTTCAAGCTTGCTGGATGCCGTCCTGTTATCAAAAGGCCATGAGCTCATGCAAGATAACCGCGCCATTCATAGGGTGGAAGAACTGGATACTGCCATTGCTTCTTTGGCCGGCGGAAAAATATTGTTGGTGGAAGATAACGAAAATAATCAGGAACTGGCGCTGGAGCTGCTGCGCAGTAATGGCATGAGTGTGGTGTTAGCCAATAACGGTGAGCAAGCTTTAGCGCTATTATCCACAGAAGAATTTGATGGTGTATTGATGGATTGCCAGATGCCGGTCATGGATGGCTATGAGGCCACACGGCGTATTCGTGCACAGGCAAAGTTCAAAAACCTGCCGGTGCTGGCGATGACGGCCAATGCCATGGTCGGGGATAGAGAAAAAGTGTTAGCCGTGGGTATGAATGACCATATCAGTAAACCCATTAACATCGCCGATATGTTGACGACGATGGCCAGATGGATCAAGCCAAAACATCCCGCCGCCGCTGTGCCTAAAAAAGTCGTTAAACAGGACGTGCAGCTTCCCGCATATCCCGGGGTAAACACGCAGGCTGGGCTGGAAATATGCCAGGGCGACAGTGTCTTTTACAGCAAGATGCTGCGTAAATTCCTGTTGCGTGAGGCCGATTTTGAACAGCGTTTCTATGCGGCATTAGTCGACGATGATGCTCAAGCCGCCAGCCGTAGTGCACATACCTTAAAAGGTGTGGCGGGTAATATCGGAGCCTGCGATGTACAGCAGGCCGCGGCGGTATTAGAGCTGGCTTGTAATGCATTACCTGAACAGGTTGAGGATAGAAGCGCAGCTTTGCAGTCACAGCTTGCGATTCTAACGGATCATTTAAACGTAGTATTGGCCGGCCTGGAATCCTTAAGAGAGGAGTCTGCGCCAGTGGCAGATGGACCTGCTTCAACAACACAAAAAATTCCTGAATTGCTGAACCGCTTACAGGAACTACTGCAAGACTGTGATACAGAAGCCTTGGAGTTGGTAGAACAGCTACCCGAATTATTGCCGGCCGAATGCACCGAGATTCTTCAACAGCTGACAGAAGAGATTGCCAACTTTGATTTTGATAGTGCATTGCTTCAGCTTGAGCAGCTGATGCTGCATGATGATTCTGGCAAGCTGTCAGGCTAACATTGTCAGGCATCGTTATATAACCCGTTAAAAACAGCTTGTTTGCATTGAATGTGGGCATCGTCGACGATTTGTTTTTATAGATCGATCAACCTTGCCCCAATAAAAATTACATAAAAACCCTCAGCCTATAAAGACAAAAAGACATTTAAAATCAATGTCTTGTACGTTTGTAAT
The DNA here is from genome assembly GCA_013215055.1 of Pseudomonadales bacterium. Taxonomy (GTDB): domain Bacteria; phylum Pseudomonadota; class Gammaproteobacteria; order Pseudomonadales; family DT-91; genus CAKMZU01. The sequence continues at coordinate 182,754 of JABSRQ010000007.1, read as the reverse complement.
TTATTATTCCAGATAATTATCAGTTGTTATTTATTAATGTTTACCTTCTTTTGCACTGACAATGGGCAAGCCCTTGATAAAAACCTGTTATTTAAAATTTTTTCATTTGAGCCTGGTTTATCTCTGCACCATCACTTTTCAAAATAACCACTTTTATGCACCGTAACTAAACATTTCATCGTTTTTTGACTAAAACCGTGCCACAAAAAAATGATTGGCACAGTTTTTGAGATACCTCCATTAGCAATAATTAATCTTTAAATATTTATGATTTATGGAGAAGTGTAATGAGCAACGCCAAACTTAATCTGTTGGATTTTTCCGACTCGTCTATAAAGACGCTCCACATAACGTGGTTTGCCTTTTTCCTAACCTTTGTCATGTGGTTCTCATATGTACCGATGAAGCCTTTCATTATGGAAGCCTTCGATATGAACAATGCTCAGTGGAAGGCCTTGTTAATTCTTAACGTCGCCTTAACCATTCCCGCCCGTATTATTATTGGCATGTTGGTTGATAAGCTGGGGCCACGGATTGTTTACAGTATCTTATTAATTGTCTCGGCATTTTTATGCTGGGGATTCGCCTTTGCCCAATCCTATGAGCAATTGGCTTTGTTCCGTTTCTTATGTGGTTTTATCGGTGCCGGTTTTGTTATTGGCATCCGTATGGTGGGCGAATGGTTTCCGGCTAAAAACGTAGGTTTGGCCGAAGGTGTTTATGGCGGCTGGGGTAACTTTGGTTCTGCCGCTGCTGCATGGTCTTTACCGGCTATTGCCACCTATCTTTATGCCGATGCCATGGGTGCTGATGCGTGGCGTTATGCCATCGCCACCACGGGTGTGGTGGCACTTTTTTATGGTGTATTTTTCTACATCAATGCGCGTAATACACCTAAAGGTGCAACGTACTTTAAACCGAAAAAAACCGGTGGCCTGGAAGTTTCTAACAAAAGGGATTTTTGGTTTTACATCGCCATGAATGTGCCTATGTATATTGCACTGGCAGTGCTTTGCTGGAAGCTTTCACCCAGCGGCGTGAATCTTCTGTCGGAAACTACCGCAATAATTATGTGGTGTTTACTGGCGGTTTTATTTGTTTATCAGTTTTATCAAATCTGGTCGGTGAATAAAGAAAATTTATCAAAAGAAGTGCCTAAACTGGATCGCTATAAATTTAAACAGGTCGCGATTCTTGACTGGTCTTACTTTGTAACTTTTGGTTCTGAATTAGCCGTTGTATCGATGTTGCCAGCGTTCTTTATGGAAACGTTTGATCTTAGCCCGGTTAAGGCCGGCTTATTAGGCGGCGCTTTTGCATTAATGAACCTTGTTGCCCGCCCAGGAGGTGGTTACTTGTCGGATAAACTGGGGCGCAAAAAAACCTTGTCAGTGTTAATCGCCGGCTTAGCCGTAGGTTATATGATGTTGTCACAAATCACAGCAGCCTGGGCGCTGCCGTTAGCCGTCGCGGCGGTGATGTTCTGCTCTTTCTTTGTGCAAGCCGGTGAAGGTGCAGTCTTTGCCATGGTGCCATTGGTGAAGCGCAGAATGACAGGTCAGATTGCCGGCATGGTAGGCGCGTATGGAAACGTAGGCGCGGTTACATTCCTAACCTGCTATTCCTTTGTTGAAACTTCTCAGTTTTTTATGATCATCGCCGGTGCCGCCGTTATTAACCTTGTCATGGTGCAGTTTATTGAAGAACCTGCAGGTCATATGCATGAAGTATTGCCCGATGGCACGGCGCAACTCATTGAAGTGAGTTAACAAACCTTGCCGGATTATTATCAAAGCCGGCAATAAAAAAATACAGGAACAATCAGCCATGAATGTGTACTAAGCCTTCATGGCTAACAGGTCAAAAAAATAAAATTTGGAGTAGCCATGAAAAATTTATTTCCATGCACATTATCAGCACCGAGCTTGGCGCTTATAGCTGTAACACTTTCAACTCAGGTTCAGGCGGATGACTTCTATGAAGCTGTTAGCGGAGGTAAAGCCACATTGGATGCGCGTATGCGTTATGAATCGGCCGATGTTGATAACCCTAAAGATACGGCCATGGCTTTAACCCTGCGTACACGTTTAGGTTATAAAACCGCAGAGCTGGCTAAGACCACGGCCTTTGTTGAAATGGACGATGTACGTGTGGTTGCAGGCATGGGTGATTACAACCCCTATCCTGCTGATAAAAATCATCAATACAATGTCATTGCCGATCCAGAAATGACGGAATTAAATCAGGCCTATTTGTCTTTTAAACCCGTGGAAGGCCTTGAGGTTATTGCCGGCAGACAGCGTTTGATTATAGATAATGCCCGTTTTATCGGTAATGTTGGCTGGCGTCAACATGAGCAAACCTTTGATGCGTTAACGGCTAAATATAAGCTAGGCCGGCTGGACCTAATCGCAACATACTCGGGGCGTCAAAATACAGTTCTTGGTGATCATCAAAAAACCAAGGATATTTTTACCCACCTTGCTTATAGCTTCGATGGTATAGGCAAGGTCAGTGGCTTTTATTATGGCCTCGATAATGATGCTGGAGATACTCTGGATACCCTCGGTATTCGATTTGTCGGCCAAGCCAAGCTGGGTGAAAGCAGTCAATTACTTTACAGCGCAGAATTCGCTACTCAAAGTAATGAAACCACCGCAAGTAAAAACGATGCTGATTATATGTTGTTAGAGCTTGGTTATGGCATGGACAACTGGAGTCTTTCTGCCGGTTATGAACTGCTGGGCTCTGATCATGGTGAGTATGGTTTCACGTCTAAATACGGTACCAACCATGCCTTTAATGGCTGGGCCGATAAGTTTTTAAGTACTCCTGATGATGGCCTGGAAGATCTTTATATCAAGGCTGTCGTCAAGGCTGTGGGCATGAAATTTGTTGTTATGGCCCATGACTTCTCGGCTAATGATTCCGGTAAAGACCTGGGCTCTGAAATCGATTTCCTGGCAGTAAAACCCTTTGCCAAAAAATACAACGTCGGCTTCAAATATGCGGGTTACAGCGAAGGGGATGTAGCAATGGCTGATACCACCAAGTTCTGGTTATGGGGAGAAATGAAGTTCTAAGCTAGCCGTGATGAAGCTGCTCTGCCCATGCAGATTTTCATCACGCCTCGGTGTGTTTCTGGAGCTTCCAGGCGCAGCTGTTATTAACATGCATCAGCGATTAAAAAAGGCCAGACTATGAATACCTTAATGCAAAGTCATAAACAGCATCAAAATTGGTTAAAAGCCCTTGATGTCATACATGAACTTAATGAAGTATGTCAATATGTGCGCTCACATAGAGGGACTAGCACAGCACAAATTGAAGGGGATACCTTTTTTGCAGATATCACCCAATCAACATCGACTAAAATTTCTGAAATGTTTGTAGAACTGGATGATAAGGCCGAACTGTTTTTTGTGTTTGAAACCCATGAAACTTTTTTTGAAGTTATACAGCAGTGGTTAACGATTCAACTTCATTGGAACAAACAGGCTGCTCTGGATAACTTTGAACAACACAGTGCTTTACTCGCCAGTATTCACCAGCTTATGTGGTGCTTTTCTGATGTGTATATCAAACAGCAAAATCATCAGTGTGACAAAATCTTAGTCACACACTTTTTCCTAAATACACATATTTCATGCATGGAAGCCATTGCCAAGCTTAGAGGAATGGCATGCTTTTATTCTGCTAAACAATATTTATCATCTGACGATAAAAGATCACTGCGTGATGAAATAAAAAACAGCTATGTTATTTGGTCAGACAGATCAAAAGAGCTTGGGTCTTTACCTGTGCCTGTACAGCAAAGATTATCACAAACTACGCATGCAAATTTGTTGAATAAATTTATGGCAGACTTTATTCAGCTATTAGAAAACGCATTTAAAAAACAGCAGAATATGCCTAATGGCAGTGAGATATTTAATGCCGGAAGCACTATTCTCAGCGTAATGAATATGCAATTTGATACCGGCCTGGATGAGTTGCGAAGCTATCTTCCTGATGAGCTTAATCATTGGGTTCATAATTCATGTGGTGAAAGCGCCAGCACTCATATAAGCCGGTAATTAACTACAGATCTTAAGCGCAATTATCATCAGCTTGCACTTGTAATGGCGTTGACTATGGAAAGCACAAAAATCCGTATCGCCTGCCATAAAGTTAAAACTCGGAGCTTGCTAATGCTCCGCATTAGATATATCGAATCTTCACCCTCACTGGTTTGCATCAGATCCAAGCGTAAATCCACGCAAAACATAACGTCTGCTTGTGCCTCCTGCCGTATTATCGCCATCATCATTAAGGGAACGCCCCTCTATCCCCTCAGAGCGCCTAGAAATGTGGGCAACGCCCCATAATGTGGTAAGCCTGAATCTGGAATCCATAATCGCATAGCGGTATTAGGTTTGTGCCCCGGGTTGATAACGGGCTTTGAATTAACCGGCGGGAAAGCCGCATAACAAGGTTTTCCCCAGCAAGGTTGCTAGAGCGGAATCGGGTGTCTGATCAGAGCCAGAATGACACTTTAAAAATAAAAAAGCCTCTGGGTATTGCTACGCAGAGGCTTAAAAGAGATTGGATTATCTAGCGTTTATTCAACACCCCAGTTGGATTCAAAGCCACTGTATTCGCGTGAACGCTTGATCACTTTATCAACATCAAATGGCACGTCACCTTTTTTGAAGCGGGCTTGTGAGGCTTTAACCAGCCCAGGTCGCGCATCTTCTATGCCGGTAAACGGCATGCCACGTGCTTCTTTCTCATTAGGGTATTTCTCCATCCAGATTTCGTGTCTGGCTCGCATGGAATTAAACATGCCCTTGGTCGTAAACCCTGGCAGTAGTCTAGGCTGCACTTCACGTGGGTCGTTATACAAGTCATAGAAAGAGGCTCCGGTTAAGCCAGGTAAGTCACCTACCCAGTGGCGCTTGAAACGCCCTTTAACCGTCGCGGCATAAATATCACCGGTATAAATATGCACATAGTCCCTGCGGCTGTAGCTATCACCTTTCAGGAATAAAGCGGTTTGATCCACACCGTCGATAATACGATCTCTAGGAATGTATTTTTCAGCACCAGCAATTTTGGCAAAGGTGGTAAATAAATCCGTCTCATGAAGAATATCACCCACAGTCTGTCCAGCATCGATCATCCCAGGCCACCAGGCCATTGCCGGTACTCGAATACCACCTTCGGTATAGTCGCCCTTGCCACCACGGTATAAGGTTTCAACCATGCCCGGAGGGCCATTGTGTGTCATAGGACCATTATCAGCCATCAATACAACTAAGGTATTTTCGGCCAAACCTTGTGCCTTCAGATGATCCATTAACTCACCGATGAAGGGATCCAGATCCATCAGACCTTCCTGCAAGAAACCGCCGGAGACATTGGTTTTTTCAGGTCGTGGCTGAAAGGCGGTAATTGATGGCCAGTAGGCAATAAAAAACGGCTTGTTGGCCTTTTTACTCTTGTCGATAAACGCAATCGTGCGCTTCTTATTATCGTCCATCACCTTATACCAGCCTGGTACATCACCCGCGGCAACCAATTCTCGTACAGGTCCACCTTTGGTGCCGGTTAAGACCGCGGCATGGTCAGCAGTTCTCCAGCCCTTGTCTATATCATAGGGGTCATCCGGGTAGATTTCAGGATTGGTCGACGTAGGCAGTACCATGCCGACCAATTCTGCATGTGGACCATAATTAACCGGGAACTGATTATAAGGCGTCCAGACAGCTTCATCGAAGCCCTGTTTGGACGCATAGCTTTGCTCTACATCACCCAAATGCCACTTACCATAAAATGCAGTGGCATAACCTGCCTTGCCTAACACCTCGGCCAGAGTGACTTCACTTTGAGCCAGGCCACCGTATTCATAGGGAAAGCCCACATTGGTCATACCGTTTCGCACCGGGTGTCTGCCGGTAATCACCGCGGCACGACTCTGGGTACAGGAAGGCTCGGTATACATGCGGGTAAAGTTAATGCCTTCGGCGGCCAGTTTATTGATATTGGGCGTAGAGAAACCTCTGAGCTGTTGAAGCGCAGGTATGCCCACATCTCCCATCGGTGTATCGTCCCACATGACGTGGATAATATTAGGTGGGGTACCGTGTTTTTCTTTCAGCTTGGCTAACTTGGCCTGATACTCTTTATCCTGTTCGGCCCATTTATCGCCGTATTGCGCCTTTAATACGTAAAACTCCGCATCGTGAATAATGTCTTTGGCACTCGCTTGTGGCATGACACCTACAGCAGCTGCAAGGCTTAATGTCAGCCCCTTGATGATGCCCCCGGGTTTTAAGCTCTTCATAGTGGTTTCCTTTTTAGGATCTATTTTTTTAAACAATGGATTAAATGACTGTGATCATTATAAGAAAGCCTGCACACAAAGATGTGTGCAGATTATTTGCCAATGTGTGATAGGACATTTTTATGTGTATGGGCCTGGAAATGTATTGTTTGCTGTAGACGCAAGGCTAAAGCTTGCTTACCCTAAAATAACAAAACACACAGGCCTGCCTGTTTACCTTATTCACTCGCTGAGGAATCCCCGTCATGAAAAAAACACGTTCACTAAGTGTTATAAAGCAAGAGGTGATAACACGCCAGCGGGAACATTCAAGCAGTCGATTCAAGGCATTACTCAGCAGTTTGTTTTTTGCCACTGTGACCTCGGCGTTTGCCGCTGAGCGCCCCAATATCGTTATGATTGTTCTGGATGATGCCGGTTACAGCGATTTGGGCGCGATGGGTAGCGAGATTCAAACGCCCAACATCGATGAGCTGGCTGATCAGGGTGTCTTGTTAACCCAGTTCCATGTCACCCCCAACTGTTCTTCCTCCCGCGCCTCGTTAATGACCGGCATGGATCATCATAGAACCGGTATCGGTTCTCATGCAGGAACAACCGAAAACCAGAAAGGAAAACCCGGTTATGAGGGGTATTTAAATAATCGAGTCATCAGCCTGGCTACGGTTTTACGTGATGCCGGCTACCGTACGATGATGACGGGCAAGTGGCATCTGGGTAATAAAAATCCCGAGACCTGGCCTGCCGGACGAGGCTTTGATGACAGTTATGCCTTGCTTAATGGTGGTGCCAGTCACTGGGATAATACGCCGCTGTTTCCCTCCAAACCCAGCACCTTTGTTGAAGGTCACAAGGTTGTAGAGCTGCCCAAAAACTTTTACTCCTCCGACTTCTTTACCACTAAACTCATCAACTATATTGAGGCCAGCAAAGAGCAGCCGTTTTTTGCCTTTCTGTCTTTTACCGCACCACATAACCCCTTGCATGCGCCCGAAGACGTGATTAAAAAATATAAGGCTGTGTACGATCAAGGTTGGGATGTTTTACAAGAAAGTCGCCTGAAGAGTTTAAAAGAAAAAGGTTTTATCGAGGCCAATGTAAAGGCCCAGCCGCGACCCAAATGGATTCCGGCCTGGAATACGCTGGATAAAAAAGCACAGGCCATTTCCGCCAGGGATATGGAGGTCTATGCCGCGATGATAGACCGCGCCGATGAAAATATTGGGCGCCTGATAAAACGCCTGAAACAACTGGGCAAATATGACAATACGATGTTTCTGGTCTTCTCCGATAATGGCCCCAGTAAAACCACCATGGAAGATTATATTAAGTTGAGTAATGGCGATATCAAGTTTCTCGAGACCTTCAACAATGCTCTGGGGAACCGAGGATTGCCTGGTTCCAATACCGACATAGGCCCTGGCTGGGCCTATGGTTTGGCCGCGCCTTTACGTCTGATGAAGGGTTATCAAACCCAGGGCGGTGTACTAAGCCCGTTAGTTATCAAGCCGCCAGCCAACTGGAAAAAGGCGGCTAAGCCAATTTCTACACCGGTACATGTTATGGATATCATGCCGACATTGCTGGAAGTTGCCGCTGCAAAACACCCATTTCCGCAAGACTCCGTCACAAGCTTGGCCATGCAGGGCTTAGCCCTCAATAAGCTGATACAAGGTGGTAACGGTAATGCTTTTGAGCAGCGGGGCTTTGGTGGTGAGTTATTTGGTATCAGAGCTTATCGTCAGGGCCAGTGGAAAATTTTTAAGGCACCAGCACCATACGGTACCGATAGATGGCAGCTTTATGATTTAACGACAGATCCAGGCGAGATTGTAGATTTAGCTAAAAAATACCCTCAACGTTTAAAAGCATTGGCAAAAAGCTGGCAATCCTATGCCGCTATCAATGGTGTTGTAGAACCCAATAAACCCATTCATTACGCTAAGCCACCGGAATAAAATCCGCGTCCATCCGGTTCAGAATACGTTTATTTCCAGCCCTGGTGGATAATGTCGAAATAGTCACCCAGCGTTATCGTCCCGGTCTGGAGTTAACGCCTCTATTGTTATGCTCTTTACACGGTTACGGCGTTAATTTATCCAGGCGGCTTTTATAGCCCGCAGCTTCCATATAACGCCCTTCGGCCTGCAAGGTTGAAACCATGAATTGTAATAACTCGGGGCTATTGCCGTTGGTTTTTAATCCGGCCTGAGCCGCGGCCAAGGCCTTTTTTACCTGCCCATCGGAATGTAATGCCACGGCGTAGACATAGGCGAAGCGGCTATTGTTGGCATTCAGTTCAACGGCTTTTTTCAGGTAGTTCATGGCCTCATGGTTTTGTTTGATACGTATTTTTGCCAGGCCCATGGCATGGGCGGCCGAGGCTGAATCCGGGGCTTTTGTGACGGCTTGCTGTAAATACAATATGGCCTGTTTTTCATCGCCAAACTGTCGATATAAATCGGATAGATTTAACAGGGCCGGTACAAAGCTGGGAGAAATAACCAGGGCTTGCTGGTAGGCTTTTATGGCCTCGGCAGAGGCGTTCAGGCTCAGATAAAAATTCCCCAGCGATAACTGTGCCGAAGGTTGATCGGCCTGCATCATCTGCAGCTGAATATATTCTCTATACAATTCACCCATCATATCTGTGATGGCTTCTGGCATATTCTGTGTGGATAAACCGGCAAGAAAAGGCGCCAGCTCCATGCGTACCGATTTACTTGAATCATTTAGCAACGAGACATAACCGCGGCGTTTCTGCTGCGGAACATAGGCTAAAGAGCGAATAGCTGCCGCGCGTAACAGCGCGCTATCATCTTGTAAAATCGCCATCGATGTTGAAAAGGCTGGCTGTGATGGGTAGTTAGCCAGATTGAGCAGGGCCGTGGCACGTTTGATATAGGGCTGTTTTGGGTTGTTTATCAACTCAATCAGAGGTGTTAATACGCCAGGGTCTCCGGCATTGCTGGCGGCTAACAGGCGGGTGTAGTCGACATCAGGCCCGGCAGACAGCAGTTTTTTGTTAGGCCAAAATTCGCGTTGCTGTGTTGCCCAGGCATTGCTTTTTTTGTTGTGGCATCCGGTACAGGCATTAGAGGTATTAAATTCATCACTTAATTCCGGGTGTGGAATACGGAAGCTGTGATCACGTCTGGCATCGACACCCATATAGGTGGTCTCAGGCATATGGCAGTCGACACAGAAACTGCCGGCTTGGCCGACCGTATGCTGGTGATGACTGGGGCGGTTATAGGTCTGTGAATCATGGCACTGCATGCAGACGTTTTCTTTGCCACCTATCACTTCGCCACTGTGGGCATCATGGCAGTTACTGCAGACGACGCCAGCCTCGGCCATCTTGCTTTGCAGGAAGGAGCCATAGACATAAACTTCTTCCCGTACCTGACCATCGGTTTGGTAATAGGCCGTTTCCAGTAGACGCAGGCCATGTTGATCACTGAATGCCGTGCCGGCCTGCATGGGTTTAAGTTCGGTGCGCAGCGAGTGACAGGACGCGCAGGTATCGACTTGTGTTGTTGGGTGTTTTTTATCCACCCTGTGGGCTATTTTTTGACCGGGTGAAAATGTCCAATTGCCGGCATCGCTCAACGATAAAATACCTTTGTCGGTATTCTTCTGTGAATTTTTTGTTGTCGACTGAGCCCATTTCAGGTGGTTTTCGGCCGGCCCATGGCAGGCTTCACAGGCCACATTGATCTCGGAAAACGTCGTAGAAAATGTATTGGATTCTATCTGATAATTTTTCTGTAAATCCGTCGAATGGCAGGCGGCGCAGCGAGTATTCCAGTTTTGATAGTGTCCGGTCCAGTGCAGGGCATCACCGGCTTTGATAGTTTCATCGGGATAGAGGTGGTACCAGTGCTGGCCACCTTGTTTTTGGGGGCGGTCATCCCAGGTGATGCTCAGGGTTTGATAGCGGCCATCGGGCATCGCAATCAAATATTGCTGCAGCGGTGTAAAACCAAAGGTATAGGCGATCTCAAAGGTTTCCAGCTGGCCATCGGCATTATCGGTAGTGACGTAATATTTACCGTTTTTGTTAGTGAAACGGTGTTTCAGGCCGGCATATTCGAAGACCGCATTATCAAAGTCACCACGAACAGAGTGTTGGTCGGCTTTGAGCATGGCCTGGAAGTGATGTGAGGTCTGCCATTTTTGATAGGCTTCTTGATGGCAGGTTTTACAGCTTTGGCTGCCTACATAAGCTGCTTGCTGCGATGCCAGTGTCTGTGCGGTTGACGTTTGTGCACAGACTATCAGGCTGATAATAAACCCATAAAACCACACAAACTTTTTGATCGTATTCACTATCGCCAACCCCTAAAAATATCTGCCATTATCATACGTGGCTTTTTAATAACTTGCAGTGTTTGTCAATTTATCGCAGGCGATAAAGAAACTTATGTGATTTGTATGGCGCGACTGGTTGTCTTATTTTTTGATCTTGTTTGTTTATCCCTTGTCTGTTTATATAAAGCGCTTAAGCATATGATACGAATTTTATTTTGCTGATGTCGTCCAGCTATATTTAACGCCGAAACTATTAAAGGCAATGGGAGTGGGTATGCAGGAATCATTCAAGGATATTCAAGACTATATGTGCAGGCGCCGTGACGAGCGTGATTTGCTACAGGAGCAGTTAGCGGATGCACTGATAGCATTTAATGACGAGTTCAAAGATATTGACGCGCAAGCTATCAGCCGCTGGGAGAGGGGCAAGATCAGTCCCAGTATTCAGCGTCAGGTATTAATGATGCAATTTTTTGGGGATGAACCTCAGCACATTCTTGCGGATAAAAACTTTAACATCGGTCAGCTCAGAAACCTGGATAGCTTTGAAAAGCTATTAAACCAGAATATGGAATTTTCCCATGTGTTGGGAGCACATCCCTATGTTGACAGGCGAGCGGATTTCGAAAAGGTTGATATCTCGAAACAAAAGAGCCTGCACTATGCGACACAGATAGCCTGTTTTCAAGATAACCTCAGTCGTCAACGTGATCATTGGGATGGACAATGGCTGGCGGACATACTGGCCTTTGATTCGACGACGGCGATAATGTATGAGGTGAACGGCTTGTTGTCGGGGCATCTGATTTTATTACGTGTTAAACCTGAATACCTTGAGGCTCTCTTGCATTATCGGCTTGATGAGATGAATCTGAACAGCGAACATCTGGCCAGTGTCGATGCCCCAGGCTTTCTATATTCCCTGAGTTTATATTCGGGAACAAAAGAGATTCATATAGATATCAATGCCATGGTCTTATCAATCATTGCCGAAGATAATCAACTCGAGTGCATTGCAGCCAGGGCACGTAGCGATGTGGGCGTTAAAACCTTGGAGTTGTTGGGTGCCGATTATATCTGTGCCGGAGAAGAGCTTAAGGGGAAAAAAGAGGGGGTTAAACTGAATGGCCGCCGCTACAAAAATCTGAGTTATAAGATCAGCCGTGAAAAAATATTGGCCAGCTCTTTATCCATTAACTTGTCCCGTCAATGAGCATGGCCTGAATGTTAGTTCTTTAGAACCTCTCCGCCAGAAGGCATAGTAGTGAACCTATACTGCGGCTGGCATCTATTCTTAGCTGTCCGGAAAGACAGCTACTGAAAACGCCAGGAACAGGCGACTCGTTAAGAGAACAAGGCGAAGACTTTCTGTTCTTGTTCATCATCTAATAGGCCATAGGCCAAAAATATAATCTTTCCATTACCATCGACAACCATCGTCACCGCTTCATTTTTTAAATTCCACTGTTCTATGGCTTTTCCATCGTAATCACCGGAAACAATACAGCCCAGCGTGTTTTTTTCCGAATTGGCTTCCTTTTTCATCTCGGATTCTACTACGGCTACGGGCGCGTACCAGGCCTTGTTTTTAATATCGGTAATTGATAATGGGCAGATGCCTTTTTCTTGAGCGCGCTGATTAAACTCACCATTTTTGGATGAGGATGGTTTAGCCGGATAAATGGTAATAAGCTGATTTTCACCGTTAGGGGCATAACTGAAGTTATTGGGTATGGTCTCAAAGCTCAGAGCGGATAAACTCTCACCAACGGTTTCTGCTTGTGCGTTGTATGTGATTGTTGCTAACGATAATGACAATATAATTCTCTTAAACATGACGTCCCCTTATGTACCTGGTTTGTAACTTATGTTGCTTATTAAAACGCTTTTACTCTACGTTGTTCAGGGCATCTGGAAATTTATTTTTAACGCTGATGCCGAGTCGCTGCTTACTTTTTTTCTAAGCTCATCGATTAGAATGTATAACCAAATTCCACTAAGAAACCAGACTCCTCTATAACTAAACCATCAACTTCAAATGTGTCTTTACGCAAGCCTGTGCGGGTAAACCAGCCCGATTCGCCAAAGTTATATCTGTATGCAGCCTCGGATCGCTCACTACCTTTGTGACCCCTGGAATAAGAGATATCTAACATGCCATTTTTGGATAAATCATATTCTGCATAGAGGCCCATTGTTGCTTCTGTCCAATGCTCATTAAGATAGACCGAAGCGCTTTCATCAATCGGCGTGCTGCCTGGGCCATTCCCAGGGACTCCTCCATCGGTTTGTATCCAGCCGTAGGCGGTGATTTCCATATCATAGTCACGCAGACCCAAAGTGCCGTATACACGGAATCCGCCATTTTCATAAAGCTTATGGCCGAAGTCGAAGGCATGGATGGTTTGGTAAAGCTGGAATCCTGCGCCTATCTCTCCATCCTTATTTGGAGGGAATGGCTTATCCAGCGCTTCCATTAGATCGCCCAAACCAATGCTGGCGCTATTGGCGTAACCGCCATGCCAGCCCTGATATTTATAGAACTGGTCTCCACTTTCGTATTTGAGTCCAAATGTCATATAGGCATTGGCCATCTTGGCCAGATCCTGAACATCGGCTTGTATGGCGCCATCGCCGATATCCAGATTGGGCATATGGATGGGCGCACTGATGGTCCACTCTCCAGCCTGAGACATAGCAGAAAGTGATAGCAGGCTGACACAGCACGTTTTTTTAATCTGATGGATAACACTCATAATGACACTCCCTCGATAACAGCAGATATAAGTATCAGGTAACAAGCCAGTATCATGGCTATGTCCAGGGCTGTAGTTTTCCACGTGCCTAAATAAATACTTGTTGAACTTTCCATTATGAGCCCTCTTTTTTATGGGTCAATTTGATTGCAGGACTCCTGCAATGCCATCGCTATTTTTGGGATATATACAGGCTAACAATCCGGGATAAAATGATGCAGGGCGTTTGACATAAAAAAAAACACTGCATCGCCGATTGGAAATATTAACAACGCCGTTTTCGGGTAACGGCAGGCAAGCTCCGCAATATCACTTGCTCAGTTCCCAGGGAATACCCTATGGCTTCTCTGTCTATAGCCAATGCAGCAGGACTATTTAAAACGAATCGGCATGGCGGGCATTTTTTAATTTCACCTTGCCCACCCATCTCTTGATGGCATGCGCTTTAATGATCCTAACAAAGGAGATCCATATGACTCAAAGAACGTCACAAAATAGACATGATATGGATGCTGCAGTTAGTCATTGCCAGTGTCATTTAAATAATGAAGCACCACCGTCAGTTGCCAGTAAAAAAAGTGTTAACGATTTTGATCGGCATAGTACTTTCACCTTTTCAGAAGCACAGCCAGGTCACTTTGTCAGCAGCCCTTTAAAGGAGAACGATATGTCAAATACAGCGATTGAACAGGGTATGCAGTTATTGGATATGTCCATCTGTGTTAATCCTATGCAGCAGCAGTACCTGCGATTATTAGAGGTAGGCGATGTTTTATCTGAAAATATGCGTCTGTTTAATGAACCTTATCGTCAGCAGATTAATGCACAGGGTCTTGTGATTGTCGCCAGTCATTCTCGGAAACGGGCACAACAATTAAAAGAGCTTATCAAAGAGGATTATATTCACTGCACGGTAATACAGGTCATTACCAAGGATATCAGCGCCAACGATAGAATGGTCTTGGTGGATAATAATCATAAGGTTCTGTTCAGCTATAACGGTGCCAAAGCTAGCGATAATGTGCCAGTTTTACTGGCTCTGGTTTCTACCATGTTTGATAGCCATTAAAGGCTGATGCTTAATCTGTGAGAAAAAAATGCCGGTGATAAACACCGGCAGATAAAAGGCTTAGACGTAGTTTACGTGTGATCGGTTACTTCACCGATAGCTTGTTAAAGCCGCTTGGCTTCAACGTGTAAGCATCATGACAAATACCTAGTCGTAAGGATGTGTGTTAATTCTATGTTGATGTGTGTTTATTACTATCGTTACTCAGAAACCGGAAAGAACTGCTTATGGTAGTGGGATTCGCTTGGCTCTATCGAATCTGAGCTCGACGTGTTTTCTGACCACATAGGCACATTGAATGGCATTTATCACACATCCTTTTCTACAGTGTTATTTAATAATGAGCCCAGCTTAGAGAGAAACCCTCATAAGCCAATAATTCAATAAAGAGTCTCAAGGGAGATCGACATGAATACTAATTTTTTAGTTCAAAAAAATGAAAATACCGAAGCGCTTCTAAGACAAATCATATTAGCTAATATGTTATGTGGTGATGCTTTTGATTTCGAAGAAAAGGGCGAATCCGGTTTTTCAAAAGTGATTGATCTGGAGGATAGTGCTGCTTTTTATATGTAACAGTGTTAGTGATAAAGTTGCTGAAATATGTGTAGATTATCTGCACATGTTTACTCAAGTCAGTGCACTTAAGCTTGGCATTGCATTGATTACTCTGTTCTATATATATCTTAACAATCTGAATATCTCTGTGGCAGACATGCTATTTTGAGTTCATAACAACGACTCATATTTATAATAAGTATGAATCCTTCATGAGCCTGCAACGTGTCAATTCCAGTCTTTGGTCGCTCTTCAGATGAGTTATAAATCGAACAGCTGATATTGCGTAAAGCAGTCCTTTCAGAAAACACCCGAATCCCCAGTAAGCTGTTGTTTTTATTAATGACAAAAGATTTATATCCCCAGAAATAGTAAGAATTATTCCGATGTCACAATAGCCATCAAATTTGAATCATTGTTAACCTATTGAAATTAATGTAAATTCCAATCACCTATAAAATTTTAAAAAAAAACACCCGAATCCTGTGACATCGGAACGATTCCGGTGAATCAGCTGTTAAGTGGCAGCAACGAGTTTTTGTCTCTGCAAATAGTTGGAGTTTTCAATCGTCCAGCATCAAATGCATTCTTTAGATTTCAGGCTTTTGATTAAAGAGGGTGTGTATTTTTAATACAATGCATTCTTTTAAGTATTGGTTGTTACTCATAGTCCACGCATATTTTCTTCGGCGTATTTTTGAACATCTCGTTATCAACTTTCATTGCGCATTTTAACCAACCATTTAGCCATTCATCTTTTCGCGTCTAACACTATCTCTAGGGCAGTTCAGGCTTCTTTCTTTGGTTATTTCGCCATTCAAGTGTTAGCATATTGTCCATAAATTAATTAGCGGCACTTAACAAGGGCAGGCAATCTGACGGTCAAAACTGTCACTTTTTTTGCCATAAACCCGGCAAAAAAACCGCCAGTTTTGCCCGCAGTTGCTGCCGGCGTTATATGAAAGGAAGATATGAGCACTTGGCGTAGAAAGGCATTAGAATTCTTGCCTGAATTTCGAAAGGAGGTTGAATCGTCTAATTCAGCTAGTGAATTATGGATAGAAATTTACGACGCATTTGGACAAGCTGTAGATAGTGGAAACGAAGAGTTTGTAAAAGGCACTCTAAAGTATCTTACGTGGTGTACAAGCGATAGTGTTAGTGACGAGTTACAGCAAGCATTGTACTGTGGGTTTCTCGAAGATATCACTTACAATAAAAAGCGATGGCCACTATTTAACTCCTGGTTTAATACTGCGCAATTTGAAAAATACAAAGGTTCGTTTCAATACGCCCTATCAGAAAAAGAGTTTACTCAACTAGAAAACATCTTTTATGGCAAGTAATACAACATATAACAAGGGCAAGCACCGACTGCGTAAAACTGTCACTTTTTGTGCATGGAACCGCACAAAAACCGCCATTTTCACTCCACTGTGTTGCCGGCGTTAAGTTTTCTGTCACTAAAGGATTAAAAATGGAAATTGCTTCGGGATTGATAAAATTGAAACAAGGCTCTGAGTCGAAAGTTGAAGAGTGGCGAGATACCATGACTTCCAGAATCGATGAAGCGCTTGCTACCTTAGAGCATGAAGGCGTGGAAATAGAGTCTTGGTTCCGTATAAACATAGAGGGCCAAGATTACCTTCTTTGGTATATGCGAGCTGAGTCTATCAAAAGGGCATTTGAAGTCTCACAGACTTTCAAACATCCAATAGACAAATATCACTACGAGCTAATGGAAAGTATTACGGCACCTGACGGGGTAACTATCGCACAACCATTTTACGACCCAAAGTTATGCAAGTAAATCTTAACAAGGGCAAGCACCGACTCCGAAATTTTGTCACCTTTTGTGCATGGAACCGCACAAAATCCGCCAAACTTGCTCCACTGTGTTACCGGCGTTATGAGATGAATAGAGTGAATAATATGAAATTAATAGTAGTAATGGCTATTTCGTTTTTAGCTTTTACAGGTTGCTCGGATGATAAAAAAAGTTCGGAAGAGCTTAGTGTACAAGAAGAAATTATTGGTACGTGGAAAACCAATACCTGTTTTGTTAGTGAATTTGGTTCAAATAATATCAAATATTTAGAAATCACGGATATAGGAATTAAAGAAATAACACGAATATATGAAGATGAAAGTTGCTTAGAGTTTAAATATGAAAGTGTAACTGGATTTCAAGAATATGAAATTGGTGAAAAGATTATATCTGCATCGGGCCTTGAGGTGTATGAAATTGATTGGGTTGCATGGGCTGGGGATGCGTCGGTGACTATTTATCAAATAATTACAGTGATAGATGAACAACTCTACTTAGGAATTCCAATTTATTGGGGAGGAAATAGAGCCTCAGAACTAAATTTCCACATCCCTTATACAAAATACAATGACGAAAACTCATAACCAGAACCAGTAATCTGACTCCGCAAACTGTCACGAATTTTGTACCAAAATACCCGCCAGTTTGCTACGCAGTTGTGGTTGGCGTTAGGCATTAAATCAGGAATCTAAATGAATAAATTTTTATTAATCATATTTTCAGCATATTTAATTTCAGGATGTGTTGAGCCAAAAACAGAAGATTTATCAATAGACATAGATCCTTCCAAGTTAATTGGTTCATATATTAGTGAATGTTATTACTCGCCGAGATTGGATAAGTTTGTTATTGAGAACTTGGATTATTCAAATTCAAGTTATACCAATGATATCAATCAATATACATCAGCCGATTGTTCTTCAGAGATTGATGATACTTTATATACATTTGGTACCATCACTTACGAAACTGAGGTCATGACTACTGATGGGCTAACAGCAAGTAAGGCATATTTTGATAATGACACAGGGGGTGTAGCACCTCAATTTGAAGTGATTATGCCAGTTGTCTATCGTAAAGATGAAGATAGTTTAAATTTTGGAGCTTACACAGAAGGTGAAATTCCAACTATTAATTATTCAATAACGTATTTTAAACAGTAAGTGCCTAACCAGGCAAAGCAATCTGACTCCGCAAACTGTCATTTTTTGTGCAAAAACCGCACAAAAATCGCCAGCTTGCTACGCAGTTGAGCTTGGCGTTAAACGAAAAGGAGATTCGAGTAATGAGCGGAAAATTTGAAGGCGGTTGTCTGTGTGGTGAGGTTAGGTATTCCTGCAGTGAACAACCAATGTCTCAGTTTATTTGTCATTGTACCGAGTGCCAGAAAATAACGGGCAGCCCAGTTTCTCCTGGGTTTATGGTTAATAAATCCGATGTAAAAGTTACAGGTAATTATTCCGAACATAAAATAGCAGCCGCTTCTGGTCGAGAAATGCTCAGAAAGTTTTGTTCCATATGTGGATCACGAGTTTTTGAGGAATCTCTTGGAATGGCTGACATCTACATGTTTAATGCTGGGTCATTAGATGATCAGAGTGTATTTGAACCTGAAGTCCATTACTGGGTAAATAGTTTGCCCAGTTGGTACAAAATCACTGATAGCCTTCCACAATATGACAAGCAACCAGATGTCGAGTAATGTGGTTTAACAACACGCCCTGAGGTGGACTGCCAGTAAATATTCAATTATTTACTGCATATTTTAATAGCGGTGAACCCCGTAGTCTTAGGGCTTCCAAGTACTTAGATTCATCATATGGTGTCTTCGTTTTCCAACACCTAAAAACGATTCTAATCCATTTGAAAGCCAGCGATCTAATCGCTGTATTGTGTGGTTTTCCTTTCTCAATTTGCTGCTCGTAATAGGCTCTTGCCCAAAACGACTGTTTCACCGTTTGTCCTGCCCATTCTACAAATGTTTGCCGTAAAAATTTGGGGCAACTGTATCGCCAATGCGTCCAACTTTTTTGACCGCTTCTTTCTAAAACTGGTGCCACGCCTGCGTATTTTTGTATATCTGTAGCATCCTTGTAGCGTGACCGATTGGTTCCAAATGCCACCAGTAATTGCGGTGCGAATTGTGGGCCTGCACCAGGTAAGCTATCGAATATCACATGATCATGTTGATGTTTATAACGATCACGAATATCTTTATCTAATCTTGTTATCGATTCAATCATCAATTTAAGCTGAGGAATATGGCTACCAACCAATACCGGTTTTAAAATACACAGCAGGCTCTTCGTCTCCCCAGGCAACATCCACCCCGGAATGTAAACGCATCTTATTTGCCATCAAATATCTAAAACCCAGGCCCTGTGTGGTTCTTGATGGGGCCTTATCTAACTCGTTAAATTCATCGGCTGCACGTCCCACACCGGCAAAGCCAATCAGACTCCAGCGTGGATGAGGCATCCAGCGTAGATTCATTTCAGCCACCGCAGTATGTTCACCCTGATAACGCATGGAGGGTATGCCCATCAAGTCAATATAAGGTTTTTGATAAAATGGCACGTCACCTGACACGGTACGGTAATCAAACCTAACACCACCAAACAGATTGGCAGCCATAACAAAATATTGATGGCTATAAAATTTATAGCTGGTGAAATCATGATCCCCACCCAAAAGGGAGCTGTATTCCACCGATTGTAGCTCGGTCAGATTACCTTTTTCTGCGCCCCACAAGGTCTCACGAGAATCATGCATTAACGTGATGCCTAATCCGGTGCTGCGGGTATCAAAAAATTGGGTGACAAAGTCTGGTAAATCAATGTTGGCGTTCTCAAGCTTTACGTCCGTATCCAGCAAGATGAATTTCAAACCTGCAAAAAAGCGGCTATCCGCCAGGCGTACTTTTAAATCTTGATACAGCATACTGGCAGATAGGTTTAAGTCCCAAGCTCTGTCGTTAGCATCATAAAAAGCCATATTGACATCAAACTGCCCCCCTGCACCGGTATATCTATAGCGATCATCACCATAGGCGCCAAAATGACCACCTACCCAACCTTTGGTGCCATTATCCGTCGCCATAGCGCCGACAAACGATAAACGTGTGGGCAGAGAAGGCGGCGCAGATGACTCGCCGGATTGACGTTTGATACGATTATTTTTCTGCTCTTCGCTTTCATGAAAGAAGACGGCAGCCATCCCTGCACCGTAACCAATGGCGGGCTCAGAAATAATAATAGGCACAGGCAGAAATCCATAAGCATTATCTAAAAGCCAGCTACTGGCATCCAGGTAGCCATCATTGGGATCAATAAACTGTTCAAAGAAGTCGCTGGCATGGCTGCTAGCAGATCCACATAACATGGTGATGCAGAAGGCGATGGTAGAGAAAATATGCTTCATGGTAATCCAATAAAGAATAGGGCGGATGCTATTTTAAGGTTATAGGAACTACCAGCAAGAGCAAATACAGCCGAAGTATTAACAAGTCTTTCCTGGCTGCTTGCTCTGGTGAAATTTGACTGCAGCATTGCCTGCTTTTTAAGCGGATTTTAGCCGCAACATTGTGTGTTGGATGTCACTACGCGTGGCCATCATGGCAGGGTAAAAGACAAATGACTGTGTGTTAGCTAGTATGCAATGTGTGTTTTTAACGATTCATGAGATGACTTACGTTAAACACCTGTGCAGGCGCCTGAATAACAGGGCTGGGCTGACGGGCTTGGTGATAAAATCTTCACCTCCAGCGGCAAAGCCTCTTTGGTAGTTCTCTTCATCGACATTGGCGCTGACAAATATCACCGGAATGTCAGCGGTTTGTTTATTGGCTTTTAAGGCTTGGCAAATCTCGAAGCCATTCATATCGGGCATTTCAATATCCTGCAAAATGGCCACGGGCTGTGGATCTGCCAGCGCTAGTTGCAGGGCTTTTTTACCGTTGGTTGCGGCGATAATCTGGAACCTATCTTTGAGAATCTCCTTGAGGATACGGATATTGTCTGCCTGATCATCGACCACTAATAAACGTGCTTTGTCAGGCTTGTTAACCTTTTCCTGTGGAGCATTTTTTGGGCTTTGTTGAGCGCTGCTGAGCGTAGCATTGAGCTCTGGCTGCTGCTGTATCTGTGCACATTGCTGTTGAAGCGTTTGTGAGAATTGGCTGAGTTTGTTGTTGTCGTTGTTGTCGTTGTTGCCCTGGCGGTAGAGCCTTTCTATCTCTGCGGCCTTTGTACTGATCTCCATTAAGCCCAGATTTGCGGCACTGCCCTTGATGGTATGGAAGAGGCTGGCGAGGGTGCTGGCATCATGGCCGTCAAAGGCGATGCCATTTTGATAGCGTCGTGCAAACTGCTGTAATAGTTTCAGGTAAACCGCGTTATTGCCGCCGCAGCGCAGCAGGCCATTTTTTGTATCTATGCCGGAAATGGTTAATGGCAGCTGATCGCTGTCTGTTTTGTCTGCTGTAAGAATGGGTTCTTCACTGTTTGGCAGCCAGTGTTGCAAGGTTTTCCATAATAGCGCGGGTTCTAACGGTTTGGTGATGTAATCATTCATGCCGGCTGCTAGAAATTTCTGTTTATCATCCAGCAGGGCATGGCCCGTCATGGCGATAATGGGCATCGCCTTGTGCTTGCTGCTATTCAGTGCGCGGATTGTTTGTACCGCTTCAACACCTCCCATGATGGGCATTTCAATATCCATCAAGACCAGGTCATAGCTCTGTTTTTGCACGGCGTTAACGGCGGCCTTGCCGTTGGCGACGATATCGATATTCAGTCCTGCCTGTTGTAATAACTCGCTGACGATCTGTTGATTGATTTCATCATCTTCGGCTAACAGGATTTTTATCTCCTGGTTGAAGCTCTGTGGTGGAAGCATGTCACTATCATCCAGTGTCTGGTCGCGCCGGGCTTTGATCTGCTGGCTTAAGCTATACAGGCTGCAGGGTTGTTCCAGTGGCTGATAGTGGTTTAATGCGGTTAACCATGGTGCCTGAGGCGAGCCTGCCTTGCTTAGAGACAAGACTCTAATCTGAGGACAGGCTTCCAGGCTTTGTAATACGAGAGTTTGCTGCTGCGGGTTGAGTTCACCCAGCAATAGACAATCCAGTGACGTTAATGCGCTTTGATTATCCAGGCTCTGCATCTTGTGGCCCAGACCGCTGATCTGTGTCATCAATATGGTCTTATCTTCTATACCCAGACTGGCAATATTGAGAGTGTCGGCAGGGTCGGTTTTTTCAATGGCCTGCTGGCTGGCAAGCGGAAATTCGGCACTGAAATACAGGCTGGAGCCTTGTTCGGGGCGGCTGTCTATACGCAGTTCACCCTGCATCAATTGCACCAGTTCACAGCACAGGCTTAAGCCCAGGCCTGGGCTTAATACCGAATCTTTGCCCTTGGAAATAACCCCCTGTAGAGGTCTTTCTGCAACACCGCTGCCGCTATCTTGTACGCAGAACTGTAAGCGCAGCCTGTTTTCAGTGTTAGAGGGTTGCTGTTCTATGTCGATGGTGATGCCACCGGCTTCGGTATGATTGATGGCATTGGCACAGAGATTAAGTAAGAGTTGTTCCAGCCTATTGCTGTCACCAATAATGGGTGGCAGCAGTTTGTGAGGCATATGCAGCTGAAAATCCAGCTTCTTGTCAAAGATTCTGGCGGCGATGATTTCTATCACCTTATCCAGGCTGTCATCGATTCTGAAGGTTTCTTGATGTAACTCCATCTCGCCGCGTTCTATGCGGTTAATATCAACAATATCGTTGATAACGCCCAACATATAACTGGTGGAGCGGTGGATCTTCTGTAGATAATCCCTGTTGATGTCGCTCATCTCATGTTGCTGAGCCAGATAGCTTAGCCCCAGCACACTATTGATGGGCGTGCGTACCTCATGGGAAACCCTGGCGAGAAAATCTGTTTTGGCTTGATTGGCCTGTTCGGCAGCCAGCTCGGCCTTTTGCCGCTGTTCTATCTCGGTCTGTAAACGTTGATTCCACTGCTGGAATTCACGGCTTTCCAGTGCCTGACTCGCGGCGATAAATCGGTGATCGGTTTCGGGTAATCGTCTATGGTTAGCCCATTCTTTGGCTGCGCTTAAATCCTGTCCACGTAGCAGATTATGTTCTTCATTATCGTCTAACCACAGGCGTATCAGCTTGGCATAGGGGCGTTGAGCATCTAGCTGATTGTTTAACCACTGTTGATCAAATACCCGTCGGTAAACCCGGGTTCTCGGTGTGATCAAACCCTTGTTTACGGCAATTAAACCGCTTAGGTAGAGGCGGCGGTAATCATTGACTTGATCAACACTCAGGCTCTCGTTTTCAGCGTCTAACAATTGTTCATAGCTGGCAAGATTGACGGTGCTGTATTGTTCATCGAGTAATATGCGGTTGTAGATGGTACGCAGATGTTCGGGGTTGTCTTGGCTTTCCCAGTTATCGATAATTTGCTGTTGGACCAGTTCATCTATCCACCGTGCGGCATTATCACCATGGGCCGTATCGGCATGCTGAGTGACAAGCTGACAAATTTTTTGTGTCAGGAATGGCTGGCCACCACTCCAGTATAGGATCGCATCCAGGAGCTGCTGATTGTCGAAGCGGATGGATGAAAACCCATCGGCTAGCGGCTGGGCTTCTTCAGTGGTAAAACCTTCCAGTTCTATGGCCTGACCGATATTAAATGGCGAGCGGGATTTATCTGCTACCAGCTCCGACGGCAGGGCAACACCGAAGAAAGAGAAACGCAGTTGCTGCAGGCGGGTATCGTCTACCCTGAGATTGTAACAGGCACGTATCACCGAGAAAAAATCATCGGCGGCAAACGGCAGACTCAGCACCGAATCAACTTCATCGAAGAAGACGGCCAGTGGCTGATCGGGATAGCTTTCCAATAACGGTTGCTGGAAAAATATCGCCAATTTTTGTGCGGCGGTAATATCACCCAGGCTTTGCCACCATTGCAGCATGGCTTTACCGGTAGGTAGCTCAAAGCCTCGCCATAGTTCTGAGATAATGCCGGCATACCATTGCTCGGTAGTCACATTAACACTGCCAATACGGCTTAAGTCGATAAAGCAGCAGCGATAGCCCTCTTGCTGCAGCAGTGACTTCACATTGACCAGCAGTGAGGATTTTCCCATCTGGCGAGAGTTAAAGACATAACAGAGTTCGCCGCTGGACAGTGCCTGGTACAGTTCGGTATCGGCCTGTCGTTGAATATATACAGACGTGGTGGCAGAGATGCTGCCACCCACCTGATAGGCACTGCTTTTTTCCATCAGCTATTCTCGCTGATATAGTTTGTCAGCAGGCGGCTGTTATTTTTTGCCTTGCCATCAACAATGTGGATAAGTCCCAGGCGTTCCAGTTGATACAGTTCAATCCGGCTGAGAGTGTCGGGGCTTTGTTCCAGCTTCTTGAATCCGCTAACGGCATTGTCATTGCTTAGAAAATCACCTAGTAGTTGCTGCAAAAACTCATTAAACAGGCCGCCGGGATTAGCCGCGCTATTCAATAATTCTTTTAAGGCCTGGGTGGGGCTTTCGATAAAACCTTCATTATTTGCAAGTTGGTAGAAAGTCATCTGGCATAAATAGGGGTGGCCGCCCAACTCACTCAGCATCCATGTGATAGGGCTATTAGCCTTGCCATCGGCATGCCAGTTAAAGCCATAAACCTTGGCCAGTTTTTCCAGCTGTTCACCGTCGAAGGTCTTTAATTCTATAGGCAGGCCAACATTAAAGGGCGACAGGTTTAGATCCAGCTGCACATAAACTTCGGTGGAATAGATCAAGACCTGACGCAGTTTCTGCATATTGGCATTGTGTTTGGATTCTTCATACCAGGAGCGCAATAGCGGCAGGAAGTCTCTACTGACATTTTCATGATCGAAGACCAGGTTAAGTTCGTTGATAACCAGCACCAGCGGTGCATCTAAAGTATCTAATATCTGTTGCTGGAGAAAATTGCTGCAGCTGAGTTTACTGCCAATAAGTTCATTCCAGTGTTCATTCAGATCTGCGCTGATATTCAGTTGCTGACACAGATGCAGACAGATCCAGCGCAGCAGTTTATCCAGATCGGACAATATCGCCGTGTCGGCTTGTTGTAAATCGATGGTCACGATATGGAAGCCTTCACTCTCGGCCTGATCCAAAACGCGCAACATCAATGAGCTCTTGCCCATCTTGCGTGGACCTTTGATGCGCTCTATGGAGCCCGGCTGCAGGATCTCGTGATAGGCCCGTGCTTCTTCATCGGTACGTTCTACATAGATAGGTGAGCTGAAGGACAGCGCGGAACCTGGATATTCCAGCTGCGCGGTGCGTTGCTGATTTGTGCTGTTCAGGCGTTCTTCCAGTAACGGGCGGAAGTTACGTTTGGTCACCGATTGATCCAGCGCCTTGCTCAATTCCTTCCATAGCTGAGATCCGGCCTTACGCACATAGTCGTGATCGTAACCGGATTCATCGGAGATGATGTTATAACCCTTGCCTTCCCATGACAGACGAAAGACTTCGACTTTTATCAGGCTAAGGCTATCGGCACTGAGTAAGGTCGTGAGCAAATCCTTGGCTTCTTGATGATTCATGGTGGCTACCCTGTATTTTTATGCCTGTAGTTTACTGCCCTGTGGCAAACGGTGCAATTTTTGTAGGCACAAGATAGAGGGGGGATCACACATTAGCGGCAGGAATGTACACAGCCAGAACGGCCGTATTCACACAAACTGTAGGCCTATTCAAGAGATTCACGATAAGACCTGAATTCAGGTCATAAAGGAAAGCAGCTATGAAATCTAAAAACGCAGCAACACTCTTAATCCTGGCCTTTGCTATCTCGGCTTGTATAGATAGCAGCAATAGCGAGGATGCAAGCATGGCAGCAGAAAGTCCGGAGGACGTGCAACTCTCGGCCGTACAGCTACCGGCCGTACAGGCACTTAAAAAAGATGAAACCCTCTTATTTGATGAGAACAGCGTCACCACCGATAAACATAAGATTCTGGCTATCGATCATGAGAGTCGAAAGATCAGGCTTATGGATGAAGCAGCCGTGACATTTACGCTGGTTGCCGATAAGGAAGCTCATCAATTTGAGCAGTTAGAGGTGGGCGATATGATCTATGTGGATCATGTCTTGAGTTATAGCATAACGTTGAGTAAAGACATTACGTTAACAAACGATAATAGCCTGACGGTGGATACCTATATTTCTGAACCCGGAGAAGAGGCGGGTATGGAGGTATTTGAAACCAGTACCTTGATCTTAACGGTTGAAGCCGTGGATTATCAGGCCGGCAGCTTCAAACTGAAAAACCCCGATGCCAAGGTCATCGAGTACGTTGCCAAGGACCCTGAAATCCTTGCCGAGGTTAAAGCCGGGGATGCCGTCATCTTTACATTAACGCAGGGCATTATGCTGTCGTTGAAAAAAGCAGGCTGAGTTAAACAAGCAGTTAAAAAATCGTGTAGCCATACTTAGCCATGGTAATGATCTTCAAAAAATGGAATCTATAAGGAGGGCGTTATGAGAAACCTGGTCACCAGAGCGTCGGCACTGAGCCAGAAACGCAGGTCGGGAACATCGAAAGAACAAGCCGATACATCTGTTAAAGCTGCTGCACTTAACATCGGCTCTAAGGGGGGGAAGACACAGAAAACTATGGCAGGTGACGGTGCATACAAATGATGTTGTCAGATTAGATGGTCTGAGTTTTTCCTCATTGATATAACTGCTATTAACAAAATATGGCCGGTCTCAGTACCGGCTTTTTCATGCCTGCTCAAGCCCCTGTGCTGGATGATTAATCCGCTCTTTTACACAAACAGCACATCTTTGCACACATCCTTGGACAAGGGACTTATCTATACTTCTGCTCACTATCAATTATTGATACAAAAAGTATCGCCGCTTTTATCGCGATGTTTATAGGGGAAGATCATGGCAGTTAAAATATTATTTATAGGCCTATTAGGATTTCTGACATCCTGTGCTGCACAGCCACATCCGGTTTCTTTTGAGCAGCTGCCTGTTGAAGAGAAAACCGACAAAAAATCGTCTACTGGCGAGCAGAATATGCAGCTGCAGTTTGACGATGTTTTTCAATCGAATAGAACGTATTCGTTGTAGTTATATCTGCCGGTATTTGAGCGTTTAATAACGCTGTGTGTTCATGTTTGATGATTCTGATCATGCCAGCAATACCCGATTTATCACCAAGCAATTTAAATATCAATCGCCAACTAGGCAAAAGGGAAGCACCGTGGAAATGTTAACTTTGGATCTTAATACAAGCAACAATGTCATAGCGATTAAGGTCAATGGAGAAACCTCTACCGAAGAGATGCAACAAGGTTTTTCGCTCATAAATAAGACTGTAAATACAAAGTTGCGCCTCTATGAGGAGATTGATTGTTTTGGAAAAACCTCTTATGAAGGCATGTTGGAAAAGATGAGATTTCTATCCCATGCTGACAACGCGGATTTTGACAAGATTGTTATTGTTACCGATACGCTCTGGTTGCAGCAAGCCATTGCCGCGGAAGACAAAATATTTTGCGACATCGATATGAAAGCGTTCAGCTATGCAGACAAAGAACAGGCCTTATTGTATTTAGCCGCCTAAGCCATGATCTATAGCTTATGGGAGCAGCGATGTCAGCTTCTTCTCAGGGTCTTGAAATTTATAAATCTAGATCGGCAAAGACAAAAATTTATATCTGATGCATGCCTATAGCTTGATATACGCCTATCTGGATATAGTGATCTTGGTTTGATTAGCGCCGGACAAGGTTTGGCTCAAGTCTGTGATGGTTAAGTATTCAGTCAACACACATTGCAGCAAATTTATGACACAGACCGAAATGACTATCTGAACAATAATGAACACATCAAAACATGAACTAGGGGATACACATGAAACTGACCAAGACCTTCGCAGCAAGCATTTTAATGACCATGGCCGCCATCTGCAGTGCCGATACGATTGAACTGAAAAACGGCAAAACATTGCAGGGCAAGATCATTTCCCAGGCTGAGGGTGTGGTGTCATTTGAGATCGATGGCATCGCTCTGACGCTGAACAGCACCGATATTAAGTCCATGACCATGGGGGTTGCACCGACACCAGCGGCTGCTGCGCCAGCGATTCAAACAGCGAAGGTTACGGGGCCGGTTGAAATACCAGCGGGTACGGTGATGATGGTGAATATGGGCATGACGCTGGATACCGGAAAACATGCCACCGGGCATAAATTCACCGCGGTGCTAGAAGGCGCTCTGGTACAAAATGGTGTGACGGTAGCACCCGCTGGCAGCAAAATTTATGGTGTTGTTTCCGAGTCTGTGAAGGCGCGACGAGTGGCAGGAAAGGCAAAAATGATTTTGACAATTACCGATATCAATATCAACGGACAGATGGTGGCGGTGCGCACCAATGCGATCAATGCCCATACTCAGGCCACGGGTAAAAGTTCGGCGGCTAAAGTTGCAAGAGGCGCAGCCATTGGTGGTTTGGCAGGAGGCTCTTCGGGTGCTAAAACCGGTGCCAAAGTAGGCGTTGCAGGAGCCGTATTAAGTGGCGGCAATCAAGTTGTGATTCCTGCCGGAACCTTGCTGGACTTCACCCTGACCCAGGCGTTGGTTTCAGCTGGCTAGTTACGCTACATTTTACCGCCTCGGTTTATATACAGAGGCGATTATTGTGAAACTCAGAGCTTAAATACCAGGGGGATACATGACTTACATCGTTCAAAAAATTGGCATGTTAATGCTGGCGGTAATACTTGGCGCCTGTAGCCATGTGGAAATGCAGAGCACCACTTTTTTTCAGGAGACGCCGTCGACAGGTGTGGCGGTTCATGTTATTGCCGATGATGCGAGTAAGTCATCGCTGTCCTTCCAGCATTATCAATCACTGTTTGAAATTCATCTCAGGGATGCTGGCTATCGTATCGTTGCGGCCGAAGATGCGGAGTTAATGGTTGCGATTAGCTATGGTCTGGAAGGCGTGCAGACACAAGTTAAGTCGCTGCCATCTTCCGGCGTGAGGACATCGGTAAGCATAGGCAGAAGCAGCTATGGCCGCCATGGGGCTGTTGGCATCTCTGCTGGCACGGGTAGCAGTTCCACATCCAGCACTCAGCAATATGTACGATT
This sequence comes from Pseudomonadales bacterium, assembly GCA_013215055.1. GTDB lineage: Bacteria > Pseudomonadota > Gammaproteobacteria > Pseudomonadales > DT-91 > CAKMZU01. The sequence continues at coordinate 153,717 of JABSRQ010000007.1, read as the reverse complement.
TTTAAATATGGAATTTATCGACGCCGAGAGTTGGAGACAGGGAGCCCCGCAGCAGGTTTATCAGCGACATATTCGTAGTAAGGGCAAGTGTGCCGATTTTAATATGGTCTTTGAGCCCATGCTTTTCGCCATGTTTGCAGAGTTTCCAGGTATCAATGGCGAAACAACAACCTTAGAGGTGGAGGCCTCTGAAAACTGCTGACACAAAATATGTGTTTTTACACACATATTTTTGTAGCCGTTGATTCGATAATTCAATCTGAATTTAGGCATAGCCTTACTTAACCAATAAACCCAATAGATGAATCGATATAACCCAAGAGACAATACTCATGATGACACTTCCCACGGCATTAACGACTGCATCAACCTCTAGATACAAAATGTTATTAGCGGCCTGCATGACGCTGCCATTGATGACAGCCTGTGTCAGTACCAGCAAGTTTGAAGCCTTACAGGATGAGAATGTCGCATTACAAAAAGAGAATGCACATTTGATGGAAGATGGCATCTCGATGTTTGAAGCGTTGATATTACAGGATGATGAAATAGAAGCCTTGAATCTAGAGCAGAAAGAAATGACAGCGGCTTTTTCCTCGTTTATAGATGAAGGCGTGATTACATTGAAGATGATGTCAGATGGTCTGCATCTAACGCTTCCGCAGGATGTGCTGTTTTCTTCTGGCCAGACACAGTTATCGGTGGAGGGTGAAAAATTGATTGCCGAAGTTGCCAAAGAGTTAGTTGATCATGAATATCAAATTGTGGTGACGGGTAATACGGATAATGTGCCCGTGGGTGCGGTATTAGCTAAGCAGTATCCCAGTAACTGGGAAGTGGCAGGCGCAAGAGCTGGATCCGTTGTTAGGCTGTTAGAAGAACATGGTGTGCCAGCAGATAAATTGGCTGCTGTCTCCTTTGGCGAAAATAGAGCCGTAGCCGATAATGACTCCGAAGATGGCCGTGCGCAGAATAGACGCATTGAAATTCGCTTGCGTCCGATATTGAATGAAGTTTAATTTTTGAGAATAGCTTTTACTGTTAAAGGCATAACGGCGGGAGAGGACTAAGCCACTCCCGTATTTATTTATAGCTGCAGTAATTATTGCAGGATTACAGTCATGCACAGAATGACATTATCTAAGATGATTAATCAGCAAGGATATAACACAGGCACAGAAAACCTAGACCGTCTGTGTAAGTACTTTGATTGTGCTATTGAAGAGTTAGCCGAATATATTGCTGAGGTTGAAGTCTCATTAACAAAAATCAATTTACTTAGTGGTTTCAAAAACCACCAGCTTAGAAATACTATGGATGAAGTAATAATTATTTTGAATAAGAAAATCAGTTATAACAATTTTATTGCTGTTATTTATCACTATGATTTTAATGTGGCGACTCGGATTTAAGTTAACACCTTTCCAACTTAAATATGGTCAAATCGTGCAGCTGGAAGGTATCGTGACAAGCTGAAAAAACAGTGAAATATAGACAAGTACTTAGCCTGAAAATGAGGCTATTACAGCCCTTCAGTATCTGAATATAAGGGATTACCTCCCAATTCTCTTAAACCTTAAAGTACAAAATGTTGATGGGGTTTAGTCATCCAACCGGATTCAGTAGAGCAGAATGGCACAAGTCTAACGCCACATTTTAATGCCCAGAGGGGTTAACAGGTAAAAGCTAGGTAATGTATGCCCTATAGGGCTTTGCCTATACGATGCGGTTAGCTGGCTTAGCTTAGAAAAACACTTCTTGTGGCGGTCCCTGGGCCTTAGGCAGCCGGGAAATCTGGTGGGCAGATTTTTACGGCTCCACAATATGATGGTACCCGAGGATATATTACCGGTGATTTTGGTTGATGGCTGTAGCCACAGCGAATAATTATTAATACCCTGTGCACAACCACACAGTGACAGCTAATTAAAATCATCCAACATGTTATCTGGTTTTATCACCACTTGATCTTATTTGTCGGTAAAGGGAAAGGTAGTTGAGTGCAAGCGTATTAAAATTGATATCTAAGCCCTAATAATATTTGCCTATTATCAAGCGGCACGCCTCTGGGGTGAAAGCTTAAATTTCTAGCCGTGTTTTTTGTGTTATTAAATATATTATGCACTAACAAAGATGTTTGCAGCCCATCAACAGCTAAGACATTATTTTTAATAATATTCATATCAGCGATCACGTAATTATCGATGGTGAAATCGCCAGCACCGGGGAATACCGTATTGGTTTTGGACTCAAAAAAATTCCACCTTGCTTGAGCAGAAAAACCAAACAACCAATCTTGTAATTGCTCTGGCTGCATATTAACACCAAGGTTCAATGTATCTTCTGGGATTCCCTCAATATCCTTAATACTACCGTTCAGTGCATCACTCGCTTCTATCACATGTGTATAGCCAAAAAATGCACTAACGTTATTTATCCATTGCCCACGGCCTTCAATCTCAACGCCAGTCAATTTCCGCCGACCTATATTCTGATAACTTTGCTCTAAACTATTCGACGGGTTATTGGTGCTGAATTGACGTAAAACCTCGTCAATATCATGTCGATACAGATTAGCGCTATACACGAATCTTGTATGCGGCGTAAAAATCACCTGTAATTCTAAGCTCTCCAATTCCTCCGGGCCAATATTCTCATCCACAGTTAAAAATGGTGGAGTTTCAGTATATGCCTCAATAATGCTTGGGGCTCGAAAGGCTGTACCAACCATAGTCTTTACAGACCATTGATCAGTAGGTTTGTATAATAAAGCGGCTTTATAGTTTGTTGTATTTCCAAAATCATCAAAATCATCGTAACGTATGCCCGATGTTAACGTGAATTTTTTTGAAAAGTCCCATGTATCTTGCAGATAATAAGACGATGATTTACGCCCAATTTTTTTGGGCGGGTCATTAAAAAAGGGAGCATCTAGCACATACGTTTCTGCCACTGCGTCACCATCAGTATCTGCAAAGGGAACTTTCAGAATACCTTCACCATAACTTCTATTATAACCAGCACCCAATGTGACGGTATGATTTTCATGACCGGACCACTCTATAAATGTATCTACGTTAATACTATCGGCTTGATATTCGTTATCGATACTGACATCTTTATCGATCAGATCCCCCGTGATGCCGATAGGCACTCTGATAAAGGCTTGGGTCAATGGGTATTGTGTAGCGGACTCAGATTTGTCCCAGGTTGCAGTGACATCTATTCGCAGTGTTGCTGACAAATCGGAAGCATAATTCACCGAGGTATTAAAATGTTCCGAATCACCATGCATAAAATTACTGGAGCGAAAGACCCCTGTGTGATCAATGCCCAAAGAATCGATTAATGTGCCATTACGGGCTAAGCCTATTGCTCCAATATTATCAGCTTTATATTTCTTGTGATTTACATGTAATAAGAAGTCTTTATACGCTGCCCTCAGCATAATATCGCTCATTTCCAGGGTGTCACGCAATACATGGTCACGGTAGGTGTTGGTATTACCCAATGTATCTGTGATGCTTACATCAGGTGTGTCAATATCGTCGCCTTCATAATTGTAAAATTGAGCACTCATTGCTATCTGGAAATCATCATTGATGATGCGCTCCCCTTTAATAGTGGCGCTGCGGCCCTTGTTAACACCCGCTTTAACTTCAACAATACTCTGATCTTTAAAATCCCTGCCATCAGTAACTATATTAACAACTGCTAAAAATGCATTCGCGCCATATAGCGTAGAGCCTGGACCACGAATCACCTCAACTTGCTTTATATTTTCTAAGGGATAATCGGGAGTAAATTGCAGACCACCACCTGTCATAATATCGTTAGTTTTATTGCCATTAACAAGAAAGAGCACTGTCTGCCCAAAGTCACTACTAGCGCCACGTACTATTAAACCACGGCCGGATGCCAGCCTGTCTATTTCCCTGGTTGTGGTAAATCCTGGGATCATATTAAGCAGATCTTCAAGAGTACGAAAACCATATCTGTGTATTTCATCTCTAGTGATCACAGAGACAATGCCAGGTGCATCTTTCATATTTTCACTGCGTTTTGATGCCACAGATACTTGTATAGACATTAATTCTTTAAGAGAGTGAATATATATTTCAGAACTATTCTGGGATTCATTAGCTTGCAAAGGGAGGGGGAATAACAGCGTAAATATGAAGACAACGATTGCTTTCACTGCCATTAGTCCTAAAGGAGATAAGTATATAATTCAGGCGTGTGCTCTAAGAATAAGGGATAGACCTTGCGATCTCTCTGATCCTGTAAACACACTCAGGGGGCACAAAATTAAGTTTAGAAAACTATCAAAGAAAATCAATATTTAGACTCATTAGATTAGAATTTCACGCTACCGTTTTCAGGCCGTTAGCCACACGACAATACTTCTGCTGTACTTTTAGCATTGAAGGCATAGGGGCTTAATAAACCTTCGTATAGACGTCCCTGTATTAACTCGAACATGCACTTTTTGATCATAATGCAAGGTTACCAGATTACGTTTAATTCCCTTACGCCGAGAAATATCTGTCATTAAATCGGCGGTCAAAGCGCTACTTTATGGCTCATAAACTTGCCAGCCAAGGACCTTACGACTGTAAATATCCATCACCAGATACAAATAGAAAAATAGCCCCTTGAGGGGCGTCGGAAAATACGTGATATCCCAGCTGTAAATTTACTTTGGTCCATTTGCAATCAATGCTCGAGGCTTGTTGACCTTCTTGCTTGGCTTACTTTTTTGCCGATGTCTGTCCTGTTTTTCTGCCTTTAAAATACGGTAAATAGTGGACTCAGAGGCTAGATATTTGCCCTGATCAGCCCGTGTCGGTACGATTTTACTCGCAGATAAATCCGCATACTTCGCTTCGTTACACTTGTGGATAATACGTTGGCTCTACAGCTCACTTAACTTTTTTTTGGCTTTTTCTCTGTTTCCAGACGGCCATTCTGGTGGTTGCCAGATTTCATCCAGCGCTGCAATGTTTTGGGGCTAATGCCAATACAACTTTCTTCATCATAGCCCTAAGCCTGTTGGCTTAGCCCCTTTGGTGAATACCCAGAGCATTTAAATTCACCTACTATTTGCTAAAAATATAATAGACATAACAAACTCATTAATTGCATCAAATATTGACGCCATTTCTTATCCAAGTGCTTTAGCCTATGCGGCTAAAACAGTGCTAGTAAATGTCTATAGTCAAATTTTCAATGTCCATGGATCACATGACAAAACAAAGGCGAAAAACCATGAAGATATTAAAAAAGGTGACGGCTACAAGCATGATAGGTTTATCCCTGACCTTCTCTGCACTTTCACTAGCAAACAATTACCCCTTTCCTCAAGCCGAGAATAATAGTTTTTACCAGGGTATTAAACCCAGCGCGACGCAAGCACAATTAAATAGCAGCGTTAGCAAATTTTATGATTATTGGAAGAAAAAGTACCTGCGTGATGCTCAAACCGGTGGTTATTATATCCAGGGGGCAGATACCGACGGTGAAGGTAAAGGCACTTCGGAGAGCCACGGCTACGGCATGCTGCTTAGCGTGCTGATGGCGGGCCACGATCCTGAGGCCAGGAATAACTTCGATGGCCTATTTGAATTTTTTGACGGCCATCGCAGTAGCATCAATAACGAACTGATGGGCTGGTTTATCGATAATCAGGAAAACGGGTCCGGCACACACGATTCAGCTACCGATGGTGACATGGATATCGCCTATGCACTACTACTTGCCGATAAACAGTGGGGCTCCTCTGGTGCCATCAATTATCAGCAAGAAGCGCTGAATATGATTAACAGCGGTGTGAAAATCAGCCTGGTGAATCACTCATCCAAACGTTTGATGCGTGGAGACTGGGATTCAGATGCATTAACAACTCGTTCATCCGATTGGATGCCGGCCCATCTACGCGCGTTTAAGGCGGCAACGGGTGATAATGATTGGCAGGGTGTTATCGATGAGATTTATACCATGGTTGCAGAAATTAATGCATCCTCTTCAAAGAACACAGGATTGATGCCCGATTTCGTTAAGGGTGATCCGGCAAGGCCCAACAGCAGGGATAATACCGGGGAGTCACACTCCGGAGACTACTTCTATAATGCGGCACGGACCCCGTGGCGCCTAGGTACGGACTATCTGCTCTATGGCACACCTGCATCCAAGCAGGCTTCTGATAAACTGGTCACTTGGGCGAAAACCCAGGTCGGCAGCAGCTTAAACTTCTCCAAGTATTATTCTGGTTATCGGCTCAACGGCAATGTTATCCGAGGCTCAAACTATGATTCAAGCGTTTTTATTGCCCCTGTCTTGGTTGCTGCAGCAGCCAATCCTGAAAATCAGGCATTTCTGGATGCGGGATATCAGCACGTTAAGTCTCGCCATGAAGACTACTTTGAAGACAGTGTAAATCTGTTTTGCCTGCTGACCATCTCGGGTAACTACTGGGCACCGGAGCTGGTTTCCACTGAAGCAGGCGGCGGCAACGATGACGATAGTGATGACAGTGCTGATGAAGATAAGGACGTTGTCGAGGCTCCGGCTATCGTTTTCAGTGATGACTTTGAAAGTGGCTGGTTGAACGATGAATACTGGAGACACGATGGCCAGGTGCGTGTTAATTACCAGGCTGCCAATACGGCGACAGGCAGCGAAGAAGGTGTGCTGTTGAAGAAAAAAAGCAGCATAATGCTTTCTGTGGATACCAGTGCCTACGATTCTCTAACTCTCAGCTATGAGCGACGCAGCAGAAACTACGACAAAGGAGAATTCCTTTTGGTGGAGTTTTCTATTGATGGCTCTGACTGGCTAGTTCTGGAAAAGACTCAGGATAAAAACTGGATGTCCCAACGCTTTACTGGCCTGCCTGGTAGTAAAGACTTTCGACTACGTTTTAGCACCAATGCCAACAATAAAAGAGAGAAGGCCAACATTGATAACCTGGTGATAAGCGGAGAATGATCACCCATTAGAAATATTCGCAATGGAGGTATAAGGCTTATTAAGCCCCAATGCCTTCAATGCTAAAAGTAAAACATTAAGCATGTCGTGGAGAACTGCCTGAAATCCGTAGTGTGCAATTCTAATGAGTCTGAAGTTAATCCAGAAGGGACTAACGGGAAAAGCCGCTTTCGAGTTTTCCACATTTCAGGTAGGCCTCAAACTCCCATTTTACATTAGCTAGCAAGTATTTCCCTTGCTCCGATAAATAGCGATCTAAATCGAGGGGATTATCGTGTATACAGCTTGTATTGGGTGGTTTTATCGGGTTGGTGGCGTTGATAGTTCTTTGTGGCTAGTGCCGGTTTAGGTAGAAGTAAGGGCATCGCTAAAGCCTGCATGGATATCTACATGAATATATAGTGTTTTATGCCCATTTCACTTTGAAAATTAGAGACAAAATTTGAATGTTATCATTGTACTTTTCATTATTGATGCTTGAGTTCCTAAAGCGCCCTCAATCAAAACCTTTTAGGAGATGCGTTTAGACACTTTACCGTGTATTTGGCAATTGCTGTTGAAAGGCTGCTTAAGCCTCATTGAAGGCTAACTACTTGTCTATATTTCACTGTTTTTTCAGCTGGTCACGATATCTTCCAGTATTACTAAAAGTGTAATATTTACTTAGCCATATTCAGATAAGCTTAAATTCATATGTTTTATTGATGTTATGCTTTTTAACGTGTAAACGATTCTAGAGATCGTAAACCTTAATATTTTTTCAATATATGCGAAGTAACTGGTTGAGCCCTTTAGCTATAACTCGATCTGTTTGTAGTTATTTCTTGCTATCCATTTTTATTATCTAAGATGGAGGGGGCGATTAATTTGATGCATAGGAAGATACTTCAAGTTTTCCTTTGGTCACAAGTCGATTTGGGCGTAGTTTTAATTTTGATGGCGAGGCTAAATTTAGGAGATATGGTCCGCCCGGCGCGATTCGAACGCGCGACCTGCGCCTTCGGAGGGCGCCACTCTATCCAGCTGAGCTACGGGCGGTTTGGGGTTTCTGAATGATCAGAAGGTCGCTGATTCTACGCTAAAATAAGCCTGCCTACTACTGTAAAAAACACAGCGCATTAAATGATGGCTTTTGGGCTGCTCTGATGCATTCCAAAAGCGCTAAATAAGGCCTATACTGATTTCTGCAGAAAATTTGACGTGATAATAAATAATAAAAATAGCGGCCTAGCAAGGCTGTCAAAACAAGGTCTTTTTTGTGGTACAACAAGGCTATATACACCGTAATCAGCGATTAATCAGTGCGGTTCAGCGATTGCTGGATTTATTGGTCATCAGTAGCTGCCTGTTTATCAGCAATATTCTCTATCATGATGCCATTTGGGCCGTGCCTGCGCCTTATTTGATAACCGGTTTATTGGCTTCCTGCTTCTTTTATGTGGTCGGCAGCAGCAATGGTTTATATCAATCCTGGCGTTTTGAGGAGTTGGCGAGTGAATTAAAGCTGATTCTTAATACCTGGATTGTCACGGTTATCGGCCTGCTTGCGGTGGGCTGGGCGGTGAAAATTTCCAGTGATTTATCCCGTGTGGTTATCGGTAGCTGGTTTTTAATCGCGCCTGTTATCTTACTTTTCACCCGTTTTATCGTGCGCCAAGTACTTAAACATTTACGCAAAAAAGGCCTGAATACACGCACCATTGCGGTAGTTGGTGGCGGTGATTTAGCCCAGTCTTTTGTGCAGGAAGTGGCTGAACATAGCTGGATGGGTTATCAGGTTAAAGGTTTTTATGCCGATCAGCATGAAATAGACAACGGGGCTATGGCAGGCTTACAGCATCTGGGCGATTATCAGCAGCTGCTTATTGATGTACGTGCTCAGCGGTTGGATGAGGTATTTATCGCGTTGCCCATGGTTGAAGAAGACACTATTCGTGAACTGATTATCAACTTGAGTGATAGTTCTACGCCGGTGCATGTGGTGCCGGATTTGTTTATTTCTAAGTTGATGAATGCCCGCCTGGCCACCATCGGTGATATGGCGACCATCTCGGTCTTTAATAGCCCGCATGATGATTTTGCCGCGTTAATGAAACGTCTGGAAGATATTATCATCACGCTGCCTATTTTATTGCTGATCAGCCCATTGATGTTGTTGATTGCAGTGGCAATTAAGCTGACTTCTCCAGGCCCGGTATTTTTTAAACAACGCCGCTATGGCATCGGTGCAGAAGCTATTGATGTGTGGAAGTTCCGCTCCATGACCGTCTGTGAAAATGATGAGCTCGCAATTACGCAGGCACAAAAAGGTGATGTCCGCATTACGCCGTTGGGGGCTTTTCTACGTAGAAGTTCTCTGGATGAATTGCCGCAGTTTATCAATGTATTACAGGGGCGTATGAGTATCGTAGGCCCCAGGCCTCACGCGGTCGCGCATAACGAGTTATACCGTAAGGATATCGAAGGTTATATGTTACGCCATCTGGTGAAACCGGGTATCACCGGTTGGGCGCAGATTAATGGCTGGCGCGGAGAAACCGATACACTGGAGAAAATGGAGAAGCGGGTGGAGTTTGATATGTTTTATATCCGTCATTGGTCTATCTGGTTTGATATAAAAATTATTGTGCAGACGATCTTTAAAGGCTTTTTTAATAAGAATGCCTATTAAGGCATTCTTATTTTTAGCTGCTTGCTAATCAGAACAATTTTCCATATCACAGCTGATTTGATGGTTCATCTCTAACGCTGGTTGCTGGGCCTGCGGTTTACCTATCACTTTGGCTGGCACACCAGCCACGGTGGTATGTGGCGGAACGTCTTGTAAAACCACGGACCCCGCGCCTACTTTAGCGCCTTCGCCAATCTGAATATTACCGAGCACCTTGGCCCCACAGCTGATCAATACACCGTCACCGACTTTGGGATGGCGGTCGCCATGTTCTTTGCCGGTGCCACCCAAGGTAACCGATTGCATGATGGAGACATTATTGCCCACTACCGCAGTTTCACCGATGACAACACCGGTGGCATGATCCAGCATGATGCCATGGCCCAGTTTGGCGGCTGGGTGTATATCAACGCCATAAACCATAGAGATGCGATGCTGGAAATACAAAGCCAGGGATTCTCGGCCGTTGGTCCACAACCAATGCGCGATGCGGTAGCTTTGCAGCGCATGGAAACCTTTAAAATATAAAAACGGCATGGAGTAGGTGTCACAGGCTGAATCTCTGTCCCTAACCGCGCTTATATCTTTGCAGGTGGCATCAACAATGCTGGGGTCGGCGTTAAGCGCTTCTTCTATTACTTCTCGAATTTGTATCGCCGATGTGGCCTGGCAGTCCAGCTTGCCAGCCAAGTGAAAACTTATGGCCGAGGCAATATTATCGTGATTTAAGATTGTGGCGTGGAAGAAACTGGCGAGTATCGGCTCTTTTTTGATCTCGATCTCGATTTCTTCGCGAATGGTTTGCCAAATTTTATCGTTCATAAGACGTTCATCTGTGAAGGTTTAACTTAAGCTCAGTATAACGTTAGCAGCTATTGCTGATAAGCGCTGATTACGCTGTTTTATTTTAACCAAGGACAATATTCGGTGTATTATTAAATTTCATCTAGGCAATAAATTAAAAACGAGTATTCCATGTTAGAACAGATATCGCTGTATATGGCTGGCCTGCCAACTTTTTTCTCTTACTTTGCGATTGGAGGCATTTTAATGTTGGCCTGTGTGACGATTTATAATCGCCTAACACCGTTAGATGAGTGGGCCTTAATCAAGCAGGGTGATACCGCTGCTGCCGTGGCTTTTTCCGGTAGTTTATTGGGCTTTGTTATTCCACTGGCCTCGGCGATTGAAAATGCACAGAGCAACTTAGAATGTGCATTATGGGGCTTGGTTGCATTAGTTGTTCAGCTGGTGGCATTTTTTACCGTACGTTTATTTATGCCGGCGGTGTCTGAACAAATTAAAAAAGGCGATATGGCTGCCGGTATTGTATTGGCCGCCATATCGTTATCGGTAGGTATTTTGAATGCGGCAAGTATGACCTTTTAAAGGGGGTTAAGCGGGTTCACTAGCCCCGCTGTCCTTATCACCTATCATCAAAACCGCGGGTAAAAGTAAGAAATCGAATAATAACGCTAACACGATGGTTATAGCGCTCATCGATCCGGTTTGCGCATTGAGCTGGAAGCTGGATAACATTAGAATCGAGAAGCCTACAACCAGAATAATGGTGGTGGAGACTATCGCCACCCCCACCGTCTTAAACGTATAGCGAATCGCATCGGCTTTATTCATACCCATTTCGTTAATGGCTCTAAGATACTTGCTCAGGAAATGCACCGTATCATCCACCACAATACCCATGGTGCCTGCCGCAACGGTGGATGCCACCATGCCGACTTGGCCAACTAACACCGCCCATACACCAAACATCATGATAATCGGCAGGCTATTGGCTAACAGGCTGATAAAGCCCAGTTTTACACTGCGTAACACCAATAACATAATCAATGAGATGGAAAAAATGGCGATGGTATTGCCAATCATCATGCTTTCGATATTGCGCTTGGAAATATACGAAAACATCACCGCTGTGCCGGTAGGTTTGCCATGCATGGCTTTTGGCAGGTTATCAATCATCCATTGATTGCTGCGCTGGTTAAAGTCCTGCATCTGCACCGAGGAAATATTACCGGCAATGATAGTCAGGCGCGTATGGGATTTATCCAGGTTAACGCGGTTGGTTAAATCCATGCCGTAAGGCAGGGAGAATTCATACAATAATAAATATTGTGCGGCTTCTTCGGGGTCCGTTGGCAGGGCATAAAAATCGGGGTTTTCATTGTGCAGATTACGGTTCAGGCGTTTGATAATATCGGTGTAGCTATAAACATGTTTAACCTCCGGTTGCAGGCGCAGCCATTGGGTTAGATTTTCCAGCCCCAAAAGATAGTCATATTGATGAATGCCAGCCTCCGTGCCGGAGCCTATGGAATATTCCACCACGTAGACGCCGTTGAGATGTTCGGCGGTAAAATCGGCATCACGGCGGAACTGAATGTCTTCATCAAAATATTTAATAAACTCATCGTTTAAGACGATGGTGGGGGCCATCGCGGTGAGGAATAAGGTGACTGCCGCACCAATAATCAGAATAGGTCTACGTTGTTTAATCACCCAATCCGCGAGTTGTTCAAGCTTGTCGCTGGCAAAGTCGGTTTTTTGTGTTTGGCTGACTTTTATCGGAAAGATCGCCAGCATAGCCGGTAAAAAAATTAACGATAACAACCATGCGGCAGCGATGCCCATCGCGGTGATATTGCCTAAATGCCAAAAAGGTGGTGCATCGGAAAAATTCAGGGTTAAAAATCCAATAATGGTGGTGAGGCTGGTTAACGTTACCGGCACAAAGTTCAGGCGCAGGGTTTCTATGATGGCGTCATTTTTGCTGGCCCCGGTACGTAGGTGATTCAACATGCTGACCAGAATATGAATACTGTCGGCAATCGCTAAGGTCATGATAATGGTGGGGGCAATGGCTGCGACCGGCGTGAGCGGAATACCGGCAAAACCTGCCAGGCCCATCGCGACCATGCTGGAAAAGGCGATTACCACGAGCGTGCTGATAGAGCCAAAGAAGCTACGTAAGACGATTAATGTCATCATGATTAACATGGCGTACATGAGTGGCATCAGCGATGCTATATCGTTTAGGCTGGCCTCGCCAAAGGCATTATTCAGCATGACAATACCGGATAACGCAATATGTACATCGGGGTGTTTAGCTTGAAACTCTGCGGCTAAGGCGCGTACGACTTCTACTGCTTCAGGCACTTCGGTCATGGATTTCTGTGGCAGGCTGAGGGTGACCGAGACACCTACCGTATCCGCAGTGGCTGAAATTAAATTGCCGCGTAATAAGGGTTCGGCCAGGGCTTTGACTTTTTTCTGGTGAATTTGTTCTGGGCTTAGATTAAGAGCATCTTCAATTAAATCTTCAACAATCAGGTCATCGTCTTCACCATAGCTGTATTGAAAGTTGGTGATGGAATCGACCCGTATTGCATAGGGAATCTTCCAGGCTTCCTTGGTCAGATCTTCTATCGAGGCTAACAACGGTGCTGAGAAGGCCTGATCTTCGGGGGCCTGAATAACAAACAACACCATGTCGGATTTGGCGTAGGTATCCTGAAAATCTTCAAAGTTGGATAACTCAGGATTTTCAGTGCTGAAGAATACTCGGTAGTCGTTGGAAAATTCCAGGTTTTTAACACCAGAGGCGGCAGAAAATACCAGCGCTAAGGTAAAAACCAATACCCACCAGCGGTATTGAATAATGTTTTTAGCCAAGTTTGTCGCAAAGCGGTCTGAGCGGCTTATGGAAGGTTGAGACATGAAAATCCTTTTACACGTTGAAGGCTATCCGGGGAAATTGAATGCGCTTTAGCTTTTTTGCGCAAGTTCGGCTTCAATCGCCATATTATGAGGATACCCAAAAACAAAAAGTTGCGCCGCATGGGCCAGTGTATTACCACCTAACTGTTTAGCTTTAGGTAAAAAAACCGCAGTCTCTATGGCATGTGCGGCGAGTAAACCTAAACCACTATAATGAATAATGGTGCCTATTTGGCCGCCAAACGGCATGATCCAGTTGGCGAAAATAATAAACCAACCTATAACGGTAGCGATTTTAGCGATATTGATCATGAGGTTGCCTGACTTTTCTGAGTATCTAAGAGTGAATAAACGTTGCGTGTTCACTGTAACAGAAAATGTCTAGGCCAAAATGAATTTGTCGTCATGATCTGGCCATTGTAGCAATGGCCAGATCAATGCAAAGGCGGGGCTGATCAGGTTTCCACCCAGTCTATTCGGCCAGGGTTTCTCCGGAACCACCAGCCTCTGCTGGCAGGTCTTTCATTTTCGGTAGCCCATCTTTGATGGGTAACACGGTTTCTGCATAAAAGACATGGACGGCGGGTTCAAAATTCAGCTCGGGAATGGAGGCTGCATATACATCAACCATCTTCATTTCAGGGTGTTCGCTGAATATATGGCCACCACAGAGGCTGCACCATTTACGGGTGCTATTGGCGGTTTTATTGAAGCTAGAGATATTGTCTTCACCTTGAGTGATGCTCAGCGCCTCGGGGTCCCACAGGGTAAATGCATTGATAGGGCCTGCTGACCATTTTCTACAAGACTCGCAGTGGCAATAGCCCATTAGCTTAGGTGTTCCTGTCACGGTGAACTTCACAGAGCCACAGAAACAACTGCCAGAATATTGGGGTGTTTGATTCATAAAATACTCTTTAAGGGGGGGGAGTTAATGAGGTTTTTAACAGTGTAGTGGCTAGAGTGATTTTGTGCCGTATTGTTATTTGCCGAAGGCTTTGAGATGATGCGCAGATTATTGTTAAGGTGATTTATTATGCGTCAGGATCGTCGCCCTTTTTATATCAAGAAAATTTATCTGGCTTATCGCAGCTGGTATACCGAACATTTTATGGCCCCTAAATGTGATCATCTTGGGCCTTATCATAATTTTATGAAACCCTGGTATACGCATATTTCCGGCCCGAATATTTCCATTGGCCAATGCGCCACCGTGGTTGCCGAGCCGGATCAGCAAACCCGCATCTGTGTCTGGGGCCATGATATGGATTCCGGCAAGATCAGTATTGGTGATTACCCGATGATCAGCCCGGGTTGCAGAATTTCAGCCTGCGAGGAGATCACCATAGGCCATTCTATGAATATGGCTAACGGTGTGTATATCACCGATTCTGATTGGCACGGCATTTACGATAGGGTAGAGCGGCCTAAAAGCGTGACCCCCGTGCGCATCGGCGACAATGTTTGGCTAGGGGATAGATGCACTGTACTTAAAGGGGTAACCATTGGCGATAATGCGATTGTGGCGGCTAACGCGGTGGTGACTAAAGATGTGCCGGCAAATACCGTGGTGGCGGGTAATCCGGCCGTGGTGGTGAAAGAGCTGGATGTTGAAAAAGGTTTTAGAACACGGGCCGATTTTTATTCCGATCCCGAAGGCTTGGCTGTTTGGTATAACAAAATCGATTATATGGTGTTAAAAGACAACGGCTTGTTTAATTGGTTAAGAGCCTTGATCTGGCCGACACGTAAAGACTGACGTTTATTTTAAACTAAACGGCGTGCGGGCAACGCTCCAGGCAGTCACCTTGGCTGCGCCTGCCTGCTTTAATGTAAAACTGATTTCATGCATGGTGGCACCGGTTGTCATCACATCATCACAGATGCTGATATGTTGGCCTTCTACATCGCCTACCACTTCAAATATACCTTTGATATTTTCTCTGCGAGCCTTGGCGCTTAAGCCTCTCTGAGTACGTGAGTACTTGCTGCGCCTGAGTAACCGGTTATTGATGGGGATTTTTAAGCACTTACTTAAATGTTGGCTCAGCAGCAGGCTGTGATTATTGCCACGTTTTAAATTTCTACGCCAGAACATCGGGCTGGGTATAATCACTTGTGGTGGCGGCAAGTCAGTTTGACGTTGAATTTGTCGGGCTAATAGCTGGGCTAATAAACGGTTATTGGCATGATCAAACTGGCGTTTGAGTCTTTGAATCAGTGTCTGTGTTAAACCTTCATAACTTAACGCGCAGCAGCTGCCATCAAAGGCCGGTGGTTTTTTCAGGCAGCGGCCACATAATCGTGTTTGGCTATTAGCTGGCAGAGGTAAAAAACAGCGTACACAGCATTGTTCCGCATGCAGATGCGGAAGACTAGCATGGCAATATTGGCATAAGCCAAAAATGTCGCTGCTGTCATCTTTACAGCGTAATCCGCAAACTAAGCAATTGAATTGCAAGGTGTTTAAAAGACGTGTTGAAAAGTTGTAAACCATAAATCTGTCTTTTGGTTGACTACTGACCTTAATCCCTTATCATGATTGGCTTTTAGGCGCCCCTGCCGGCTGTTTTTTTACTTTAGCTTTCACTATAGCGGGTTCAGGATGGGGTGCCGCATTGTATCTAATAAGAGAGAAACTATGTCAGCTGTTGAGACCGTTATCCGTCACGATTGGACATTTTCTGAAGTTAAGGCGTTGTTTGATCTGCCATTCAGCGACTTAATGTATCAGGCACAAACCTTACATCGTGCCAATTTTAATCCTAATGAAGTACAAGTCAGCACCTTATGCAGCATCAAAACCGGTAAATGCCCGGAAGATTGCGCTTATTGTCCACAGTCTGTGCGTTATGACACTGGCTTGGAAGTTGAAGAGTTGATGGAAGTGCAGCAGGTGTTAGCCGAGGCCAAGGCCGCTAAAGATACCGGTGCCACCCGTTTCTGCATGGGTGCGGCCTGGCGTTCACCCAAAGACCGCGATATGGCCAAGGTGACGGCGATGGTTAAGGGCGTGAAAGAATTAGGCCTGGAATCCTGCATGACCTTAGGTATGTTAACCGACAGCCAGGCCGGTGAATTGGCCGAGGCGGGTCTGGATTATTACAACCACAACCTGGATAGCTCACCGGAATATTACGGCAAGATCATCACCACTCGTTCTTTCCAGGACCGTTTAGATACCCTGCAAAATGTGCGTGATTCGGGTATGAAAGTTTGTTCTGGCGGTATCGTCGGCATGGGTGAAAAAGTGGAAGACCGTGTGGGTTTGTTAATCGAATTAACCTCCATGCCTGAACATCCCGAATCGGTGCCAATGAATATGTTAGTTCGTGTTGAAGGCACACCGTTAGAAATGCAAGAAGGTTTGGACCCGTTTGATTTCCTGCGCACCATCTGTGTCGCCAGAATAATGATGCCAAAATCGCATGTGCGTTTATCGGCAGGGCGTGAAGAGATGAGTGATGAGATGCAGTCTATGGCTTTCCTGGCCGGTGCTAACTCAATCTTCTACGGTGATAAATTATTAACCACCGATAATCCGGGTACCAATCACGATATGGAATTATTCGCTCGCCTAGGCATCAATACCGAAGAGTATGTGATTGATGAAGGCAAGGAGCAGGCCGTCGCCCAGCATCTGGCAGAAAATAATCAGCAGTTCTACAACGCCGCTAGTTAATTAGCCGCTAAAGAAGAAAAGCTTATGTCATCCAATTCGCCCGATTTCTTCGGGCAACTGGAGCAGCAATTACAGCAGCGTGAAGATAATCATCTAATGCGCAAACGTCACACGCTTGAATCGCCGCAAGGCGCAAGGGTGGTTGTGGCGGGTAAGTCTGTTTTAAATTTCTGTTCCAACGATTATCTGGGTTTAGCCAATCATCCAAAAATGATAGAAGCCTTTACCAAGGCTGCTAACACCTATGGTGTAGGTGGTGGTGCCTCACATTTGGTTTGTGGCCATACCACCGAGCATCATCGCTTGGAAGAGTTATTTGCTGAACGCACGGGGCGCGACAGAGCCGTGTTGTTTTCAACCGGATTTATGGCCAATCTGGGTGTGATCACCGCATTACTCGATAAACCCGATGCGGTATTTGAAGACAAACTTAATCATGCTTCCTTATTAGATGGCGGCTTGATGTCGGGCGCAAAATTTCAGCGTTTCCTGCATAACGATATGTCCAGCTTACAAAAACGTTTAGATAAAACCGAAGCACGCAGAAAATTAATCTGTGTGGATGGCGTGTTCAGCATGGACGGCGATAAAGCGCCGCTAAAAGAGCTGGCCGCCATTGCAAAAAATAACCATGCGGTATTGATGGTAGATGATGCACATGGCATTGGCACCTTGGGTAAAACCGGGATGGGACTCTGTGAAGAGCAGGGTTTAACGCAGGACGATGTACCGATTTTAATGGTGACCTTAGGCAAGGCCCTGGGTTCATTTGGATCCTTGGTTGCTGGGCCCGATGTTTTGATTGATACCTTAATACAATTTGCACGCCCGTATATTTACACCACGTCGATGCCGCCTGCGGTTGCCGCAGCCTCATCTCAGGGCTTGTTATTATTAGAAGAGGAAAGCTGGCGCAGAACACATTTGCAGCAGCTAATCGATTATTTTGTTGCCGAGGCGAGCCTCATTGGCCTGCCATTAATGCCTTCTTCAACGGCGATTCAACCGCTGTTATTAGGTGATGAAAAACTCGCCTTACAATGGCAGAAAACCTTGTTGGATCATGGCTTATGGATCTCGGCGATTCGCCCTCCTACCGTCGCTAAAGGCACTGCACGTTTACGTATTACGATAACTGCAGGGCATTCAACGGAAGATATTGATCTGTTGTTAGATGTATTAAAAAAATTAAATCGTAGCACCGATGCAGGGGCTTTATGAGCTGGTCTTTAACACGCTATAAAGAACCTTATGCGATCAACCCCAATGCCAAAGAAATCTGTATCTTGATTCCGGGTTGGGGTGTAGGCAGTGATATTTTTGAATGGTTATGTCCTGCGCTGGCACAAGATTTTATTGTCTACCTGGCCGATGCTATCAGCTATGCCGATATGCCAACACCCGAGTTGGCCGCAGCTTCGTTACAGGCACAGATAGAAAAAACGGTGTTTAGTAAAAATGTTAATCAAAACTGCTGTGTAATGGGTTGGTCCTTAGGTGGCAATATCGCATTGCAACTGGCGCTGGATTTTCCGGCTACGGTAAGCAGTTTATTATTGTTGGCCACCTCACCGTCTTTTATCGCCAGAGAACATTGGCCGCAGGCGATGGCAGAAAAAACCTTTGCCTTGTTTCAGCAGGGCATCATCAAACAGCCACAAAAAACCTTAAAACGTTTTGATTTATTACAGGCTAAAGGTGATAACGAACAAAAATCTTTAAGCCATGCCTTGGCCGAATATCGCAAACAGCAACAAAGTATTGAGGATGTGGAGTTGGCCGCAGGCCTGGAACTGTTAGCCAGTTTCGATTTATCTTCACGTTTAAGCGAATTAAATATGCCTATTCAATGGTGTTTGGGTGAAGCGGATGCCTTGGTAAATGCGGCCATTGCCGAGCCGTTAAGGGAGCTGCTACCTTCGGCTGATATTCAGGTCTTAGCCGGGGTTTCTCATCTGCCATTTTTAACCGCTACCGATGAATTATTTATACAACTTAAAAAATTAGTCGCCCCGTTAAATAATAAGGGTGATGAACGCAAAAAGATTGCCGCCTCCTTTAGTAAGGCTGCCGCAAGTTATGATGCGGCCGCAGCCTTGCAAAAAATTGTTGCGCAAAACCTGATGGAGTTTATTCCCGATGCTCAAGGTCGGCCACTTACAATTTTAGATGCAGGCTGTGGCACCGGTTATTGGACTCAGCGTATCAGTGCCAACGGCACACAGGTGATAGGTTTAGATTTAGCCCAGGGTATGTTGAATTATGCCCAGCAACAAAACGTTTCTACACAGGTTAATTTTTGTGCGGGCGATTTAGAAAACCTGCCGTTTGCAGATGACAGCTTGGATGTGGTTTTCTCCAGCCTGGCGGTGCAGTGGTGTGATTCCTTATCACTTTTATTAAATGAGTGGCATAGGGTGTTAAAACCTGGCGGCCATATCTGTCTGGCAACGCTGGGGCCTAAAACTTTATATGAGCTCAGAGAGAGTTTTAAGACGGTAGATGATGCACCGCATGTGAATCAGTTTTTATCATCCAACACATTATGTGAGCAGGTGAATCAATCACCGCTGAGCTTGCTGCAATTAAAAAATGAAAAGACCGTGATGTCTTATAAATGCATGCGTGACTTGATGGCCGATTTAAAAAATATCGGTGCGCAAACGGTGCTGAATAAAACCCAAAAATCTAACGGTTTGATGGGTAAGGCCAGATTTAAAGCCGCCAATGCCGCCTATGAATCTTTTGCCGATGGTACGGGTTTGTTACCGGCCACCTATGACGTTATTTATTTTCATCTGCAAAAGCCAGCTGTTCTATAAAAAGCTTAAGAGGCACACATGGCCAAGAATTTCTTTATCACCGGCACCGATACTGATGCCGGAAAAACCTTAATCACCCAAGCCTTATTGATTAAAGCCGCCGCCCTGGGATTAAAAACCTTAGGTTTAAAGCCGGTTGCCGCAGGCGGTATGGTGGACATTCCTGGTAGCGATAAACAAGGCAATGATGATGCGGTTAAATTGATGGCCGCCTCTACAGAAGCTTTACCTTATGCACAGGTGAATCCGGTATTATTTAGCGATCCTATCGCCCCTCATATCGCTGCCGAGAAAGAAGGCCGTAATGTCACGATTCATTCACTCACAGGTTTTGTACGTGGGGCGATGATGACACGCGCTGATTTTCGTTTGATTGAAGGTGCTGGCGGTTGGATGGTGCCGTTAAATGGACGCGAACCTTTATCGGCTTTAGCCAAAGAATTAAAGACACCGGTCATCTTGGTGGTGGGTATGAAACTGGGCTGTTTAAATCATGCGCTGTTAACCGCCAGGGCGATTCGTGCCGATGGTTTGGAAATCGCAGGCTGGGTTGGCACGCAGATTGATAAAGACATGTCCTGTGTTGAAGAGAATTTGGCCAGCCTAAAAGGCATGTTGGGTGCACCTTGTTTGGGTTTTGTTCCCTTTCAGGAAAACGTGCAGGCAGAGGCCGTCGCCGAGCATCTGGATATTACTGCGCTATTATAAACTGAGGGTCTAGTTCTCTTGTCCTAGCCCTTCTGGCCTATAGTGCGGCCCAGCGCTCTTGCGTAAGATGAAGACTCTTCATCTTATGTTAGATACGTTTAATGACATTCCATTATTATCTTAATCGCCTGCCCCTGCCCCTGCCCCTGCGTTCTGTTGTTTTCCCGGTGCTGTTAACATCGGTGTTAACGGCCTGCGGTGTTGAAGATACCGTTGAAGGCGGTAATGATGATTCCGCATTAACTACTCAAACCGCAACTGCAACTGCAACTGAAACCGATACTTCCCAACCCTCGACTGATATTCCTACGGGCGATGACACTTTCTTATCATCGGCTCTGCCTTGTCCTGCAGGCAGTGAAGTCTATGCTTTAACACCTTATGCAGGTGTGGCCAGAATGGGTTCGGTGTTTTCATCCACGTTGTATGACCCTACAAATAGCAGCCAAAATAATTCCAGCCATAAACCTCAAGAAATTAAAATCAAGGTGATGAATGATGGTGTCGCGGTGGCTGGCTGTGAAGTGCTATGGCAGCCTGAAGAGGGAGTTGCCAGTGGCTGGATTTTTCCTAAAACAAAAAACAGTAATAGTGCGGGCGAAATTTCTTCTTGGTGGGTAGCGGGTACGGCTTATAAACAGTCGGTGAATGTTCTGATCAAACGAGTGGATGGCAGCATCTCCAAGGCCGTGATCACCGGCGATGCAGCCCCCCATGAGACTCGTTCAAATTCGATTCATATTAATTGGAATAGCCCAAACTGGGATCATTTTTCGGTTGATGTCACCCCCGTCACATTACCGGAAACCACCTATTATTCGGCGATAAATTTTCCTGGCGGTTATACCGGCCTGCAAACAGATAAAATCCTGTTTTCGGTATGGGATGTTAATGGTATTGATGCAGAGATTGTTGATAGTGGCATGGCCACCTGTACCGGTTTTGGTGGTGAAGGTACAGGGGCTAAATGTTATCTACCTTATACACCCAAAACGGGGGTGAAATATCGTTTTGAAATCGAAGTCTCTTATCCGGTTTCAAACCGCACCGACTATACGATGTATTTTACCGATGATGAAACGGGACCGCGACTGCGAGTGGCGCAGCTGCGTTATGGCAAGCAGGTGACGCCACAAGGTGCCAGCGGCTTTATTGAAGACTGGTGGCAAACCGGCGCATCATGCCTGGAAACCGAAGCCAGAACCGCCTATTTTGAAAACATCCAATACAAGCAGGGTAATGATACTTTTACCAAAATCCGTTCGGCACGTTTCTCGGCTGTTTATAATCAGTGGCATAATGAGATCTGCAGTAATTATTATTTTTCGGCTGAAAAAAATAGATTTATATGGAGCAGTGGTGGTAAAGCCTTGGTAGGCGACCCGGTGAATCTAGCGAATAATGCCGAAGGTTTTTCCACTACGGTAAGCCTGCCTCTTCTTATTGAAAGTGATACAGATACAAACGCCGAAACAGCCATAGAAGATGGACCAAAGCCGGGTTTACAGCAACAAGTGCAGCCCGCTGTGGATTATCAGGAGTTATTAAGTTTTTATGCCATTGCGCCTGCCAGTGAAGACGATTTACTGGCTGCATTAAATAGGGCCTCGCCGATTCAAGATGCTGGGCATACCTATCATGCGCAAGCCAAATGGCATATCAATTGGTCTTATACCTATCAGCGCTCAGCAGGGCAATGTAGCTTGGCAGGCCTGAATGTGAAATTAAACAATAGCATTTTAATGCCGCGGCTTATGACGGATTTATCTGTTGATAGACAAACGCGTCAGGGTTTTGATCGTTATGAGACGGCTTTACTAACCCATGAATATGGCCACCTGGATTTTGGTGTATTGGCAGCCAATGAAATCGCTAAACGTCTGCCAGTGTTAAAGACTCAGGAAAACTGTGAAACCATGGGCAAAACCGTGAATGCTCTGGGGCAAGATATTTTGGCGCAATACAGTGTATTGGATGATGCCTACGATGAAGAAACCGGCCATGGCCGTACACAGGGTGCGTATTTAAATTAACCGCCATAATCTTGATTAGACGGTCAATGTTGCAGTGGCAATGAGCCTTAGTTCTTTCTCTGTGAAAGCAATTTCTATGTGTCGAATAAAATGAATTTACATGACTAAACACGATAAAAGCATGCCGTTATTATGACTTTCTTATTATGCTCGACAGATAGAGGGGCAAGGTCTTAACTGAGTAATGAGTTTATCATTACAAGCCGTATTCCATGAAAAAAGGCTGGACGAAATATTCTGTGTCCACCATCGATGTTAAGCGATATCTTTACCCAGGCACGCTTGATGCCGCTAGGCTTAAAAATCATATAAGTGGTCCAAATACTCACCCCTTATTGGTTTATCGCCAGGTAGCACATCACTATAGTTTAGTTTTAATATTAATCCTGATGCCACCTTATGGCGTTTATAATTTGTTACTACAGCAATATTGGATGGGCGGTGTTGAACTATTGGTTACGCTGTTATCGTGTATATCGATTTATCAGTTGGTGCACGATAAGCCGGTACTGATTACCCCCGAAGTTTTTGTTATCGGTGGCATCGCTATTATTATCTATAGCTCTTATGCACTGAAGGCACATAATATATTTTGGGCTTATCCTCTGGTGGTCTTTGTATTTTTTATGTTGCCAGAATCGTTAGCCAAGTTGTTATCGGCTTTATTCCTGGTTTGTTTAATTCCCTGTGCCTATGAAGCTTATTCGCTGGGTACGGCTAATTCTTTTACTTTTTCGGTGATTGTTAGCGGCTTAATGATTGGTTTGTTTTTTGGTTTATTACACCAACAGGAAAATTTATTACATGACTTGGCGATCACAGATGGATTAACAGGGGCCTTAAATCGAAGAAGCTTTGATGAGGAAATGTTGGTTTGCATTGAGATGAAAAATCGTTATAAACAACCCTTCGCGATGATACTGATTGATTTGGATTTTTTTAAGTTGGTTAATGATGACTATGGCCATGGTGCGGGTGACAACGTGCTTAAGTCGGTGGTTAAACGTATAGGCAAGCGTCTTCGCAGCAGTGATGATATTTTTCGTTATGGCGGGGAAGAGTTTGCATTAATTTTGCCACAAACCACAGGTGTTAATGCACAGAAGATTGCTGAATCACTTTGTGAAATTATTCGTAACGCAGATTTATTACCCGAAAAAAGGGTGACAGCCAGTTTTGGTGTTGCCAGTTTACAAGAGTTGGAGAATGCCAATAGCTGGCTTCAACGCTGTGATAAAGCCTTATATCAGGCCAAATCTGAAGGCCGAGACCGTGTTTGCCGCAGTGATTAATACGCTTTAAACAGCGGTCTTTTTTTTGTCGTAGTTTGATCTGTATCAAACTTGTCATCATTAAATCGGCGTATGCTTTATACATAGATTGATGAGGAAAGAGCTATGTATATTGATGAGTCCATTATTTTTGGTTCGGTGATTATTCTGGCAACCTGTGTATTTATGGGTTATTGGGCCAACTTTGCTTATCAGCATATTAAGGCGGATGAGGCTAAAGAATCAAAGAGTGTTGAGTAATCTGGGTTATCTGTTGGCATTTACACAGAGTTAATACTCTTATTGATGTGCTTATTAGCATCAAATTTCAAGTTGAGATTTCTATCTTTTATACATGCAGGGTCTACACTGATAAAACGTCAATCCATTTATGTTAAATAATTTATAACTATTTAATGATTATTGAATAATCAGTCACCTACATGAATTTACAATTATTATTAATACATGAATGAAAACACTGCGATTTAAAAAAGTTAGTGTTCTTCATTGCCTGTTATTCAGTGCATTACTCTTTCAAATGCTTTGTATAAATAATAAAACATTTGCGCTTGAGTCTGCTCAATTACCTACAAAATATGCCAATGCATCTATTACCTCTACGTTTTCATGGTTGAAAGAGGTTGATCAGCCAGACATCTTTGCAATAAACCAATTACCACCTTCCTCTTGGACCAACAACCTAGATGCACATGTTAATTTTGGGCCTAGCACTAACGCCTATTGGTTTAAATTACATATTGAAAATATATCCTCTGAAAATGCCCAGCGTTATCTGGAAATCAATAGGCCTTATCTCGATATTATTGATATATACATTTTTCAAAAAGATAAACTTTTTAAACGTTATAAACTGGGTGACCATCGACCACTTAGCAACCGCCCGATAAGGTCTAAAGAATTTGTTATACCGCTTAAAATTGAGCAGAAAAACAAGCTTGTGATCTATATTTATGCCAAAGGTAACGGCTCTTCATTTAACTTTTTTAGTCAGTTATGGGCGATTGATGACTATATCGATCACAAGTTTAATAGTGATTTTTTTATAGCCTTTTATTTTGGCGCTATTATTATTTTAGGCTTTTATAACCTCTTTGTTTATTTTTCAACAAAAGAAGCCGCCTATGCCTTTTATAGCCTTTATGTCTTTAGTTTTGTCACCGTTGTGGCCAATATTTCAGGTATCAGTCAACTTT
This sequence comes from Pseudomonadales bacterium, assembly GCA_013215055.1. Taxonomy (GTDB): domain Bacteria; phylum Pseudomonadota; class Gammaproteobacteria; order Pseudomonadales; family DT-91; genus CAKMZU01. The sequence continues at coordinate 128,591 of JABSRQ010000007.1, read as the reverse complement.
ACATATTCCCTGAATCCCCAAAAATAAATGCCATCAGTTTTTATATTACGGCAGCTCTTTATCGGGCTAGCATCTACTTATTTACCATAAAGTTTCTCAATACTAAAAAAAATCTGCCCCGATTTCATATCGTTTTAACCGGACTAGCCGCCATAGAGCTGCTAAGCTTGTTTTTCATCACGTTACCGTCTTGGCTGTTTTCATTTGATTTAACATTATCCTATCTACAGATGTTTTTGCTAAGAACTACCCCGTTGCCGGTATTTATCTGTTTGTTTACTGGCTTATATTTACTTTATCGAGGCAGACAGGAAGCACGGTTTTTTTGCATGGCCTGGTGTGTCTTAGCATTAAGTTTTGTTTTAAATGCTTTGGTTATCAACAATGTCATTCGCTATTCATCCGCTATTTACCAATTCAGTTTATTGTTGCAGTTACTTGAAATGTTGCTGCTTTCTTTTGCATTAGCAGATCGCTTAAATATACATAAAAGTCGACAAGCCGCACTGCTTGCTCTTGAACAGAAAACCAAAAAAGCGCGTGAAGAAGCCTTGATAAGCAGTCAGGAAAATATTGCGAGTAAAGCTGCATTTCTTTTGGCTATCAGCCATGAGCTGCGTACCCCGATGAATGCCATTATTGGTGGCTTGCAACTCAGTAAAAATGATCACCATTTACATCAAAGTAAGCCCTTTAGAATTATTAATGAAGGTGCTACGGATATGTGGAAACTTATTGATGACATTCTTTTTTATACGGAGGTTAATTCTGGAAATATAAAAATACATAATCAAAGTAAAGATTTCAGAGAACTCCTGGAACAGTTACAAAAAAAATATACGACTGAATGCGAATTGAAGCATCTGCAATTAGAATGGGACGTTGATGATTCAATACCCAGCATGTTAGTTTTTGATGAAGATAAATTGAAAATCATATTAACAAAGATATTAGATAATGCGATTAAGTTTACTTCGGCAGGCCATGTGCATTGCCGATTTTATCTGCAAGACGATGCTAATAACATCGACAATAATATTTCTGATCAAGCTAACAAACAATTAACGATTCACATTGAAGATACGGGAATAGGCATTCCTGAAGCACAGATGGCAGATATATTTGATGCATTTAAACAAGTTGATATTGGTTTGACGCGCCGCTTTAGCGGTTTAGGTATTGGTCTTTCTATCTGTCAAAAGCTGTTACAGCAACTTAAAGGAGAATTAACTGTTATATCCAAACCGCATGAAGGTAGTTGTTTTACCATCAGTCTTCCGGTAACGATAACGGCACAGCTTATTCAGGCGGTACATTATTCCACATCAAGTACCCCAGCCCCTATTTTGGTGGTAGAAGATAATCCCATCAACCAAATGGTGCTCTGTGAAGTACTTTCGGATTTTGGTTTTGAATATGTGGTTGCTAATAATGGGCAAGAAGCATTGGAAGTTTTAGAACACGAAGTGGTCTCTATAATTTTAATGGATCTGCAAATGCCGGTTTTGGATGGAATAACTGCCACAAAGTTAATTCGACATACTCCAAGTGCCTATCAAAATATTCCCATTGTTGCTGTGACAGCCAATATCATGGATTGTGACCATGATCTTTGTATTAATGCCGGAATGAATGATTATTTACCTAAGCCCATAAATTTTGATCAGCTTAGGACTTGCATTGATAAATTCATTTATAAGTCATCTTTAAAATATAACGATAAAAATGAATGCCATAAGTAAAAGCGTTTTTCTCTATTAATATCGTTTAATGTGGCTACTTTTTCTAAATACCCGTTTTAAATGCTAGCTGTGAGGGCCTTTGTATTACCTGTGCCTGCGAAAATACGCCGTGGCAGCGGGTGATGCAACTTCAGAAATTTTAATTTTTGGTAACCTTTCTTAATACTATTGCCACAATATGGTAAAAGTATGCCTAGAAGAATAAAAATGTTTAGACGTAATAATCTTCCCATTATTCAAACCAACGGCGTTAAGCAAATTGACTGTTTCATGCAACAAATCGGTGCCTTATATGGAATTTAACCTAGCAACAATTTTTGAATACGCTGTTGATCAATATCCTGAACGAGAATATATCGTCTGCGATGGCAAGCGCTGTACGTATAAAGAAATGGATGAACGTGCTAATCGCCTGGCCCATCATTTAGCTTCTCAAGGTATAGGCCAAGATGATCATGTGGGAATTTATGCATACAACTCTATGGAATGGGTTGAAACCTTATGGGCCGTTTTTAAACTGCGTGCTGTGTGGATTAATATTAACTTTCGTTATGTTGAAGATGAGTTAGCGTATATTTTTGAAAATGCCGATTTAAAAGCCTTGGTATTACAACGTGAATTTGCTCAACGCACTGCCAATGTCATCACTTCATTACCGCAGCTACAACATACCGTATTAATTGAAGATGGCTCCGGCGCCGATGCCGGTGCTTTAGATTTTGTTGAATATGAAAACGTAATGAATGAAAACTCGCCAGCACGTGATTTTCCCGCACGTTCGGGTGAAGATAAATATATGCTGTATACCGGTGGCACAACCGGCATGCCAAAAGGCGTTGTATGGCAACACAAAGATGTATTTATGGCTTTAGGTGGTGGTATCGATCAAACCACAGGCGTCGAATATAAAACCGCCGAAGAGGTTGTTAAAAAAGGCGCGGCATTTCAATTATGTTTATTCCCTTTGGCGCCTTTAATGCATGGGGCTTCACAATGGGCCGTGATGGGTGGTTCATTTGAAGGCCGAAAATTAGTCTTAAGAAAACAATTTGATGCAGGGCAAACCTGGCGTGATATTGATGCCGAAAAAATTAACGGCATTTTTATTACCGGTGATGCGATGGCGATTCCATTAATGGATGCTTATGAAAAAATAAAAGATGATGTGGATGTATCATCGATGTTTGTTTTTGCTAGCTCTGCGGTTATTTTTTCATCCTCTGTAAAAGACCGAGTCATGGCCCACTTTCCTAATGTGATGCTATTAGACAGCATCGGTTCTTCAGAAACCGGCGGCAACGGTATTTTAAAAGCTGAAAAAGGCAAAACCGCAATGAAAGGCGGGCCAACGGTTGAACCAGGCCCTGGTACTGTGGTTTTAGATCAAGAAACGTATGAAATTTTAGAACCGGGTTGTGGTAAAACAGGTTTTGTCGCCACTACCGGTTATATCCCTATCGGTTATTATAAAGACCCAGAAAAAACCGCCAAAACATTTATTACCGCTCCCGATGGAAAGCGTTATGCCATTCCCGGGGATCATGCAATTCATGAAGCAGACGGTACTATTACCATGTTAGGTCGCGGCTCGGGTTGTATTAATTCAGGAGGGGAGAAAATCTTCTCCGAAGAAGTTGAATCAGCCTGTAAAAATCATGTGGATATTTATGACTGCGTAGTGGTGGGTGTGCCCGATGAACGTTGGGGCAGCAAAGTTGCCGCCATTATTGAATTACGTGGCGAGCATCAACCCGACTTGGAAGCTGTTCAAGAAGAATGTAGAAAGCATATTGCCCGCTATAAAGTGCCACGGGAATTACATTTTGTCACCAAGGTGCTACGTGCACCTTCAGGTAAACCGGATTATCGCTGGGCCAAAGCGATTGCCGCAGGAGAGATTGTATGAAAACTGAAATTTGTAAAAAACTAAAAATTGATGTGCCTGTTTTTGCTTTTACCCATTGCCGAGATGTGGTGGTTGAAGTATCTAAAGCCGGGGGCTTAGGTGTATTAGGTGCTGTGGGTTTTACCGTAGAGCAATTACGTGAAGAGCTGGATTGGATCGATGCCCATATTGGCGACTACCCTTATGGAGTGGATATTGTTATTCCATCCAAATATGAAGGTATGGATGATGTTGATGCCGATACGATGCTGGCAAACTTGGAGGCGATGATTCCCCAAGAAAATCGCGACTTTGCTGAAAAACTATTAAAAGATCATGGCGTGCCGGCTTTTCCCGATGATTCAGGCCCTAAAGGTGGATTATTAGGTTGGACTGAAGAGACTGCCCGCCCGCTTTTAGAGGAAGCGTTAAAACGCCCCAATGTTACGCTTATTGCCAATGCATTAGGCACCCCCCCCGTTGAAATTATTAAACAGATTCATGACAGTGGCCGTTTAGTTGCAGCGCTCTGTGGCCGGGTTAAACATGCACTTAAACATAAAGCAGCCGGTGTCGATATTATCATCGCCCAAGGCACGGAAGGGGGAGGTCATACCGGTGATGTCGGCTCGATTGTTTTATGGCCACAAGTGATTGATGCGGTTTATCCAACCCCGGTTTTAGCCGCAGGCGGAATAGGCAATGGCCGCCAAATGTTAGCTGCTATGTCAGTGGGTGCAGCAGGGGTTTGGACCGGTTCATTATGGTTGGCGGTGGAAGAGGCTGAGGCTGAACCTGCCGAAAAACAATCGTATTTTGATGCGACAGAAGAAGACACTGTGCGTTCACGTTCATTCACCGGCAAACCAGGGCGTATGTTAAAAAATGTCTGGACCGATGCCTGGGAAGAAAAAGACTCACCCGGTTATTTACCCATGCCCTTACAAGGCATGATCACTTTTGATGCTATGCGCAGAACAAAAAAATATGCAGGTGTTGGTGAGTGTCAAAAAGTTGGGTTTAACCCGGTGGGTCAAGTGGTTGGCCAAATCAATGAAGTAGAAACGGTTAAACACGTTATGCAACGTTTATTGACCGAGTATGTTGATTCGCTGGAACGTGTTAATCGCTTATTAGAGCAAGAATAAAGATAAGTGCTAGTGACTCAAGTACACCTAACGAGCTCTCAAACAATACTTGATTAGCTTGTTAGGCCATTAAGTGCTGGATATTGGGCTCTACTGACTTACAGCTTGCAAACAACCTGTTGGGGTTCCTTCCTAGATAAGTAAATCCCATTCCCTTCAATGTCATCATAAATTGATCGGATCATTGAAAACTATATGAGGCTTTAATACCAACAATACGGGGTTCGTTGATGCTCAGGTTTACCCCTGTTGGAGAAAAATCCAATCCCGCATTGGCATAAACCGTATTCGCCAGGTTTTTAGCATAAAGCTGTATCAGCCAAGTCTCATCACGGGAATAATAATTGATGCTGCCATTAACCAGGCTGTAGGCATCTTGTTTCATCACATCATCATTTAAAGCTGAAAAATACACCGTATCTTGCCAAAAAAACTCTACGCGATAGAGTAAATTACCCCAGTTAAAGTTTTGATACATATCAGAGATCAGACTAAAACTGCCTTTAGGCGCGGAATTTAACGTATTACCGGCAGCATTATTTGTAATGGTTAACTGGTAATCCTGGTATTCAGCGCTGAGGAAACTCACATTACTTTGAAGCTGCCACCAATTATTCACTTGAGCTGTCAGTTCAATCTCAAAGCCATAGAGCCTTGCATCTGCCGCATTATTTATAATAGAACCTGCGCCTGCACCGATGGCAGTAAGCACCTGCAAATCGGTATAATCGTAATAGAAAACACTGCTATTAAGCCTCAATCTTTGCTGTAGAAAATCTGTTTTACTGCCCACTTCATAAGCCAATAAATGTTCAGGCTCAAAACTCAAACCATCGGATACATTAAAACCACCACTTTTAAAGCCCTTAGTGATGGTGGCATAGGTAAAAATGTTTTCACGATATAACCACTGCAGACCTAACTTGGGACTAAAATCTGACCATGAATCATTAACTGTTTTATCGGTCACCGGGCTATTTTTTGTAATATGAAAATCTTTTTCTTCATAGCTATACCGGCCACCGAGCAGCAAGGAGAGCTCGCTTGTTAGGGCATATTGGCTATCAATGAAAAAAGCTGAAGCTCGGGTTTCGTTTTCTATATCAAAGGTATTTATCGGCGCAGGTTGAATGCCTAAAAATAGAAGGTCTACGGCGGCGGCTGTTTGTAAATCTTCGTTAAACCAATAAAGCCCGCTCACCAGCGTCAGATATTCATTACGAAAATGGTATTGTATTTCCTGAGAAGCTTGGCTCTGAATATCGGAAAAATGACTGATCAATGCATCTATTTCGGAAAAGTCACTGTCTGTATCAAAGGAATAATCATTTTCCCGATAGGATGAAATAAAGACCCATTTTGAGCTTTCATTAATGCGCCAACCCACATGTAAAGCAGTGCCTTTACTGCGTTCCTTACCACTGGATTCAAAGGCAATGTTTAACTCCCAGTCCTTCATTTTTTGCGGTGTTAACGCAGGTGATAGAGGAGGTTTATTACTTGCAGGCTGAACCTGAGGCCTAAACTGTGGCGCACTCTCATCACGATCAAAATAATCTGCACTCAGATCAATCAGTAAATGTTCAGTGGCTTGATAACGCACGGCCATGCGCGCTTGTGCCCTGTCTTGATCATTAAAGTCGGAAGAACCCAAAGCATGAATGTTTTCAATATAGCCGTCACGTTGAAGTGCCGATAACGCTAAATTAGCACTGACTTTTTGCGTTATTGCACCATTAACCGTCGCCTGAACACCACGTTTATTAAAACTGCCTAAATCAACATTACCCTTAAAAGAAAAAGCCTGCGTGGGTTTTTTAGTAATGAGATTGATGGTGCCGCCTGTTGCATTACGGCCATATAAGGTGCCCTGCGGGCCACGTAAAACTTCAATTTGTTGTAAGTCTAAAAATTCATTAAATACGGCCAGGGGTCTAGACAAATAAACCCCATCAACATGAATTGTGCTGCTGGGATCACTGCCGGCAAAAACACTATTACTGCCAATGCCTCGAATATATAACTGCCCATAACCTACATTTTGGCTAATAGAAATCCCGGGGGCCATTAACGGCAGATCTTTGATCGTTTGCAGCGATGAAAGTCTCAATGCATCCGCCCCAATAGCCGTGATCGATAAAGGTGTTTTTTGTTGATTGGTTGGGCCTGTTTTTGTAGCAGTAACAATCACTTCTTCAAGTCTGGTTTTTGATGAGGCTGATTCCGCTAATGAAAAATGACAATAAAAAAAAATAGTAAATAGTAATGGTAGGTATTGATGACTATTCATTCTTCTTTTTTCGCCTATAAAAGTTCATACACAGCCCCATAACGGTCATTATTTTATGTATAGGGTTCACTCACTATAGACAAATTATCGGATATAAAACTTTGTTATAAGAAGGAATGATTATAAAAAATATATCTTGATAGATTATCCATATCACTCGTCCGGAATATGCTGCACAGGTCTTTATCGCAGGTAATTATTAGCAGGACTATTTAGGGGGGGAATCACATACTAACTCTTCTACCACTGCGAGTTTAGCCATCAAATAGTCTTTATTATTCTAGATCATTTTATCGTATTTAAAACGTTCGCTATTTATGCAGAATTAGCACATGTGTCATTTTAAAGATCAAACATTCATCAGGGATTATATGATCAACAGTTATTTACCTGGGTTAGAAAACCGGGCAGGAAAAACTTAATTGACTGCCCGGTATAAGTTCACCAGTTCAATACACGGCGTCAATTTATAAGAGGCACAGCGTGAACCTTATAAAGATAAAACCGCTAAGGCAGACCCGTTTTGGCACTTTTCAAAAGCTTATGCTAAAGAAAAGTTTCCAAGGGTATAGACAGGAAATTTTGCATGGAAAAATCCCGTTAGGCTGCAGACAAGCAAAGAGAGTTCAATGTGATATAAGCAGTAAGGGCAGTTGTTCTTATTATGTCTTTCATAGGGTTGGGGAGACCTAATTGCTTAAAAATAGTCTAGGTGGTCTAAACTGATGTTGAACAGCGCTGTTGTTGGCTAAGGCAATGCCGGCGCTATAGTTTGTTAACGGAAGGTTTTTGAATAATACCGTAGGGATGATGTCAGTGCTTGAAGGCTGTTTGATCAGCCTGATATTAAATCTCCCGGAGGTGCAGTATGGCGGTAATCAAAGAGAAGTTCCTGTTTGTTGATGACGATGCCAATATCCTGCATAGCTTTAAGCGTCAATACCGCGGGAAAATAGACCTCAGCACTGCAACCAGTGGTGAAGAAGGTTTGGCGCTGATAGAGACTGATGGCCCCTTTGCCGTGGTGATGTCGGATATGCGTATGCCCAATATGAATGGCGCGGCATTTCTGACCCAGGTAAAAACCCTGAGTCCCGACTCTATTCGTATAATTCTCACCGGTCAAAGCGATATTCAATCGGCGATTGATGCGGTCAATAACGGCGAAATTTTTCGCTTCCTTAATAAACCCTGTCCGGCCGAAACATTGGGTAATGCGCTTATCGCCGGGTTAACTCAATACCGCCTGCTGCAATCTGAAAAGCAGTTATTGGAAAAAACACTTACCGGTTCCATCAACGTATTATCTTCCCTGGTGATGACAATGGATCCGGTTATTGCCAATCATGTTACTGCCGTGAAACAGCATTGCCAGTACTTGAGCCAGGTGATGGAGTTAGATGATAGTTGGGAATTGGATCTGGCGGCGATGATGTGCCATCTCAGCATTTTTTCCCTGGCCGTTGAGCTAAAGGAAAAAATATTTTCCGGCGCTGCGTTAAGCGATGATGAAGAATTGCTATTGCAATCGTCTTTTGAAAGCTCGGCGAAGTTGATTGCGAATCTTCCTAAGCTGGAGCATGTGGCCAAAATGATTCTGCATATCAATGCAGAACCTAATAATGAGGAGGAAACAGATGCGAGCCTGTCAGCAGAGGTTTTAAAGGTGGTGGTGAAAATGCAATTTCAATTAACGGCTGGGCATGCGATTGAGGCGGTTTTTAATCAGATGTATGAACAGGGGGACTGTTATCACCGAGATGCCTTGATCAAACTCAAAGATCATTTGCTGAAACTGGAAGCCAGCAAGGCTCCAAGCCTGGAAGAAGAAGGTAAGTTACGTGTCAGAGATTTGCAAGTGGGTATGATTCTGGATCAGGATGTGATGACCAAGGACGGCTCTATTATCGTTAAAAAAGGCGGCGCTGTTGATGAGGTTTTATTGTTCAGACTGAAGGAATTTGCCGAGAAAAAAGTGGTACAGGAGCCTATTGGAGTGATTGTTAATAATGATTAACGACTTATGATGAACCTCCTAAAGAGGCAGAGTTTTTCCCTGGCGCTGCTGATTTTAATTGGAGCTAGTGTCTCTATTATTGCTCAGCGCTATGTAGATAGGATATTTAAGACCCAGCAGCAACAAGAAGTTTTACGTTTAAGCCATATTCTTGATGCCGAAATTCAAGATGATTTTCTATTGTTACAGTCGCAGATTAAGCGCCTGCATACGGAGTTAAGTCGACACTCTATAGCTGAGGTGAGGCAGAGCTGGGATGAAAAACTGAGTTTACAGAATGAAGAGCTGAAATATCTAAAAGCTCTGGCATTGTTTGATGCAGAAAAACGTGCAGTTTATGTATTTAATAACGATAAAAAAAACCGTTTTTCATGGCTACCATCCCTCACTCAATTATCATCAGAAGATACAATAACCTGGCAATTGATCTATTACGATAAAGATAAGGCTGCAATGGATATGCTGGTTTTTAGCCCTATAAAACTTAAAAGACAGGGTGAAAAAACGCTTAAAGAACCGCTATTTTTGTTGGTGAAAATTCATCTGGCGGCATTGATACAGAATAATATTAAATTGATAGATGCCCAGGTTTTTGATTTGCTACCTGTTGTTAATGGTACACATACACCGGCAGATGAAAAAACATTAAACTCGTTAGATAAAGTCGGCGGTCGGAAACCTGTTGCGACAGATAGCCCGATTATCTTGCCTGCTGATATTCATTTTTTTAACAGTCGTTTTCCGCTAAAGTATCAATTTACACCAGCAAAAAGACCCCTGATTTTCTGGTTGTATCGCTATTCTCCGCTGTTATCCGGGCTCATAATTACGCTTTTTTTATTTATCTATCAGAGTCATCTGTTCTTTTTATTACAAGGTCTTAAGTCTCGTTTTAACGATGAAACCAAAAAGTTAATCTCATCCCGACAGGAGATGGATACGTTAATCAACTCCGTGCATGGTGTGTTATGGCGCTATGATATTAAGGCTAAAAGATACAGCTTTGTCAGTGATCAGGTGGAAGATTTATTAGGTATCACGGCTGCGGAAATTTTACAGCTGCAGAAGGGGGCATTGTCGATGGTTTACCCCGATGACATAGCCATGGTGAAGGAGAAATTTCAGGCATTGCGGAACAATGTGGGAGAAAGCCAAAACATTGAATTTCGCATGTTACATAAAGATGGGAGCTTGGTCTGGGTCAGAAATATTATCTCTAATACGGCTGAAAATTCTGTGGTGATCAGTAGCACGGGGCTAATGTTCGATATTACCCGTTTTAAAAATATGGCCAAACAGCAAAGGACTATGCAGGCGCAACTGAATCAGGCACAGAAGCTGGAATCCATAGGGCAGTTGGCCGCAGGTGTGGCGCATGATATCAACACGCCGGTGCAGTTTGTTTACGATAATACCGATTTTTTGCAGAAGGCCTTTGTTGATCTCAGCAGATTTTGTCAGGCGGCGATGACCATCAATACGGTTCACGACGACAGCACATTGGCGGCATTAACCCAGAGCTTAAATACGCAAGCCAAGGCCATGGATATGGACTTCTTATTGGAGGATATCCCCCAGTGTATCGCTCAATCCCTGGATGGCATTCAACGTATCAGTACCATCGTCAAGGCGCTGAAAGATTTCTCTCACCCCGATTCCGAGCACCCAGAGGCCGTTGATATCAACGCAACCATATTAAGTACGGTTAATGTGTCACGTAATGAATGGCGTTTTATTGCCGAAGTAAAAACCGATCTGGCTGAGCTACCGAGTATTCAGGGTTATCATAGTGCGTTGAGCCAGGTATTTTTGAATATGATTGTTAATGCTGCTCATGCCATAGAACAATTGCAGAGTGAAAACCTGGGGCTTATTAATATTCAAAGTTTTGCCGATGAAAAAAATATCTTTATCAAAATCAGTGATACGGGTGCAGGCATAGAGCCCGAGATCATAGACAAAATCTATGATCCTTTTTTTACCACCAAGGAAGTCGGAAAAGGCACGGGTCAGGGTTTGTCTATGGCTTATAGAATTATTGTTGAGCAACATGCAGGCAAGCTGGATGTGGAATCTCATCCCGGCGAGGGATGCTGCTTTACCATCAGCTTACCGATTTAACTTAATTTAGTTCGATTATGATCTGAACATACAGTGAAGCTGTGTAGCGCTTGATGATCAAGATTCAGCGGCATTGGGTACTTATATTGCCTATGCCCAGTGATGACACTTATGTAATGTTGAGTTTTTGTATTAGCGATAAATAGATAATTATTCAATATATATCAATAGCATATACTTATTTTTTTTCATTCCTTAGCTATCTGATATCTGCCGCATCCGGTCATTTGTATTTAAATTGTACAAGCTATCAGTTAGCATGCGCGGTAATTAATAATAAAAATAATCACGTCCTCAGTTTAATGAGCCTATTAAACAGACATGGATGTGCATAGAGGTTACACATGTTTTTAGCATTATGTTCTCGCACTTGTATCGTGCTTTTACTGATCTTTGGGCTTACTGCCTGCATAGGTGAGCTGGGTTTCACCATCATGCTGCAGTCCAAGATTACCGTTGATGTTACCGGCCCTGGCCATGTCACTATCAGCCAGCATCTCAGTGAGTGTGAAGATGCCGATCAGTGTTGGGTGACGGAATTTATGCGTGACGTTGTCTTAACACCGCATGCCGAAGATGGTTCTGAGTTTGCTGGCTGGACGGGTGATTGCCGGGGGCTGGGTTATTGTAAAATTTTTACCAACAAAGAATTCCACATCAGCTTAAAAGATCAAAAAGCGTTTAATTTAACTGCGAAGTTTGTGCCTACAAACTCTTTATTACCGCTGACCAATACCTCTACAAATATTCAGGAAGTGATGGAGTTTGGGCAAACGAATGGTGCCTGTGACCGCTACTTCGACAACCTCAATGATGTGAAAATTGCCACCGAATACCTGAAACTGATGTGTGGTAAAGATATGTTTTTCTATGAAGGTTTTGAGTTATTAGGTATTCCTACCATTATCGTCGATTTATTATTAGAAAACGCGCCCAACAGCATGGGGCCAAGCTTCAGCAAGTTTGGTTTATATGATGATCCCTATAGCCGCTACCCCATAGGTTTAGTCAACGGTAAAAAGATGTCTGGGGTCAACTCCAAAGCCTTTGGCTGTGCCAGCTGCCATTTTGCAAAAGCCGGAGATCAATACAGTATTGGCCAGGCTAATCATGATTACGATTATGGTAAACATCTGATGGCATTATCTTTTATTACTGTGCAAGCTGCCGATAACAGCCTTATCGATCAACCCGTTTCCGACAACGTTAAAGCCTGGGTGGCGCCGCAGGTTGCCGAATTTAACCGTAATATCAGTAAAGCCAAGCTGTTATTCAAGATGGCCCCGATGTTACCTTTGTTAAATAACAGCTCGGGTTTACCTCTGCCTTCGCCAGCAAAACAAGATATGCACCTGAGCTGGAAAGCCGGTACCCAAGATTTTGTTATCGACCCGGTAGGTTTGGATGATCAGGCCCATACGGTGTCTAAGATGTTACCTTTATGGGGTTTGCAGGAATTACAGGACTACCAGGATGCCAATAGCAATGCCTCTATGCAGTTAGGCCTGACCGGCTCCACCCATAATCTTGATGCCTTTATTCAGGATTTTATTGTGTTATCCCTGGGTGCTGATAAATACCCGTTTGAACGCAGACAACCGTTACATGATTTCATCATGACGTTACAGGCGCCCAATAATCCTAATCCAGCACCGCTGGCCAATATTGCCGCAGGTAAAACCTTATTTGATGCAAACTGCACAGCCTGTCATGACGGGCCGCATGGCAGCAGTACCGGGCTTTATGATTATGCTGCCTTGGGGGTTGATGATGCTCTGATGGCATGGGGTGATGCCGATGTTGATGGTAATCCGGAAGTGCCGGAATTATTTCAAAATGGCGCCCTGTTAACACACAAACTTAAGGCCCCTAAAATGAATGGTTTATGGGCCCAAAAACTGTTTTTACATAATGGCAGTGTGGATAGTTTGGAGGCACTTTTTTGTTTAGGCAGTAGCCGTCCAACTCCTGCGATTGATGTGCCCGTTTTCAGTGACAAGGGCCATACAATGACCTGCGATAACAGTTTATCCAATACGGACAAACAACTGCTTATTGATTATCTGAAGTCTCTATAGTCCAAAGCAGTTTCATAGATCAAAATAAAGGCCTCATTGTGTCACACAAAGAGGCCTTTATTTAATTCTGATGGAACGCTTACTCTCCTGTATTTTACGGTGCTCTCAGGGCAAGCGTATTTTACGTGAGTAAATTAAAAAGAAGAGGCCTGAATGAAGGCCTCTCTATTGCCTTACCAATTAATGCTATGGTTCTGCGGCACAAACATATACGCTTTTAAGGTACTGCCCGCCATATAACCATCCTGGCTTATATCTTTAACATTTACCCTGGCGATGTTGAATGACAGGGAACAGTTTGTGGCTCCCGCCTCAATATCGACGCCACTCATAAGGTTTGCAATGGTCAATGAGGCCGTACCATTATCCTCGAAGGTATAATTTTTGTAACTCACATAGTTTCCATTGCCTTCATAGTTGAAAGAGCAATCTACGATAGCTTCAACATAGATTTCATAATTCGTTGCTTCGGTTGCTTCGGTTGCTTCGGTTGCTTCGGTTGTATCCCAGCTAATCTCTATAGTATCTGTTGTCATATAACTAGAGCCATTCACGGGTAAGTGAAGCGAGGGGTAATCCGGATTCTTTATAGAGCTGGTGATGTTGTTAGCTTCAACCCTATCCAAGAAAATACTAACTTCATCATTAAACTGCATCGATGGAAAGCTAGCTTGGTAGGTTGTCTCAAAAAAGCTCAGAATATTATCCTGCTCCATCCATTTCTGTTCACCATTTAACGAGGCATAAAATTCCTCGCCATGTGACAACTCAATCGCAATCTTATTGGTCCTCAGTGTTGCATAAATATTAGATCCGGCCTCGCCCTGAAAATTTCGACTCGAATAAGTGGCAAACATATCATCTGCATCAATCCCCAAACTATCTACATCAACACAGCCAGAGCTAAAGAATCCCGTCATCACACAAGCAATTAATGGTGTTAGTTGCTTCATATCCATATCCCTTTTTTAATTATTTTATGTCGTAAAGTAACTAATCATTACCGGATTAATTAACGCTTACTCATTTCACTTCCAAACAGTGAAATCATGAAATCATCGTTTACTTTATACGAATAATTAAAAATATGGAAATTATTCCACAATTTTACTTGGGCATAGATTATATATGGCTCGTTTGATCGATAAAAAACCATTATTCCCCTTTGTACAGGTCTGGCACCAGGGTGAAGGCAATGTGGAGGAAGGAAGATGGCTGCTAAGCTTTTGGCTGGTGCTCGGTGATTTGTTACAACCTTATTCGCTTATTACGAATGCCATCGGCTGAAATCGTTAAGTATTGGTTGAATGGCATGCTTTTATAACTGTATTTCCCGTCAGAATGCTCAATCTATAAAATTCACCCGTGAATAAGGAACTTATGTTCACAATGTTAAAAATAGGGCAGCTTTGAGATGGTAAAAATTTTGCTAGATAAAAAATGCAGCACGCTAAAAAGCGTGCAGATAGCCCATTGACTAATAACAGTCTGCACTCAAATCCCTGCTATTCTTGTTCTAAACGATTTATAACTCGTTGTTTTTATCCCAAACCGAAAGACATATTCACCATTTGGAATGCCTGATGAAAATCAACATAAGTCCAGATACCTTTCCGCCCGATTACGATTATAAGGTACAGCCAGATAATACTCAGCTGGCGCATTTCCCCGGAACGTTTGGCTTGCCTGTCATAGGCCATGGTTATGCCATTGTCACAGACTTACGTGGCTTGTGTCAGCGCTTAGACAAAGACTATGGCCCTATCAGCAAGTTTAATATGTTTGGTAGCAAGGGGCTGATCATCGCCGATCTGGATATACAGCAAGCTATCTTTCTGGATAAAGATAAAAACTTCTCTAATGAAAAGGCGTTTGAAAATACCCTGGGTCGATTTTTCTCTGGTGGCTTATTGCTTATTGATTTTGACGAGCATAAAACCCAGCGGCGTATTTTTCAGACGGCGTTTAAAAACGATGCGATGAAAACCTATATATCGCAGATGAATGTCATTATGGATAAACATATCCAGCACTGGCAGGGTGATAACAGCTTTAGGTTTTATCCGCAGATCAAAAAATGTTTATTAAGCACCTCTGCAAAAATCTTTATCGGCGAAGAAGAGGAGGCACAGGTACAGTTCCTGAATAAAAACTTTGTCGATATGTTTGATGGCATGGTTGGGCTTATTCAAATGGAGATACCCGGCACCAAGTGGCATAAAGCCAAACGAGCATTACGCAATTTACGCTCCCATTATCAAAGTCTTATTCCCGCCAGGCGTGAAGATAACACAGGCACTGATTTTCTGACTTATCTTAGTCAAGAAACCAAAGAAGATGGCGGTGTTTTTAGTGATGATGAAATTGTTGACCATATCAATTTCCTGCTAATGGCGGCGCACGATACCACCACCTCCGCGTTAACCAATATTGTTATGGAGCTGGCTAAAAATCCACAGTGGCAAGAACGTTTGCGACAACAGGCTTTTGTCTTAGATAAGCCGTTTCTTGATTACAGTGATCTGGAAAATATGCCGGATTTTGATCATGTGATGCTGGAGGCTCAACGTTTATATCCCTCGGTACCGATTTCTTGGCGGCGTAGCATTCGGGATTGTGATATTGATGGCCAACATATCCCTGCGAATACCACTATCTGGTCGCCGATGTTATTACATTATCGAGATGAAAAGTGGTGGAGCAATCCCGATCAGTTTGACCCCGATCGATTTTCAGCAGAACGCTGCGAACATAAAAAACACAAATTTTTATTTGTGCCCTTTGGTGGTGGTGCACATAAATGTATAGGTATGCATTTTGCCAATATTCAGGTGAAATGTTTTTTACACCAGTTTCTTCGTAACTATCGTTTTACTGTGGCGGAGAATTATCAGCCCAGGCTGATGATTATTCCGATGCCCAAACCCATGGATAATTTGCCGTTAAAACTGGAAAGGATTTTCCCTCCAAATTGAACTTAAAGAAGGGCATCTCTGAATAAACGAGATGCCTTCTAGTTTTATGTTGTTAATTGAGGTTCACCCATATCTGCATTGATAACACCTGCTTCTACACGTGTTTTCACGGCAGCGACGGTTTGTGGTAGAGATGTCTCTAGTTTCTTACGCATGATCAAGGCATGCATCAACTGGCCTAAAAAGCTGAAACGCAGATCATAGCTGAACACAACATCAAGCTTGCAACGATTGTTTGTTGTTTGGCTTAACCACCAGCGGCTACTGGCATTATGTAATGGCCCCAAAGGTGTGACGCTATAAACAAAGCCTTCGCCCTCAGACCAGGTTGTAATGTATTCATCGATTTCTCCAAAGCCATCTAATGTGCAATGACGCCCAGCCCCGATGCCCATCTCGTTTTTGCCAATGGCATGAGAGGCTTTCACACCTGGTGCCCAAGTGACATCGGTAAAATCCCGCAAGACTTTCCAGGCTTTATCTATTGGTGCATTTATATCGATGCTGGCATTCACCTGATATTTACCGCTTAATGATGGTTTATTCATTTTCAGTCCTCTATTTATTGCGTTATTGGATTGAATTAATTTTATGCAGGATTTTATATTTAAGTAAGACGTAGATATTGCGAACTGCTGGTGCAAATATTATCCGGGTTAATTCCTGGCAATAAGATTACACTTTCTTTAATTTATTGATAAAGACGCTTACATGAATTGGGATGATCTTAAATATTTCCTGGCGGTATGTCGCACAGGCTCTATTCGTGCGGCGGCAATTGAATTGGGGGTCAATCACGCCACAGTGTCCCGTCGCATCAATAGCTTTGAAGCCTCTTTAGGAGAACGTTTATTTGAACGCAGTGCCAAGGGCTATCGTTGTACGGCTCTGGGTGATGAGATCTTTGTTGAATCATCGCAGCTGGAACAATGTCTAAAGTCGATAGAGCGCCGTGTTGCGGGTAAAGACAATACTATGGTAGGTGATATTCGCGTCACGCTGCCAGATATTCTTGCCGAGCGTTTATTGATGCCCGACTTTGCCGATTTCTGTGAGCAATACCCGGAAATACAGCTGGAGATCATCGATTCCACCCGGGCTTTGAATCTGGCTAATCGTGAAGCCGATGTCGCTTTTCGCTTATGTGATACACCACCGGATTATTTGATTGGACGTAAACTCGCCAACATTCACCGATCCTGTTATATCGCCAAAAAGCTATACCCTAAATTGCATGAAGATGGCTGGTTGGAACAGCAAAACTGGTTAGGCTGGACCGATAAACTACGCCGCCCGATTGGCAAGATCGCCAGAGAATACCCACGCCTGGATTCCAAACATAAAATCATCAATGCCGCGTTACAAATTGAAGCCTGTAAAAACGGTATGGGCGTAGGAATTTTACCGTGTTTCTGCGCCGATAATGATGACGAGCTGGTGCGCATTCCACCCTATATTGCCGTGCCCCGTTATGATTTATGGATTTTGAGCCACCCGGATATGCGCCACAATGCCAAGATACAATGTTTTGTGCGTTTTATGGTTGAGCGCATCACGCAGAAGCGGCCTTTAATCGAAGGTGAGCTTTTTACTCTGCCGGATTAACTTAGCCGTCTTAGACTGCTTTTAACAAAACACTGCCTATCGAATAACTGGGTCCAGACGAACATTGATGAGGTTGGATCAATGTATTGCTGCTCGCAAGTATGTCACCAATCATAAACGCGCTGTTCTCTATCGCCAATACGCATCATGCCATTCTGGTGAGAATGCTGTTAATTGCATTACTGAATCATTGCATCTGGCATATGGCATATGGTGGAGCGATCAACTTATAAATAATCTGATTCCCGCAATATACATGAAAAGGGCTCGGGAATTCTTGGAAAACAACCCATAAGTGTTAAGGTGTCGTGCAGTCGTTAGAGTTCAGATATTAAGGCTTAGCCAAATTATGATAAGAAATAAATATAGTCTGCCACTTATTCTAGGCGGATTATTTTGGGCATTTATTATCACCGTGTTAAGGGCTTTTAGATGGCCAAATGATTGGGCTGAGGCGCATTGGTTGATAAGCTATGAATTTGGTTTTATCAAACGGGCTCTGGCTGGAACACTTATTTCGCCTTTTACAAATTATGGTGATATCAATAGCAATGCCTACCTGGCGATCAAGATTGTATCAACATCATTCCTGTTATTTTTTTGCCTAGCGATATTTTGGGTCTGCTTTAGAATCATTAAAAAATTTCAATTTAATATTCACAGTGTTCTAATCTCATCAATATTTTTAACCTGCCCATATATCGTGATGAGTAGCCATTTAAATGGCTATTTCGATAATATCATCATACTTATCTCCGTGTTCGCCAGTGCCCTTGTGATGCGAGGAAAGATATGGAGTAGTGCAATACTGCTTTCAATCGGCATTCTTATTCATGAAACGACATTTTTAGTGGGCTTTCCATCGGTCATCTTTGTTGCATTGATTCAACAGATGAGAATCTCGGGAGTGCATGGGTTTTTGAGGATGTTTGTTGATTTTATTTATCGATATAAATTGCTGTTTTTAATGCCGCTATTAATATTTGCGGGTATTTTTATTAATCAAACATTGTTCATAGATGCTGCAATGATTAGAAAGGAACTAGTTGCGCACCTATCACAATTCGATTTTGTACAGGCGCGTAGAAACCTCTATGTTCCTGATGCATTTACGACTTCTTTTATCGATTATTTAACCAGGCAAAGTCCAGCATTTTTTAATCGCATAACGGCACAGATTCATGTGGTTCATATTGGATTGCCTTTATTAGTAATTTGGGGTTATTGCTGGCACCGACTTCGAGGGGCAGCCTTTAGGAAAACGATTTTTTTCGTGCTTGTCTTAATATCGGTATTGCCTCTGTCACTTCACCTGATAGCCTGGGATACCAGCCGGATCTGGACTTACCCGCTTGTTGTCGCCATGCTGGGATTGTGGGGGATAAGTGAAACGTTCCCTGTTGAGGAACGTACTGAAAGAGATTCGCTCTTTTTCAGCATCATTTTTCTTATGGTCATGATGACGCAGTTGTTTATATTTACGCCGCTTATGGACGGAGTGCGTGAACAGTATGCCAATGAAAGCCGTGTTCTTCTTTATTCACCGCTGTTGTTGCTCATCGCACTGTTTTTTTCACAGTATTACAGTCCAAATCGAGTAGACCGTTCTGAGCGAAGCGCGGTTCAGATTAAACCTACAGGACAGCATTCTTATAGCATTAATCAGCCCGCCGGTGACATTAACAAAATATTGTAATCAACCAATGAAAGCCTGAACGGCGGTTTTTCATGTTTGTAAATAGTACTGTAGAAATTACAGGCAGGCCGCTTTGTGGGCAGCCTGATTTTTATTGATCGGTATCCGATCAAAGTGCTTTTAGCAGCACACTGCCTATGGAATACCCCGCGCCAAACGAACAGATCAAGCCAAACTCACCGGCTTCAAACCCCTCATTGTGTAGATGAAAGGCGATGATGGAGCCGGCCGAGCTGGTATTGGCGTATTGGTCCAGAATCACAGGTGCCTGTTCACGGCTTGCTGCCTTGCCTAACACCTTTTTTGCAATCAATTCATTCATGGATAAATTGGCCTGATGTAACCACAGGCGTTTTAACGTGCTGGGGTCTAAATCCTGCTGTTCACATTGGCTGCGAATATGTTTGGCGGCCATGGGGCAAACTTCTTTAAAGACCTGTCGGCCATTTTGCATAAACAACTTATCACGAGGATTGCTGTTCTCTTCTGATCGATTTAAGAAACCAAAATTATTGCGAATATTATTTGAAAACTGAGTGACTAGCTGGCAATCGACAATTTCAAACGAAGGCGCAGGCTTGGTTTTATTCACGGTTTCGCTATGTTCTACCACCAGCGCCGTGCAGGCATCACCAAAGATAAAGTGGCAGTCCCTGTCGGTGAAATCCAGATGACCCGAGCAAATCTCCGGGTTGATCACCAGCACGGCTTTGGCTTGGCCGGCGACAATGCTGTTGACCGCATTGCTGATACCAAAGGTGGCGGATGAGCAAGCAACATTCATATCATAGGCAAATCCCTGAATGCCCAAGGCGGCTTGAACTTCTATGGCTATCGCCGGATAGGCGCGTTGCAGATTTGAGCAGGCGACAATTACCGCATCGATATCGGCGGCCTGTTTACCGGCATTTTTCAGCGCCTGTTTGGCTGCAGCCACGGCCATCTCTCCCTGAAGGCTTAATTCATCGTCGGCACGCTCGACCAATACCGGATGCATAACCGTGCTATCGACTATGCCTTGTTTATTCACCACATGGCGGGATTGAATGCCTGAGGCTTTTTCGATAAAGGCGCTGCTAGAGAGTAATTTATTGCGTTCTTCATCGGCCATGTCAGGTGTCTGGTTGATTAAATGGCTGTTGAAGGCCGTCACAAGCTCATCGTTGTTGATAGTTTCTGTAGGAGAAAATAAACCAGTGCCGGAGATAATACAGCGGGATGAAGTGAGTTTTGAGTGCATTACAAACGCCTCTTTATGGAATGAATAGGGTGGAATATGGGAGTAAGTAGGGCGGTATCGTAGCTGCCAAGGCTCTGGCTACAGGGTATGACTTGAGTGTGCAATATGCAATTGCTCAATCGCCTTGTTTATTATGATGGTGCCCGCTCATGTAGTTTTGCTAGCGGCTTACGGGTAATATGTCTGACTTTATTTAAGTCGACTTATTCACTTATCACACGGCGTTATCATGTTTAAAGGACTTACTTCATTCCACAAGCTGGCCGTGTCACACGCTTTGGCTTTATCGTTGGTACTACCGTTGCTGATCTATAGTATTTTTCAGGCCTGGCAGCTGCGTTTTCTTCAGGATGATGGGTTTATTTCTTTTCGTTATGCTCTGAACCTCTCTGAGGGTAACGGTCTGGTTTTTAATATCGGCGATAAAGTGGAGGGGTATTCAAACTTCCTCTACACCTTGCTGATGGTGGTGCCACATTTATTGGGTGTGGATGTAGAATCTTTTTCGAATCTGATGAATATGAGTTTCTGGCTGCTGGGCTTATGGGCAGTTTATAGCCTTTGCCGTCGTCAGTTTGATTTTTCTGTGGCAGCGGCATTAGCGACTGTGTTGCTACTTGCCAGCAATGCTTCTTATGCCATCTATGCCACCGGGGGCTTGGAAACGGCGATGGTGATTTCGCTGGTATTGACGAGCCTGCTACTATTTACGCGCGCATCAGAACATACAGGGGGAAAAGCAAAAAGATGGCGTATTGCAGCCTCGCTCGTTGCGACCTGTGCCATGTTAACTCGCCTGGATGCGTTTATTCCGTTAAGCCTTATTTTTTTCTTTCAGATGTTGTTGATGTTGGATTTGGCTTATGAGGATGCCCAGCGGGATGATTCACAAGGGGTTATTAAACGTTTTATGGTTATGGCAATGCACGCCCTGTTGCCCATAGGCCTGCTTCTAACGGTCTATCTGACCTGGAAGTTTTTTTATTATGGCGATATTTTACCTAATACTTTTTATATCAAGGTTGCCGGAGCCGAGTCTACGACGCTAACAAGTAATTCTGAGCGTGGCATGGAATATATCAAGTCTTTTGCTCAGTCCTATTTATATTGGCCTGCGTCGATATTTTTACTGTGGATGCTGCTGCATAGCGCCGATGTCTTAACAAAATTAATATCCATATCAAATCTGAGAGCCTTGAGAAAAGCGCTAAGCAAACAACGACATGTGATTGCGGCGACGTCGTTGATGACGGTGCTGATCTGGTCGGCTTATTTGGTGCGTGTGGGTGGTGATTTTATGGAGTATCGCTTTGCATTAATGTTACTGCCGTTTCTGAGTTTATTGCTGGTTTATTGTTTGAGTGCATTAACGTCGTCCAACAAAACCCGTGTTTTTGTCTTGCTGGTTCTGGTAATGGCCAGTTATCAGAATAATATGTATTTGGGTGAGCGCCCCAGAGGGGTTGAAAGCCGAGGCAGTTTACAGGCACATGTTTATCACCCTGCCCATAACTGGAAGGGCATTGGCCTGGCTTTGAAGCGATATTTCCCTGCCTCGTCTGATGTTAAAATTGCGATTACGGCTGCGGGCGCCATCCCGTATTTTTCCGGTTTATATACCCTGGATATGTTGGGACTGAATGATAAATGGGTGGCTAAACATGGCATGACACAAAATGCAGCTCCGGGACATCAACGCATCACATCTTTGCAATATATGCTGGACAGCAATATCGATTTTATTATTGCGCATCCTCAATTGATTCGGAAAAACGTGAAGTTGACTGCGAAGGATTTTAACTTTCAACAGATTAAAGGGCGCTTCTGGCTGCGTCATAGAATGTCGGGTCAGGAGGCTAGAGATGCACTGAACTCTGCACAATTCCTGCGTATGCCCATCACCCCGGGTTATGATTTACTGGTAATTTGGCTAGATTCGGGCAATCAGGCTTTGTCTTCCATTATAGGCAAGAAGCTGCGCCAACCACGCTGGCGGGTATATCCATTAAACCTAGGCAGGAAAGCTGTTTCTGTGACGTATCAGCAACTGCAGATGATAAAACCTGTGGGAACATTCTGGCGAGCAGCCGGTAATATTGTGATTGAAGATAAGCAGTATTTAGAATTATCCATAGTTCCTGGGCAAGTGACTGAAAAGCTGGAATTGAGTTTAGATCATAACGATGCTTATACACTGTCTTTTTATTCCCGCGATAAGAGGGGAGGGGATATGGTGTTAGAAACGGTGGTCTTGAAACCTAAGTTTAGAGTCGGTGGTGGTTTGTCTCTGCATCAAGTTTCTTTGAAGGCTTCATCTGTGCAAGCAGGCATTTATAAGATAAAAATTGAAGGTGTTGGTGGTGATGGCATGTATAGCATAGGCCATCTGCGTTTTTTATAAGGGTATTTCCATGATAGCGAATGTTAAAAAACTGGCATTTTCTGCACCTTTTTTACAGAACATTGGCTTAAACGGTCAACTATCTGAATTACCATAGCCAAGCATTCACCCTGGCGCTATGATGCCAGATAGACACTTTTTCATTAATCCTATGTTCAGGAGAGACACATGCCAGATTATAAGGCGCCATTACGCGATATGCGTTTTGTTTTAGACGATTTATTGGATGCTGAAAACCATTATGCAGCTTTACAAGGGCGTACCGAGTTCGATAACGAGACGCGTGATGCGATCATCAATGAAGCGGCAAAGCTGGCTGAAAATGTATTAAGCCCTATCAACCAATCCGGTGATGCAGAAGGCTGTAAGTTTGTTGATGGTAATGTGACAACCCCTACCGGTTTTGCTGATGCTTTTAAAGCCTACGCCGAAGGCGGTTGGGCTGGCATGGTTGCGACTGAAGAAGTGGGTGGCCAAAATTTACCGGCTTCTGCCGGTATCCTGGTCAATGAATTATTAGGTTCTGCAAACTGGGCCTGGAATATGTATACCGGCCTGACGTTTGGTGCGGTTAAATGTATCAACGAACACGGCAATGATTCACAACGTGAAGTGTATGTGTCCAAGATGGTTGAAGGTATCTGGACCGGCACCATGTGTATCACCGAAGCGCATTGTGGTTCGGATGTAGGTCAGGCCAGAACCAAGGCCGAGCCACAGGAAGACGGTTCTTATAAAATTTCCGGTGCCAAGCACTTTGTCACCGGTGGTGATCACGACATGGCCGAGAATATCGTGCATCTAACCTTGGCACGTATTGTTGGCGCTCCAGAAGGCACCGCAGGTATTTCTTTATTTATCGTGCCTAAGTTTATGCCGGATTCCGAGGGTAACCCTGGCGAACGTAACCCGGTATTTGCAGGTTCTATAGAGAAAAAAATGGGCATCAAGGGTTCTTCTACCTGCGTGATGAACTTCGATGGCGCAACTGGCTTCATCGTAGGTGGTGAAAACACCGGTTTACAACAAATGTTCACGATGATGAATGAAGCGCGTTTAGGCACCGGTTTACAAGGCCTGTGTATGGCGCAATTGGCGTATCAAGGCTCTCTGGCTTATGCCAAAGACCGCTTGGCGATGCGTTCATTAACCGGTGTTAAAAATCCGGACGGCCCAGCCGATCCTATTATCGTACACCCAGATGTACGTAGAATGTTATTAACCCAAAAAGCCTTCACCGAAGGTTTCCGTGCGTTCTTGTATGAACTGTCTTTTGACGGCGACAAGATCAACAACGGTGCTACCGAAGAGATCCAAAAAGCCGCTGGCGATAGAATGGCGTTATTAACGCCTATCGCCAAAGCCTTCTGTACCGAATTAGGTTTTGAATCTTCAAACTTAGGGTTACAAATCTTTGGTGGCCACGGCTATGTACACGAATGGGGCATGGAGCAAATCGTTAGAGATTGTCGCATTTCCATGGTTTATGAAGGTACTACCGGTATTCAGGCGCTGGATCTAATTGGCCGTAAAGTATTAGGCTCAGGTGGTGAGTTATTACGTAACTACACCAAAGAGATCTACAAGTTCTGTAAAGCTAACGAAGCCGATGAAGCTTTAAAAGAGCAAGTTGAGCAGCTGTTAGCATTAAATACACAGTGGGGCGAGCTGACCATGGAAATCGGCGGCAAGGCTGAGAACCTGGATGAGATTGGTGCAGCGTCTGTTGATTTCTTGATGTTTGGTGGTTATGTAGCGATGGCTTACACCTGGTTACGCATGTCTAAAGTAGCGCAGGAGAAGTTAGCTGAAGGCACCACAGAAGAAGCGTTCTACAGTGCTAAAGTTAAAACCGCTGATTTCTACTTCAAACGTTTATTGCCACGTGCTCAAGCACATGCGCAGTCAGCCTTGGGTGGTGCAGATTGTTTGATGGATATGGACGAAGATCAGTTTGCGTTCTAAATACGATTACCCGCCCTGTGTTTAGCAGGGCTTATAATACTTTTAAACAGGCCTTGGCCTGTTTTTTTATATGTAGATTTCTTAGCTTTAGTTCTTAGTCTCAGGGTTAAGGCTGTCCTTTTTTGATATGCGATATACGCATCTTAGCCGTGGCACTGTGCTGCGATTCAAACTCAATTTCCAAATCAAAATCCGCTTTTAAGGCCGTGCCTTTAATCGCATCATCCGTGTCATATTCTATTAGCTGTAGCACCAGCACATCTTGATAAAGCTTACGTTTTAACTCGTTTTTAATACGTTGTTGATGTTTGTCGGCATAACGGAAATTTACCGCACCCCATTCATGTACGCTATACATGCCCGGCCTATCGGTGATGATAAGAATATTTCTTTCGGGATAGTGAGTTTCTAAATAGTTTAATAAGGTGTGATATTGTCTATTTAACGTGAGTTGCGAGGCTGCCTCATTTTTACCGGCGGTGGGCCAATAAAATAAACAGAGGCTGAAACCTGCAACCAATAAGGCCTTGGTTGAGGCTCTGTGATGTAAGGCAAATTGGTCGGCCAATTGCTGGATCGCATAAATAGCCAGGGCGATAATAAATGGCAGGAAGATAATGCCTAAGCGAATCGTAAAAGCCGCGGTTAGATTTCCCCAGAAATAGGCAAACACCACCGTATTCAGCGCTAATAACGATAAGCTGGAGGCGATTAACAGGGCCGTGGTGGAGGTGCTGAGAGTCTTACGTTTACGTATGAGCTGCACACAAGCGATGGCCATACCGATCAAGGCCAGATAAAAAACCGCGGCAATTGTGCCGTAGAAGTCTTTATCGGTGCTGAAGTATTGCCAGGCTAAATCGATATGTTTTAACCAGTTATCGATGCTGAATATCGCATCATCGCCGGTCACCTGATAATCGCCTTTATTGGTTTTTATCACCCGCTGCCAGGCGATGGGTAAGAAAAATAACGGTAATATCGCTAATCGGAACGACAGTTTTTTAAGGTGGGGCACACGCAACATCAGCAATACCGCCGCGCCTAACGTGAAAACAAACACTGCCGATTCATAGCGGGTTTGGGCCAGTAATACCAAGGTTAAAGCCAGGCGTTCCAAATGATAGCCATCATGATCTTGCTGGTATTGATAAAACCAGCAAAAAGCAATAAGCGCCAAGGCCAGGTTAACAATTTCAAAACCGCTGGAGGTGACCCATAATACAAATACTGGGAAGGCGGCTAACGTGATGGCGCCTAATAAGGCCAGGCTTTGTTGAAAGAAGCGTGATAGCAGCCAGTAAAAAGACCATAAACAGCTAACACCGGCAATAAAGTTCACAATAAAGCCGTTATAGGCGCTATAACCTTTGATGCTATGCATCAGGTAAATCATAAAGGGGAATAGGTTTGGGCGTATACCCCATTCACTGGTGATTTCATGCTGTTGCTGAAAATAAAGCAGGCTGGATGTGCGATTAGCAAAACTGTGTTCCTGATACATGCTATTAGCGATGCCTAATAAATTAGTTTCATCGGCCAGCACTCGAAACTGTATAGGGCTGACAAAAAACATCAGCGCCACAATCACTGTAAATAACAGTAATACCCAGCCTTGTTGGCTGATAAACGTGAACAAGGCTGCTTTATCGGATTTTCTGGGCAAAATCAGATACAGCCAATAGACAAAGCTGGCAAACAATAAATAAAAGCCTGTGCCATGATAAATTTTAGTTAGTTGAACCGATGGAATCGCAAGGGATAACAGGCAGCCAAGCGTCGTTAATATGATGCAAGCCAGCAATAATTTATCACGTTGGCTAAAGCTGGCTAAGAGGGAGGATAAAAAGCCCATGTAAGCATTCTTTTTAAGTGGCGGTTAATCAATCAGTTTATTACATACGGGTGGGCTTGTTCCATAGGTAGCTTTATTTTTTCTAAGTCCAGTCTTCAGAGTTAGACATTTATCTAAATAATCAAATCGTTTAAGTCCTTGCTCAAGTTGGCTTTAGCTATGCTAAACTTTTGATAAATCATGGAATAATAGGTAAAACGTATGCCTGAATATAAAGCCCCTATGGCGGATATGCAGTATTTATTAACGCAGGTTTTTGATGCCGAAAGCATTTGGCAGGCGATACCGGCTTTTTCCCATTGTAATGCGGAATTAGCGACTACGGTGTTAGACGAAGGCGCTAAGATTTGTCAGCAGTTAATTGCCCCTATCAACCGCCCTGGCGATGAAGAGGGCGTATCTATGGAAGATGGCAATGTAAAAACCGCAGCCGGTTATCAAGCCGCTTTTCGCACATTTGCCGAAAATGGTTGGATGAGTTTAGGCGGAAACCCCGATTATGACGGCCAGGGTCTGCCAAAGATGTTAACCAATATGTTTGATGAGATGGTTAATGCCGCATCCCCGGCTTTTTGTTTATATTCCAACCTCACTTCCGGTGCCGCTTTTTGCATCAATGCGCATGCGAGTGATACATTAAAACAACGTTATTTACCCAATATGTACACAGGCCAATGGACTGGGGCGATGGCGTTAACGGAATCTCATGCTGGAACCGATCTGGGCCTTATTCGCACTAAAGCCGATCCTCAAGCCGATGGCAGTTATCTAC
This sequence comes from Pseudomonadales bacterium, assembly GCA_013215055.1. GTDB lineage: Bacteria > Pseudomonadota > Gammaproteobacteria > Pseudomonadales > DT-91 > CAKMZU01. The sequence goes on along the minus strand of JABSRQ010000007.1, from coordinate 100,801 downwards.
TTACTGGCCAGAAAATTTTTATCACCGGCGGTGATCATGATTTAAGTGAAAATATTATTCATCTGGTCTTGGCAAAATTACCCGATGCTCCGGCAGGCCCCAAGGGTATATCTTTATTTTTGGCGCCTAAATATAAGGTTAATGACGATGGTTCATTAGGTGAGCGTAATGCGTTTAGTTGTGGTTCGCTGGAAGAGAAAATGGGTTTACATGCCTCCAGCACCTGTGTAATGAATTATGACGCGGCCGAGGCCTTCTTAATCGGTGAGGTGAATCAGGGCCTGAATGCGATGTTTACGATGATGAACTACGAGCGGGTTTTTGTTGGGGTGCAGGGCCTGTCTATGGCACAACTGTCTTATCAGGGCGCGGTGGAATACGCCAAAGATCGAGTGCAAAGCCGCGCACCGGGTTCCAGTAAAGAAGGCATAGCCGATGCAATTATTGATCACGGTGATGTGCGCCGCATGTTGATGACACAGAAGGCTTATATAGAAGCCTGTAGGGCCTTTGCGGTGTATACCGGCATGCAGCTGGATAAAACCAAATCAAGTGATGGAGCCGAGGCAGAGCGGGCTGAAAAGTTGGTGGCACTGCTAACCCCGATTGTAAAAGCCTTTTTAACCGATAAGGGTTTTGAGTTGGCGGTGATGGGCCAACAGGTGCTGGGTGGCCATGGTTATATTCGTGAATGGGGCATGGAGCAGATTGTGCGTGATGCACGCATCAATCAAATTTATGAAGGCACCAACGGCATTCAGGCGATGGATTTAATTGGCCGTAAGGTGTTGGCGAATCAAGGCGAATATCTGATTGTCTACCTCACCGAAATTAATGACTTTATTGATGAAATATCAAAAAAATCTAAAATGATGCCTTTTTCCGAGGCGTTAAAATTTGCCAGCAACACGGTAGAACAAGTCACCAAGGCTATATTTTCCGCCAGCAACACCGACCCTCATATGGCAGGTACGGCGGCTAATGATTATCTGCAATTATTAGGTTTATTAAGTTGCAGCTATATGTGGGCGAAAATGGCGGATGTCTCGATTGACATTACCCAGGGTGATACGGCCGTGTTTCATGATGGAAAAATTAAAACCGGCTTATTCTTTATTCAACGTTTATTACCGCAAATCAGCGCCTTGGCTATGGCCATTACGCAGGGTGCACAATCAACCATGGCATTAGATCTGGAGCAGTTTTGATTATGGATAAGCAACGCCAATTAACCGAAGAAGATCAGGATAGGGTCAAGGAATATCTTAATTCACCTATTCATCAAACCGAGCGGCCACCCTTTAGGCCGCTGTATTTCACGTTATTAAGCCTGGGTTCAGTGACATTTCTACTGGTGCTGGCGATGATTTTGGTGAAAATGACCGGCATCAACAGTTAATAAAAAGCGCTTGTTGCTCGGCTATTTTGTACTAGGCTTAAATGATTATTATCTATCAGTCATTAAGCCTGAAACTTAAGTTTATAGGGATAGATACATTGCTGTGAAATTCGCGCCGTAACCAGGCAAGGAATAAGGATATGCCCAACAGCATCATTAGCCCCAGGGCTCAGCAACAAAACCTTCAGGCACTAACCGCAAAGCGCATGGTTAGCTGATGTTTGATAGTGAGCTGCCTAAAGGCTTAACCCCCCCCTTGGCCATGCCGGGGTTGTCGCTATTACAGGCCGGCTTTAGCCATTTTAAATGTCCCGTTTTTATTACGACATCACGCCGTGAACCCTCCTGTCAAAAAATTGTATTTGCCAATGCGGCACTGGAAAAAATGACCGGTTATAGCGCCTCTGAGCTAGAACATCAGGATATGCGTATCTTTATGGGACAGGCAACAAGAGCGGATGATATTGAGATGCTTAAAGATGCGCTCAATAATAAAAAACCTTTGCGTAGAGAGCTGATACTTAATTATAAATATGGTGAGGAGTGCTGGGTTGAGCTGGAGGGTGCCCCTCTGGATATGGACGATTTTGGTCGTTATTGGCTGTGGATGATGCGAGATATTAGCGCCAGAGTCGTGTTGATGCATGCGATGGCGCAGCGTGAAAATCGCTGGCGTTTGGCCATCGATAGCATTGGCGACGGTGTTTGGGATTGGCATATCAGCAAACATAGGATTGATTATTCTGAGCACTGGAAACATCTGCTGGGCTATGAAGAGACGGAAATTTCTAATTCTCGGCAAGAATTGATCAGCAGAATCCATGCCGATGATTTACCGGCTATGGAGCAGGCATTAAATTTACATTTGCAGGGTGAAAGCAATAATTATCAAAATGAATATCGCATCTTATGCAAAGATGGAAAATATAAATGGGTATTAGATAGGGGTGTTGTTGTTAGCTGCGATGAAGAGGGCGCGGCAACACGCATGATAGGCGCTTGTACGGATATCAGCTCACGCAAAAAAACCGAAGAGCTGCTGTTTGAAAGTGAGCAGCGCCATAGAGTCTTGATCGATAATTTACAATCGGGTGTTGTGGTACATGCGCCGGATACATCGATTTTATTGTGTAATCTTCAGGCCTCTAATTTACTCAGTTATAGCCTCGCGCAGATGCAAGGGGTGCTTCACGATCAGGCCGAATGGTATTTTATCGATAATAAAAAACAGCGTTTGGCGGTGGATGATTACCCGGTGAATGAGGTGGTTAATAGCGGTGTTAGAATCACCGATAAATTATTAGGCATTCAACAGCGCGGCAGTGAAAATATTCACTGGCTGATGATTAATGCCTATCCGGAATATGACGAAAATAAAGAACTCAGCCATATTGTTGTGACCTTTGTGGATATGACCGAGCGAGTCCAGGCCGAGGACAATTTACGTTTAAGTGAAGAGCGCTTTCAACTTGCTGCCAAGGGGGCCAGTTTTGGGGTTTGGGATTGGGAGATGAGCAGCGATGCGATTTTTTATTCTGATCGTTGCAAAGAAATGCTGGATTATTCGAATGCCGAATTCCCCGATAAGACCTCTTCATTTTTAGACATTATTCATCAAGACGATAAACTCAATTTTCGCAAGGCCATAGCCAGTCATCTTGCCGGGGAAACCAAGGCTTATGAAATGGAAATGCGTTTAAGAAATCGGGCCGGGCAATATCGCTGGTTTTATCTGCGTGGAGAGGCGTTACGCGATGAGCATGGCCAGCCTTATCGCATGGCAGGTTCGGTGATTGATATTACCGACAGCAGAAAAATACAGCAAGAGCTAGAGCTGGCTGCGATGGTTTATGAACACAGCAGTGAAGCGATGATGGTGAATGATGCAAAATTTAATGTGATTGCGATCAATCCGGCTTTTACGTTAATGACCGGTTTTACCGGACATGAAATGATTGGTCAAAGCAGTCGACGTTATATTTCTGATATCCGAGATGAACATTCCTTTGCCACGATTCAAAAAGCCTTGTTTGAAAGTGGCTGCTGGCAGGGCGAAATATGGAGTCGGCGTTGCAACGGCGATGAGATTGCACAATCGCTTACGATTAATGCTATTTATCATAAAGATGGCAAGGTTCATCGCTATGTCACGCTATTTTCCGATGTGACTGAAAAACTAAAATCTGAAGAAATGATTTGGCATCAAGCCAATTATGACAATCTTACCGACTTGCCTAATCGTAATATGTTCAGCGATAGAATGGAGCAGGAAGTCTCCAAAGGAAAACGTGAACACAACCCCTTTGTTTTACTGTTTGTTGATCTGGACAGGTTCAAAGAAGTTAACGATACGCTGGGGCATTTGATGGGGGATGTTCTGTTGATAGAAGCTGCCAAGCGCATAAGGTATTGTGTTAGGGAGACTGATTCGGTGGCTAGGCAAGGGGGGGATGAGTTCAGCGTGATGTTATGTGGTTTACATGAGCAAAACCAAATAGAACGTGTTGTGCAAAGTATGATTCATGCACTGGCCGAACCATTTAATCTGGATGGAGAAAAAGTATTTATCTCGGGCAGTATTGGTGTGACGCTTTATCCTGATGATGCAGATAATATGCAGGATTTGTTTAAATATGCAGATCAGGCCATGTATCAAGCTAAAAAACTGGGCCGTAATCGTTATAGCTATTTTACCCGTGCCTTGCAGCAGGCCGCGGATAAACGCATGTACCTAACCCGGGAGTTACGCAACGCGATTAATACCGAACAGTTTGAAGTATATTATCAGCCGATTGTAGATCTGCTTACCGGAGAAACCTATAAAGCCGAGGCGTTGATCCGCTGGCTGCACCCGGAAAAAGGCATTGTAAGCCCCAACGATTTTATTCCATTGGCTGAGGATACAGGCCTTATTATAGAGTTAGGAGAGTGGGTATTTAAACAGGCGGCAACACAAGCGAAACAATGGCGTGCGGAGTTTATCGATAATTTTCAGATATCAGTGAATAAATCCCCTGTTCAGTTTATTGAAACGGAAAAAAACAGAGGTCAAAGCTGGCTAGATTATTTACAGGAGAATGATATTCCAGGTGAGGCCATTGTTATAGAAATAACCGAAGGTATTTTGTTAGATACACCGGATTTGGTGTTGGAAAAAATGCAGGCATTCCATCAGGCGGGTATTGGCATATCCCTGGATGATTTTGGTACCGGGTATTCATCTTTATCGTATTTAAAAAAATTCGACATTGACTACATCAAAATAGATAGATCTTTTGTAATGAATATTGAAGAGAATACAGATGATTTAGCCCTGTGCGAAGCGATTGTAGTAATGGCGCATAAGCTGGGCTTAAAGGTTATCGCCGAAGGCGTAGAAACCTGTGCACAGCGTGATCTTTTAGCTATCGCGGGCTGTGATTATGCCCAGGGCTATTTATATTCCAAACCGATACCCTCGGATAACTTTGCCGAATACTTACAAAGCCCTTCTAGTCATTTACCGCATTAAGTCGACTGACGGTTAGAAACTATGCATGATAAAACAACGCAGTTGAGTGTTTTACAAAAAAGTCTGTTGATATTTACCTTAATAATTAAGCCCCGGCTTTTCTTCTATTGTCTGTTAAGATCGTGGCCATTATATCTGGCTTTTTTTATAAGTTTGGCGGGTTTATGGTTGTTAAATATTTCTGATATTCAACAGACATTATTATCAATGGCGGATTCGGGACCATTTGAAAATGGATTAACGCTGTTGATTCAACTATCTGCAATAAAAATATCCAGCATTAGCGCCTATGAAAATATGTTTTTATCTGTTTTTATCGCCTTACCCATTATGGCTTTTCTTATTAGCCTGCCATCGCTAATCAACTCGGCAGAGAAAAAATCCTGGGCAATCTTAAAAAACGCGGATAAAAGTTCGGATTATAAAAAATCGCTGCGATTATGGAAGCAGGCAATGGGGTTGTTAGGTTTGGGAGCCGCAAAAGAATTTACCTCTATCTTTCCTGCACCGAATAAAAATGCTAAAAACAATCTGAATAAAAAGAAAAAAGCATCTGAAGATCTTTCTTCTACGATAGTCGATACCCGTACGTCTACGCGGACTCGCACAAAAACCAGGGCGGGAGAAAAACGCCAGTTTAAAACCTTAAAGGTTGATAACAAACCGTATAATAAAAAGATTGTAAAGAAACGCCAACCTAATAAAGCCAAAGATTTTACCTTGCCTTTTTATATTGGTGCCGAAGATCGATATCGTATCGATGTGAATATAGCCAGCGGCGGCATGGGAAAAGTGTATGGCGGTGAAGATACAACATTAAAACGTAAGGTGGCGGTAAAAGAGCTGTTTAGTCATTTAACCGAAGATACAGAACAGGTTGAACGATTTAAACAGGAAGCCCTGATGTTAGCGAAATTGAATCATAAACATATTGTGCCTGTTTACGATATGTTAGATGACGGCGTGCACTTCTGGATAGTGATGCAGTGGCTGGAAGGTAATGACTTATCCTCGTTGATAAAAAAAGGCGGCATGAATTTACAGCGGGCAGTGAGTATTACAGCCGATGTGGCTGATGCGTTAGACTTTGCGCACAAGCAAGATATTATTCACCGCGATGTGAAACCGATGAATGTGTTATTAGATGAAGCCGGCGAGGTCAAGCTCTCCGATTTTGGCACCGCCAAACTCAGTTCATCCATCATTAAAACCGTCGAGGGTGCGGTTATGGGCTCCCCTGGTTATATGAGCCCGGAACAAGCCGCAGGGCAAACATTGGATGCCCGCACCGATATCTATTCTCTGGGAGTCATGCTGTATCAATTATTAACCGGTGAATTACCCTTTAAGGGTAATACTGCCGAGGTGATGTCTCAGCATATAACCCAGGCCCCGCCGAATCCGCAAAAACTCAATGCGGCGATTAAAAAAAGCTTAAATAAAATCATCTTAAAAATGTTGGCAAAGAAGCCCGCAGATCGTTATCAAAGCATGCTTGAGGTTAAAACCGCTTTGCTGGCTATGGTGTGAGCCAGCTTTTTTAGTTCGATAAATCATTTAGCTGTTGTTGTAGCTGTTTAGCAATAGAGGCCACATTATCCACGTTTAACAAGCTATGATGATCCCCCTCAACTTTACTCACAGTTAAATTTTCTGTCACTTTATGCCAGCCTAGATTATCTGCATTACCTCTAAGCACCAATTTCTTGATTTTTCCTTTAAGGTTATCCAATGAATCTTGTGGTCTATACAAATGTATAGGCAGGTCAACAGGCTTGGCTTTGTAATTCATCGTCATGCGCTGGAAGCCACGTATGACATTGATAGCCGCACGAATAAAATCTTCACTGACGATACCGTTAAATTTATCCGCAACCTTTGTAATCATAAGTTCAGGCTTCATGACCCTTAAAGCATTAAGAGGAATATCCACTACACCAAAATTATGCTCGGCAAAAGTTTTCAGAATAAAAGCATCATCCAATGGCATATTGACATATTTCACGGGTTTATAGGTGTCTATTAATCCAAGGTATTGGACCTTATCGCCGCGGTTTATCAATTGCTTGGCAATTTCCAATGCGATTAATCCACCAAAGCTATGGCCTATAATCTGATAAGGGCCTTGCGCTTGAGTTTGTTTTATTGCATCAACATAAAATGTCACCATTTCATCCATATCGGTAAACGGCGTTTGTTCATCTTCAAAGCCATAGGCTTGAATGCCATAAAACGGCTGATCTTTGCCAAGTGTTCTGGCCAGAGGTTCATAGCTCAATACCATTGCGCCTAAAGCATGTACGGCAAATAGTGGGGTTTTATTGCCTTGAGGCTGAATCGGTACTATCGGTGACCAGTCATCCGTTTGATTGTGAATGACATGGGCCAGCTGTGCGATGGTTTGCGCACCAAATAAAGAGGCAACGGCCAGCTTCACTTCAAAACGTAATTCTATTCGGGCAATTAAACGCACAGCCGATAACGAATCTCCACCTGCTTCAAAGAAGTTTTCGTGTACACCAATTTCGCCCAGGCCCAGAACTTCCTGCCACAACGTCGCCAGATTTTTTTCCATATCGGTACGTGGTGCAATAAAGCTTACTTGTGTATCGCTTGTTTGGCGTTCCAGCTGTAATAGCATTTTCCGGTCTATTTTCCCGTTAGGCGTTAATGGCCATTGTTTGATGCAAATCAGTTGCGCCGGTAGCATATACTCGGGTAATTGCTGGGCTAAAATTTCACGCCAGTTATCGATGCTTTTTTCCTGTGTTAGGCCAAAAGCCAGAAGCTGGTCATTGTCTAGCATGACCTGACAATCCATCAGACCCGGCAAGGCTTTGATCTGTTGTTCAATTTCACCCAATTCAATACGTAAACCACGCAGCTTTATTTGGAAGTCTTTACGGCCAATATAATAAAGCTTGGAATCTTGTATCCTAACCAAATCACCGGTGCGATAAAGCACCTTATCGTGTTCGGTATTTGAATAAGGATTAACAACAAAGACGTCTTGGCTTAACTCAGGCTTTTTCCAATAACCTGCCCCTACGCTAATACCTGCTATGCACAGCTCGCCGGCTAAACCATCCGGTACTTTCTGCAACTGATCATTCAGCACATAAAGCTTAATACCTGCATTGGCCTTACCTAACGGTATTTCATTATGTAAAGGCTCTTGCAGTAATCTCTTGGCATCATCTGCGGTCACTGTATGGAAAGTACTGATATCTGTACATTCTGTAGGGCCATACATATTAATAATGTTAGTGCTGTAATTATCCGATTCTATCCAGTTGCGTAGACGTTTAATTTGAATTGGCTCACCACCAAAAAAGACATTTTTAAGGCTGTTAAAGAGCGATAAGTTTTCAGCGCTTTCTAATAAAGCATAGAAGGCCGAAGGTGCGCAGTTGATTTGGCTGATCTGCTGCGTGTTAATGGTATTGATGATGTTGTTGACATCAAAATCATTACCCGTTGGTAAGACCACCGTGCCGCCTACGGTTAACAGCGCAAAGAAGTTCTTTTGGGTTAAATCAAAACCCGTGGCGGAGATGATCAGGGTTTTATCCGTATGATTAAAATCAAATTCATCACAATACCAATTTAAAAGATTGCTTTCGCTTTTATGATAAACCGAAGCACCTTTAGGTTGGCCTGTTGAGCCCGAGGTGTAAATCATATACAGCAGATCATCGCCGTTGATATCCACCTGTGGGGTTTGTGATGTGTTTGATTCAAAATTAATGTTATCGATATTAATAAGCTGCGCCGATGAATTTTCGAATCTAGCTTGTTGTTGATTATGCACAATAATGAATTGGGCTTGGGCATCATTAACAATATATTGCAGGCGCTCATCGGGATAGGCTGTATCTAACGGGATATAACAAGCCCCCGCTTTGATGCTGGCCAAGATGGCAATGATCAGCTCTATAGACCTATCTAATACAATCGCGATTTTATCACCGCTATGCAGACCTTGCTCTATAAGCTGGTTGGCCAAGGCATTACTGTATCGCTCTAATTGGCTGTATGTAAGGCTTTTATCTGCACAGTTCACCGCAGTTGCTTCTGGCGTTTTTATGACCTGTGAGCTGATACGATTATGCACTAACTGCTGCTGCACCGTTGCAGGTTTAAGCTGATGCGCTATTTTATCGATATCATAATTACTGATATTAGTGTTGCTATTTTCTTCCTCTGGCAATATAAATTGTAATTGTTGAGTATGTTCAATATCACCGCCTAGCAATTGTTCGCTGAGCGATAATAAACGCTGCAGGAACTGATGGTCAGTAAATATGCTGCTGTTATAAGCAAGCCATAAACACAATTCATCACCGTCGGCCTGTACCCGTAAATCAACCATGCCGGTGGCATTAGGAGTGTAACGATTACCGGTAAAATACTGATCCAGCATATATGTATGATGTGGCATCATCAGATAGTTATAAGAAAAATAGACACCCGATTCTGGCAGCAGTTGACGCAACATTAAGTTGGATATTTGAAGATGTTTACGGCTGGCTTTCTGATGTTTTTTACTGGATTTAAATAAATCTTCCAGCGTATTGCTGAGGCTTTCTGCAGTAAAGCAGAAAGGCTGAGTATGATAAAAACAACCTATGCTGCCTTTATTGAATTTGTTTCTTCCCGCATTAAATTCGGTTAAGACAAAGTCGGCGTTAGCACGGGTATATTGTTGAATTAATAATGCATATAAACACTTAAAATAAAGCGGTGGAGTGATGGCGAATTGGCGGCAATATTTCTTGACCGCCTTGTAGTGTTCAACCGGAATCTCCTGTGAAATAAGCTTGGCTTCGCCATTGTCATTATCTGATGATGGCTCAAAAATGATCGGGCTGGATAGTTGCAAACCTTCACACTGCTGTAATTTATTGCGCCAATATTCCAGCGTTTCTATACTGTCAAATTCGGCACGGCTTTGTTGTAGATAATCAGGGAAGTGATCTTCCATCTTGAACTCATCAAAATGAAGCGAAAGCGCCTTGGCGTCTTTTTCAGGGAAATCTTGTTTACCTTTATAAAGCTGTTCATAACGTGCCGCAAATAACGCAATATGAATCGCACCTGCAAAACCATCCAGATATAAATGGTGTGATGCACAGGTTGCCCAATAATGGTCTTCTTTGATTTTAATCAGTCGATAGCTAATACCGCTGTCAGATTCTAAATCATAAGGTTTAACCACAAAGTCTTTGATGCGTTGCTGCAACGCATCTTCACTTAATTTTTCTTCAGTCCAATCTAATAATTCAAAATCGATCTGATGTTGAGAAACTGGTTTAACCGCCAGGTAGGCAATATCTTGATACGGCACATCGTTCTGAATAAGGTCAGCCCGCAGCACATCAAATAAGCCGCTGATGTCGATTAAAGTTTGTTCCCATAACGCTTCATCAACAGCGATAGGTGCATCCCATGCATAACCCAAACTGTTTTCTAATGTGTCGGGCTGAGCCAGTGTAGCCAAGTAAATATCCCGTTGCATGGCTGTGAGTGGTAAGGCTTTTTCATACTGTGTCGGCAGATTAAACTGCCCTAAAGTGATATTTTCTAATGTTGTTTCTGGAGCCTCTGTAAATGTTTTTAACATCTCGATATAGAAAGTCATCATCGTGCTGATGGTGCTTTCATCAAATATATCGCTATTGTATTCCATGCTGAGGCTAAGTTTTGATTCACCTTGTTCCTGAATGTCCAACAGGTTCATCTGCAGATCAAACTTGGAGACGACGGTATCGGCTTCCATTAACTCGATATTTAAATCACCCAGGATGTCGTTGATACCTTCAGGTAAAACATCATCGCTGGCGGATAACATATTAAAGGCACATTGCGCCAAAGGTGTAAAAGACAGGTTACGCTCTACATCCAGTTCATTCAGTAGCATTTCTATAGGCACATGCTCATGTGCAAAAGCTGCTAGCGTGGTATTTTTAATATTGGCTAATAATTCCTGAACCGATAAATTGGCGCTGAAATCAGTACGGATAATTAACGCATTGATAAAGAAACCAATAATGTTTTCAACACCTGAAATGCTTCTACCCGCTAAAGGAATACCTACACAGATGTCTTTTTGGTGGCTGTATTTTGTTAATAAGGTTTGATACGCAGCTAAGCAGGTCATAAATAACGTGCAGCCATTATTCATGGACAACTGGCGTAATGATTCGGTTAAATCGCTATCGATAACGGTTTTATAAACGCCGCCGTTAAAGCTTTGTACCTTTGGGCGTGGCCTGTCTAATGGCAGCTGTAATAATGTGGGTGCACCGCTAAGCTGCTGAGACCAGAAGTTGATTTGCTCATCTAACACATCGCCTTGAAGCCACTGTCGTTGCCAGTTGGCGTAATCGGTATAATGCAAATCCAGCTCGGGCAAGGTATTACCAACCCCATTAAGATATGAAAGGTATAAGCTGCCCAGCTCACGAATTAATATTTGCACCGATGTACCATCAGAAATGATGTGGTGCATATTTAATAATAAGCAGTGATCGTTAGCGCTTATCTGGATTAATTTAGCGCGAAGCAAGGGGCCGCTTTCAAGGCTAAAGCTTTCTTTCGCATCGTCATTGATGCACTGCTGCAATTGTGCTTCTGAACCGACCTTTTTAATGGGAAGAGACATTTTACGTTCAGCATGAATGATTAACTGCGGCTCACCTTCAACCTTGATAAAGTTGCTGCGTAAGCTTTCATGGCGTTGAATAATGCTGTTTAAAGCTTGTTCCAGGGCCTGAGTATTGATCTGGCCTTTTAATCGGAAAGCCGCTGGCATATTGTAAGCTGGGCTGCTTGCATCGAGTTGCGACAAAAACCATAAGCGTTGCTGGGCATAGGATAAAACCAGCGTTTGAGATCTGTCGGCTTTTTCGATGGAGGGTATCACCATACCTTGCTGTTGTTTTTGCTCTATCAACAGTGCCAAATCAATGATGGTGGTGGCATCAAACATATCACGTAAGCTGATATCGATAACAAAGGCTTTGCGTAAATCGGCTACCACCTGTGCAGCTTTTAGCGAGTGACCTCCGATTTGAAAGAAATGATCTTGAGTCGACACTTCTTCCAGTTTCAAAACGTCTAACCAGATAGCGACACATTTCCTTTCAATCGCATTTTTAGCTTTAACAATATCGCTGCGGGAAGATTTTTTCCATCTGGGTTCCGGTAGCTGTTTCCTGTCGATTTTACCATTAGCATTAAGCGGCCAGGCATCCATAGGCTGATAGAAGGCCGGCAACATATAATCGGCCAGCTGTGTGGCTAATGCCAGGCGAAGTGTTTTAGGCTCAATAAACAGCCCAATTTCTGAGAAACTATAATAGGCCACAAGGCTTGCTTCTCCATCGTCAGTATTGACAGCCAGTACCAGCGCTTTTTCAATGCCATCGATGTTTTCCAGGCGTTGTTCAATTTCACCTAGCTCAATACGCAGACCTCGGATTTTTACTTGATGATCTGTTCTACCGATATATTCAATATTATTGTCGCTTTTTAATCTAACCAAGTCGCCAGTTTTATACATCAAGCCAGAGGCAAAGGGATTGTCTATAAAGCTGCTTTGGTTTTCAGCATCGTTATTGATGTAACCTGCCGATAAACTCACACCGCTTATATACAGTTCACCCACAATGCCCTTAGCTTGCAATTGTAGGTTGGCATCAAGAATCAGTGTCTGTGTGCCACGAATGGCTTTGCCGATAGGAATAACCGCATGTTCTAAATCAGCCTGGCTGCGTATTCTATAAATAGTACTGATGTCGGTACACTCAGTTGGACCATACATATTTACCAACTCACAGTTAAACTCAGTAGCGCTTAACCAAGTGTTAACAGTAGCCGTGTGGATAGGTTCACCACCTAATAAAACACAGCGTAGGCTTTGGATTTCGGCATAATATTCTTTGTTGTCGATAAGCGGATATAGCGCAGAAGGGGCGCAATTTAAAATACTGATCTGTTCTTTGTTGATCAGTGCTCTGACTCTTTCAGGATCAAACAAAACGTCTTCAGGGAATACAATGGCAGCACCACTACATAACGGTGCAAAGAAATTTTTCTGGGTTAAATCAAAACCTATAGCCGAGACAATCAAAAAGCTATCGCGGGCACAGAAGTTAAACTCGTGAATATACCAGTCGATTAAATTACTCTCACCCTGGTGTTTAACCGTGACCCCTTTGGGTTTTCCGGTTGAACCTGAGGTGTAGATATTATAAATAGCCGTATCTGGGCTGATGATATTGGCAGGGTTATCAACGCTGTGTGTGGCAATAGTATTATTGTCGGCACAGATGTTAATAAGATTTATATCATGCGTTTGTATCAGTGCGGTTAATCGGTCTTTTTGTGTTTGATTACATAACACGATGCCTGTGCCTGAATCTTCAATAATGTATTTCAGGCGTTCATCCGGATACATGATATCTAGCGGGATATAGCTGCAGCCGGCTTTAACAACGGCGAATACCGCGGTGATAAAATCAATGCCGGGTGCCAGGCAAAGCGCAACGGGGCTATTGCTTTTTATCGCCAGCTCTTGTTGTAAATAGGCCGCCAGTTGATTAATTTTATTATTTATTTGTTGATAGGTTATTTTTTCATCACCATGAATAACGGCTGTGGCATCAGGTGTTGTCTCTACCTGTGATTCAAATAAGGCATGAACATTCTGTTGATTGGCTGTATCAATAACCTCGTTATTAAGTTTGCTCAGCAACTGATTTTTTTCGTTATCAGAAATAAAGTCTAGCTGATGAATATCAACGCATGCATCTGCAGCAATAGCATTTAAAAGTCCAACAAAATGCTCAGCCAACCGTTGAATGGTCTCAGGCTTAAATAAGGCGGTACGATATTCAAAACTGCCTGAGAGTTTTCCATCAACCGCTAACATGCTAAGGCTTAATTCAAATTTGGCTTCAGTGTTTATGTTGCCAGAATTGACGCTATTGGCCTGATAAGCATTTATTTGAGTGCCATTTATATCCAGGGTCTGGCTGCTTATTTCAGCTGCCGTTTGCAAGGTGAAAAATGCCTGGAATAAAGGTGAGTGAGATAAGTCTCTTTCGATATCCAGATCATCTAACAATCGTTCAAAAGGTAAGTCTTGATGAGAATAGGCTTCGCTACAAACGTGTTTAACTTGGGTTAAAAGCTGTTTAAATGTCAGGTTTTCTGAAGCCTCAATGTCGGTACGTATGACTAAGGTATTAACAAAAAAGCCAATAACGTTTTCAAGCGCCGATTGTGGCCTGTTAGCCACAGCCGTACCGATATTAATATCGTATTGGCCGCTGTAACGGCTAAGTAATAAATAATAGGCAGTGATTAATAACATAAACGGCGTTGCGGATTCTTGTTTAGCCAGCTGGATTAGTTTTTTAGAGGTCGCCTCGGGTAGGCTAAACTCAACGATGCTACCTTGCAGGCTGTTGTTAGCTGAACGTGGATAATCAAAAGGCAGATCTAGCACCTGGCTTTGTTTTAGATTACCGCTCCAATAGTCAACTTGAGTTTGTAAAACGCTGTTAGTTAAATGTTCTTTTTGCCAGATGCTGTAATCAATATATTGTATAGGCAGTTCTGCTAAGTTAGATTTTTCCTGGTTGCTATAAGCTTGGTAAAAGCTGGCCAAGTCTTGCAACAGAATATTGGAAGATAAACCATCGGAAATAATATGGTGTTTATTTAGTAATAAAACGGTTTTATCTTTGGCGCAGTGGATTATTTGAACTTTAAATAATGCCTGATTTTCCAGCCTGAACGGCTGCTGTAAAAAACTTTGAACTTGACTGTCTACTTGCTCAGAGGTTTTTTCGATAATAATGAGATCATCGTTAGAAACCTGCTGATACGCGCTGCCATCTTTGATGACAATACGTGTTCTTAACGATTCATGGCGTTGATATAACGCTCTCAGCGCAGCATTCAGTGCCGAGTGATTTACAGCACCTGTTAGCTCTAAGGCCAGCGGAATATTGTACATGCTGCTGGCTTGTTGAATTTGTTCGATCAACCACAGGCGTTGCTGGGTGAACGATAATGGATAAAGCCCCTGATACACATCACGATTCGCGGGTTCTATCATAGGTAAAAGTGAGTTGTTATTTTCTTCGCTGTTAGACCCTTGTTCTAATAATTCGGCAATAGCCGCAATAGTCGGGGAAAGGAAAACTTCTCTCAATGGTAAGTCTTGCTGGAAGTGTTCCCGTATACGGGTAACGGCTTTTGCCGCCAATAATGAATGGCCACCTAAATCAAAGAAATTATCGTTAACGCCGATAATTTCCTGGCCCAGTACTTCCTGCCAAATAGTTAAAAGCTGCTGCTCGGTCTCATTACGTGGCGCTATATACGCGGTGTTATGGGCTTGATCTTCATCATTAGCTTTGGGCAGGCCTTTCCTATCAATCTTGCCGTTGGCGGTCAGAGGCCAGGATTTCATAGCTATAAGCTGCTGTGGAATCATATAATCGCTAAGCGATAAAGCCAAAGTTTGACGCCAGTTCTCAGGCTTACTGCCGGTATCAGTTAATACATAGGCGCAGAGTTTTTCTTCCTCGTTAACGAGAACTAAGCTATCTATCACTTCAGACAAATCTTTTAAAGCGTATTCAATTTCACCCAGCTCTATACGTAGGCCACGTATTTTAACCTGATGATCGATGCGATTAATAAAAACAAAGTTACCATCGGGTTGAAGCTGAACCAGGTCCCCGGTTCTATACACAAGCCCTGCAATGGGGTGGTTGATAAAACTTGTCTGTGTCAGAGCCTCATTATTTAAATACCCGGCACCGATACCTTCACCGCCAATTAATAATTCACCTGAAAAACCTGCAGGCAATAATCTTAAGCTGCTATCGGCAATAAAAAGTTGAACGTTGTCATTAGCCAGGCCTATAGGAATAGCCGTGTTGATAAAGTTGGCAGGTTCTTCAATGCGATAAAAGCTGGCAATATCGGTACATTCGGTTGGCCCATACATATTCACCAACTGACATCCCGTTAAAGGAGATTGCAGCCAGTCGATAAAGCTGTTGATGCGTATAGCCTCACCACCAAATAACATCAAGCGTAAAGAACTCAAACTTTTGAAGTTGTTATTTTCATCTGCAGCAGCTTCTACTACCGGGTAAAAGGCCGAAGGCGCACAGTTACTTAAAGTGATTTTTTGCTGCTGTATCGTGTTTAATAATAGTTGTGGGTCATAGTCCTGCATATTAGGGAATACGATGCTGGACCCTGCCGTTAAAGATGCCAACAGGTTTTTCTGGGTTAAATCAAAACCGGTGGCTGAGCTGATCAGTACCTTGTCACTTTCGTTTAAAGTAAACTCTTTGATATACCATTGAATAAGGTTGATCTCGCCACGCTGTTTTACCATCGCAGCCTTGGGTAAACCGGTAGAGCCAGAGGTATAAATTAAATACAGTAGATCATCAATGTCGATAGTGAGATTTAAGTTATCGGTTTTGTGTTTTTGAATCTCTGCAGATAAGGAATCCAGATAGACTTTATTTGCCTGAATATCCTTTAAGGTTTCTTGCATGCCTGATTCGCTGAGAATACAACGGGCTGACGAATCTTCAAGAATATAGTTGATGCGCTTAATCGGATAATTTATATCTACCGGAATATATACAGCGCCACATTTTAATGTGGCTAATAAAGCAATCATAAATTGGCTATTGGCCGCATGACATAACGCGACGGTATCACCTTGTTTAATGCCTTGAACCTGCTGTAGATAATGTGCCAGCTGGTTAGATTTTTGGTTTAGTTCGCTATAGCTCAGTGTTTGTTCAGCAAGTCCGGCATCACAGTCGATAATCGCACAAGCGTTAGGGTTACGGTGTGCTTGTGCCTCTATCATGCTAATGACGCTGCTATGATTATATTCACAGGCCGCGGTTGCTAGGGGTATAGGTTCTTCTGCCAGGTGTAACTGAAGTGCTGCAAGTTGATTGTTACCTGCTAAGACTTGCTGGGATAAATGTAATAAACGTCGCACAAAGTTGTTATCGGTAAAAACATTGTCGGTATAGGTGAAGTTAAATAATAAATGATCACCATCAACAATGGTCGTGAATGTTACCGCATCATCCATTTCCGGTACGATGAAGGTGGTTTCCGATTGCCCATCTAAAAATGGCAGATAACGTTCGGTAAGATAGAAGTTAAACATAAATTGCGTATTGGATTGGCTGAATACACGATTTTGTAAACTATTAGAGATATGTGTATCACCTCTAACCTTGATGCGTTGTTGGTTTAAATAGTCTAATAACTCGGTAAAGCTTGCCTCTTTATCGACGGCAGAAGCATCGATAACGGTAGGGCGTTGTTCAAAATAACAGCCGGTTTCAGCTATGTGGCCTTTGGGTCTGGCGGCGATGATGTCGGTGAAATAAAAGCTTTCATCGGCATAACAAGTGCTTTGCAACATCAGCGTATACAGAGCCTTGATATACAAGAAGGCGGTGGTGTTATTATCTTTGCAATATTGCTGTATTGCCGCGTAATGTTCGGCGCTATCGGAATATTCCTTAAAGAAATAATTGCCTTTAATCGCCTGGCTGTTTAGCGCTTTAGTTGCAGCGGTTAATGCTTCTACACCCTGGCTTTGTTGCTGCCAGAATTCGTAGCTTGGGCCATTGTCACACGTCAAATTCTGCTGATGTACATAGGCAGCATAGTTATCCTTAACTAAGCTGTCTTGAATGGCTGAGGCATCTTCTTTATTCAGTAGAGCTGCATAGGAGTGGGTATAAGCATCGGTCACGGTTTGTAAACTGATGCCGTCGATGCAACTATGGTGTGCTGTTAGTACAATGGCATAGCTATTGGCCGTTTCTTTGATGGCTATAAAACGAATAAGTGGCTCATCAGCCAATTTATAAGGTTTAAACGCCAACTCTTCTTTGCAGCGTGTATTAAAGTCTGCGCTGGATAATTGATCCTGGCTCCAGTCTAAATGCTGAACCTGAATTTTTGAATCTGCATGGTCTTTATCGATAATAGCCGCATAGGCTAACTCTAAATATGGTTTATTGGGTTCAACAAGTCGCATTCGAAAACTGCTGAATTGTCGGGTGATGATATCGATAGCTTGTTGAAAGAGCTCTACATCTAACGTGTGCTGTATACGGTGTATCCAACCAAAATAGTTGCGGCGATTATCCGGTGTTAATACCGTATCTAAATATAGGTCACGTTGCATCGCTGTGAGTGGGCGCACTTCGGCGATGGCTTGTGGGGTGGCGTGATTATCTTTGATGCAATTTAGAAGCTGGTCTTGATTGTTTAAAGCCAATTTTAATACCGGTGCTTCAAGCTCGCTTAACATATTGTTGATTAGCTGTTCATACAGTTCAAACCAGTGCTGCACGGTTGTCGCATTAAATAAATCAGTATTGTATTCCAGGTTGATCGTAATGCTGCCAAAAGTATTTTCTGCATCTGTTAAGGTGTCCTGGAAGGCCCAGATCATGTCGTATTTAGCATCGGTGATTTGTTGTTCTATCGCTTCAATACTGATGCCGGCTAGTTCATTGGAAAGCTGAGATAAAATCTGATTTTGTTGGGTGATATAATTAAAACCGATCTGCGCTATCGGGTTATAGGCGCTGGAGCGTTTAACCTTGCAGCGTTCAATCACTTGTTCAAAAGGTGCATCTTGATGTGCAAAACCTGCTAACACCTGTTGTTTAACGCTGTGAATAAAATCTGCAACGCTGGGGTTGTGATCAAAGCGGCTGCGGATGATAAGTGCGTTAACAAAGAAACCAATTAAATCTTCGGTGCCTTTTTGATGCCTGCCGGCAATAGGTACACCTATGCATACGTCCGTATCCCCTGCTAAACGTCCCAATAATAATTGCTGGGCTGATAGCAACAACATAAAGGGGGTGTAGTGGTTTTGTTTGGCAAAGCTACGTACACGATTAACGGTGGCTTCTGATAACTGCGCATTAAAAATTGCACCATGATTACTTTGTTGTGCGGGCCTGATGTTGTCGGTGGGCAGATTTAATAAGGCCGGTGCGTCGGCTAATTGCTGCTGCCAGTAGTGTAATTGTTCATCTAAATAGTCACCGGCTAAGATATTGTTTTGCCACCAGGCATAATCGGCGTATTGCACGGTTAACGGTGGCAGTGTTAGTGGCTTTTGTTCTTTGAAGCCGTAATAGGCAATCGCTAATTCTTGCACCATATTCTGAAGAGACACCGCATCGGAAATAATATGATGCATGGTGACTAATAAAATATTTTTCTCAGGCTGCTTTTCTTTTTGTAAAAGACGTAGACGGATTAATGGTGCGGTTTTTAAATCAAAGGGGCGTTTGGCTTCATCATCAATGATGTCTTGTAATTGATCCGCCTCGTTTAAGGTTTCTATGCTAAGAGCATTGTCGATGCTTTCCAAAACCTGTTGATAGGCTTCATCACCTTGTTCAACAATCACGGTGCGTAAAATTTCATGGCGCTGGAAGATACTGGCCACCGCTTTATTAAACGCCTTTAAATCAAGATGCCCGTTGAGCTTAAGTGCGGTGGGAATATTGTAGCTGGCTGCGGTAGGCTGCAATTTATAGATGAACCAAAGGCGCTGCTGATTAAATGACAGCGGCAGGTTTTGATCTCGAGAAACCGGGGTGATAGCAGGTAAAGCTTTGCTGTGCAGTTCGGTATTTTCGATAAACTCGGCTAACGATTGAATCGTTGGTGAGTCAAAGATGTTGGCGACTTTTAAGTCAATATCAAATTGACTGGCAATCTCTGCGGTTAAACGGGTGGCTAATAATGAATGGCCACCGATCTCAAAGAAATTGTCCTGTATGCCGATTTTTTCAACTTTTAAAAGATCTAACCATATGGCTGTTAACGATTTTTCTAAATCGGTTGCTGCAGCAATATAAACTTGGCTGCTTTCATGCCACTGTGGATCGGGTAAGGCCTTGCGATTAATTTTTCCGTTTGCAGATAACGGCCATTTATCCAAGCTGATAAAATAGCTGGGTAACATGTAATCGGGCAAATCTTGTTTTAGCTTGGCCTTGATTTGATTGTGATCTAATTCTTCCTGCCCTTTAGGTAATAAGCAATAGGCAATCAGCTGCATATTAGTTTGATCACCATCGGGTGATTTAGCCACCACAATACTTTCTCTAACGTGTTCCAACTGTTGTAGGCGGGATTCAATCTCTCCCAGCTCTATACGTTGGCCACGTACTTTAATTTGATGATCTGTGCGGCCCAGGTATTCGATATTACCATCACTTAAATAGCGAGCAACATCGCCGGTTTTATAGAGTTTTTTGCTGGCATGGCCATGACTTTTGGCATACGGATTTTCGATAAAGGTTTGCTGGGTTAAATCATGGCGATTTAAATAACCTAATGCCAAACCTGTGCCGCCGATATACAGTTCGCCTGCTACACCGGTAGGCACGATATTCAGCGATGAATCCAGAATATGCAGTTGGGTGTTATGAATTGGTTTTCCGATAGGAATGCTGCGCCGTGTCTCATTTTCTACACAGTGGTAAAAGGAGACATCGATAGAGGCTTCGGTAGGCCCATATAAATTATGTAACTGGGCCTGTTTCAGTTGCTGATAAAACTGGCGTGCATGTTCTAACTGTAACGCTTCACCGGAACAGAATACCTGCTTAATACTTTTGCAATCTTTGATGTCTTTCAGCTGCAAGAATATACCTAACATAGAGGGCACAAAATGCAGGGTGGTGACTTGATGTTGTTGAATGATGTCACTTAGATATTGCGGGTTTTTATGTCCGTCTCTTTCGGCAAAAACCAAGCTGCTGCCCTGCATCAACGGCCAGAATAATTCCCAAACCGATACATCAAAGCTATACGGGGTTTTTTGTAAAACCACATCTTCTGTGCCTAGTGGATAAAATTTCTGCATCCATTGCAGGCGATTAATGATGCCCTGGTGGGGCACCATAACGCCCTTAGGTACGCCGGTAGAACCCGAGGTGTAGATGATATTAAATAGCGCGTCTTTGGAAAACTCAATATTGATATTGGCATCACTATAATCTTGCCATTGCGCAGCATCGCTCATCAAAATGGTTTCTTTGACATTGATGTCGCGATGATTTTTTATATCGACATCGGTGATTAATACTTTGATGGCCGTATCTTTGGCCATAAAGTTTAAGCGTTCTAACGGGAAGTCGGGATCAAACGGCACATACGCAGCGCCGGCTTTTAAAATGGCCAATAAGGCGATAGACATTTTTTCACTGCGGTATACACATAAACCTACCGGCTCGCCGATTTGAAGACCACTATGAATTAATTTCTGGGCTAATAAATTGGCTTGTTGATTTAACTGTTGATAAGTAAGTTGAGTATCGGCATAAATAATGGCGGTGGCTTCGGGGGTTTTAGCGACCTGTTTTTCAATCAATAAATGTAAGGCATCAACGTGTGGGTATTGATGATCTGTTGCATTTAAGCCGTGTTCAAAATCCATTTGTTGCTGGATTTCGGCCTCGGTAACAAAACTGATATCGGCGATTTTTTGCTGAGGTTGATCAACAATGGTTTCCAATAGGCCGATTAAATGTTCTGCCATACGCGCCATGCTTGACTGAGAAAACAAGCTGCTTCGATATTCAATGGCCGCCGATAACTGTGCTTCGGTATCGATAATATTAAGCGTGATATCAAATTTGGCGGTTTGCTCCGTGCTGTTTTCATTCAGCGCGGTGAGTTTAATGCCGTTAACTTCTGAGTTTGATAACTCTGAGAAGCCTGCCTGAGATGAACTTTGTAAAATAAACATCGCTTGGAATAACGGTGTCTGGCTGGTATCCCGGCTTACGTTTAATTCATCAACCAACAGTTCAAAAGGCAGGTCCTGATGTTGGTAGGCATCCAGCGTGGTATTTTTAACATCGTGTAAAAAGCTATTAAAGTTTTGCTGATCATCAACCTGACTGCGTAAAACCAGCGTATTGAGAAAGAGGCCAATCATATCTTCCAGTTCGGCGACCGGGCGATTAGCAATCGGGCTGCCTATGGCGATATCGGTTTGATTACAATATTTGGCTAATAATATTTTAAAGCTGGCCAGCAAGGTCATATACAAGCTACAGCCTTGTTGTTGGCTCAGTTGCCTCAGTTGCTGGCTGAGTTTAAGTGGTAGATTAAAGTGATGTTGAGCACCGCGGTTATCTAATACAGCAGGTCTAGGGTAATCAATCGGTAATTCTAACACCTCGCAATAGGCAAGTTGTTGCTTCCAATAGGTGGTTTGTTTGCCTAATACATCATCATTAAGGTAGGTCTTTTGCCAAATGGCATAGTCGGCATATTGCACGGCCAAGGGTTTTAACGGGGATGGCAGGTTTTTATCATTGGCTTGATAAAGCGTCAATAAATCGCGGATAAAAATATCCATAGACCAGCCGTCAGAGATGATGTGATGCATGCAAACCAATAACACAAAATCACCGCTGTTTTTCTGTAATAATAATTCGGCACGCATAAGCTTATCGTCAGCAAGATTAAACGGCTTTAATAAAAATTCGCTGGCTCGGTTGAGAATCTCCTGTTCATCATCGTTAACTTCATAGAACGGACATATGGCATCATCTTTGAGCTTATCAACAATCTGCCAGGCTTGGCCTTTTTCACTGATGATACGGCTGCGTAAACTTTCATGGCGCTGTACCAGTTGAGTAAACGCTTGCAGTAAGGCTGTGATGTTGACATCACCCTGCAGCCTTACTGCAAAGGGCATATTGTAAACGGAGGTGTTGGGAGACAGCTGATCAATAAACCACAGGCGTTGCTGGGCAAAAGAGAGTGGTAAACGTTCTGGTCTGTCTGCCTCTGTAATCGCAATCAGTTTTGGCATGTTTTGCTGCTGGCCTTGCAGCATCTGTGCCTGTAAGGCTAATTCGGCAATGCTTGGATTATCAAATAATTCGCGTAGATGAATGTCGATAGAAAAGCGTTGGCGAATTTGTGCAATAACACGTGTGGCTAATAACGAGTGACCACCGATTTCAAAGAAGTTATCTAAAACGCTGATTTTTTCCAGGTTTAAAATGTCGCCCCAGATATCTGCGATGGCTTGTTCAAATGGATTTCTTGCAGCGATATATTCATTGGCACCGGCTAAGGAGAAACTAGGTTCAGGCAGCGCCTTTTTATTTAATTTACCATTGGCACTGATGGGCAGTGCGGGCATAAATTCAAAAGCCTGTGGCACCATATAGTGAGGAAGCTGTGCGCCTAATACGGTTTTTATTTTTTGAATAAATTGTAAGGCAGCCTCTTTATCATCGGAGCTTGAATCAATGCCTTCGGCGACGATATAAGCGGCTAAATATTGATGGCCAGTATCTCTTACCACAACGGCAGCTTCTTTTATGCCTTCAACCAAACCTAGATGACGATTAATCTCATCTAACTCTATACGAAATCCACGTAGTTTTATCTGTTCATCGATACGCCCTAGGATGTCAATTTCACCCTGCGTATTCCAGCGACAGATATCGCCGGTACGGTATAGTTTTTCATTGGCTTTAAACGGATGAGTGATAAAGGCCGCTGCTGTCTGTTCGGGTTTATTTAAATAGCCAATCGCTAAACCATCACCGGCGGTACATAATTCTCCGCTTATGCCCGGTGGGCATAACTGGTCAAAAGCATCAAGAATATAACAGCTGGAATTACTTATCGCCGAACCTATAGGTACCTGGCGCGTTTGAGTTTCAGTGATTTCATAAAAGCTGCTGATACAACTATTTTCGGTGGGGCCATAGGCATTAATTAAATGTTTGGGTGCTGCAGGTTCACCGTGTGAGTTTTTAGCCGCTAACACCGCATTGATCTTGTGTATATCTACCGCTTCACCGCCGGCAAACAGGTAATCAATATTGGCAAAGATGGCAGGGTTTTCACTGACAAAAACATTAAATAACGCCACAGTTAATAACAGGAAGGAGATGTCTTTTTCCTGAATGATTTCGCCGAAGCGTTGGCCATCTAATAAATCATCTTGTTTTATGCCTACCAGACAGGCGCCGTTTAACAGCGCGGTCCAAATCTCCAAAGCCGCCGCATCAAAGGCGACATTGGATACATGCGCGATACGGCTGCTTGATGTGGTGGTACACATATTGGTGTTTACCGCCAAGCGGCTAACACCGGCTTGTGGAATCAATACACCCTTGGGTTGGCCGGTGGAACCTGAGGTATACATCAAATAGGCGCCATCCTGGCCCTGATTATTATCGGGCTCTGTTTTCCATTGTCTACTTCTGCTGGCTGCTTCTTGTTGCAGCTGATCTAAATCGATTAAACGTGAAGCTAATGTGGAATTTTTTAATAAACCTTTTAACCGGATAAGTTGCGAGGCATCACAAATAATAGACTTAGCCTGGCTGTCCTCTAACATATATTTTATGCGGTCATCGGGATAGTTAGGGTCAATCGGTAAATATATGCCGCCGGCCTTTACCGCGGCGAGAATGGCTATCAGCATCTCGGGGCTGCGCTGCAGTGTTAAGGCTAAAATATCACCACGGCAAAAACCCGAGTCTTTAAGCTGATGCGCAAACTGACTGGCTTGTTGATCCAGCTGTTGATAGCTGATTTTTAGTTGATCAAATTCTGCCGCTATAGCATCGGGGGTTTTTATCGCCCATTGCTCAACTTGATGAGCCAAGTTCACAGCCTTGGGGTAGTTGGTAACCGGACCTTGACCTTGTTGAATTAATTGCTGCTTTTGGGCCGAGCTTAATATATCCAGTTGATGAATATTATTAGCGGGCTGTTGGATAATGTTTTCTAATAACTGCAGATAATAATCGGCAAAAGATTGAATCGTTGCGGCGCTAAAAATATCGCTGTCGTATTCAAAAGAAAAGGCATAACCGGCATCGGTTTCCAATATGCCTAAGGTTAAATCAAACTTGGCGGTGTGGGTTTCTACTTCCAGGGCTTCGATATTGAGATGTTCCAAAGCAAAGCTTTTCTGTAACTCACCTTTTTGGTAGGAAATCATGGTTTGGAAAATAGCTGTGCTGCTCATTTCCCTGGATAAACCTAGGCTATCAACAATGGATTCAAACGGCACATCTTGATGATCATTTGCGTCAATAAATACTTTGTTACTTAAAGCCAATAATTCATTGAAGTTAAGTGAGTCTGTTAGCTTGGTTCTTAACGCCAGAGTATTCACAAAGAACCCCAGGGTGTTTTGAACTTCGGGTCTATGTCGATTAGCCGAAGGTGTGCCTATGCAGATGTCACTTTGGCCCGTTAGGCGATTTAATAAAACCTGGTAAGCACTTAAGAGCCCAATAAATGCGGTGCAACCTTGGTGGCTGGTGAGTGTCGCCATACCTTGGCTGATTTTTTCATCACCTTGAAATTTAAGCAGACCTCCACGACCAGATTTTTGCGCCGGGCGGCTGTGATCAATAGGCAGCTCGAGGATGGCAACATCGGCTAATTGCTCTTTCCACCACAGGGTTTTTTCTTGCAGCTGTTCTACCGATAACTGCTCCTGCTGCCACTGCGCATAATCGGCATATTGCACTTGAACGTCAGGCAACGAAGGTATTTTGTGTTGGGAAATTGCCGCATAACATTGTGCGATTTCTTGTAGCAAGATACCGTTAGACCAGCCGTCGGTGATGATATGGTGAAGGTTTAATAGTAATAAATGCTGATCTTGTTCTTCGCTGCGTAGTTTTAATACCCGCACCCGAAATAAAGGGGCTTGGCTTAAATCAAACGGTTTCAATAATTCATCGGCAGCCAGTGCTAATAGAGCGTCTTTATCGGCCAAGGCATAATCACAATGTTCTACCTGAATCGGCATATGAACAGCGTTATGAATGATTTGTTCGGCATCACCATCGTTATCGATAAATGATGTGCGCAGGGCTTCATGGCGCTGAATTAATGTGTTTAAAACCTGCTGTAAAATATCCGTGTTTAAGCTGCCGGTTAAAACAATCGCAGCCGGTACATTGTAGGTGGCATTGCCTGGGGCCAGTTGTTCCACAAACCATAAACGTTGCTGCGAGAAAGACAGCTTTAATGGTTTGTTATTATCACGTTGTGGAATAGGCTTGCTGTTATCTGCCTTGTTTTGCTGCTGCTTGGCCCAGCTTAATAAGGCCTCTTTGTTTTGCTTTAGCAGCTGCATCAACTCTTTGGTCATCGCACCTTTGGCGGCGTTGACCTTAAGTTGATCACCGTCAAGTGAGATTGAAATGTTCTTTTCTTGTAATTTTTTTAAAACATCAACCAGACTCATGGGCTGATTTCCTCTCTATGTTGCGGTAGAGATTGACGGGTAAAAGCAGGAGGGAAGAAACCTGCAGGATAACAATGCAACCATCAATCGCTAAGGCTTGGTATTCTGTACACCAGCGGAAATTTTCGCGGGGGTTATTTATTATTGTAAGGGCCTTAAAGCTTAAGAATATTCTAAAATGCTTGGCACATTAGGCATAGCTTTATATGCATAAGTTTGCTGAAAATTGAGGAGTTTGTAGAAAAAAATTGGTTTAACGTTCATATTGATGATAAATGGAATAAAAACAGTTAATTAAGTGATTTTTTAAGATGAATATGAACAAAATTAAACCAGCTTGGCTCGGGCTTTGTTTTTTGTTGTTTCTGAGCCCCGGGCTTTGGGCGGGGGATGTGTATATCTGGGTTGATGAACAGGGCGAGCGGCACTTTACCGATAAAAAGCCCGATGGAGTAGAGTCACAGAGTCGCCATTATGGCCCTCAGGACAAAAAACCAGCGGTTGATGATGTTATAGCCAAAACTCCAGAGCCCCGTAGCCTTAGAAATATGCGCCTGACCTTCTCTGCGCATAAACAGGCCTTGTTTGAACTTTATTTGGCCGCGTTAAAACAGGATAAAAGCTTAGAAGGGCAGGTACGTTTTCAGTTGATGATTGAGCCAAGTGGGCAAGTCAGTGCCTGTGATATTGTGGCATCGGATTTTGATAGCCGCGCGTTGAATGCGGCTTTGCAGCAAGCGGTGATGGATTTTGACTTTGGTGAAGATACCGTGCAAAAAACCACCACCGGCTGGGTGATGGTTTTTAAACCTTAAATAGCGGCTGAATTCCTTTTAACGGCTAAACCTGTGATAAAGGCTCTTAGCGTATCATCTTTGCAGGGGCGGAAATGTTTGCTGCCGGGTTTACGGAAAAAGGCCGAAACCTCGTGTTTACTGAAGCTAAGCTCGGCTAATTCAAAAAGTTCAAGCAGCTCATCACCTTGTAAGTTAAAAGCGATTTTAAGTTTCATCAATTTGGCATTATGGCTTAATTCGTCTTCGGCAACCGGCTGTGGCCCATCTTTTTTGCCACGTAGTTGATTGATTAAACCATTCAGGAAGGTGGCCAGAATCTTATCTTCAACTTTACTATGGGTGGCATCGCCATGGCTCTTAACCCAACCGCTGACCTGCTCGATATCGGTAGCGAAGTCAGTCGCCGTAAACACGTCAAGCATCTGCTGATCATCATAGTCCAGAATTTGTTTGAGCTTGTGTAATAATTCGTTATTGGTCATGGCATTCTCTGATCGGCATTATCTGCCGCGCATTGTAGACGATATTAGCTTGGCTCAGGCTATTTATTTAATAAAAAAGCCATGGCCTTGGGGTCATCTAAAAGGCTTTGTAAACTCTTGGATAAAACCTCATTGATGATGGCGGTGTTTTTGGCCGCACTGGGGCTGATACCCAGATTGTGATCGGTTTTGGTCAGGTATTGGCCTTTATAAAATTGATTCAGTTTACGCAGCTCTGATTTCAGCTCGGCTTGTAATGAAATGGTATGTTGATGGGAGTCTTCGGCCGTATTGGTATAGGCCAGTTGGGTGATGAAAATATGGTATTCGGCATCGGCCTGTAGCGATGGGTCAACATTAAAACCCTGGGCAATTAATGCAGCTTTGGCGCTGGATTTGATACTGGCGCTCAGGTCATTGGCAACACTGATCACACTGTTATGATCTTCATCATGGCTGCGGTTGCCTAAGTGTTTTTGTGGGCGTTGATCAAGCACCGATATGGCGATGTTTTGTCCATTTCCGGCTTGATTATTGGCCTGCACTTTAGGTGTAATTTCAACCTGCTGTGGGGTGTATGCACAGGCTGTTAAAACAAGAAGTAGTGCCGGGGCTAAGATACGTGTGATGGTTTTCACTCAAAGGCCTTTTATAACGTTTTATGAAGCTACATCTTAGCACCGCTAGAAAATCAACAATATACTGCTTAGTTTTTTTTGTGCGCTTGGTGGCATTAAATAAAGAGGGTAAAAATCGCCTGCTCCTGAGCTTCGCTTAATACACCATAAGCCAAAAAGATAATCTCACCACTTCCATCAACCACAATCGTGGCAGCCTCTTCTTTTAGCTGCCATTGTTTAACGGCTAATCCTGCATAATCGCTGGAAACCGTGCAGCCCAGCGGGTTATTTTCTACCGATTCGGCTTCTTTTTTCAACTCGCTCTCGACCATAGAAACCGGTGCATACCAGGCTTTATTATTGATATCGGTAAGTGATAACGGGCAGATGCCTTGTGCCTGTGCATGTTGATTAAAAACACCGTTTTGGGCCGATGACGGTTTGGCTGGGTATACGGTAATCAGTTGGGTTTTACCATTGGCGGCATAAAAAAAATTATTCGGTGTGGACTCTATACTCAGAGCCGTTAGCGGCTTGCCCACCTCTGCAGCCAAGATTGAGTGACTTATCGCGATTATTAGCAGGGTTAAGGATATTTTAATCATCAGGGTTCACTCTATTATATGGAGCGGCAATCGTTACGATTGCAGCAGGGCCAATACATAACGTTCTTCATCTTCGCTGAGGACCGAGTCAGATCTGAATAACACACGTCCTTCGGCGCTGACAACCAGGGTCATATTTTTATCTTTGTCTAACTGCCAGCGGTTTTTCCCCTGGCCAAATGTATCGGCAACCACCTTGCATTGTGGGTATTGCTGTTTTACCGCATGGGCATTTTTATAGGCTTGGGCAAGCAGGCCGGGTTCCTGTATTTTGAAGTTAATAATGGTCACGGCGGCACAGCGGTTACTGGCCAGTGACTGTTGCTGAATTGTTTGTATCAACCGCGGATTTAAGGTTTCTGCGGCCCAGCGTACCGAGGTATATTGTAATAAGGTGTTTTGGTTTAGCGCCTCACTATCCCAGGCATCCAGTTTTGTATCGACGGCGGTAATATTTAATGGTGATAACTTCCAGCCTTCAACTGGGGTGGCCATCACGCTATTAACTTGCAGAAGGCAGAGGCCCAGCAGGGTCAATAATAGTGCCCGGTTCATGATGAGGCGCTGATGTCTTGCTCAAAATCGAATTTACTGCGTTGCATATCGGCACTGTTGAAGCTCTCTTCAAGAGGCCATTCGTCTTGTAAATACAGCTCTTCCAGGCTGGCTGCGATAATCAAGGCTGGGTCATAGTGGCTGGGCATTAAGTCTGCATAGTTCATGGGGCTTTCCTTTTTGTGTGGCTTTATTAAACCCTTTACCTGTTTTGACTTTGAGGGCATGCTAGAGAAAAATAATAATCCCCATGCCTAATGAGTCTGGCGGGGTTATATAGGGCAGAGGAGGTCTTGTGAATTCTGACGATGATCAATATACAAATATTCAGCAATACCTGTTGAATAAACGTATGCAGGCGGCTTTGTCACAGGAAGAAATGGCTAATCAGTTGGCAGCGTTTGATGCCGATTTTAGTGAGGTTGATGCGCAAACCATCAGCCGCTGGGAATTAGGCAAGGTCTCGCCCAGCATTCATAGACAGGTGCTGTTGATGCGTTTTTTTCATAGCGATGCGCATCAGCTGTTAACCCGCGTTGATTTCGAGTTACCGTTATTATCTTCTTTAAAAGGTTATGAAAAACATCTGTCGGCGGAGCTTGAATACAAGCATATTTTTGCCGCACACCCTTATATCGATGCCGAGGCTGAGTTTAAGATCATCACCGATGTACCGGAAAATATAGGCGCGCTAAGTCGACAAATTGCCGCGTATTTAAAAAACATCACCCGAGCTGAATTAATTGTGCCAGTGGATTATTTACAGGGTCTGATTGAACATTCACAGGCTGCACGTATCTTTTATATCGCAGAAGACCTGTTACTGGGACATGTGATTGCCTTACGTCTGAAACCAGAATTTGCCAAAAAAATAGCCTTTAATAACATCCCCGATGATCAAATACCTTTAGACGCCTTTGCTCATGAGGCAGAACCTTATGTGCTTTATTTATACAGCGGTTATAGCGGCACCCGTGATGGGGTAGAAAATATGTTTTTTCAATTGGCTCAGCTGGCGGCTCAGGATGTTTGTTGTGACAAATTGCTGATGAAAATAAGAACCGATTTTGGCATGAAATTAATCAGCCTTTTTGATGCTCAACGTGTGCAGCGTGGTCAGGTTTGTGAAGGCAAAAAGCAGGGCGTAAAAGATGGTAATAGACGTTATAGCAATATTACCTATTCGGTGGCTAGAGAGGCTATTTTAGCTAATCCGGTTTATTTAAATTTGGCCAGAAATCAGAAGGTCTGTCTAAACTAGACAGGCATCTATTTATTTATATGATGCTTGCCGATATATTTATTTGTTTATATCGCATAATTACCGCACACAAAGGAATTTATTATGAAAAAATTTGGTTTATTTTCTACTGCTGCATGTTTCATGCTATTCAGCGTTTTCACCCACGCTGACACGATAGAGCTAAAAAATGGCAAGACCTTAGAAGGCAGTTTTGTAGGTCGCGAAGGTGATAGTGTCAGCTTTGAGGTGGATGGCATATCGATGAGCTTTAAAGCCGGCGATGTTAAAAATATTGCGATAGGTGATAGTGCCTCAAAACCTGAAGCCGCAGCAGTAAAGGCGGTAAAACCAGCAACCGGGCCGGTTGAGATGCCAGCGGGTTCGGTATTAACCATTCGCCTGCTTGAGGCTTTGGATACCGGTAAACATTCAACCGGGCATAAATTTACAGCCACTTTGGAAGGTGCCTTAATTAAAGACGGTGTCACCGTAGCGCCGGCTGGTAGCAGGGTTTATGGCAAAATCAGCGAAGCGGTAAAAGCTCGCCGAGTGGCAGGTAAGGCCAAAATGATATTAACGCTTAGCGATATTAATATCGGCGGGCAGATGATTCCAATTCAGAGTAATGCGATTAACGCTTATACCCAGGCCACAGGTAAAAGTACGGCGAGTAAAGTCGCTAGGGGGGCGGCGATAGGTGCATTGGCAGATGGCTCTTCGGGGGCTAAAACCGGTGCTAAAGTCGGCTTGGGTGTGGCGGTATTAAAAGGCGGGAATCAGGTGCATATTCCGTCCTCTACACTGCTGAACTTCACGTTAATACAGGCCTTAAAAAGCCAATAATTGATTTAATTTGAGAGCTTTATGTTTTTTGTGATGGGTTGCGGGTATGGCTTGGCATCGCCTAGCTGGTCATAAAAAGCATAATCATTCCCTCCTGCATTTTTGGCCGAATACATGGCTTGATCAGCATATTTAAACAGCTGATTAAAGGATGTTGAATCATCGGGGAAAAGCGTGATGCCAATACTGGCCGAAATCGAGAGCGCTTGTTGATTGATCATGAAGTCATCACTGAGCGCTGTATTTAGCTTGGCGGCTATGTGTTTAATATCCTGTTTTTTTGAAACAGAGGATAAAATAATACAGAATTCATCGCCGCCAAATCGCCCCACCGTATCGGATTCCCTTACGCAGTTTTTAATTCTTCTGGCGGTTTCAATCAATAGGACATCACCAATATGATGGCCATAAACATCGTTGATTTTTTTAAAACCATCCAGATCAATAAACACCAATGCAAAAGAGATGCTGGCCCTTTCATCTTTAAGGATTTCCTGTTTAATCCGATCAAATAACAGGTTGCGATTCGCCAGCTGGGTTAACGCATCAAAATTTGCCTGCTGCCAGACCAGTTGCTCGGTTTTCTTACGTTCGGTGATATCGATCAGGCTGACGGGAATGCTTTTAAAGCCAGACTCTGTGTTGGGAATCGGCATAGAGATAATCACCGTAAGTGCATTCCCAGCCAGGGTTAAATGCGAAACTTCGGCCTTAAATAGGCTTTTTTTATCCCATATCGCACACAGTTCCTGAATGAAAATGTCAGTGGCACCGGGGCCAAATACCGATTGCAGAGAGTTGATTAATTGAGCTTCGCTGGTTGCTGAAAATAGCGTTAATGAGGCGCGGTTAACTTGCAGAACTTTGACCTTGGCAATTAATTCAATGACTAATTCCGGGTGTTTTTGCAGGTGTAATTGCAGATTATCAACACCTTGGCGCTTCAGTTTTTGCAAGTGGCGGTAAACTTCAGAAAAATCTTCATTCCAGATGCACACTTCAGCATGATTAAATAGATGGCGATATTGCTCTTCACGGCGCTTAAGCTGGATGAAAAAACGGTAGCCAATAATTAGGAGTGCCAGAACAAGGCCAAACAGGGTGATTTCAATGAAATAATGTAAAGGCGATGAGAGCAAAGTGAAACCACTTGTCATTTTTAACAAAAAGGCGATCACGGATAAACGGTGGTCAGCCTTCTGAGTCTAGTCAAATAAGGGTATTTAACCAACTCCCCCAAAGCTATGTACACATCGCAGCTTATTAGCCACTCTATTTGATGGTTATATACTATTGTGAACCGTCTTAGTGAGGTTGCAGGCTATGGCTATTTAAGCAGCCGTTACGCTCGTTGGCATCATCAAGGTGAATTTTAAATGTGTTCATATCCTCCAAGACATGTATATCTGGCTGAACATGATGTTCGGAGTATAATTTTTTCTCAGCATGACGAATG
Source organism: Pseudomonadales bacterium (assembly GCA_013215055.1). Classification (GTDB taxonomy): domain Bacteria; phylum Pseudomonadota; class Gammaproteobacteria; order Pseudomonadales; family DT-91; genus CAKMZU01. Next base: position 67,932 of record JABSRQ010000007.1, on the reverse strand, counting down.
CCATGTTTGGGATAATTAGAATCTAGCGATTCAATTTCTTTGATGATTTCTTCAATAGAGACTTGATCCAGGACGTCTCTGTGTAGCTCAAATCCGTTTTCTTCGATATTCAAATGCTACAACTTCCTAAGCATGTAACGCCCACCACATGGGCTTTCAGAAGTAACACTTCTGCAAGCCCAATGTTGGTGTTTGTTATGTGCTTACTTTATAAAGGAACAACTTTATTTGCACATGGACCTTTTTGACCTTGGCCAACTTCAAACTCAACTTCTTGGCCGTCATTCAATGTAGCGTAACCGCCGCCAGCTTGAATTTCTGAATGATGAACAAACAAATCTTTGCTGCCATCTTCAGGTGTAATAAAGCCGAAACCTTTATCTGCGTTGAACCACTTAACTGTACCTTTAGCCATCTTCTTTTCTCCTACTTGTTGGTGATAAATAAAATTTATATCTGAATTCACCCGTTCAAATATAAAACGAAATCTGCGACAAAAACACATAGCGCCATGGACAAAAAATGACCAGGCGGTAAGTGCTGATTGCCAGCGCTTGTTATATGTCGCTGGTTAACTTTTTGGAGGCGTATTTATTAGCCCCCCAGCCGTATATTACCTTAAGGATAAACAAGTAACATACTGCAATTATTGCTACCCATAAGCTGCACCAAGTAAGCATGCCTATATTAGCACTAGAACCTACGACGATATTGCATCCGTATAATAAAACATTTACGTTAGCCATAATACCGGCATATATGCCCGAGAATATATTTTGTTTGGTTAATTCTCTTCTTGCAGGATCTACCCTAGCGATTTATGTCGTTATTAGATGCTAACTACTAGCGAATGGCAAGGGCTTAGAGACCTCAGACTACCGGATGATAGTTTTACTCGTAATTCGTCCATAACCGCAAGATTTTAATAGCTTTTTTATGTTCCAAAACTTGATAGACAAGCCGATGCTGGAGATTAATCCTTATTGAATAAGCAGCCTCTAAATCTCCTACTAATTTTTCATAGGCAGGAGCGTTTTGATAGAGATTTATATCAATGATTTCAAACAAGTCTTTTGCATTTAATCCTGCAGAGGCTAATTTTCTTTGCTTATTTAGTTGTAAAGACTTGCCACATTATCCATCAAGGTCGTAAACACACCGTGTTTGGCAGAGTGGTATGAATGAAAACCCAGTACTGAGCTGTGTAAGTTGAAAGCCGACGTTCTTCTTTTTACCGTTAATGTGATATTTCCACTTAAGCAATGCATCACGATTGTGAATGGGGCAGATGCTCCAATACATAAAACACATATTGACGATCAGAATAACGATAATCAAAGACATTAAAGTAAAATCAAAGGGGAGATAACTATGATTCCCCCATCATGCATCAGTAAGCCATTACCATGCAAATGACTCTAATAGTAAGGACTCGCTTACTTCCCAAAGCCTTTCTGAACGGATCTCATTCAATGCATAGTCATAATAACCTCGTTCCTGATTACCGACGTCAACCTGTTTGGAGACACTGCAGTCTTCCAAGTATAAGCCGCCCATCTGCTCCAACTCTGCTGCTGTTGCGGCCCAGACGCTCGTCGCAGCTCCAGACTCAACGGCTTTCATCACAAGCTTTCCACGTGGCGCCTGATCCTGATTTTGTGATGGGGCAGGTTTCACATCCTGATCAGCGCCCCGCATTAAAAAGGCAATATCTTCGGCGCTAAGATGACGACCAAGATCCGTCACAATTACCCCAGGGTGAACGGCATTGGCTGTCACGCCATAAATATTGGCGCGTTTATTTAAAGCGACGGCAAATAACGCATTGGCGGTTTTAGCCGCACCATAAGCGCCCCATTTATCGTAATCTCGTTGCAACCAGTTGGGATCATCGAAGTTAATATCGCTGTGTTTATGCCCCCCCGAACTTAAAATGACAACACGCCCTTTTGCTGCCTTTAAAGCCGGGGCCAATAAATTGGTCAATAAAAAATGTCCCAGATGGTTCACCCCAAACTGCATTTCAAAACCTTGTTCCGTGCGTGCTAAAGGACTGGCCATAATGCCTGCATTGTTAATCAGAACATCTATCTGGGCATGAGACCTTAGGATCTGATGTGCCGCCTCACGCACACTGACTAGATTTGCCAGATCCATTTCAACGGCTGACACGGAGGCCTTACCGCTAAGGCGGTTAATCTCATCGGCTTTTGCCCGGGTTTTAACCTTATTTCGTGAGGCTAATACGACGTTTGCACCTTTTAAGGCCATTGAGCGGGCCGCCTCAGCCCCCAGACCACCGGAACCACCGGTAATAACCACGGTTTTGCCTGTAAGGTCGTGGCCTGCCAAGACCTCATCACAGGTACTTTCGGCATTAAAATTCGTTGATGTGATTGTCATGGGGCTTCCTCTTGTAAAGCAGGTGGTTATTGTCAGATTTGATAACAGCATACGCCAGGCAGATACGTTAGATATACCACGGTAATCGGGATGAATAATCCTGTAAATAAGGATAATATATAGGCTAATGACTGATTAGGGCACCTCGTGGATAACACCGCACTTACTGTATTTGTCACCGTTGCAGAGCATCAAAGCTTTGCTGAAGCCGCTAGGCATCTACGTTTATCAACAAGCAAAGTCAGTCATCAGATACAGAAGCTTGAACAGGAACTTGATGTTCGCCTGTTCTACCGCACCACACGGCAGGTACGGCTGACCGAAATAGGCGAAACCCTGCACGATAAAGCCAGGCAGATGTTAGTTATCGGCGATGAAATGCAGGCCCTGGCGAATATGAGCAATGGTCAGGCCTCGGGACGACTACGCATCAGCGCTCCGTTGGCCCTCAGCCGAGAATATTTGGGTGGCTGGCTGATTGAGTTTAAACAACGATACCCGGATGTCACCGTGGAGCTGGTATCCAGCAATCACAATCTGGACTTTCATCAATATGAACTCGACTTTGCCATTCGGCAGGGCCCCTTGCCCGACTCCAATTTCTACGCCCGTAAACTCGCCGATATCTATTTTGGTCTATTCGCCAGTGCCGACTTTGTACAACAATATGGTTTACCAGAGAGTCTGGAAAAACTCGGCGACTACCCCTGTATTTGTAACGGCAGCGACGGACGCATGAGAGGCTTCTTTCTTAATGAAGCCGAAAAATCCATCATTTTTCGCCCCAAGCAATACACCTTGCTGGATGATGCCGGGCTCATTTACCAAGCCGTTGAGTCAGGTCTGGGCATTGGTTTTTTAGCGCAGAGCATGACCAAAGACGCGGTAGCAAGCGGCCAACTTGTGCCGATACTGGAGAACCACTGGCCCAAGGCCTCTGAAATGTTTTTGGTCTACCTGGACAATCAACGACTCACCGCCCGGCACCAACGATTTATCGAGTTTATGCTGGAAAAACGAGGGCTTTTATAAGCGCTGATAAGCAGAACCTCGTTATTAACGCATTTAGATTTACTTGATGGGGGGAACTCTCTTGCACGAAACGTGATAGTACACGGCGTTACGTAAGATGGCCTTATTATGTTTTTTTTATGCGGCTTGCTAAACAAAAGCCATGAGCTTTCGCCTGAGTATTGATATATTCCTGAAGACTTAAAAGAATCGTCTCCTCAGCCCTGGCCAGAACGACGCTTCCATTTTTCTGTATTTTCATCATTAGCCTCACAGAATCCACACAGCTGAAACCGATTTTGATAAATAATTTTACGATGAATTCTAATGGAGTCTCTTCATTATTGAAGATCTCTAGCAGGTATTGTTTATTTGAGCTGGAATCGATAGATACCCAAAGTTTTTCACTAAAATCGTCCATATCTGAGATGGTTGATTTATCAAACTGTTCAATTAAAGCTCTACTAGCAGCTCGATTTCTTTCCATGTATCTATTTAGCGATTTCAGAAACGACATGTGATGACCTAATAAACATAACGTCCAGCTCAACTTCGTAGCGAATTGGCGCTGCTGGTTAAGCCATTATTTGCATATAATGTACATCATGGTATTCATCTTGAGTAAACAAAGCCATAGGCTCTGTACCATATGTAATAAAACCATGCTTCTTATAAAAAGATATAGCTGGCTGATTAGTCTCAGTGACTTGAAGCCATAATACATTTACTTCTTTGTTAGAAGCTGCCCATACTTTTACGTAATCAAGTAAAAGAGCACCAACATTCGATTGTCGGTAACTCTTGTAAATATACATTCCCCAAATAAAAGCACGATGTTTAAACTTAGGGCTTAGGCGACGAGACAATGCTAGTACACCAACTAAACCTTCATTATTAAATGCACCAAATACTCTTGTTCCTTCCTCAGGATATGATTCCAGTATTGATGCGATATTGTCTTCACCAGCTAACAACTCACGTTCTGCACTAGGGCCGACATATTGTGGGAATTCAATCTCTGACTCTTTACGTAAAGTTAAATACTCTCGGTAATCTTTAGGTGTTAGCTGAACGACTTTAAATTCCATACCTATCCTTAGGCTTAACGCCGCTTACACAGTGGAGTGATTTTGGCGGTTTTTGTGCGGCTCTTTGCACAAAAAGTGACAAAGTTGCGTAGTCGGGCTGGGCCTTTTTAGGCTGATAATACAAAGATACTTACCCAACTACAAATACCAATAAACCAAACAATAGATCTAAATGTTGCTTTATCAGTGATATAAAAAACGCCATGCAAAAGCCTACATGCAACAAACAGTAGCGCTAATGCATCCAATGTATTTTGTTCGATATTTGAGACTATACTAGCAATAATGACTGCAGCTGCAAATGCAGGAAATGCTTCAAAACTATTAGCCTGAGCCCAATTTGCTCTTTTCCCCCATCCTTCTAATTCGTTAAGGAAAACCCTTGGCTCATTATTATTTAAGCCTGGCTTAGAGGCTTTAGCTGCTATTACCCAAATGTATGGAATTATTGCAGCAGCTAATACACACCAATATGCAATTGTCATTTACCCTAACCTTTTCAATGAAATTTATGAAGCCTAACGCTGCCATATTTCCTGCCGACGTTATGCTTGTTAACTAACAATGTCATAATAAACAGGAGTAGCCCTTTCATACATGTTCATTAATTTTTCGGGAATAGGATCGCCTGGTTTAGCAGGCCCAAGAATATCAAACAGTTCGCTAATGTGAATATCTAGAGCTGCTTGATTTTCCCATTGCTCATATAGTACGAATTCAGTTGGCTCATCTTTGCTTTGATTAAAAGAATATGTAAGGCATCCTTTTCTTGTGGTTTGCTTAATCAGAACCTTTATTAAATCGAGATACTCATTAAGCATTTCATGCTTTATCTTTGCATGGATCATTACTGTAAGCACTTTTAACTTTCCTTTAACCCGTGATTGAATAATTTCCCGTTCTCGCAATTGGCATAACGCCGTGCTCATTCTCCGTAGACTTTTGTGCGGCGTTTAAACACAAAAGACGACAAGGCCCGTAGGTAAAATGTAGCACTAGGTTATGCACCATGACCGTTAGAATACGATAATACTTTGACGATTCTATATCTCAACTATTGATGGCTGAGCACTTTATTTAATTTGCAAGGATCGATTAAACCATGTTCATCAATCTCTATAAAATAGGGTAACTGCCAACGCTGAGTTCTTTTACCGGACTCTGAAAAGACCTTCGTTCCTACCACACCTCTATCTTGACTCCACGGTGGGAAAACTCGAAATCCGGTTTTACCTTTACTATTTACTGAAGAAACAATTCCTTTTTCAATCAATAGTGAAACAGGAAAAATGAATATTCCATACTTAGGATTATTCAGTGATTCTTCGGTACTTGTGATATTGGAATGTTCTTGCACTCGTACAAATAAGTAGTCGAGTTCATTAGATTTTAAAGGAATAGGTTTATTGCTATTAAAAGATGGTGACGATGGGCGTTGCCAAACCGCTAAATATGCCCCCGGCCTATCGGGTGTCACCTTGCCTTTTCGATAGAAAATATTTTTTTCGTCTAGACCAAAAACTAATGCTTCATATTTTGAACTTTCAGGGACGGCGTCTAATTCAATATTCTTAGTGATTCTGTAGCCAGCAGGAATAAATGCTTTAATTAGAAGTGATTCTAATTCATCACTATAGTTTTTATTCTTCAAGACAATACACTCTCTATTTCAATACTGGTAGTCCACCTCAGGGCGTGTTGTTAGGCGCTACCTTACTGTTAGTTGATAACTTGTGAACTTACTGCCAAGCAGCTCGGTTTCATATACAGACACTGCAATTTTCTTTAAGAATTTATAATTAGGACGAGTATGTAGAAAATGTATATACACGTCATCATGGTTTAACTCTTTTGCCCAGTCCATCATGTCTTTAAAGACCGTCTTGCCTAACCCCCAGAACCTATCATCAATGATAATTGCAATCTCATACTTCTCATCTTCAAGTTGAATGCCGCACCAACCAGCTAATTCACCTTCACAAACAATTCCCCTGACCTTACACCCGGATATTGAATTAATTTCTATTTTTGAATTCATCCAATCGGTTAAAGATTCAATTGTAAACAGGTCATGCTCTATTAAGTGCTTTCTAATCTTTTGGCTATTTAGCAAAGGTAAAAATTCACTCGGATTGATTTCATTAAATCTTAAATAGTCTACGTCATCCATAACATTCACGTTTCCTCAATGCGCCTAACGCCAAGCTCGTCTGCGTAGCAAACTGCTGGTTATTGTTAGGGGATATTTTCATTTATTCACCGATGCAGCAAAGCTAGCTGACATGATAATTAAAAATGTTGTAGCTAGAAATGATGATATTGTAATGGCTGTATCATGTATAGACATGAGGCTTAATACATCCTGATAAGAAAAAACAAACCCTAAAGCTGTTATACAGAGACAAACAAGCGCAACAATACATGAATGCTTAATATGTTCATTTGGTTCTAAATAGCCTACGACTGCACCGGTTACTGAAGATATAAAAAAGCTATAAATATGAAAATACTGAGTAAATATTGCAGGCGATAGTGGGATGCGAAATATCATTGATTCGTTAAATTCAAAAAACACTCGATAGTGATAGGCTAAACCCATCATGATCATATAACTTGTTATAGATACAATTAACGACCTCTGATTCATGTTTGCCCTAACGCCCAGATCAACTGCGTAGCGAATTGGCGATTTTTGTGCGGGTTTTGCACAAAAAGTGACAGTTTTCGAAGTCAGATTGCAGCTGCTGGTTATGCAGAATACTACATATTAGAAAATATAAAATAGAGATATTCCTACATTTTTATAAGTCATATCTATTGTCTCAGAATCCTCAGTTCTCCAAAGAAGGAAGTTATCATCTTCTAAGGATATTTCAGTATGTTTATACTCAAGCCTTGTATAAATATCAGATAAGATATTAATTTCAATTCCAGCCATAATAATAAATGAAAAATCACTCCAAGAAGGATCTACACTATCATCTAGTTCATAGTCTAATAGCTGAGCATAAACGACTCCCGGCTTGACATATAAACTATACCGTTCATCGAAGCTGTATGAAAACTTTGATGATACAAATGCTGTTTCAATTGAAGCTTCAGAGCTACCTTTAAACCCTGATCCTTTTGAAAGACCGAATTCAACACCTAACCAGCTAAGTATATTTACGCCTGAATATAGTGACAAACCATTTAAGTTATCATCTACTTTACCCCCAGGATTAATGCCTCTAGCTTGGATACTAATCTGACTTGAATTAAATTCACTTCCAAGATACCAACCAATTTTATTCTGTTCGACATCTAGTGCATTAACCCTAGGTAGAAATAGTAAAAGTAAAGATACAGTTAGAATTTTGTACATGTATAGCCTTGATAAGATTTAAAACCGATTCTTAAAACATTATTTTCAAGTTCGACTGCTGCCGCTTGTGTTATCACACACTTTTGTTTATTTGAATACAACTAGGCTACTTGTAACAGTGAACACCTCACCTGTATCTAACGAATATTCAACAGTAAATTCATGCTCACCACCTGATTTAGGTGATGTATTTAAAGTAAGTTGAATAACTTCACCAGCGCTAAGCCAAGGTTGCTCTAAGAACTCATCTAGGTTGTAAAGTATGCGCTTGTTGTTTTCTAATTTGTAGTTATGACTTCCTGCCTCATTATATATAACATCAAAAACATGATTTAAAGATGAGCCAGCTTCTAGTTCATCAGAAAAATTTGCATTAGATTTTATCGTTATATTAACAATTTCTTCATCTGTGTATGGCTTAGCAAGGGAAGTTGCGAATGCTGAATTAATTAGAAAGCCTTTCCTAGCTTTATTTCTTACCTTAGCTCTAGCGATCTCTTCTTTAATTGATATTATTGAAAGGACATAATTATCAGGGCTAACACTTTCTCCTTCCAAAATTTGATCAGTGAAAACATAGGAGTACCCAACGTTTCCCTCCGGATTTATTATTTTTCCAGACTCTAGCTTGATGTCAGATATATTATAAAGAGGGTCACTACACCCAGACTCACCACAACCTGATTGGTAATAATCATTAAAACAGGAGCTTAGTAGTAATACTGAAAGTATTGGTATTAATTTAAGGTAACTCACTCTGAATCCTTTAGGTGATAACGCCCACCACATTGGCTTACAGAAGGGGCGCGGATTTTTGTACAAAATGCGTGACGCTTTTGCAAGTCAAATACTGGTGCATGTTATCTGTGTATTTTGTCACCAAACATTTCATGATCGTACTGAATTGCTTCGAATAGTTTCGATTTTGCAGCTTTCCCAGGATTCTTTTTAATAAATTCATCAAAACTGTCTTTGTGTTTCTCTGGTATTTTATCGTACGATTCTGACACTTCATTTGCTTTATTAATTATGTAGGAGTGGAAACCGTCTGGCCACCTGTATTCTCTTGGGTTAATTTTTCCAGATTTAATAGCTATTCTTCTGGCCCTGAAAACCTTTGGGTTTGTAGCCTTTACAATTCCAAGAATAATAAACTTAGGCAGTTTTGTGTAGATGAATATTTCTTTGTCATTTCCAACAATATCCATCGCCATAGTCCTAAGAAAATATCTATTTATATTTGGAGGTAAGTCTTGGTATGTAGTGGATTCAATTGCATCTAATGGAAAGACATGCTGCTCATATCCATCTAGATTTAGCACTTCTCCTCGCAGATACTTCCTTAGATGTTTTTCGGTGTCATCTAAATATTTATTGTATTCATCCGATTTTGAACTTCTATCATTTTTGCTTCTAATGTAAGTTAATGTTCGCCAAGTCAAAGATGCACAAAACTTAGACATCCATGAATCGTAAAAAGCTTCTGATTTCTCGTCTTTAACAAATGGATAGAAAATATTATTAGCAAAATTTCTTTCCCAATCAGAAAACAACAGTTCACATTCACCACACAACCAATATTCTTTAGCTATGTCCTGTGCTCTCTTGTGTTCTTCATCATTGATACGAATATATCCAGTGATGGATGTTTTCTTTACCCACTTCCCAACAAATTTTGGAATAAAATGGCTCTCTTTTAAGAGGGCTTCTTTATCACACAGCTTGCATTGTCCTTGCACGAAACACTCCTATAGAAGATAACGCCGCCCACAAGTGCCGTAGGCTACTGGCGCGCTTGTTGCGCAGCAAGAAGCGTGACAGTGGCCGGAGGTCATTTTTTCTGGGCCTTGTTACGTGCGTATAGTACAAGATATACAAGGATTGATAGGGTGACGGTCACTAACCCAGGTAACGCCATATATAGGTGGAATTGGGATGTGCTCACACCATCTCTATTTATAATCACGATGCCTAGAAAGATTACAGCGACAGAAAAATACGTCATTACACCAAACACCAAAGACGACGCTATGATTCTAACCCTTTCTTTAGATTCATTCATGCTTGAAAAATAGAACAGAAGGCTAAGAAGAGGAATCATAATTGACCGATCCATATATACGGTAGAAGCATCCTCTGGAAAAGTTGGAAACATGATTACCCTTGCCACACTAAACAAATAGTACGTGGAAAATATAATTAGAATTTTCAATGTATTGCTCAATTTTCGATTACTCTTGCCACAATACGCGCTTGTTAAGCTTTTAAAATTTGTAGCCTAAACTAGCTGAATAATTAACAATATCAGCCTCCATTAACTCATAATAAACAATAAAAAATTTACTTATTAATTTATCTGTCAAGGCGTAACTTGTTCCAACCCCCACAAAATAGTCATCATCATTTTCTTTTTCCTTAAAATCTTCTTTATAGTCAAAAATATCATTTTTATACCAATAAATTTCACCATTACCAATAGCTCTCCAATTATGCACACCTAATTTAGCATAAACATTCCATTCATTTAATATTGGATATGAAGGAATTAAAGCTAACGAATAGCTATAGAAATCAAATTGACTTGAAATATGGCTTCCAGAAAAAGACCCTGAGTTAAAATTTACTCTTTCTGAATATTCTCCTAAGTCGTTATAAGCAACCTCCATAGAAATATATTCATTAAATGAAACTCCACCAATAATAGAAGCAGATAACCCACTCTGATCTTTATGAATTTCAATATTCATTTCAGGATTATTAAAGTCATCCCTATTAAAAATAGAACTTCCTAATGCTAGATCAACATAATATTTTTCAGACAATGCAAACTGGCTTAGTGTTAGCAATATTAATATTTTGATTAGATAGTGTATTTTCATTCTCTTCCTTAAGCTTAACATTTGTATAGTGAGCCCCCCTCACTTTCAAACTGATCATTTATTACATAAAACCCGTTAAAAGCCCCGGCTAGCCGAGGTTTCACTTTGAATTAGCTTCATTTTAATCAAAACAAAGTGAGGGGGTCCCATTATCAAAAATAATAGGGGGGTCCTATTATCAACTTTTGCATAATTCTATCTTACTGATTTTAAAGATTTTTACATTTATAGCAAAAACAAAGTGAGCCAACCCAAAACTATGGGTTACTCCTAAACCCCGTTTAGGGCAGGGTAAAATTATAAACGCGGTTACCCGGCGTGCCGTATTTATAACCTGTGCCCCAATAGGCATGGCCATCAACAACGGCGGGAGTGCATACCACTGATTGGCCTGTATTGTAGCGCCATAATATGGCGCCGGTCTCTGCATCCATCGCCACCATTGTACCTTTTAAATTTGAGACGCCAGCAAAGACCACGCCATTGGCCAGAGTTAAGCCACCGATAGCCCAGTTATAGAAGCCTTCATCCAGGCCGGTGCCCCATAAGAAGCTGACATCACCGCGGTTATAGTTGATTTGTATTTGTAGTCCGCGTCCTCTTCATCGAGTTTTGCTTCGGTTAAAAGGGAGGTGGTGCCTGCGCCTATAGGCTGTTGATAATCCGGCACGGGGAGAGAGGTTATTGCTGCTTGGACCCCAGTCGGTGATGCAGAGGCTGTTATCGGTGATGGTGGGGGTTGCAGAAACTAAGCCTTGGGTGTTATAGATTCACTGCGGTTGCAGCTGATGCACATTGGTTTTATTGATTTGGGTTTCGCTGGTATGGTGATGGCTGTTGTTTAAATCGTCGCCCCAGGATGGCCAGGCTAAATCACCGGCGGGGAAATCTGCGAGATGTAAATTGGCATCGCCACCTAAGGAGACCGGGCAGCTTTGAAATTCAGGCAGGGAGATGAAATTTTCCAGACAGGCGGTCAGTAATCATGTCGATAAGACACTGGAAATTTGTACGATTCTACGTAAATGCATGTCTAGCCTATCATGGCGATTATTTTTTAGGCAATGATACGCTTTGGGGGATAAAAGGTTAAAGAGGAAAAGCACATCCCTGTGCTCCCACACAAAGTCTTTCTGTTAGAAGGTGTAACCTAGTGAAATATAACCACCGGACTCATCGATGGTTGTACCGGAGTTGCCACCGATTTCGTAATCATGCCATTTATAACCCACACCCAGGTTTAAGCCAAAATCAAAGCGGTAGTTGTTTTCGGCAAATGCCTTGCGGCTATTACCGTTGTTGATGGCATGTTGATAATTCACTGTGAATGTATTATTTTCCAGCCAATTTACATCGGTTTGCACACCCACAAACACTTCGGTCCATCGATCTGAGCTGCTGGTTGAAAGGGGGTCTCCAAGACTGAATCCCGGGTCTACCGAGCTGCTAACGGTGTTACTTAATCTGGTTTTGTATTCTCGTATACCCGTGGTCGCCGAGACGGTGAAAACATCGTCGCTGAAGAGTTTATGCCCGTATTCCAACTCTGTCTGGCGGGATTTAAATTCATTATTTAAATCGGTGCCGGTAGTGGCATTACTGCCGCTGAATACATCAAAGCTATCGTTGCGTGTTTGGGAGCCTTTAATAAAATATTTATCGTTTTCGTATTTAAGCTCAAAGCTGGCCTGGCCTTCTCTATCCTGTTTTTTTTCATCGTAGCCGGATGTTATTGGCCCTTCTTGTTCAAAACGCATATCGCCGTAGATACCCTTGATAGTGATCTCACCATCGTTGGCCAGCACGGTGGTAGATAAAAGTGTTGCCGTTGAAATTGATGATGCAATTAATAGTTTTTTCATAAGTCCTCCGAGGACAATAAATTATGTGTGTGGGTATGTATTGTCTGTTTGACGGAGTTCATTAAATAAAATTAGCGTGGTAAAAATGAGGGCATGCCTCTGAAATTTTTTTTTTCAGATGCTCTGTGCAGGCGGGGTCAACGACCAGAAGAAAATGCTGCCCAACACGCTATTTCATCGAAGGCAGGGTCTATCAAGCGAATGCTTTTGATGAGGTTTGTTGGCAGAGGAGGTGCGGGAGATAAAAGGTCGTGTCAATGATCGGATAGATATTGAATCTTATCGCAGCAGCACGGCGATGTTTTGCCCCAGCGAACAGATGCGCTGGAGCAGAAGGAAGAGTAAAGCTTATCTATTTCGATGAAAATGCGCTTAGCCGCAAATTATTACGACTAAGCCTTGCATCATTAATGCCCAGAAAATACCAAAATTTTAACGGGCAGCAATAACGCCTGAATCCGTAAGATGATGGCGTGCACAAAGCCAACGGCATCAACCATATGTAAATAAAGGGCATGACCGGTGCCAAGCTCTCCACTTTCAATAAGTTCATGGTGATAGCTATAGGCATTAGCAATACATTTGGTGCCAGGAACAACCCCATCCAAACCACCTTCGTATAGAGGTTTTAGCAAAACCGTCAGAGTACCGGGTTTTGCTCTATCTTGAAGATCAAGCAAGGCTTCATTCGGCCTTATTTGCCCGCTGGCGATAATATCTTGTACTCGTGCAACCTTCATGGGAATGATGGTGAAGGGTTTGGACAGGCAGGTTATTTCGGCAAACATGCCGACTTTTATGACGTCTGCGGCCAATTGACTAAATCCTGCTTGCACACCTTCTCTACCCGAAGCTTCGCCGTCGCTTGGCACTAAAATACCTGCGGGGCGAAGAATCGGATTTACATAGTCACCCGGCTGCAACGTGAACTGCTTTAGCTGCCCATCAATATTGGCATAAACGGTACGCTTGCCTCCCTCGACCTTGGCAGAATTTAATACCTCAACTGCAGAGGCTTTTTTAGCCGGTAATATGGTCTCAATCATTGCAAGTGCGGCAGATTCATCCGCCTTGGCCGCGTTGACTTCGGCCTTATGCACACCTACCGTATCACCCAGTTTCTGTACTTCACTGGCACTGATTAAGTGTTGGCCTTGCTGTTGCAACTTCATTTTCCGGTCATATTCATGTTTTGAACGCAGATATGCGCCGTGGGCTCTTGCTACACCGCTTTTGGCAGCCTCTAATTGTGCATTGGCTGTGGCGAACTCGGCTTCTACTTCTAGGATTTGAACTTCAGCACTATCGATAACAGCCGTTTGTGATTGATCATACATGCTAAATAACGCGGTGCCGGTCGTGACTTGCTGATTATTTTTAACAAAGACATGCTGAACCCTGCCACCTTGTTCCGGTAAAATCGTCATCGTGCGAAATATGGGTGTCGCATGGGTTGTTGACGGGTGGTAGAAGAAGACTAACGTTACCAGTGAGATGGTTAATATCGCACAGGCCGAAATGCCCCAGCGAAGTTCGTACCACATGGTGAAAAAGGTGATTTCCTTACCCCAGCTCATGCCATAGCGGTATTTGCGATATAAAAAGTCGGGCAGGACAGTAATTAAAGAACATAAAATAACTTCTAACATGTTAAACAGCCTCCTCTTTATCGGCGGTATCCGGTTTTACGGGCAAAGCGTTAGTTTCTTCACTGGCCTTTTCACGTTTGGCGATGGTTTCTAGAGAGCTGGCGATAGATTTTAACGGGCTCATAAAGTCGGGCACCTCAATCACTGCCAATACTAAGGCGGCGACCCAAAACATATTATTATGGGTAAATAAGGCCAATATCGTTAATATCGTAATCAGTTGTATTTGTGTATGGCTTTTTCCATGGGCAAGATGCTCTGGCACGGCATGTAACTTAAAATATAAAACCCCGCCAATCAGCACTAAAGCCACCAGGATAACCGCCATGGCGGTCATTAGAGGATCACTATTAGCGCCTGCCAAGTAGCCGGGCATGTGTTCTGCTTGCATTGTATTCTTCTCCATTTGCTAAGCTTGAATTTAAAAAACGCCTTATTATATACAGATAAATTTGTTTAAGGCCGATCAAACGTGATTTTTTTCTAACCGTTTCGCACATTGATGTGGCGATACAAAAACGGGTCTCTGCGCCGCTAAAAACACATGAATCGACTCGTTATTAATTCATGCCATCTTAAAGTAAAACCAAACTATTCAACTCCGCGCAGTTAAGGCGGTTTCATCCTTATCAGGCGATTAATGTGTACTGCGAGACTGCATGTTTTGTTTGTTTGCAAAAAATTCCGGGTCGAAAATGAGGGCATGGCCTCAGAGGGATTTTTCAGATGCTCAGCATTTGCTAGGCAAATGCTGTTTTTTTTTTTTTTCTGCCTGCTGTTATTCCCGCTTCTTTGTGGGGGCAAAATTCTACTTACAGATTGTTTTTGAAAAGACAACCCACAAAGAGAAAACACGATGAATAAATACAATATGCTCATCTCCTGCATGATGCTTAGCCTGCCTGTTTTGGCTGATTCAAAAAATAAAAATGATGCCGGCACATTTAGTTTTTATGCGCCGATTCATGCAACCAACTTAAGTGTCGATGTGCCCGGTATGGATGACAGTATTGATGCCGGTGTAAAAGATCTTTTTGATGCGCATACCCGCTATTTTACCTTTGGTTTTAAATGGCAGGGTGAAAAATGGTTTCATCAAATCGAGGTTTGGGAAGGTAAATATGAACCTGTGGGGGACGGTTTAGCGTTGGATGGCAGCGGTAAGAATGGCAGCACAGATATGCGGGATATTGATTTATCCCTTCCCAGCGGAGGTACAGGCATAAAAGGCAATCTGCAAGCTGCTTACCAACTTTCTGGGCAAGGAGACCTTTATGTGGATATGCGCCAACGCATTACAGAATATCGTACCGGCTATAATTTTATGCAGGCAGGCGATTTAAAATTATATGTGGTGGGTGGTATCAGAGAATACGATCAAACGGTTGATGTGAGCATCTCTAATTTGAGCCTGTCGGGCAGCATCAATCTCGAAGGTGAGTTAGAACGCTGTGGACCTTTTGGGAGCTGCTCCGGTATCAATCCTGATTATGATGATGGAGACTTAATCAAGGATGGTATCGTGGATGGCAGTATCAATGTGGATAATATCGATTTTGATATCACCATTCCGTTTACATTAAATTCGCGTTGGGTAGAGGCAACCATAGGTGTGCAGGCTGAATATAATCCGTTTGCAGGGGTTACATTATCGGCCATGCATATGGCAGGTTTTATTGGCGGCCAGAGCAAACAAACCGATTTAAAAGCTCAATATGCGTTTAATAGTGGCATCTTTGTTGAGGCGGGTTATCGCTGGCATAATTTTGAAAGTGATGGTTTAAAAATTACTCAAAATGGCGGCTTATTGGGTTTTGGTTATACCTTTTAATACGCCATGCATGATCAAAAACGGATTAACTCTAGGGTGAGGACGCATCAAGTTTCTGGCAGGAGATCGTCACGGTCTTCGGATACCAGATGGGAGCCAGTAAGTTGGCGACAGTAGAGGAAAAACCGTTCAAGAATGTCAGCTCGGTCTTAACTGTGGTCCACTCTTGGCCGTGACATTCTTGCTGGATATTCACCGGTTCAGAGCCTTCATATAAATCCAAAGCCCAGCCATGATGCCATTGTTCGATAGGGGTTGTGTCTTGTGTTAGGTCAGCGCCATTATCAAAGTGAATGCTGGTGCAGCCCGACAGTGCCAAGGCTAATAATGCGATAGTCTTTTTCATACTTCACTCTCCACTGTGCTTGTGGGTGTTTCACACCATACCTTAACCGAGTGCGGGGCATAAATTCCCAGCGTCACCACGGTTAGCAGGCCGTTGACAAACGTGGCCTGTGATTGCATTTGGGTAATGGCTTTATCGGCGCAGATGTCTTTAACATCCACATGAGTTTCGCCCATCAGGCCCCAAAAAAAGAAGTGACGGGTTTCGGAAAAATCCGCCGCCTGTGTTTGCTTTTCTGCCGCCTTGGGCTGAATCGTGACCGTTGAACAAGCGGCCAATAAGGAGACAAGGCAAGCCAGCAGGCTAAGTTTTTTAATCATGATCAGGTTCCGTTCTGTAAATAGGTATTGTTAAGGCTGCTGTTATTATTCACTCTCACTGTACACAGGTGGTGTAATGAGAGCTTGAATCTGAAGAATTAAAATTATTACCCTTCCATAGATCAACCGAGACATGCCTTTGATCATCAAAAACATCAGAAGACCAGGTGGCGATAGAAACAGACCAGTTTGCATCACCATAAACCCCGCCGCTAGATTCATAGGCTGCAAAAAGTGCATTTAATTCGTCGGCACTAGCGAGTCGCCAATCATTTTTATTATTATATTGCAGGGCTTTGCAAGTGTTCTCGGCTGCAGACCAGTTAAACGCCGCATAATATTCTCGGTTAGTATTATCGGCTTGTGGTTCGGTATATGCGATGTCGGCCATTCGTGCAACATCGGTACGCATAGGGCATGTGTATTCCAAGCCCTCAAACACAATGGAGTAGCAGCTATCGGCAGTAAAGTAACTGGCCGAGGAACTGTTGCCGTTTTCTGCTTTAACCTGAGCTGTTACAGGTCCTTCTGAGGTAGCGATACCTTGTTGATCGATAGTCATAACGGCGTCATTATCGCTACTCCACTCGGTGCCATTATTGCGGCTAACATCTATTTCATCGCCGTTGGTGTAGTTGAGCATGGCGGTAAACGTTGTGTTTGAGCTTATGGAATGAATCATCTGGCGATTATTAGGAGTGATGCTTAGCGATGTTACTTCGGCCTCGGTCACCATTAAATTTGCACTGCTTTGCATGATACCTAACACAGCGGTGATATCTGTGCTGCCTTGTTGATGAGTACGGGCGATACCGTCGCCGTCAATGGTCGCAATATCAATGTCGCTGGTAAGCCAAAGTAATTTTTCATGTTTTGTTACATTTTCAGTCTCGCCATTGCTGAGCATAGCTTGTGCTTCAAAGGGCAGTGTTAACCCTTCGGCAACACTGGCCGCGGTTGAGGTTACGGTTAATTCGGTGATAACGGCATCCGTGACGTTAATAATAGAGGCCGCACTACTAGGGCTATTATCTATTTTTGCGATGATATTTGCGCTGCCGCTATAATTTGTTGTTAGCTTCCCATTTTCATCAACAGTCACTGCCGAGTTGGATGACGACCAGGTAAATGCGCTTGCATCTTCGATAATAACACCATTGCTGAATGTTGCTTTGGCGCTGAGCGTTAATGTATTGCCATCTATTAAACTGGCCGTTTGAGGATTTAATTCAATGCTTAAAAGATCGGCTTGTTGAACATCCAAGTTTGCGGTGTTACTGCTAATGGTTGATTCAGGCCAGGTAGCGGAGACCTCACTAGCACCTTCTATTAACCCTGTTGCTAAACCTTTATCGATTGTTGCTGCCGTCTCGTTACTGCTTAGCCAATTAACCAGACGAGTAATCGGGTAAGTTCTGCCATTATTAAATGTGCCCTGTGCAGTATATTTCTGAGTGTAACCGGCAATAATTCGAGTATTTGTTGGGTTTATTGTTATAGCGGTAAGTTCTGCACTGTTAATGGTAAATAACAGATGGCCTGTGGTAGTAGGGAAACCTTCTTTTTGATAACTGGCGGTAATCGTAGCTTCGCCTGCAGATACGGCCTTGATAATGAGCTGGTTATTTTCCATCACCACAGAGGCAATCAGCGGGTTACTGCTATTCCAGGTCGCATCGTAAGTAACATTTTGTGAATAGCCATTATCGTAATCGACATAGGCATATAAAGGCGTTTCGGTGGTGCGGGGTAATGAACTATGCTCGGCTTCAATTCTTAGCCTTACCGGCGTGGCAATGACGGGGGTATAAGTGTTAATACTGGTATCATCATCCGCCGCTTCCTTCCAAAATAGTAGCCAGGGGTTACAGGCACTGAGCAGCAGTGTGCTTAATAGAATGAGTACATAGAGAGAGGAAGTTTTTTTCACAACAGCATCCATTTGATGTTATAGGGCTTAGATCGGCACAGAATCCTTGTTAGTCCGGGGAGAGATTAATCGAGTGATTTTTAAACGCTGAATTCTATAGATAAATACCTGCAGATAACAGTGCCAACTCCCCATCTTTAGCGATACTTTTTTTGAGATTAGACATCGTAAGCGAAGCTTTACTCGATATTATTGGCTGCAGTTCACGATCACTTCCACTACGAAAATATTATGAAATGTTCAGTGTTTATTGCCACCAGCGCCGATGGATTTATCGCTAAAAATGACGGCAGTGTTGATTGGTTACATGCGGCTGGAAAACACGATGCGGATATGGGGGATGAAGCCGATATGGGCATGGTGAGTTTTATGGCTTCTATCGATTGTTTAATAATGGGGCGAAAATGTATGAACATGATCGATAGTATGAATCTAACACCTTAATAATGGCCTTGTGGTGATACACGCATCATTGTTTTAAGCAATACGGTAAAAGAACCACCTGCGGGCTTAAAGCATAGGGTTGAGATGTATACGGGATATCAAGGCTTTGATTCAGCGCTTAGAGAATGAAGGCCATCAACTTGCCTATGTGGATGGCGGCACAACGATTCAAGGTTTTATTAATCTCGAATTAATCAATGAGATAACCATTACCCGTGCGTCGGTCTTATTAGGAGAGGCCTTTCTTTATTTGGAAAAACCGTGAAAGACATTAAATTAGAGCCTTGGCTCAGCCAAGGCCTTTATTCAAGAGCACTACAGCGTTAATTACACATAGTTCAGCGTATTGTAGCGCGGGGTACTGGGGCGATATGCATTTGAAGTGTCTTTCGAAACTATAGCGTTCTAAAATTTGAGAACGCTATAATCGGGGCTTAAGGCAACTCGGCGTTATGATAAACGTTTTGTACGTCATCCAGATCGTTGAGCATATCCATAAATTTATGGAACATTTCTATATCGTCTGGACCAATCTCGGTAGAGGTTTGTGGCACAAATTGAATTTCATCAACTTCAAATTCTATCTCGCCCAGGGTGGCTAAAATAGCCTGCTTGGCTTTATGAGCATCGGTATGTGGCGCAAATACGGTGACCTTGCCATCTTCAGATTCGATATCGCTGACATCCACATCGGCTTCCATCAGTGCTTCTAAAATCGCTTCTTCATCATCCGCTTTAAATACCAGAATCGCCAGATGATCAAACATATGGCCTACGGTGCCCTGGGTACCAAGCTTGGATTTGGTTTTGGTGAAACAAATACGTACATCACCGAAGGTGCGGTTCGGGTTGTCGGTTAAACAATCCACAATCACCATACAGTTGCCGGGGCCAAAACCTTCATAACGTGCCGGTGAGAAATCTTCACCGCCGCCGCCTTTGGCTTTCTCCAGCGCTTTTTGAATGACGTGAGTAGGCACCTGATCTTTTTTGGCTCTATCAATCATGCTGCGCAGGGCTAAGTTACCTTCTGGATCTGTGCCGCCTGATTTGGCACAAACATAGATTTCACGGCCGTATTTGCTGTAAACCTTGGCCTTGGCATCCGAGGTTTTAGCCATGGATTCTTTGCGGTTCTGATAAGCTCTGCCCATTGCTGTGCCTTCTGTGTGCTTGGAATGTGGGAAAAAAAGGTATTTTACCCTCTTAACCCGCCAGATAGAATAGGTGGTTTACATCGCGATGGTTTTATTGGCTAATTGCGCCGTCCAGCTGCCGTCTTTAAACCATTTTTGCCGTAATTGTTGCAACAGGCCCGTGCTGCGGTAGCTATCGAGATAGTTTTGCATCAATACATGTAATCCCGGATTTTTACGATAAACCGCAATGCCTACGGGTTCTACCGACAGCGGCGAATTTAATGTCATCAGTTTATCTTGTGGATTCAGCAATACGGATAAAATACAAAACTGCATATCGGCCACCATCACATCTGCCTGTGATGCTTTAATCATCCTTAGGCCATCATCATAAGCTTCTACGGCAGTGTATTTGGCGGTGGGCATAAATTCTTTAACAAAGGCTTCGCTGGTGGAATCTTTTAACGCCACCACGCTAATGCTTTTTTTGTCGAAGTTTCCGGTTTGGCTATATTGCACCAGGGTTTCTGATTTACTCAGAATGGATTTTCCGGTCATCGCGTAGGGGCCGGCAAAGAGGAAATTTTCGGCTCTTTCTAATGTAATATTCATGGCTGATATCACGATATCTACATCGCCATCATTCAGCGCAGGTAATAGTTTATCGAAGGGCAGGGTTTTAAATGAAGCTTCAACACCCATCACGTGTGCGATGGCATTAGCCAAGTCGATGTCATAACCCATTAACTGGCCTTGTACATCATGCATCACAAACGGGGCTTGGTCGCCGGAGACGCCAATAGTCAGTTGGCCGGTTTTTATGATGCGCTGAATGGCGTTATCACCACCGCCATAACTGCTGAACGAGAGCAATAATGTGAGGATAAAAAAGAGCTGAGTAAACCGTGTGTGATACGCCATAACAATATCCTTTTGTGTATGGCTCATAGTATAACCGTTATGATGTGGCTTAGAGCACAAATGTTTCCATGTCTTCGTCATCCTCGGTATCTGTCGCATTATCACTGAAGACGGATTGTTGAAGAATCGCTTCATCTAACAAGCTGGCAATATGAGAAATGGTGGGGTTTTCAAAGATCTCACGTAGAGGCACTTCTACCAAGAACAGCTCCTGCGCCTTAGCCAAGGCCTGGGTTGCGGTCAGCGAATGGCCACCAATATGGAAGAAGTTATCTTCTATACCGACCCTTTCCAGCTGTAAAACCTCGGCCCATATCTGTGCCAATTGTTTTTGAGTTTCGGTTTCAGGGGCTATATAAGCTTGTGCATTGAGTTGTTGCCAATCGGGCTGCGGCAGTTTATTCCTGTTGATTTTACCACTGGGCGTGAGTGGCCAGGCATCCAGTTGTATAAACGCTGCAGGCTGCATATAGGCCGGTAGTTTACTGTTGATGGTCTGCTGTAAATCGCTAGTTGATAGTTCGGTATCACTCAGCACGTAGGCAATAAGTTGTTTGCTGCCATCGGTTGAAGTGGTGGCGGTAACAATCGCTTCACGGACATCGGGGTGATGGATTAACGTATTTTCAATTTCACCCAGTTCTATGCGATTACCACGAATCTTAACCTGATGATCGATACGCCCCAGATATAAAATATTGCCATCATCGGACAATCGAACCAGATCGCCGGTTTTATACAGTTTTTCACTGCTATGGCCGGTGTCTACAAACGGGTTGTTGATAAACGTGGTGGCGGTGAGTTCCTGTTGATTTAAATAGCCTTTGGCTAAGCCTGTGCCGCCTATATATAACTCACCAGCAATGCCTGCCGGTAGTGGGCGAAGTTGCGCATCCAGCACATGTAACTGGGTATTATCGATAGCCTTGCCGATAGGTACGCTGGCATAGTCGTTATTGGCTTGGCAATCATAAAAAGAGACATCGATACTGGCCTCGGTAGGCCCATATAAATTATGTAATGTGGTGTTATTTAAGCGTTCAAAGAAACGGCGCTGATGTTCCAGTTGCAGCGCCTCGCCTGAGCAAAAAACATGGCGTAAGCTGCTGCATTTTTCTATATCGGCGGTATGTAAAAAGGCCGCTAACATCGAAGGTACAAAATGTGTGGTGGTGATGTTTTGGCTTTGAATAATGTCACGTAAATAGGTGGGGTCTTTATGACCCTCGGCATCGGCAAAATACGATTG
Organism: Pseudomonadales bacterium; assembly: GCA_013215055.1. Lineage (GTDB taxonomy): Bacteria > Pseudomonadota > Gammaproteobacteria > Pseudomonadales > DT-91 > CAKMZU01. Next base: position 45,496 of record JABSRQ010000007.1, on the reverse strand, counting down.
GCTGCCGGTAATGATGGGCCAGAATAATTCCCACACCGAGACGTCAAAGCTGTAAGGCGTTTTTTGTAAGATTTTATCGTGGCTAGTTAATGGGTAGGTATTTTGCATCCAAAGCAGGCGATTACAAATGCCGCTATGGGGCACCATCACACCTTTAGGTGTGCCGGTGGAACCTGAGGTGTAAATCACATTAAACAGCGCATCGTTGCGGATGTTGATATTCGGGTTTTCAGTCAGGGCGGCATCGTTAAATAGCCCATCGTTGAGGGTAATCAGCTGCAGCTTATCTGCCGCCAAGGTTTGGCCAAGGCTGAAGCTATTTTCATCAACTAACAATGTGTTGATGGCGGTATCTTCGGCCATAAAGCTTAGGCGTTCTAGCGGAAAGTCCGGATCCAGTGGCACATAGGCGCAGCCACTTTTTAATACGGCTAATAACGCCGTCATCATATGTACGCTACGGGTTGAACAGACGCCGACCAAACTTTCGGCGGATAGACCTTGTTTAATACATTGCTGGGCCAGCTGATTGGCGCGGTTATTTAATTGCTGATAGCTCAGGCTCTGGTTTTTATCACTCACCGCTATCGCATTGGGTGTTTTTTCTACTTGCTGTTCAAATAAAACATGTAACAGCTGATTTTCTGGCAGCGGCTTTTGGGTATCGTTATCGCCACCTTCATGCAGTTGTAAACGCTGCTGTAGTTCATCGCTGGCGAATAAATCTAAGCTATTGATGGCGTTATCAGTGTTGCTTAATAACAGATCAACCAAGCGTTTAAAGTGCTCTGCCATATGTTCTATCGTGTGGTGATTAAACAGGGCCTGCTTAAATTCAAAGCGGCAATGCAGCTCATCATCGTCTTCGGCTGCGGTGAGTTTTAAATCAAACTGGGCGGTGATATCCGGGCTTTCGATGCCTGAAATTTCTAAACCGTGTATCTTGGATACCGTATTAAATGGTGTGTTTTGCAGCGAAAGCATAGTCTGGAACAGTGGGCTTTGGGATAAGTCTCTATTGCTGACTAACTCATTAACGATGCGTTCAAACGGCAGGTCTTGGTGATCAAAAGCGTTTTTACATTGTTTAATCTGCTGCTGCAAAAAGTCGCTAAAAGTTTGTGATTCGTCGATCTCACAACGTATCGCCAGTACATTTAAGAAACAGCCTATCATCGGTTCCAATTGACTTACCGAACGTCCAGCAATGGGGGTGCCAATCGCAAAGTCAGCTTGCTGGGAGTAACGCTGTAATAACACTGCATAACTACTCAGCAGGCTCATAAATAATGTGCCGCCGTGTTGCTGGGCCAGTTGTTTTAAACCGCTGGTTTGCTCTGCGTTTAAGCGAAAATCAACCAAGCCTGCCTTGCCGTCGGCTAATAATTGGCGGGCATGGTCCAGCGGTAAATCTAAATTTGGGCAGCCCTGCAGTGTTTCTTGCCAATAGGTTAATTGCTCATTTTGTTTCTGCTGTTGTGGCGCTTGATTCTGCCAGTGGGCGTAATCGATATATTGATAGTCTAGTGCGGGTAATGTTGCGGTTTTTCCTTCACAGAAACTTTGGTAAAGGGCCATAAGTTCATTAACAAATAAACCTAATGACCAACCATCGGCGGCAATATGATGTACGGTGAAAGCCAAAGCAAAATGTTCATGGGCGGTTTGCCATAATTGGCAGCGAAATACGTTAGCGCTTAAATCAAAAGCCTGGTGTAAATGTTGTTGAATCTTATGCTGCAATTCAGATTCATCACAAGCCTGGGCTTGTAAAACAATCGCCTCAGGTGCTTGAATAAACTGTTTTAAGATGCCGTCTTCTTGTTGGTAGTGGGTTCTAAGAATTTCATGGCGTTGAATGATGGTGCTACAGGCCTGGTTTAAACTGGCGATATCCAATGGGCCTTTAAGAGAGAGGGCTGCATGAATATGGTAGGCGCTGTTCTCAGGTTCCAACTGCTGTAAAAACCACAGGCGTTGTTGGGCTGCAGACACGGTATAACCCTGGTTTTGATCGCCCCTAATAGCTTTATCGAAGCTTACGGTCTGTTGCTGTTCCGATTGTTTTAGGAATTCGATAATCGCCGGTTTGTGTTCACGTAATTTGGCGATAACATCGGGCGTCATCGCACCATCGGGTGCACTATAGGCTAAGTTGCCATCGTCCAGCCACAGGCGGATATCTTGTTGGGCCAGTTCAGAAATAAGCGAGATAATGTTCATTGATTCAGCAACCGTGGGTTAATGCTTAAATATGCTGCAGCTTGGGTTTTTATTATGCATGGCACGTTACCGAGGCCGCTGAGTTAAGTCAAATATATGCCTGAAAAAAGCAGGCCTTGCAAAGCTTCTATTAAAGCTAGGGCTTTACCGATTCAGCCATAGACAAAAAGCAGGCCTGCTGATAGGGTTTGAAACTAAAAAAACTCGATTATTGGCTATGCTGAATTATCAGGCGCAAGTTTTTAGCGTTATTGAATAGCATGACTAAGGCTACCCATGAGATTTCCAGTGCATTCATCACATATTGTTAACATTATTATGCGGTTAAAACATCCTGCTGCACTTATTTTACTGACTCTTTTATCCGGTTTTGGCAGTGTGGTATTGGCCACTGCTAGGCCCAATGTTGAACCTATTCAACCTGCAGTGGTCGAGAAAAACAGCGCGCCGGTTTTTAAATCTCAGGGAGCTTTAAAGGCGAAAGAAGGTGAGGTGCTGAGCCATCATCTTTTTGCGCGTGATGCTGACGGCGATGAATTACATTTCACCCTAGTAGAAGGCCCTGACAACTTAGGTATCTCAAGCAATGGTTTATTGCAATGGATGCCGGGTTTTAATGATGCCGGATCACATAAATTTAGTGTGGCGATTTCTGATGGTAAAACCACCATCACCGCCCAAGGTGTGATTGACGTTGAAAACACCAACAGAGCACCCTCGCTGGCCTCTAAAGCGGAATTACAGGCACAGGAAAACAGTATTTATACCTATGCCATTATCGCCAACGATGAAGATGCAGAAACATTAACGTATCAATTAACCCAAGGCCCGAAGGGCATGGTTTTGCAAGGCAGTGAGCTGAGCTGGACTCCTGATTTTAAGCAAGCCGGTAAACACCGGGTCACGGTAGTGATTCGTGATGCTGTGGATGAGGTAGAGCAGAGCTTTGACATAAAAGTGAAAAATACCAATAGAGCACCTGTATGGCAGCCTATAGCGGCAGCCCAGTTTAAGGAGGGCAGCAGCTTTGTTTTACCGTTAAAGGTCACCGATGCCGATGGTGATCAGCTGTCTTACTCGATTGCGACAGGGCCGGATAAAATGAGCATCGATAAAAAGGCGTTGATATTTTGGGCGGCAGATTATGACGCTGCCGGGGTTTATATGGTGGAATTACTGGTATCTGATGGGGAAACCACGGTTGCACAAAGTTTTGAGTTGAAGGTGATAGCGGTAAATAGGGCTCCTGCCTTTACCAGTAAACCGGTCACTCAGGTTGCAGAGGCGGCAGAATATAATTATCTATTACAAAGCCTGGACCCTGATGAGCAAGACGTGAAGCTGATGTTAAAATCTGGCCCCAAGGGTATGGTACTCAAAGATGGCCAGTTACATTGGCTGCCTGATTATACACAAGCCGGGCGTCATCCCGTGGTATTACACATCAGTGATGGTGATCTCAGCGCCGAGCAGTCTTTTATCATCACGGTAGAGAACACCAATAGAACACCGCAGTGGCAGATGACAGAGTTACCCGATGGTAAAGAGTCCACCGCCTATACGGCGATTTTAAAGGCGGGTGATGCCGATGGTGATGCGCTGAGATACCGGCTTAAAGATGGGCCTAAAGGCTTGCAGGTGAGCCCTTCCGGTGTGGTGGAATGGTTGCCCGGTTTTGAGGTCGCTGGTTCTCATCAATTAAAACTGATTGCTGAAGATGGGCAGGGGCAGACGGCGATTAGCTTAGGTATTTATATTGAAAATACCAATAGGCCGCCGGAGTTCTCGGCCTTACCGCCGTTGCTGGCTGCGGAAAATAAAGCCTGGAGTTATAAGGTAGTCACTCACGATGCGGATGCCGATACATTAATCACAAAGATGCTTAAAGGCCCACAGGGCATGGTGTTTAAAGAGGGTAAGCTGCAGTGGCTGCCGACGTTTGAACAGGCAGGTGCACACCCTATTATTTTAGAAACCGGTGATGCGACATTAAAAGTACAGCAAAAGTTCACCTTGCAGGTCAGCAATACCAATAGAAAACCGACATTTATCCAACCCGAATCGGCAGTGCTAACGTTGGCCGAGGGTCAGGATTGGCAAATACCACTGCAGCTTAGTGATGCCGATGGCGATAAGCTGGAACTGACCATTTCTGCCGCCCCCGAGGGCGTAAAATTACAGGCTAATCGATTAACCTGGACCCCCGGATTTGTAACCGCGGGAACAGAGACGATTCGACTTTCGGTATCTGACGCAGAATCGGTGGTGTATATGACTTTAAAGCTTGCCATCAGTAATACCAATAGAGTGCCGAAGATCGGCAGCGCAGCGGTATTAACGGCCAAGGAAGATATGGCTTATGAATATGAGCTGCTAGCCAGTGATGCCGATATTGTTGAGGATGCCAATAGCACACAAACTTTGAGTTATAAAATATTACAGGGGCCGGAGGGTATGGCCTTTGTCGCTAATCGCCTGCGTTGGACACCCGGTTTTGAGCACGGCGGTGAACATCTGATTAAGGTGCAGGTCTGGGATGGGGATTTATCGCTGGAACAAGCGTTCACGATTGACGTTGAAAATACCAATAGAGCGCCGTTATTTGATTCTGATGCAATAACTTATATTCTCGAAAATAAACTTTTTGAATATGATGTTGAGGCCGTGGATCAAGACGGTGATGCCGTGCAGCTCACCTTGGAGAAAGCGCCTGAGGGTATGCGCCTCGATGATAATTTACTGACCTGGAGACCCGGTTTTTTTGAGGCCGGTGAATACCCGGTGATCTTAAAAGCCTCCGATGGCAAGCTTGCGACAATGCAAAAATTTGTCTTGATGGTGGATAATAATAACCGCCTGCCGGTATTCACCAGCAAGCCTAAGAAGGTTGCACATGAGAATGTGGCTTATACCTATCAAATCAGTGTCACCGATGAAGATAAGGAGAAACTGGGCCTGATGATGTTATCGGCCCCCGAAGGTATGACGATGGCGGGTAATGGTTTAATCAAGTGGCGGCCGGCCTTTCATCAAAAAGGTGAACATGCTGTGCAGATTTCGGTCTCAGACGGTAATGATATGGTGCAGCAAAGTTTTATGGTGAAGGTGGTGGATACCAATAGAGAGCCGAGTTTCACACAAATCGAGGCGCAGTCGATAACCGTCGATAAAAAATTCCGTTATCAGATACAGGCCTCGGATGTAGACGGTGATGATTTAAATTATCAGCTGGTACATGGGCCAAAAGGGCTGGAGATAAATGATGATGGCAAGCTCTATTGGCGACCAACAGAGTCGGATATTGGCAGCCATACGGTGATCATCAGTATTTCAGATGGCGATTTAAAAGTGCGTAAACACTTTGATATTCGAGTGCTTGAAGACGTTGAGGACTAATGTAGGCGCCTACTTACCCATTAAACGTTCAAACTCAGCCTTTTCACCCGCGGTTAAGGCATCAGAGCCGCGGTTTTTATCGGCTTTAGTTACGGTGGTAATTTCTCGCGCTTTGGTATTAAACCCTGAGAGCATTTCATTGAGCTGAGCTCTGGCCTGCAAGGCTTCTTCGGTGGTGCAGGAGGCTTTTCTTTCAGCTTCTAATAAATGTTGAATAGTGGTGTCTGAGCTTTTCCCGTGATGCAGGCCGTATTTATTTTTAAGATTGACCAGCGCACCTCTATAGGCAAAACAGACGTCTAATGCCTGGGAGTAAAACTGCACTTCAGAGGCCAGGCTGCGTTTTAATTCGCTGATAAAATCCAGACGTTTAAATAACTCCTGCTGCCCCATTTCTTCAACCATGGGTGCATAATTAACCACCAACGCTTCAAAATCTTCAGCGTTCTCCTGCGGCCAGCGCGCCTGCTGTGGATATAAGGAAAGCAGGCGGGCTAAAAATCCGCGAGTAAGGTCCATATTATTCATTATGCTCTTCCTTCTTATCGGCCTGTTGTTGCAAACGTAACTGATCAAACTGCTGGGCGAGTTGCGCGGTGTTATTAACCGCAGCATTGTTTGATTTTTGCTGCTGTAATTGTGGCATGGAGCCATCTTTTAAATGTTCGCCTCTGGCCAATGCCATAAAACTATGGCGGGTTGGCGCGGCGGCTTTGCCTGATTGCTGAGGTGAAAAAACCTGTTTGTAATCACCTGCGATGGAATAAGAGACGGCTTCGGCCTGTAGTTTTTTAGGGATTTTACTCAGCTGTTCGGCGATCGCCTGTTCATCGATGGTCGCATATTTATTCCGTTCTCTATGTGTGATCCAGCGCTGAAAGGCTTTGATATCAAGGTTTTCACGGCTGACTTTGGCATCTTCTCCGGCAAAATTCATGGCTGCAATGCCGGTGTTGTTCTGGCTTTCAATTAAATCGGCATTGGGCTGCCATTGCTGTGATGAAAGTGTTGTTTGTGCCTTTGATTTGTCCCGTTTGCTGAATTTTTTGCGGTCTTGTCCCTGCGTCAGGTATTTTGATTTGGCCTTTTGGGCCGATTCATTAATCTTTACCCACGGCCTGTCATGGCCACCTACCACACAGTTAGAGACTCGAAAACTTTGTTCGTCTTTGGGGATATGGCTAAAAAGCACCAGGCATTCATTAAAATAGCTGTTGGATACGGGCTTGGCGTTTTTTTCCTGCTGGTAATCAATCCAGCGTAAAAAGGCATTTTCATCGACGGTGTCTGGAATCGTCTGGCGCACAATGGTATTGCTGGTGACCGGCTTTTCACCCATTAAGTCGCGCACATTCTTATGCTGGGGATCGTAGTTGGCATGCTTTCGCTGTTCCTGCGGCACGGTGTCGTTGAAATTTTTTGAGGCGCGGTAGCGATTATAAATATAGGTGGTAAATTGCCGATTCCAGCCATTATTATCATATTTAATGGTATCGCCATGTTCATTAATCTTATCGCTGAAATCGACGATAAAAGCCATCATCATCTGTTTAAGCCAGGCGTGCCGTAGCAGCTTGTCTACGTCATCTCTATGCATCATATGGATCATGGTTAGATTACGTTTAAAAATCTCTCTGTCGGGCTTCCATGATTCATACATCATAAAACGATTGTCGTCGGCTCTGGGCACTGCACTCTCTTTTTTCTTCATTATTACAAATCCAATTGTAAAACTCGGCTGCGCTGTAGTAAACCGGCAATCAGCCTGTTGCAGTGATCTTTTAGTATAAAAGCATCATTGTTTAAAACGTAATGGTCTTGGCAATCGGGCTGAATGCATTGCTGTGCCTGATGGGCTCTGCTTTACTTAATACAGAGTCATGACTTATTTTTCTGATTTATTTTTTTTAATGCTCCGGAGGACGTTATGGATGTATCAGGTGCCAGTTCAATTTTATTGTCGACGTTACAAACTACACCGCAGTCCGTTCAGGGTCAAAGTAGCCCCCCTACATCGTCTGTCGTGGCGGCTCAGCCCTCATCTGCTTCTCTTGAGGCTTTTGAGACAGAGTCGGAGCCGGTAGAGGTGAGTGCCGTTGAAGAGCCGGTTAATACCGAACCCGATGATATGGGCTCTCAATTGGATGTGATTGCTTAGGCCATGAGTGGGTGAATGATGCAGTTTCCCAGTGCTCTACCTCCCGCAGCTTTTTCATCCAGTTTCCCCTTGGTGAATACGGATAAAATCGCGGTGGGCCTGGAAAACAGCCAAGCTAAAACCTTGCCGTTTCCTCCGGTTGTGCAATCGCCTGCGATTATTGAAAGTAAAAAACGAAATTTACCGCAAAATCCCCTGCCTACCAGCCCCTCTTCAAGGCCTGCCACAGTTGTTGATGGTAACCGGGCCAATAAAAACGAAACACGTATTAATCAGGGTAAATCTATAGAGGACATTTTAGCCGAAGGCCAGCCACCGGAAGATGATGCAGAGGATTTTATTCCACCTAAAATTACAGTGCCCGATGTGCCCATCAGAGAGAACCCCGAGCGCCAACAGCAACAAGCCCTGCAGCAAATTCAGAACCAGCAGCTGATTCGTCAACTGCGAGTCCGAGATAGAGAGGTGAGAGCCCATGAGGCTGCCCATGCCGCCGCAGGTGCCGAACTTGCTGGCGCCCCTTCTTATAGTTATCAAAAAGGCCCGGATGGGCGCAACTATGCTATCGGGGGGGAGGTGGGCATTAATACCAGTGTGGTTAAAGGTGATCCGCAGGCGACATTGGCGCGTTCAGAAAAAATACGCAGGGCAGCCTTGGCACCGATTAACCCCTCGGCTCAGGATATGCATATTGCAACGTTGGCAACCCGAATGGCGGTGGATGCCAGGGCTGCAATCACGGCGGAGAAATCCAGGGCCTTAAGTGATGAGGCCACAAAAGAGACGTTAGCCGATACACCGGAGAGTGATGACGTTGCAGCATCGCAGGGAGCTAGTGAGGATGCTAATGCCCCAGCTTTATCCGGTTCCCCGGATAAACCCCAGCCTGTACCCGTTGTATCGGCAAGCAGGGAGCAGAGCCTTAATAGTTACAGCGCGGTAGCCACGCCTTCACCGCAAGAGAGCATAGGAAGCTATATAGAAAAAAGTATTTAATAACCTAAGTTTATAAATAATAACCATAGCCTCTTAGAACCTGTAAATGTAATGCAACTTTAGACTTTTACAGTTTAAGCATTTACTTCGATACTTCTAATACATCAAATAATCTACGCGGAAATGTTCATGGAAGCAGCATGGTCAGCATTAGATTTACAAAGCCCACCTTTTTACCACTGTGTATCACGTGCTGTGCAACGTTCTTTTCAGGGGCATGAAGAATATCAACATCGCTGTGACTGGATAGAACCCAGGCTGCGTCTATTATCCGAAAATTTCTGCATCGATATCGCAAGCTACACGGTGTTAGCCAATAATTATCATCTGATTTTACATATCAATGCCGCCAAGGCCGATGTATTAACGATGACGGAAGTGATTCGCCATTGGCATTGCATTGCAAATGGTACGGTTTTGAGTCAGGCCTATGAGTTAGGCCGGGCGTTAAAGATTGCCGAGATAGAGGCGCTGCAGGCCTCGGTAGATATTTGGCGTAGACGCCTGCAAGATATCAGCTGGTTTATGCGCCTGTTGAATGAGGCGATTGCCGAACAGGTAGGGCGCACAAGCTGTGCCGATTTTGTTTATGCGCCGGTTGAGGTTTACCCTCATTAAAGACTTATATACGTTTGATAAAAGAAAAAAATCGCCGAGACGCTTATCACCATCAACGTAGCCGCACTGATTCGCTGCTGACTTTTTAAGTTTTTGATCAATAATTTATCCGTTTCACTGATGGCCTGCGGATGTGTTGCTGGCGCGTGGCTCAACTTATCAAAAACTAAATCGGGAATCTGGGGTAGATGTTCCAGCCAGCCGGGTGCATGTCTTTGTAATTGTTTAAGTACGGCCTTGGGTGAATAACGATTTTTAACCCAATCTTCCAGAAACGGCTGTGCCGTAGCCCATAAATCCAGGGCAGGATATAGCTGACGCCCCAAGCCTTCGATGTTTAGCAGGGTTTTTTGCAGTAAAACCAAGGATGGCTGTACTTCCATTTCAAAGCGTCTGGCGGTTTGAAATAAATATAATAATAATTGGCCAAAGGAAATTTCACCCAGCGGCTTTTCAAAAATAGGTTCACAGACGCTGCGAATGGCCGCCTCAAAATCGGTGACCTTAGTTTTAGCTGGCACCCAGCCACATTGCACATGGAGTTCGGCAACCAGGCGATAATCTCTTTGGAATATGGCCAATAAATTACGCGCTAAATAGTATTGATCAAATTCGCTTAAGCTGCCGATGATGGCGCAATCGATGGCGATATATTCGGGGTTGTCGGGTGTGCCGTAGGATACAAAAATATTGCCCGGGTGCATATCGGCATGAAAGAAACTGTCACGAAAAACCTGGGTGAAAAAAATCTCTACGCCACGCTCGGCGAGTTTACGTAAATTAACGCCTTCGGCCTTAAGTGCCTCCATATCCGTGACCGGAATACCGTGAATACGCTCCATCACCAGAATATCTTGATTACTGTAATCCCAATAGACTTCTGGCACATAAATCAGGCCGGAGCCTAGGAAGTTTCTGCGTAACTGCGAGGTATTGGCTGCTTCACGTTTTAAATCTAATTCGTCGAGGATTGTGTGTCGGTAATCTTCCACCAGCTCTAAGGGCCGTAAACGTTTGCCCTCGGGATGGAGTTTGGTGATTGCCATGGCGATAAAGCGCAAAAGGCGAATATCTTTTTGAATGGTTTTTTCCAAATTCGGGCGCACAACCTTGATAACCACATCTTGCCCAGTTAATAACGTGGCGGTATGTACCTGGGCGATGGAGGCTGAGGCTAGAGGTTCTTGATCAAACGATGAAAAAACCTCCGTTACCGGGGCTTTTAACGCTTTCTCAATGATCGCGGTGGCATGTTGGCTATCAAATGGGGCGACATCGTCTTGTAATTTAGCCAGCTCGCTAGCCAAATCGTCATCTAATAAATCTTTGCGGGTAGACAGTAATTGGCCAAATTTAATAAAGATCGGTCCAAGTCTTTCTAAAGCCAGGCGCAGGCGTACTTCACGGGGTTGTTTGGGTTCGGGTTTCAGCGTAAAAGGCCATAGCAGCAGCGTGAGAAACCAGGGGATATCGTCTCTATCAATAAATGCATCCAGTCGATAGCTGAATACCACCCATAAGATCTGCAATAAACGTCTCAAGTTGTTTTCCTTTTGCGCTTAATCGGCGGCGAGTCTTTTCTGTAAACGTTGAATTCTGGCCTGTAATCTATCACTTCTTTCTTCAATAGATTGAACCGATTCGATAAATTGCTCCATTTCCAGCTTGTTAGGGCATAGCTGAGCTTCTTCAAGAATAAATTCTTGTAGGTGGCGCATGAATATAGGCTGTGTAGCACGTAAAAAATACCAGGATTGACGTCCACGTTTGCCGATAAAGTGAGCTGGAAGATCGCCAATCAGTTTGGCTAAGTGGTATTCCCAGTCTAATTCGACCTGACTGACAATTTTTTCAAGCTCCATCAGTAAACTACTGTCACCTTGTAGGCGCAAGTCTGAATTAATCAACGCCGCGGCTTTATCGTCTTCGCTGAGCAGTTTGCTATAAGCGGATAAGTTACCGCTTAAATGGCAGGTGACTGATTTTTTTTCAGTCTCGTCATTGTTCAAATACAGTTCACTGACATGCAGGGTTATAGACTCGTTTTCAACCAGAATAACAATGTCTATATCGGGTTCATTACACTGAATACGCAGGCTTTTTTGCGCCAGCGCATTTAAGCGTTGCTGCGCCAACGGGTCTAGCTTCAAGGCTTTATTGATTAAAAGCTGAAGCACATTTAACTGCGCCTGGTTCACCAAAGCTGGCATTAGGTTTTTAAGCCTTTATGTAATGCTACGATGCCGCCGGTCATATTTTCAAAGCTGGCCTGATCAAAGCCCGCATCCAACATCATGTTTTTTAAGGTTTCCTGATCGGGATGCATACGAATCGATTCGGCCAAATATTGATAACTTTCGGCATCGTTGGCGACCAGTTGGCCTATCTTGGGCAAAATCTTAAACGAATAGATATCGTAGGCTTTTTCCAATAAATCGTTTTGCGGCTTTGAAAACTCCAGCACTAATAAGCGGCCACCGGGTTTCAGAATACGATACATGCTACGCAGGGCTTTGTCTTTATCGGTGACATTACGCAGGCCAAAGGCGATGGTGATGCAATCGAAGTAGTTATCCGGAAATGGCAGGCATTCGGCATTGGCCTGTACATAATCGATATTGCCGCTGATGCCTCGATCGGTGAGTTTGTCACGCCCGACATTCAACATGGAATTATTGATATCGGATAAAATCACTTGGCCTTGAGGGCCTACAATCTTGCTGAATTTAGCCGCTAAATCACCGGTGCCACCGGCGATATCCAGAATTTTATGGCCTCTGCGGGCGACACTGGCTTCTATGGTAAATTGCTTCCAGATGCGATGTACACCGGCTGACATTAGATCATTCATAATGTCGTATTTGGCCGCAACCGAGTGAAATACCTCGGCAACTTTGCCGGCTTTTTCGGTTTTATTGACGGTTTCATAGCCAAAATGCGTGCTACTTTCATCGCTAGAATCGTTATCGTGTGGTTGATTGCTCATGGTTTTTAAACCCTGATTAAAGATGGGCGCTATTGTAGCCTGAATTGGCCTAAACCAAAACACTCAATAACTCGGCTCTAATGGCTAAATAAATGCCTGCTGCGAGATAATTCGCCTGTTATGATAGGCGCAATTTTTTATATATAAGGATTTCCTATGCCAAGGTTGTTAAGCGTTTTAATTTTTTTGAGCTTTAGTTGTTATCTACAAGCTGCAGTGACGATTGGTGCTGTGGGTGACAGCATGACCGATGAATATTTAGATGCGGGTACGCAGGCGAATACCGATATTGCCGCCTATAACTGGGTGGAAATTCTGGCGAAATACCGTGCCGATGATCTGGACTGGGGGATTTATAAACCTACACGGGAAAATGGCTGGCCGGATCATAGAGCCGCCGGTTATCAATATAACTACGCCAAGGTCGCCGCAACCGCGAATAACAATGCGCGTATGGTGTTAGATTTCTGGTTTTTTACTTATGCGATGGAAATTGATGGTGCGGCGGTAGGATCACGTTATGTAACGGATCAGGTGCCTATGCTGGTTAAAGAACAGGTGGATATCGCCGTGGTTGCGGCGGGTTCCAATGATTATTTTTATCACACCACGAATTTTTCTTTGCTGGGTAATATGCAGCCTAATGGTGTAGTGCCTGATGCTGCATTTAATCAATCTATCGCCGAGGCTTTATTACAGCATGTAGATGCCTTGCGGGCATCGGGCAGCAAAGTTTTATTGGCTTATATTCCAGAAGGTACGGCAGCTGGGGAGAATAAACCGGTAGAGGCGGCTATTCGTGCAGCCAACAAACTCTTGGAAAAAGGTGCGGCACAGCGTGGTGTTGCGATGGTGAATTTATTTGGCTTTGCCAAAAATGCGGATGGTGGCGTAACGATTGGGGATTTTACCGTGGTGAATGGCACCACAGCCAAGAAAGCCGATTTACTGCCATCAGGCTCTACCAATATTGGCAAGTGTCGCGCCGATAAACTCTGCGCAGGACCTACACATAAAAATCATTTTATTGCCGATGATGGTTTACACCCCAATACGCTGATTCAGGCCTTGGTGGCTAATCAGGTGATCAAGGCTTTAAATGCGGCTTATGCTTTAAACATTCAGCTTTTAAGTGATGATGAGATACTGGCGTTAACCGAAAACGGTTAAGGCCAGGTTAATCAATCACCCGTTCCAGGGCTTTGATTAATTTTTCTGGCGTAAAGGGTTTGAGTATCCAGCCGGTTGCGCCAGCCTCCATGCCGCGCCTGCGTATATCGATGCAGGCTTCGGTTGAAAATACCAAAATGGGTATGGTTTTGTAATTGGCCAGTTGGCGCAATTCACCAATCAGGGTAAGCCCATCCATCACCGGCATATTGATGTCGGTGATAATAACATCGAAATTCTGTTCCTGGGCCGCGAGTAAAGCTTGTTCACCATCTTCGGCTACACTAGCGATACAACCTGCACGTTCCAATGTCATGGTTACTAGAGCTCGCATGGCTCTGGAGTCATCTACGGCAAGTATGGTATGGCCTGCTAACATAAAAACGCTCTTTAATCTAAAATCAGATGCACGGCATCAAGCAGTTTCATTGAATTAAAGGGTTTGGTGATCCAGCCGGTGGCACCCAGATGTTTACCTTGTTGATGAGATTCAGCCGAGGTTTCAGTGGTTAAAACGAGGATGGGTTTGTGGCGGTATTGTTGATTTTGGCGTAATTCCATAATCAGCGTATAGCCATCCATATTGGGCATGTTGATATCGGTGACAATGGCGTCTACGTCATGTTTTTGACACATTTTCAACGCCTGTACGCCATCTTCGGCCATAACGGTTTGAATGCCTTCTTGTTCCAGTGTGCCGCACACCAGCTGGCGCATAAATGAAGAGTCATCCACAACAAGAATTTTATGATCTGAAAAAGCCATTTTACCCACTCCATAGCGGCTATTGTAATAGCGTAGTTGAAAATCATAGAACTAGAAAGTGAAGTGTTAAGATCGTATTTCTCCATAAAGAGAACAGCGTTATATCAACTTGCTTATTCTGTAATGGATGATAATTTTTATATAATCGCTACAATAGGCCCCTTAATGTTGTTATTAGTTTATAGGTATTCCCATGCTTGTTTGTGCAGTTGAATTAAAAGGCCGTGAGGCTATTCTGAGTTTATTAAATCAAGATGGGGGCGCATTTATGGTGCCTGATTGTCGCCAGCGTCTGTTTACTGTATCGCCCTCAGATACTACCGAGAGCATTCGCAGTTTTCAGTTTGCCTTTGCGAAGTTGATGGAAGATTACAAGGTAGAAGAAATCGTTGTTATTCAACGTGAGCAAAAAGGTAAATTTATGGGCAGTGCCACCAGCTTTAAACTGGAGGCGGCGATTCAGTTATTAGAACTGCCGGTTACCATGATGAGCACAAAAGAAATAAAAGCGCAGATTACCCGTAATCCGATTCAGGTAGATTTTGATAGCCTGGATTTAAAGAAATTTCAAAAACCAGCTTTTGGTGCGGCTTATGCCTATTTGAATTTTTGCACCTATGGCGATATTGAAGAGATATAAATAATCATGTGCGGGAGGCAGTTTCCTGCCTCCGCGGGTATTAATCCTCTGGGGCTGTGATACCCAGTTTTTGTTTAAGCTTCTCTCTGGTGCTCTGCACGATGACAAAGAAGGTGGGAATCAGGAATGTACCCACCACCAGTGTGGCTACCATGCCGGATGCCACGGTAATACCTAAGCTCATTTGTGCAAACATGCCTGCGCCCTGAGCAAGAATCAGCGGGATGATGCCGAGGATAAATGATAGCGCGGTCATATTGATGGCTCTAAAGCGCAGCGTGGCGGCAGCCAGGGCCGCTTCTTTAATGCTTTTACCTTCTTTTTGACGTTTGGTTAGCGCAAACTCCACAATCAATATCGCATTTTTAGCCGCCATGCCGATTAACATCACCAAGCCTATTTGTGCATACAGATTTAACGACATGCCTAATAATAATAACACGCCAATACTGCCACCCAGGGCGACGGGCACAACCAGTAATATCGCCAACGGGATGGACCAACTCTCGTATTGAGCCACCAGGAATAGATAGATAAAGATCAGGGCTAATAAGAAGGCTATAATCGCCGCCGAGCCTGCCTTGATTTCCTGATACGTGAGGCCGGTCCAGCTGTGTTGGAAGCCCAGGGGCATTTGCGCCGAGATTTCTTCAAAGGCTTTAATCGCATCGGAGGAACCAAAACCTTCACCCACGGCTGCGTTGATGGTGGTGGCGCGGAATTTGTTATATCGCCAGACAACATCGGGCGCAAAGATCTTTTCTGTGGTCATTAGGTTGGATAGCGGTATCATTTCACCTGAATTACTGCGTACATAGAAGCTTCTTAGATTATCCAAATCCTGTCGAAATTCGCTATCCGCCTGCATGATGACCCTATACGTTTGGCCGTATTTATTAAAATCATTGATATAATACGAACCTAAATTGCTTTGCAAGGTGGCAAAAATATCGCTGAGGGGCACACCTAAGGTTTTGGCTTTTTCTCTATCGATATCCAGATAATATTGCGGCACATTAGCCCTATATGAGCTGAAGACATCTTTCAGTTCTGGCCTGTCATTGGCTGCGGCAATCATATCGTTGGTTTGATTAGCTAACTCGGCATAACTGGCACCGCCGGTATCTTGCAGCATTAATTGCATGCCGCCTACCGCGCCCATACCTGGAACAGGTGGAGGTGGCAGCGCAAAAACTTCGGCCTCGGGTACCGCAGAGGCAGCCATTTTATTTAAGCGTTTGGTTGAGGCAAACACCAGGTTTTCCATGCCCGGGCGATCATCCCACGGTATCATGACCACAAACATCGCCGCAGCATTACTCTGTACGGAACCGGTGAATAGACCATAGCCGGTGATCGAGGTAACGGATTCCACATTGGGGTCATCGGCTAAAATGGCTTCTAACTTTTTAACCACATCTTTGGTTCTGGAAACCGAGGCTGCGTCGGGTAATTGTATGTTCACCAAAAACAGGCCTTTATCTTCATAAGGCACAAAGGCGGTGGGTATTTTGATAAAACCTACGACCGTACCTATCAGTAACAGGATAAATAACACCATCACCATGGTGAGTTTACGCAGCAGCGATTGTACGCCGCGGCCATAGGCTCCGGTAAGTTTGTCAAAATATTTGGAGAATACGGTAAACCATTTGGCTTCTTTGGCGTTGGGTTTGAGTAAAAGCGAGCATAGTACCGGGCTTAGGGTTAAGGCGTTGATGCTTGAGATCAATACCGAAATGCAGATGGTCACCGAGATCTGTCTATACATCTGGCCGGTAATACCGGGCATTAAAGCCACCGGAATAAATACCGCTAACAGTACCAGCGTGGTTGCGATAACCGGGCCGGTGATTTCTCGCATGGAGACGATGGCGGCCTTTTTTGCGCCCCATTCTGGATTTTCTCTTAGGTGACGGTCGGTATTTTCTATAACCAGAATCGCATCATCTACGACAATGCCGATGGCGAGGATTAAACCAAATAGAGTGATGGTATTGATGCTCATGCCTACCATTAGCAAGACCGCAAAGGTGCCGATTAACGAGACCGGAATGGCAATACTGGGTACTAGGGCACTGCGTAGCGAACCCAGGAATATAAAGCTAATGATAATAACCAGGATGACGGCTTGAAACAGTGATTCTATAACTTGGCCAATGGATGCCGAGACATAACGTGTGGTGTTATAACTGGACTGAAGATCCATGCCATCGGGAAACCGCTCTTTTAATTTTTCCAGTGCTTCTAATACCAAATCATTACTTTCTAGCGCATTGGCATCGGGTGTCAGGTATAAGGCGATATTAGCCGCCGCATGGCCATTAAATTCGGAGCTGATGGAGTAATCGATTTGGCCCAATTCTACCCTGGCGATATCTTTCAGATAAATGGCAGAACCGTCTGGATTGGCGCGGATAAGAATTTTTTTAAACTCTTCCACATCCTTTAAGCGGCCCTTGGTTTGCAGCGTGAATTCCATTTCCAATCTGCCGGTATAAGGTGGTGAGCCTATTTTTCCTACCGGGGCTTGTACGTTTTGTTCTTTTAATACATTAACCACATCGGTGGTGGTAATGCCAAGATTGGCCATGCGATCTGGATCTAACCAAAGGCGCATGGAATAATCCGCTGCACCAAGAATGGTCGCATTGGCGATGCCGGGAATTCTCGCCAGTGCCGATTCAACATTGATTTTGGCGTAGTTCGACATAAACAAATAACTGAGGCTGTCATCCGGCGAAAACAGGCTGACAATCATCAGCATATCCGGCGATTGTTTATCCACCAATAAACCTTGCATACGTACATCGGCTGGCAGTCGGGGTTCGGCTTCCTTCATCTTGTTTTGCACCCGTACCAAGGCCATGTCACTGTCGGTACCGACTTCAAAGGTCACGGTTAAGGTATAGCGGCCGTCATTGCCACTGGCTGAGCTCATATAAATCATATCTTCAACGCCATTGATGGCATCTTCGATAGGCCCTGCGATCGTTTCTTCTACTACGCTGGCCGAGGCTCCTGGATAGCTGGCGCTAACAACCACCTGTGGCGGTGCAATAGGCGGGTATTCGGCAATAGGCAGCTGTGTTAATGAGATTAAACCCGCTAACGTAATGACAATGGAGATAACCAGCGCAAATTTGGGCCGGTTAATAAAAAATTCACTGATCATTTTTCAGCCTGCGCTTGCGTAGATGCCTTGGCTGCAGTCTCTGTATCGCTTTTGGGTTTATCCCTGCTGCGCGCTTTTACGGTTTGCCCATCACGCACTTTTTTTATTCCGGCAATAATGACTTGGTCACCGGGCTTGACTTGATCGCTGCGGATAAACTGCAGACCTTTACTGTCTCCGGTCAGGTCCACTTTATGTTTATGTACGGTGTTTGTCTCATCGACGGTAAATACGAAATCACCTTGTTGATCGGAAAGGATGGCCGCCGCCGGTACACTCACCGACTTTTCGGGTGTCAGCGATTCAACTAATACTTTCACATATTGACCAGGGCGTAATAATCCATCCGGGTTGGGGATTTCTGCACGTATGGTTAAGGTGCCGGTATCGGTATTAACGCGGTTGGAGACAAAATCGAGCTTGCCTTCTAGGGGGTAAATATCGCCACTGCTGAGACGGATTTTAACGGTGAATTCCAGTTTGTTTTTGCCTTCAGAAACACGCTGGCGTTGTTCTTGGCCGACATTATAAAAGAGCGTTTCATTAACCTGAAATACCGCTTGAATAGGATCTATGCTAACCAATGTGGTTAAAGCGCCGGCGTCCGGGCCAACTAAATCACCCAAGCTATATTTTTTTTCACCAATACGCCCATCGATAGGTGCGACAAGCGTGGTGTATTGTAAATTTAATTGCGCATTTTTTAGGCTGGCTTCTGCCGATTTTAGTCCAGCATCGGCTTCTAATTTGTCGGCGCGAAGATTATCTAAATCCAACTGAGAAATGGCATTGGTTTTGATCAGGCGTTTAGCACGTTTGTAGTTGGTGGTGGTGATATCAACATTGGCTGTAGCTTGAGATATTTTGGCCTGTGCGCCGGCTAAGTCGGCTGCAAAGGGGGCAGGATCAATAATGAAAAGTTTGTCACCTTTATGGATGTTGTCGCCTTCTTTGAAGGGATGTTCCAATAAATAGCCGCTGACCTTGGCTTGAATCTTAATATCCTCTTTAGCTTGCAGGCGGCCAACAAACTCAATGGTAGCCGTATGTTCGGTTTCACTGACCTGGGCGACAACAACTTCCGT
This sequence comes from Pseudomonadales bacterium, assembly GCA_013215055.1. Classification (GTDB taxonomy): domain Bacteria; phylum Pseudomonadota; class Gammaproteobacteria; order Pseudomonadales; family DT-91; genus CAKMZU01. The sequence continues at coordinate 26,284 of JABSRQ010000007.1, read as the reverse complement.
TTGGGTTTCGACGACCGCTGTTTTTTTATCACAGGCAGATAACGTTAGGCCTGCCGCGGCAATAAAAGACAATAATAGGGGGCTAGTTCTAAGGTTCATGGTTGAGCTCCATACACGTAGATAGGCACGTAAAGTGGGCTAAGCATAGCATTGATTAGCCCTGGAATGGGGCTAATCAATGTAGGCGGAGGACATTAATTGAGTCGTGAGAGTGTTAGAGAATAAAGCGGCTTAAATCCTGATCTTTCATCAGTTCACCTAATTTGTTATCCACAAAGGCTGCATCGATAAAAATGCTTTTATCGCCTAAATCAGAAGCCTCAAAAGAAATCTCCTCTAGCAATTTTTCCATTACCGTGTGCAGTCTACGAGCCCCAATATTCTCGGTACTGTCATTCACTTCCCAGGCAATTTGCGCGATGCGTTTAATGCTGTCGTCGGCGAAACTTATTTCTACACCTTCGGTGAGCAACAGCGCGATATATTGTTTGGTCAAAGAGGCTTTAGGTTCGGTTAAAATGCGCTCAAAATCTTCCGCAGACAAGGCCTTTAGTTCTACCCGAATCGGTAAACGGCCCTGCAGTTCTGGAATCAGATCGGAAGGTTTGGCTAAGTGGAAGGCACCCGAGGCGATAAACAGGATGTGATCCGTTTTAACCATGCCGTATTTGGTGCTCACGGTACAGCCTTCGATTAATGGCAGAAGATCACGTTGCACCCCTTCGCGTGACACATCGGTGCCGCCGGTCTCACCGCGTTTGGCCACCTTATCAATTTCATCCAGAAAGACGATGCCGGTTTGCTCCACCGCTTCTACCGCCATCGATTTAAGTTCTTCTTCATTCACCAGTTTTTCGGCTTCTTCATCCTGAATTTGTTTAAATGCAACTTTCACCGTCATCTTACGGCTTTTTTTCTTGTCGCTGCCCATGCTGGAAAACATGCTTTGTAGCTGGTTGGTCATCTCTTCCATGCCCGGCGGTGCCATGATTTCAACACCAACCTTGGGGGCTGCCACTTCGATATCGATTTCTTTATCGTCTAACTCACCTTCACGCAGTTTTTTGCGAAACAGTTGGCGGGTAGAAGAGTCTTTATTGCTGTTATCGTCCTCAAAGGAACGAGCCGGGGGTAAAAGTACATCGAGAATACGTTCTTCGGCGGCATCCAGAGCCTGATTTTTTACTTTTTCCATCTGCTCTTCACGCAGCATCTTAATGGCTGAATCAACCAGATCTCTGATGATGGATTCTACATCACGCCCGACATAACCCACCTCGGTGAATTTGGTAGCCTCAACTTTAATAAACGGTGCTCTGGCAAGTTTAGCCAGGCGTCTGGCAATCTCGGTTTTACCGACGCCGGTTGGGCCTATCATCAGGATGTTTTTAGGGCTGATTTCCTGGCGTAGCGATTCATCTAACTGCATTCTGCGCCAGCGATTACGTAGCGCGATGGCGACGGCGCGTTTGGCATCATCCTGGCCCACGATATGACGGTTGAGTTCATGGACGATTTCTTTAGGTGTCATGACAGACATAATATTCTCTCTAAAAGCTTTAAAGTTCCTGCGTTCTTACGGTTATTCTGGGCAGTCTAATACTTTGATGACATGGCTGTGATTGGTGTAAACACAGATGTCGCCGGCAATTTTTAAGGCCTGGGCAACAATTTCCTCGGCCGATAAATCGGTGTTATCCATCAATGCTCGTGCGGCCGCTTGGGCAAAAGAGCCGCCGGAGCCTATAGCAAGCAAATTATCTTCGGGTTCAATCACATCGCCGTTGCCGCTAATCACTAGTTGAGTTTCGTGATCGGCAACAATCAATAACGCTTCTAGCTGACGTAAGGAGCGTTCGCTGCGCCACATTTTTGCCAGCTCTACTGCGGCACGTAATAAGTGGCCCTGGTATTTTTCCAGCTGTGCTTCAAATAATTCAAACAGGGTAAAGGCATCGGCGGTGCCACCGGCAAATCCGGCTAAGACTTTATCGTGATATAGCGAACGTACTTTACGGGCATTGCCTTTCATCACGGTATTACCCATGGAAACTTGGCCATCGCCGCCGATAACAACTTTGCCATTGCGGCGTACGGATACAATCGTGGTCATGATGCAGGCTCCAAAAAATACGATAAAGCATTTATATGGGGCAGATTATGCGGTTTTCAAGGTGGGCTGAAGTAAAAAATTGACATGCGACAGGGCTGTCGCAGGTCAGTGGTTTTTTAGCGTTTGATTCTCATGCTGGGTTTATTATGAGCAATTAATTTACTACGTGCGCTGGATAAGGTTGAGCGTGACGTAAACGGGCCCACGATAATGCGGTGGAATAACGTGCCACTCTTGTTTTTGCGGCTTTCGATCGTGGCATCCAGTCCCATCAATATGATTTCGGCACGCTGCTGTTCGGCATCCTGACGTCTTTTAAACGCGCCAGCTTGCAATGCATAGTTATACTCTTCTTCTTCACGGGCTTTAACCACGTCGCCGGAGACTTTTACTTCACGATTTTTAAGGGTATTGTAAAATTCAATTTTGGGGCGTTTTTTAACGGCCTTTTTTTCAGCTGTTACGGGCGCTTGTTTTTTAGCTTCATTAACAATGCCTTGATCCAGTTTGGACGTATCAACTTGAGTTAGGTGAAATAAAAATTGGCTGAAAACAGTGACGATAGCGCCAGAGACAAACCATAACCAGCCGGGTAGGTGTGGTTTGGCAGCAGGTTTTGCTGCGCTGCGCGTGTTTTTCTTGGGCGCGGCGCGTTTAGCGGGCTTTTTCTTGCTGGCTTTGCCTTTGGCGAAATCGTGGCTCATCTGAGATCCGTTATTACATTCTTTCAGGTGCAGAAACACCTAACACGTCTAATCCATTTTTAAGCACTTGCTTGGTCGCTAAGCCTAACGCGATACGAGCATTACGAATGATAGCATCATCCACTAACACTTTATGCGCGTTGTAATAGCTATGATAGTCGCTGGCCAACTCTTTTAGATAAGTTGCGACCGTATGTGGTTCTAGTTTGGTGGCTGCGGCGCTGATCATTTGCGGATAATGCGCCAGGGTTTTTAATAAGGCTTTTTCGGTATCTTCGTTTAAGACACTTAAATCGGTTTTATCCAGTTCGAAGGCAATGCCCTGTTCGGCTAGTTTACGTTCTACCGCACAGACACGGGCGTGGGCATATTGAATGTAATAAACCGGGTTATCGTTACTCTGCGATTTAGCTAAATCGATATCAAAGGTGAGTTGCGCATCGGGTCTACGAGAAACCAGGAAATAGCGGGTGGCATCACGGCCCACTTCATCAATTAAATCACGTAGCGTCAGGTAGGACCCCGCACGTTTAGACAGCTTCACTTCTTCGCCGCCTTTCATCACCATCACCATTTGATGTAAGACATAGTCCGGCCAGCCTTCTGGGATATCTTGTTCCAGCGCTTGTAAACCTGCGCGTACACGGGTGATGGTGCTGTGATGATCGGCCCCTTGTTCGTTGATAACACGGGTAAAGCCACGTTGCCATTTATCTAAGTGATAGGCCACATCGGGTACAAAATAGGTGTAACCGCCATCACTTTTACGCATCACGCGATCTTTATCATCACCGTAGTCGGTGGTTTTTAACCATAAAGCACCGTCTTTTTCATAGGTTTTACCATTGGCAATCATCTGCTGTACGGCAGCTTCAACTTTGCCTTCTTCATATAGTGAAGACTCCAAGAAGTAGACATCAAACTCAACCGCAAAGGCTTTTAAATCCCGATCTTGTTCCTGGCGTAAATAAGCGACAGCAAACGTACGAATAGAGTCTGTATCTTCCACATCACCGCTGGCGGTGACCTTCATATCGGCCGCTTCTACCGTTTCTTTATTTAAAAATGCGGTTGCTACATCGGCGATGTATTCACCCAAATAGCCGGCATCTTCTGGCCAGGCTTCATCACCGGGTTTTAAACCTTGGGCTCTAGCGGTTACCGATACGGTTAACGTGTGGATTTGCACACCAGCATCGTTGTAATAGAATTCAGGGGTGACATCCCAGCCGGTGGCAGCCAGTAGGCGACATAAGGAATCACCTACAGCAGCGCCGCGACCGTGGCCGATATGTAACGGGCCGGTAGGGTTGGCTGAAACAAATTCCACCTGGACTTTTTCACCGCCGCCGCTGTTGTTCTTACCAAAATCATCTTTTTCATCGAGGATGGTTTTAATGATCGCCGAGGCTGCTTCTTCATTGAAGAAGATATTAATAAAACCCGGGCCTGCGATATCACATTGAGAGACGATGTCATTTTCAGGCATGGCGGCAATAATTTTTTCGGCTAATGCTCGTGGTGGCATCTTGGCGGCTTTGGCCAGCATCATGGCGATGTTACAGGCCAGATCGCCGTGATCTTTATTTTTGGTTCTATCCAGTTTGATGATCACGGTGGTATCAGCGGCCAAAACACCTTCGCTTTTTAAGCGCTCTACGGCGTTTTGTAGTAGTTCTTCAAGTTGCTGTTTCATGCTGCGGTACCTGATTGTGTGTCGCGATTTTCAAAAGGCGGCTATTTTATCTGTTTATTGGCTAGTCGGGTAGCACGAGATGCAATTAGCTCATATCTTGTGGGTCAACATCGATGGAAAAGCGCAGTTTATGGCTGCGTAGTCGTTTTTCAGAGAACTGATGAATGGCTTGCAGGGCCTGTTTTAATTGCCCTCGGTGATTAGACTGTATCAGTAATTGATAACGATAATAATAAGCTCGGCGCTGTAATGATGCCGGGTAAGGCCCCAAACACAGGCAGTTCAACGGTTGGATATATCGTTGCATCTCTTCTAAAATTTGCTGAGCCTCGGCCGCATTTTGTGATTCCAGACGTAGCAGTGCATGAAAGCTATAAGGTGGCAGACCCAGTTGTTGGCGTTCGGCCAATAAATCCATGGCAAAACGGTTATAACCAAAAGTAATCAGTTTTTGTAATTGTGGATGCTCTGGGAAGTGACTTTGAATAATCGCGCGCCCGGGCTTTTCGGCACGTCCTGAGCGGCCAATAACCTGCGTGAGTAACTGGCCAAACCGTTCGCTGGCACGGTAATCGATACCAGCTAAAGCGTTGTCAGCCTCCAAAATAATCACCAGAGTCACATTCGGAAAATGATGGCCCTTGGCTAACATCTGAGTGCCCACCAAAATGGCCGCATCGCAATTATGGATGTTGTTCATCATCTCTGGCATGGCGCTTTTCTTGGATGTTGTGTCTCTGTCTATACGAAAGATCGTGGTGTCCGGAAATTGCGCCTGCATGGCCATAGCCAGGCGTTCGGTACCTACACCTTGGAAAGTCATTTGCTGGCCGTTGCAGCTGGGGCATTGCCGAGTAATGGGTTCTACCGCCTGGCAGTGATGACAGCGTAGATGGTTGGCTTTTAAATGTACGGTCATACGGGCATCGCAGGCGTGGCATTGGGCGATCCAGCCGCAGTCGTGGCAGATTAAACTGGGCGCAAAGCCGCGACGATTGATGAATATAAGGCATTGTTGGCCTTTTTCTATCGTTGCCTGTATATCGAGTAATACGTCTTCGGCAATGCCTTCAATCATGGTTTGCTGGCGAATATCGACGATGCTGATGACGGGCGCTTTGGCGTTGCCGGCGCGTTGGGTTAAATGCCAGTGTTTAAATTTCCCGCTACTGGCGTTGCTGAGTGTTTCTAAGCTGGGGGTGGCTGTGCCTAGCACTATGGCAGCATTTTCCAGTTTGGCTCTGACACAGGCTAAATCTCGGGCCGAATAACGCAGGCTGTCCTGCTGTTTGTAAGAAATATCGTGTTCTTCATCGATGATGATTAAACCCAGGTTGCAGGTGGCCGAGAACAGTGCCGAACGGGTGCCGATAATAATTTTGGCGTGGCCAGATTTGGCCTGCTGCCAATAGAGTTGGCGTTCTTTATCGCTCAGATTGGAATGAAAGATAGCCATGGGGCAGTTAAATCGGGCTTTAAAGCGCTGCAGCGTTTGTGGGGTTAGGCCTATCTCCGGCACAAGAATCATGGCTTGTTTACCGGCTAATAAAACCCGCTCAATTAATTGTAGATAGACTTCGGTTTTACCACTGCCGGTGACACCTTCGAGCAAATAAGCTTGGTAACCTGCGCTGGCGGCTTCATATTCTTGAATCAATTGCCGTTGCTCGTCATTGAGCTTTAGTGGGCTGGGGGTGATGGTGAAGGCCGGTGCTTCTACCGGGTGTTCAAAGCTTTCCAGCCAGCCCCGGTCTTTCATGGTATTTAAAACCGCATTACTAAAAGCTAAGGTGGTTTTATCGCTGTCGGCAAAAAGCCCTTCTTTTAATAGGTATTGCTGAATGCTCTGTTGTTTTTTTGCGCCAGCAGAAATGACGGTGGATCTGCCAGCATCCGTTAGGCGCCAGCTGATTTGTAGTTCGTTTAATAAAGGCCCGCCTTTGCGTAATAATGCGGGTAGAGCGATAGGCAGGCTTTCACCGATGGGGTGTTGATAGTAGTCGGCGGCCCATAACATTAGCTTTAATAACGTGGCTGAGATCAGCGGTTCCGTATCTAAAACTTCAATAATCGCCTTGAGCTTATGGGTTTCTATGTCGCTGCGGGTTTTGGTGTTGATTAAGATGCCGGTGACTTCACGCCCGGCAAAAGGCACTTTGATACGCAGGCCGGGTTTTAGTGTGTCAGGGCTTAGGGCAAAAGCGTCTATACTATTAATTAAAGCTATTTCAGGTTCTGGATTCAGAAAATCAGCCTGAGGAGTCTCGACATGTAAAAGGTAGTCAAACGTACGCCGTAGCGGTGTAGGAATGGCTATCTCTAATATGATGGGGGCTGACGATGAAAGCATGATTATTTATTGGGGTTTGGGCATTTTTTATAAAAATGCTTGCTTGGTGAATTATTGCTCGTTATAGTTTGCGCCCATTTTAGCCTGTACGGTGCTTGGCGGCTATTGAATCTTTATGCTTAAAAGCTGAAAAGCGATTAAGTTAATGGATAAGATCCCGAAAAGTGGCGGTGCAGCGAACTTAAGGTTAATACCATGAGAGCAGATATTCATCCTAATTATGGCACCATGACTGCAACTTGCAGCTGTGGCAACGTTATTAAAACTATGTCGACTAAAGCTACAGACATCCACGTTGATGTATGTTCTGCCTGTCACCCTTTCTATACCGGTAAGCAGAAAACTGCTGATACTGGCGGTCGTATCGATAAGTTCAACAAACGTTTTGGTGCTAGAAAAGCGTCTTAATTCTTTTTTGAAACGCTTTACGCTGAAGGCATGGTTAGTTGATAATCATGCCTTTTTTGTATTTGGCTTATCTGTTTTTCTGCTGTTTTTTCCTTTTCCCTCTTTGGCTGATGTTTATTGTTCCTTAGGCTACTCCCGGTTACATTCTTTGCAGCAAGTGAAGCTTAAATACGTCTCGGATGGCGATTCTGTGGTTTTAGCCGGAGGGCAAAAGCTGCGTTTGATTTCTGTTAATACACCTGAGTTGCACAATAAACAGGTGTTAGCCATAGAGGCTAGGCAGGTCTTGCAAGGTTTGTTGGTTGGGCAGGATTTATATTTGAAGCCAGGTATTCAGAAAAAAGATAAATATGGGCGGTTATTGGCTGAATTGTATTTGTCGGATGGTCGTAATGTCTCGGCGCAGATGCTGGGGCTGGACTGGGGTTTCTTGGTCGCTATTCCGCCCAATGTAGATAATGTGTCTTGTATGAAGGCTGCCCGAGATAAGGCTAAAGCTCAGCGTTTAGGCGTGTGGGCTATGGCTGATTATAAGGCCAGGTCTTCGGCGTCGTTTAAAAGCGGGGATGCAGGATTTCAGCGTATCAAGGGTAGAATGGTCTCGGTGAAAAAAACGGGCGCTTATTGGTGGTTACGTCTGCAGGGTGATGTTGTCCTGCGTATTAAGGCCGGGCATCAGGCAAATTTTGAATGGGGGGAGTTGCAAAAGGGCATTGGTAGGCGTGTGTTGGTGAGTGGTTGGATGATTGATAGAGGGTTACAGAAAAGCCCGTATAGAGCCCAGTTTATGCTGCTTTTAACCCATAATGCCCACCTGGAAATCTTATAAATGTCCGGCGTCGTCGGGTTTATGCACTAATTTAGTGATTTTTTGCTTGAGCGCTTGTAATGAATTCTATATCCTTTCGTGTCTCAAAAAATCTGTACGGAATGAGTATGTCAGAAGCTTTCAAACAGGCGGCGTTGGATTACCACGCTTTGCCTAAGCCAGGAAAGATCGCTGTTGAAATTACCACTGCAGCGCAAACACAAAATGATTTGGCGTTGGCCTATAGCCCAGGTGTGGCTGAGCCCGTGCGTGCAATCGCCGAAGATCCGGAAAACGCCTACAAATACACCGCCAAGGGTAACTTGGTTGCGGTGATTACCGATGGCACTGCCATTTTAGGCTTGGGTAATCTGGGTCCTTTGGCTTCGAAGCCGGTAATGGAAGGTAAGAGTTTATTGTTTAAGCGTTTTGCCGGTGTTGATTCTATTGATATTGAAGTCGAGTCAAAAAGCCCACAAGCCTTTATCGATACGGTTTCAAGCATCGCACGTACCTTTGGAGGCATTAATTTAGAAGATATTAAAGCCCCTGAATGTTTTGAAATTGAAAAAGCCTTGATTGAGTTATGTGATATTCCGGTATTTCATGATGATCAGCATGGTACGGCAATTGTGACCGCCGCGGGTATGTTGAATGCGTTAGAAATACAGGGCAAGGATATTGCTACTGCGCAGATCGTTTGTTTAGGTGCCGGTGCCGCTGCCATTGCATGTATGCGTTTATTAGTTAGCTGCGGTGCTACACGCAGCAATATCTTTATGCTGGATAGGCGTGGTGTGATTTATCAGGGGCGTGATGGGGTTAATGAATACAAAGCTGAATTTGCCAATGATACCGATAAGCGTACTTTAGGAGATGCTTGTAATGGGGCGGATGTATTTGTGGGTTTGTCGGGTGCGAATTTGCTTTCTGCGGATATCTTGGCGACGATGGCGGATAAGCCGGTGGTCTTCGCTTGTTCTAATCCAGATCCTGAAATAGATCCTAAATTGGCGCGTGCCACTAAGCCTGATCTGATCATGGCAACGGGACGTTCAGACTATCCGAATCAGGTTAATAATGTTTTGGGTTTCCCCTTTATTTTCCGCGGCGCATTAGATGTGCGAGCTAAAGTGATTAATGAAGAGATGAAAGTGGCGGCAGTGCATGCCATCAAAGATTTGGCTAAAAAGCCTGTGCCACAAGAAGTTTTAGATGCCTGTGATCTGGATAAGCTGGAGTATGGCGTTGAGTACATCATTCCTAAGCCGGTTGATGAGCGCTTATTGGGTACGGTTTCTGCAGCAGTTGCTAGGGCTGCTATTGATTCTGGTGTGGCGTTACTGCCTTATCCTGCTAATTATCCATTGAAATCAGTGTCTGATTGTTAAGATGCTTAATTAATGGGTAAAAGAAAGGCCTGCATTGCAGGCCTTTTTTGTATCTGATGTTTATGTTTATGTTTATGTTTATGTTTTCTGTTGAGCTGTTAGAACAGCTCTTCCATTTCAAAATCTTCTTCTACGCTATGGCTCTCTTCTTCGGGAATGGTTTCCAGTAATTCTTCCTGGATATATTCAAACATGGTGTTGTCTGCGCCAGGTTGTGCACGCTTGCCGCTGTCTTTATCTATCAGAACGCTGACAATGCCGGTGGGTGGTTCTCTGTCTATGCGAGGCTGATTCTTCAGTGCAACTTGCATGAAGTCTATCCATATAGGCATGGCGGCAGAGCCGCCAAATTCATTGCGGCCTATCATGGCGTTATCGTCAAAGCCTAGCCATGTGGTGGTGACAATATTGGGGTGGAAGCCCGAGAACCAGGCGTCAGTGGGGCCATTAGTGGTGCCGGTTTTTCCGCCTATATCGTTGCGTTTTAGGTCGCGACCTGCTTTCCAGCCAGTGCCTTTACGCGTGACGTCTTGCAGGATATTCCCCATCAGGAAGGCGATTTGTTCTGTCATGATACGTTTGGCATAGCTGGGAGGTGTGGGTGTGTAAGGTGGCTCTTTGGGCACCTCTGTGCCTGTTTCTGCCTCGGGGGTTGGTAGTTGGCTGAGTGGTGAGTCTGCAGAATCTACATCGCTGTCGCTCGTTTCTAGGCATTCGTCGCAGGCGATCGCGGGGCTTGCTTGGTAAATTAGCTGGTTATTGCCATCATAAATCTCTGCAATTAAATAGGGATTTATTTTGTAGCCGCCATTGGCAAAGGTAGCGTAGGCCGTGGCGATATCTAAAGGTGTAAAGGAGGCTGTGCCCAGGGCCAGGCTTAAGTTTCTGGGTAATAAATCTCTGTTTAGGCCAAACGGAGCTATGTAGTCGATGGTTTTACTGATGCCGGTTTGGCGCAGTATCCGAATGGATACTAAGTTTCGGCTTAGGTACAGGGCTTTGCGCAGGCGAGTGGGGCCGTTAAAGGATCCTGAGTTCTTAGGGCGCCATGTGCCCTCTAGTTGTGCATCATCAAAGACGACCGGGGCATCATTGATGATGGTGGCGGCGGTCATGCCATGCTGTAGGGCGGCAGAATAAATCAGGGGTTTGATAACGGAGCCAACTTGACGATTGGCCTGGGTGGCTCGATTGAATTTGCTTTTGTAGAAGTCGTAACCGCCAACCAGAGCTAAGATGCTGCCATCTTTTGGGGATAGAGAAATAAGTGCGGCTTCTGCTACTGGAATTTGCGTGAGTGACCAGCTGTTGTCGTCATTTTTTTTGATACGAATGATGTCGCCAATTTTTGCGATCTGCTCGCTCTTTTTGAAGGTTTTGCCTTTGCTGCTTTCATTGATGTAGGGTTTTAAATCATTTAAATCTTTTTTCCAGCTTAGGCTTATTTCTTCACCTGATTTTAATTCGGCGGTGAGCTGTTGGTTTTTATTGTTGGTGACAATGGCGGCTTCAATGTTTGTAATTACATGGTGTTTTTTGAAGATTTGGATTTTGTTTTCAGGGCTTAAATCGTCAAAGTGTGCTTCAACGGGGCGTAATCCATGGCGCAGGTCATAAGCATGTAGCCCTTTCTTGATGGCATCTTGCGCTGTTTTTTGCAGCTTGGCATTTAAAGTGGTGATGATGCGGTAGCCGTCGGTGGTTGATTTGTCGCCGAACTTCTTAAGTGCGTAACGTCTGGCCATCTCGGCCGGGTAGGGTGAGCTGACATCGATGGCAGCATTGTGGCGTTCGGCGCTGAGAGCTTCGTTGATGGCTTCATCATAGTTTGCGGCAGTAATATAATTTAATTTAAGCATGCGCGATAAGATCCAGTCTCGGCGTATTTTAGCGCGTTCTGGGTTGGTGATGGGGTTGTAGCGTGATGGGGCCTTAGGCAGGCCGGCAATCATTGCAAACTGGGCGGTACTTAGTTCGCTAATCGGTTTTCCGTAATAGACTTGGGCAGCAGCAACGATACCGTAAGACCGGTGTCCTAGGAAAATTTTGTTAACGTAGAGCTCCATGATTTGATCTTTTGAAAGTTGTCTTTCCATCTGTAGAGCAAGAAAGATTTCTGTGAGCTTTCTTTTAATGGTTTTTTCCGGACTTAAAAAATAATTCTTGGCCACCTGTTGTGTGATGGTGCTGCCACCAGTTTGCTGTGCTGCACCGGTGAGTTTTTGGAATACAGCACGTGAAAAACCTTTAATGCTGATGCCGTGATGGTTGTAGAACTGATCGTCTTCGGCGGCAAGAAAGGCCTGTGTCATTTTTTTGGGTACATCGCTGTGATGTATCGGTGTGCGTCGTTTGTCGCCAAATTCACCAATTAATTGGCCGTCAGAGCTGTAAATTCTGAGTGGGATTTGTAGTTGAATGTCGGTGAGTACTTCAACATCGGGTAAGTTGGGGCTAAGGTATAGATATGCCCCGCTGATGCTGAGTAGCAGGGAAGATATCCCGGCGATTGTGATGTAGGTTGTATATTTAAAGAATTTAGTCATAATTTTACGTTGATTGCTTTATATTCAATTTCTCGATTCTACATGCGAAATTGTACAGAAATAATTAAATAATAAGAATTTTTTTATTTCTAAGTTTTTGTGCTAAGGTTGTAGCTATAGTTCATGTTTTAGGCGATGTTGTTTTTGTAAGCCACTGAAAACACTAGGGATTTTTTGTGATAGGCCTATTTAATAAGAAGAAAGTACCGGTTTCAGGCTTGGATATAAGTTCCACGTCTGTGAAGTTGTTAGAGTTAAGTCAGGCAGGTGATAACTTTCGTGTAGAGAGTTATGCCGTTTCTGCTCTGCCTGCAAATGCGGTTGTTGAAAATAATATCAATGAAGTTGATAGCGTCGCCGATGCTGTGAGTAAAGCCGTAGAAAGATCAAAATGTAAAACCAAACATGCCGCTGTTGCGGTGTCGGGCTCTGCGGTTATTACCAAATTGGTTGAGATGCCTGCAGGTTTGAATGATGACCAAATGGAAATGGAAGTCAGTCAGGATGCCGAACAATATATCCCCTTCCCTATTGATGAAGTTGCTCTGGATTTTGAGGTGCAGCGAGATGTGCCTGATAATGAAGAGCGGGTAGAGGTGCTTTTAGCGGCGTGTCGACGTGAAAATATAGATACCCGTGTGGCAACACTGACGATGGCAGGTTTAACCGCCAAAGTCGTTGATATCGAAGCTTATGCCATGGAACGCGCATTTCAACTGATTGTGCCACAGCTGGAAAGTCACGATGAAGAAAGCATTGTTGCTATCATCGATGTGGGCGCAACAATGACGACCTTAAGTGTGCTTCAAGGTGGGGAGACGGTTTATACCCGCGAACAATTATTTGGTGGTCAGCAACTGACAGAGGAGATTCAGCGCCGTTATGGTTTGTCTGTTGAAGAGGCTGGTGTTGCGAAAAAGCAAGGTGGGCTTCCCGATGACTATGAAACAGAAGTGTTGGCGCCTTTCTTGGAGGCGGTAGTACAGCAAACAACAAGATCGCTGCAGTTTTACTTCTCGTCCAGTCAGCATAGTGAAGTAGATTATGTCGTTTTAGCCGGTGGTGTAGCTTCAATGGCAGGCCTGGCTGAGCTGGTGCAAGATAGATTGGGTACTCCGTGTATTGTGGCAAACCCGTTTGCCAATATGGCGGTGTCATCCAAGGTTAACGCGATGGCATTGAGCAATGATGCGCCTGCGTTAATGATTGCCTGCGGTTTGGCGATGAGGAGTTTTGATTAATGGCTAACATCAATTTATTGCCGTGGCGTGATGAGCGCCGTGAAGAACTGAAAAAAGAATTTTTAGCGATATTGGCTGCTGTTGCGGTTTTTGCAGCTGCTATTGTGATGGTCTGGCAGTTTATTTTGTCTGATAATATCTCTGTTCAAAATGAGCGTAATCAGTTTTTAACGAGTCGGATTAGCGAACTGGATGATCAAGTTAAAGAGATTCAGGCGCTGAAAAAGAAAAAGAAAGAATTGATAGAGCGGATGACGGTTATTCAATCTTTGCAGGGTAATAGGCCTGAGATTGTACATATTTTTGATGAAATCGTCAGAACCTTGCCGGATGGGGTTTATTATCACTCTATTGAACGTAACGGATCGGTGATGAAGTTGACGGGTTCGGCTGAATCTAATAACCGTGTGTCTAGTTTGATGCGCCAATTAGACGCTTCAGAGTGGTTTGCTAGCCCGAATCTGAGGCAGGTTCAGGCGAGTAAGTTTATGGGTGGTCAGGGTAGTGACTTTGTAATGGATGTGCAGTTGGTTTCACCTACGGTTGAAGCTGATAACGGCACAGAAAAATAATAATAGATTAGGTGGCGTAGGAAATGGCATTTTCTGACCAATTAGAGTCGCTGCAAGAGCAGATACAGAACTTTGACCCCAATGAGTTGAGTGCAGATAATATCGGTTCATGGCCGATGTTTGTGAAAGTTATTGCCTGGGTAGTGGTATTCTCAGGTATTATTTTTGGTGGGTATAAATTCATCGTGAGTGATATGCAGGACACTTATGAGCAAGCTCAAGCAAAAGAAAGTAGTTTAAAGCAGTCGTTTGCTAATAAAGCAAAGCTTGCCGTTAATTTGGAAGCTTATCGTAAGCAGATGGTTGAAATGGAGGAGTCTTTTGGTGCGTTGATTAGTCAACTACCCAGTGATACTGAGGTTCCGGGTTTATTGGAAGATATCACTAATAAAGGTTCATCCAGTGGTTTGATTTTCGATAAAATTGATTTGCAACCTGAAAAGGCCAGAGAGTTCTATATTGAACTGCCTATTCAGATTAGTGCTACCGGTGCGTTCCATGATATGGGGGCTTTTGTGAGTGGTGTAGCTAGTTTGCCGCGAATTGTAACGTTAACTAACTTTACGGTTAAGCCTGCAGGTAGAAAGGCAGGGCGCTCATCGCTGGAGCTGAATATAACGGCTAATACTTATCGATATAAAGATGAGCCTAAAAAGAAAAAAACACGCCGTAAGAAGAAATAGGGGAAGGGATGATGAATAAGTTAATATACCTACCTGCTATTTTAGCGGTTGCTTTAACTGCATGTAGTGATAGTTCAAAGGATGATTTGGTTGCCTATATGGCAGAGGTTAAGTCCAGGCCTGCAAGGCCAATTGAACCTATACCTACATTTACTCCTTATAAGCCTTTTGACTATGGCGTGACACAGCTTAGAGGGCCTTTTGATAAGCCTGTTGTTGCAAAATCTATGGCTGAGCTGATACCCGCAAGTGCGGTAGCCCCAGACCCGGATAGAGTTAAAGAATTTTTAGAGCAATTTAATATTGAATCGCTGAATATGGTAGGCACCATCGAGCAAGATGGGGAGATGTGGGCTTTGCTGGAAGATAATGAAGCCAATGTTTACTATGTGAAAAAAGGCAATTACATAGGGAAAAACCACGGTAGAATTGTTGTGGCAGAAGCAACATATATACAAGTGGTTGAAATTGTTAGCAATGGTGGCGATGGTTGGGTAGAGCGTCCAAGAACCATTGAGCTGGAAGAAGAATAGTCATTATGTCGAATCAAAAAAATAATACAGTAGACAGGTTGGTAGGGGTGTTTCAAGTGAATAAAATCAAGTATTTATTGCTTCTGCTAGTGGCTGCGGTGATGCCTGCAATGGCTGGTGTGAATATGACGGCGGTGGAGTTTAATTCATTGCCTGGTGGTTTGGTTGAGCTAAGGTTCACCTTTGATGGTCAAGCTCCTGAGCCCAAGGTTTATACGATTGAGACGCCTGCCAGGATAGCTTTGGATCTTAATGGGGTAAGCTCCAAACTGGGCCGTAAAAAACATGTGCTTGATTTAGGCAATACCAAAAGCGTCAATGTTGTTGAGGCTGGAGGTAGAACACGTATCATTGTTAATTTACAGCAGCTAACGCCACATACCGCTAGAGTTGAGGGGAATGAATTAATTGTCTCTGTGGGTGGGGATGGGAAAAAAGAATATCTTAAGGGTGGTTCGGCTCAACTGGGCAAAGAATCCAAGTCAGATAAAATTTCATCGATTGCCAGTATAGATTTTCGTCGAGGAGAAAAGGGTGAGGGGCGTTTAATTATCGAGCTGACTAACCCTAATATTGATGTGAATACCTATGTCGAAGGTAAGTTGATTAAATTGGCTTTTTCAAATACTGAAATGCCTGAGTCATTACGTTTGCGTTACGATGTATCTGATTTTGCAACACCTGTGCAATGGGTAAAAGCGCATGAAACTTCAACTGGTGCGGCTTTGTTAGATGTGGCAGCTAGCGGTGAATATGATTATTTAGCTTATCAAACTCAAAATACCTATGTATTAACCGTTAAGCCATTAAGTAAGTCTGAAATCGAAGCGAAGAAGAGAGAGTTTGCCTATGTTGGTGATAAGCTTTCTTTAAACTTTCAGGATATCGAAGTGCGTTCTGTTTTGCAGTTGATTGCAGACTTTACCGATTTAAACTTGGTGGCCAGTGATACCGTGACAGGAAAAATTACATTACGTCTACAGAATGTACCTTGGGATCAGGCTTTGGATTTGATTCTTAAAACCAAAGGCTTGGATAAACGTCAAGATGGCAATGTGTTGATGGTTGCGCCTGCGGCAGAAATTGCCGAGCGTGAGCAGCAAGAGATTGCAACTAATAAGCAGCGTGAAGAATTGGCGCCTTTGCAAACAGAGTTTATTCGCGTACGTTATGCCGAGGCTGCAGATATCTTTAATTTGTTGCAGGGTGAGTCGGGTGATGACGATGGCGGGGCAGAATCTTCGGGTAGCCTACTTTCTGCGCGTGCAACCGTGGTGGTTGATGCAAGAACAAACTCATTACTGATAACCGAGACAGCGCAGAAGCTGGAAGAAATTCGTCACTTAATTAATTTGATTGATGTGCCTGTCAGGCAGGTGTTGATTGAGGCTAGAATTGTAGTGGCAGCCTCTCAGGCTGCAGAGAAACTGGGTATTGAGTGGGGTGCATCCAGTTATAATCAAACCAATGGCGGTTTTACTTCTATGGAAGGCTCTAGTGAGAGTTTGACGGAGTATGGTAATGCGTTGAGAAATGGTGGCACTTTTGAATCATCGCCAATTATTGATCTGGGTGTAGATGATCTAAATGCCAGTAAAATTGCTTTAGGCTTCTTCAAAAATAATAAATTCTTAAATCTGGAGCTGTCAGCGATTGAGACGGCAGGTCAGGGTGAGGTGGTTTCTCAGCCTAAGATTATTACGGGAGATAAGCAAAATGCGGTTATTAAGTCGGGTACTGAAATAGCCTACCAAGAGACGGCGCCAAATGGTGGTACAACTACGGCCTTTAAAGATGCCGCGTTAATTTTGGATGTTACGCCGAGTATTACCCCTGATGATAGAATTATTATGGAGCTGATGATTACACAAGACTCCATTGGTGAGGAGACCTCGAACGGCGTCCCGACAATTAATACCACCGAGTTAAATACGCAGGTATTAGTGAATAATGGTGAGACTATAGTTTTAGGCGGAATATTTAAGACCGAAGACTTAAGAAGTGAAACTAAGACGCCGTTCCTGGGTGATATTCCATACCTTGGACGCTTATTTAGAAAAACCTCTGTACGCTCTGAGAAGACCGAGATTTTAATCTTTATCACGCCGCGTATTTTGGCTGATAACCTGGTCGATTAATTGAACTTGCTTGGATTTATCGCGTAAATGTCAGAAAGTCTTATTCTTGTTGGCCCCATGGGGGCTGGCAAGACTACTATTGGCCGTTTATTGGCCTCCGAATTAAAACTCCCTTTTAAAGATATAGATCATCTGGTTGTTGAGCATGCTGGGGCGGATATTCCGTGGATTTTTGATGTAGAAGGTGAAAAGGGCTTTAGACACAGAGAGTCAAAGGCTTTGCAGGAAGCTTTGGCTGCAGGGCCTGCTGTTATTGCTACCGGTGGAGGTATTGTTGGTGGCGATGAGAATCGAGCTTTGTTGCAGCGTGAAAAAGCTGTAATTCTACTTTATGCTACAGTTGATCAGCAGTTTTCAAGAACGGCTAAAGATAAAAATAGGCCGTTATTACAGAAAGAAAATCCGCGCCAGGTTTTGGCGGATTTGTTTTCAGTGCGAGAGCCCATGTATAGGCAGGTTGCAGATCTGGTGATTGAAACCGGTCGGTGTAAACCTAAAGGTGCGGTGGAATGCATCGTTGAGTACTGGAATAATTTAGTTTAGCCCCCTACAATGCTCGCTTTGTTCAAGGTGAGTTTCATAATGCAAATTACTGTCGATCTGGGTGAAAGAAGCTATCCCATTATTATTGAGCATGCTTGTCTCACTTCAAATTACCTCAAAGAATTACTTGTTGGTCGAAAGATCTGTGTGGTTACTAACGAGACTGTTGGGCCTTTGTATTTGAATGATTTATTGACAGCTTTACCTCATGAGCCTGCGTGTATTGTAGAGCTTCCTGATGGGGAGCAATTTAAGCATATGGCGAGCATAGAAAAGATTTTTGATGCGGCCCTGGAAAACAAGCTAAATCGTAAATCGGTGATGATTGCATTGGGTGGTGGTGTTATAGGTGATATGACCGGTTTTGCAGCGGCGTGTTACCAGCGTGGCATAGATTTTGTTCAGGTTCCGACAACCGTACTCTCCCAAGTGGATTCTTCAGTGGGTGGAAAGACCGGAGTGAATCACCTGCTGGGCAAGAATATGATAGGTGCGTTTCATCAGCCTATCGCCGTTTTGATTGATACCAATACACTTAAAACTTTGCCAAATAGAGAGTTGGCGGCAGGTATTGCAGAAATTATTAAATACGGCTTAATCGTGGACGATGGTTTTTTTGAGTGGCTCGAAGTTAATATAGAAGCCTTAAATGACAAGGATGATGATGCACTGACCTATGCGATAAAACGTTCCTGTGAGTTAAAGGCACAGATTGTGGCTGAAGATGAAAAGGAAAATGGCATTCGTGCCATTTTAAATCTTGGGCATACCTTTGGTCATGCGATTGAGGCCAAAATGGGTTATGGCCAGTGGTTACATGGTGAGGCTGTAGCCGTAGGCATGGTTATGGCGGTGGATTTATCCGTAAGAATGGGGTTACTGGATGCGGAAATATTAAAGCGTACATGCCATTTGCTCGAGGCGGCTAATTTACCGTTGGTGGCACCCACAGAAATGACCGTAGAGGACTTTCTGGCCGCAATGGCAGTGGATAAAAAGAATATTGATGACCGTATACGCTTGGTTTTGCTGGAAAAGCTGGGTAAAGCTTGTATTTCTGATGATCACGATATGTCTTTAATGAAGCTTGTGATAGAAGAAAATATTGCCTGATTGCTACAAATAGCGCCTTTTTATCTACAAATGTCATCATGTTCAATCATGAAATATACGTTGCTGCTTGAAAATATTTGTTCAAAAGCGCTAAAAGGTGTAGAATAAGCACCCTTTTTTTTGGCGCGAGTCAAAAACGTCGGGACTTACACGAAAGTCGTGTTAGCTTCGATCAATTTTATAATAAGCTTTATGAGTATTTGCTATGCAAGCAGGCCTATACAGCCCAGGTGAGTTTAAAGACAATTGCGGATTTGGTTTAATCGCGCATTTGCAGGGTGATGCTAGTCATGAATTGCTAACAACAGCGATAGAATCTTTAACCTGTATGACACATCGAGGTGGTATAGCCTCGGATGGTAAAACAGGTGATGGCTGTGGTTTACTAATTAAAAAACCGGATTCCTTTTTCCGCACCTTAGCGCAAGAGCTGTGGTCGGCAGATTTGGATGCACTTTATTCTGTGGGTATGATTTTCCTAAGTAAGGATGAATCACTGGCGCAGAAAGAGCGTGACGCGATCAAGCAGGAGTTGACCGCAAGAGGCCTGACTGTAGCTGGTTGGCGCGAAGTGCCGATAGATCACAGCGTTTGTGGTCCTATCGCCCTCGATTCAGTACCGCAAATCGAACAGGTGTTTGTTAACAGCAATGGCAAAGATGCGGTCGCTTTTGAAAATGCACTGTTTATCGCACGTAGAAAATCAGAAATGGCCTTAACGGCACACGAAGACTTCTATGTGTCCAGCCTACAAGGTGATGTTGTCTCCTATAAAGGCCTGGTTATGCCGGTTGATTTGGCAGCATTTTATACCGATTTAGCCGATGAGCGCCTAGAGACGGCAATCTGTATATTTCATCAACGTTTCTCAACTAATACCCTACCTAAATGGCCGTTGGCTCAGCCGTTCCGTATGCTGGCACATAACGGTGAAATTAACACCATAGAAGGTAACCGTAACTGGGCAGAGGCGCGCACCAATAAATTTATTACCGATGCCTTACCTGAGTTGCAAGAATTAAAACCTCTGGTGAATCGTACCGGCTCTGATTCATCCAGCATGGACAATATGCTGGAGGTGTTGTTGGCTGGGGGTATGGATCTATACCGCGCGGCACGTATGATGGTGCCTCCTGCATGGCAGAATATCGATACCATGGATGCCGATTTAAAGGCATTTTATGAATACAACTCCATGCATATGGAACCTTGGGATGGTCCGGCCGGCATCGTTTTAACAGACGGCCAGAAAGCCATCTGTATGCTGGATAGAAATGGCTTACGTCCTGCGCGTTATGTAGTGACTAAAAACGGCTTTATTGTCTGTGCCTCAGAAGTGGGTACATACAGCTATGCACCTGAAGATGTCTTGGTAAAAGGTCGAGTAGGCCCTGGCCAAATGTTATCCGTAGATACGGTCTCTGGTGAGATATTATTAACCGATGATATCGATCAGAAATTAAAAACAGCTAAACCTTATAAAAAATGGTTAAAAGAAAAAGCGGTGCGTATCGAATCGATGTTGGGTGATACAGCCAAGCAGGAAGTGATTGAACCAGAATTACTTAATGTCTATATGAAGCAATTCCAGGTCTCCTTCGAAGAGCGTGATCAGGTATTACGTCCTTTAGCCGAATCTGGCCAGGAAGCAACGGGCTCCATGGGTGATGATACGCCGATGGCAGTGCTTTCTGAGCAGCAGCGTTCAATTTACGATTATTTCCGTCAGCAGTTTGCACAGGTAACTAATCCACCAATCGATCCGCTACGTGAAGCTATCGTGATGTCATTGGAGACCTGCGTGGGCGCAGAGTTAAATGTATTTGAAGAAACGGCTGCACATGCTCATCGTATTATTTTAGCTTCTCCGGTCTTATCAAAAGGCAAGTTTGACAGGTTGTTAGCCATAGACGATGACGCATTTAAGCATGCCATTATCGAGCTTAATTATAACCCGGCTGAAAAGACGCAAGAGCAGGCGTTAAAAGATATTATTCAAGAAGCCGATAAGCTGGTTTCTGAAGGTATTGTGCAAATCGTTTTATCTGATCGTGCGATTAGTGGTGACACGTTACCTGTACCCGCATTAATGGCAACCGGTGCCGTGCATCATCACCTGATTGCAACCGGGCGACGTTGTGATGCTAATATCATTGTTGAAACCGCCAGTGCGCGGGATTCTCATCAAATTGCGGTTTTATTAGGGTTTGGTGCAACGGCTGTTTACTCCTATTTAAGTTATGCCGTATTACATGATCTTATCGCCAGTGGTGAGTTATTAGGTGATCCGGACCAAATTTATGACAATTACCGCAAAGGCTTAAATAAAGGCCTATTAAAGATATTGTCTAAGATGGGTATCTCAACGGTAGCCAGTTATCGTGGCGCACAATTATTTGAAGCTGTTGGCATCTCAAGTCAAGTCTGTGATTTATGCTTTAAGGGTGTGGCAAGTCGTATTCAAGGTGCCGGATTTGAGGAACTTGAAGAAGATCAAAAAGCGTTGGCTGCTACAGCATGGCTTAAGCGTAAATCAATCCAGCAAGGTGGTTTACTTAAGTATGTACATGGCAGTGAATATCATGCTTACAATCCTGATGTGATTCAAGAGTTACAAAAGGCCGTGCAGTCTGGTGATTACGCCGATTACAAAGTGTATGCCAATACCGTTAATACTAGGCCTGTTGCTGCATTACGCGATTTAATGGCTCTGAGTGAAGATCAAGCCCCCATTGCTATCGATGATGTTGAGTCGATTGATGCGATATTAAAACGTTTTGATTCTGCAGGCATGTCTTTAGGTGCATTGTCGCCAGAGGCGCATGAAGCGTTGGCAACCGCCATGAACCGTTTGGGCGCACGTTCAAATTCGGGTGAAGGTGGTGAAGATCCTGCTAGATACGGTACTGAGCGTATGTCTCGCATTAAGCAAATTGCATCGGGTAGATTTGGTGTAACTCCGCATTATCTAGTTAATGCCGACGTATTGCAGATTAAAGTCGCCCAGGGTGCGAAGCCGGGTGAAGGTGGGCAATTACCCGGTGGCAAGGTTAATGCACTGATAGCAAAATTACGTCACTCGGTGCCAGGTGTAACATTAATTTCACCGCCTCCACATCATGATATTTATTCGATTGAAGATTTAGCACAATTAATTTTCGATTTGAAGCAGGTTAATCCCGATGCATTGGTTTCTGTGAAACTGGTGTCTGAGCCTGGTGTAGGTACTATCGCCGCCGGTGTTGCCAAGGCCTATGCTGATTTAATCACTATTTCAGGTTACGATGGCGGTACAGCGGCTAGCCCGTTAACCTCGATTCGTCATGCAGGTTCACCCTTTGAGTTAGGTTTGAGCGAGGCGCAGCAAGCGCTGCGTTCGAACGGTTTGCGTCAGAAGGTTCGTGTCCAGGCCGATGGTGGCTTAAAGACCGGTCTGGATGTTATCAAGGCGGCGATTCTAGGTGCTGAAAGCTTCGGCTTTGGTACTGGCCCTATGGTGGCCATGGGTTGTAAATACCTGCGTATCTGTCATTTAAATAATTGTGCAACCGGTGTTGCGACACAAAATGAACAGCTGCGCGATGAACACTTTATTGGCACCGTTGAAATGCTGATGAATTACTTCAAATTTATTGCTGAAGAGACTCGTGAATGGCTGGCCAAATTAGGCATTGCCTCTTTACAAGACTTGATTGGCAGAACTGATCTGTTAACGGTATTAGAAGGCACAACGGCCAAGCAGAATAAGCTGGATTTATCACCGATTTTGCAAAACGATCAGATTCCTGCCGATGCGCCGTTGTTCTGTGAGGTGGAGTCTAACGATCCTTTTGATAAAGGTGAGTTGGCTGAACAGATTGTGGCTGATACCTTATCTGCGGTACAAAATAAAACCGGCGGTGAGTTTGCTTATAATATCGGTAACTGTGACCGCTCAACCGGTGCACGTATATCCGGAGAAATTGCCAAATTATATGGCAATCATGGCATGGCAGAAAACCCCATTACCTTAAAGTTGACCGGTACAGGAGGTCAAAGCTTTGGTGTGTGGAATGCCGGTGGCTTGAATATGCACCTTGAAGGTGATGCCAATGATTACGTAGGTAAAGGCATGGCTGGCGGTGAGTTGGTTATCTACCCACCACGAGTCAGTAGCTTTAAATCTAACGAAGCGTCTATCATTGGTAATACCTGTTTATACGGTGCTACTGGCGGTAAGTTATTTGCAGCCGGTAAGGCGGGTGAGCGTTTTGGGGTGAGAAACTCCGGTGCCATTACCGTAGTAGAAGGTGCCGGTGATCACTGCTGTGAATATATGACAGGCGGTGTTGTCGCGGTGTTAGGTGCAACGGGTTATAACTTCGGTGCAGGTATGACTGGCGGTTTCGCTTATGTATTGGATCTGGATAGAGGCTTTGCCGATAGATACAATGCCGAGCTGGTGGAAACCTGCCGCATTACTACAGAGGCTTACGGTCCTTACCGTAATCATCTGCAATCATTAATTGCTGAGTTTGTTGAGGCAACACAGAGTGAATGGGGTAAGGAAATCCTGGAAAACTTTGATGATTATGCCAATAAGTTTTGGTTGGTTAAGCCCAAGGCTGCCAGCTTGCAGAAACTGTTAGCAAACTTGAGTAAAGCGGATTAACTTTCGCCATATGGCGGATTAATTCCGCTTAGTGCAATTAAAACGACTAGAGTGTGAGTGTTCTCCCATGGCGGAACGTTTAAGTAATAATTTTCAGTTTATTGATGTGGCTCGTCAAGATCCCAGCAAAAAAGCTGCAGAATATCGTAAAAAAGAGTTTGTAGAGATCTACGAGCCGTTTAAACAGCAGCAGGCTGCACAGCAGTCGCATCGCTGCCTGGAATGTGGTAATCCCTACTGTGAATGGAAATGCCCTGTGCATAACTACATTCCAAACTGGTTAAAGCTGGCGACCGAAGGCAATATCATTGAAGCCGTAGAGTTAAGCCATCAAACCAATACCTTGCCGGAGGTTTGTGGCCGTGTATGTCCACAGGATAGGTTGTGTGAAGGCGCCTGTACGCTAAATGATGGCTTTGGTGCGGTAACCATCGGTAATGTTGAGAAATACATCACCGATACAGCTTTGGCTATGGGCTGGCGTCCAGATATGTCTAATGTGGTTAAAACCGGCAAACGTGTTGCTATTATTGGCGCGGGTCCTGCTGGTTTAGGTTGTGCAGATATATTGACACGTGCCGGTGTGGATGTGGTTGTTTATGATAAACACCCTGAAATCGGCGGCTTACTGACCTTCGGTATTCCAGAATTTAAACTGGAAAAAGGTGTGATGTCTCTGCGTCGTGAAGTGTTTGAAGGCATGGGTATAGAATTTAAACTCAATACCGATATTGGCAAGGACGTGCAGTTCCAAGAGTTAGTTGATGGTTACGATGCGGTATTTTTAGGCATGGGTACTTACAACTATATGAAAGGCGGCTTCCCGGGCGAAGATTTACCCGGTGTGCATGAGGCACTGCCTTATTTGATTGCCAATGTTAATCGCAATCTGGGTTTTGAAAAAGACGCCGCTGATTTTATCGATCTAAAAGGTAAGAAAGTGGTGGTCTTAGGTGGTGGTGATACCGCGATGGATTGTAACCGTACCGCTATTCGTCAAGGTGCTCAAATCGTCACCTGTGCTTATCGTAGAGATGAAGCGAATATGCCGGGTTCTGTACGTGAAGTGACCAACGCCAAAGAAGAAGGTGTGCAGTTCATGTTTAATCGTCAGCCGGTTGAGATTGTGGGTGATGAAAACGGTGTAACCGGCATCAAGGTTGTAGAAACCGAGCTAGGTGAGGCCGATGAAAATGGTCGTAGACGTCCGGTTGTGATTGAAGGCAGTGAGCAAATTTTAGCGGCGGATGCGGTTGTTGTCGCCTTTGGTTTCCAACCCAGCCCGGCGCCATGGTTTGCTGACTTTGGCATTGACCTGAACAGCTGGAAAGGTGTTATTGCCGAAGAAAAGCAAACCTATAAATTCCAGACCAGCAACGAAAAAGTGTTTGCCGGTGGTGATATGGTGCGTGGCTCTGACTTAGTTGTTACCGCAATCTGGGAAGGTCGCGAAGCAGGCGAAGGTATTCTTGATTATCTGAAAGTATAAGCTGAAAATTTCCTCGTTATTTAAAGCCCGCATTGCGGGCTTTTTATTTGCAGGGATATAATGTATGCCTGTAATGCAGGAGCATTTGCAGGCGTGTTTGAAGCGGGCTATTATTTGCCCCTGTAAAATTTCCATTTCAGGACGATTCCATGAGCGAATTAAAAAACGATAGATTCCTAAAAGCATTAATGAAGCAGCCCGTGGATAAAACGCCTGTATGGATGATGCGCCAAGCTGGGCGTTATTTGCCTGAATACCGTGCAACACGTGCAGTAGCGGGCGACTTTATGAGCTTGTGTAAAAACGCAGAACTGGCTTGTGAAGTGACCATGCAGCCGTTAGAGCGTTATCCCTTGGATGCGGCGATTTTATTCTCTGATATTTTAACTATCCCTGATGCTTTAGGTTTGGGTTTGTACTTCGAAACAGGTGAGGGTCCGCGTTTTAGGAAGACAGTTAGAACTCAGGCAGACTTGGATGGCTTAATCAAAATTAAAGCCGAAGATGATCTGGGTTACGTGATGAACGCCGTCTCTACTATCCGTAAAGAGCTTAATGGCAGCGTGCCATTGATTGGTTTCTCGGGCAGCCCATGGACTTTGGCAACCTATATGGTTGAAGGTAGCGGCAGTAAAGATTTCCGTGCAGCAAAAACCATGGCTTATAACGACCCTGCATTAATGCATCAATTATTAAGTTTATTAGCGGATAATGTTATCGACTATTTAAACGCGCAAATTCGTGCGGGTGCGCAGGCGGTACAAATTTTTGATACCTGGGGTGGTGCGCTAACCACACCTGGCTACAAAGAATTCTCTCTTCAATACATGAAGAAAATTGTTGATGGCTTGATCAAAGAGCATGACGGCCGTGAAGTACCGTGTATCTTGTTTACCAAAAACGGCGGTTTATGGTTAGAGGCGATTGCCGAGACGGGCTGTAATGCGGTTGGCCTGGATTGGACTATTGATATCTCTGAGGCCAAGCGTCGTGTAGGTGATAAGGTGGCGTTACAAGGTAATATGGATCCAACCATGTTGTATGCATCACCGAAGGCGATTCGTGCCGAAGTGAAGCGTATAATCACCGATTTTGGTACGGGTACTGGGCATATATTTAACTTGGGCCACGGTATTACACCGGATGTTACACCCGAAAATGCGGGTGTATTTATCAATGCGGTACATGAGTTCTCGGAAGAGTTTAATAATAAAATGTAGTCTATTTATCTATTTATCTATTTATCTATTTATCTATTTATCTATTTATCTATTTATCTATTTATCTATTTATCTATTTATCTAT
>JABSRQ010000068.1 GCA_013215055.1 Pseudomonadales bacterium | reverse complement strand
CTGCAGGAATACCTAACCTCTCCACACAGACAACCGCCTTCAAATTTCCCGCTCATTACTCGAATCTCCTTTTCGTTGCACGCCCTTGTTATACCTTTATATTTTAGTTGCTAAAACACAATAAGAATCCATGCCTTTTGAAGGCCTTGTTACAACTTCAATATCTTTAAACCCTGACTCATTCAAAAATTCAACTATTTCTTTATTTGTATAAAGTTTAAAGTCATGATTAGAAAATGAATGATTTTTCAGCTGTTCCTTTGATCTAAACCCTAAAACTAATCTACCATTTTTCTTTAGCACTCTAGACACCTCACTTATATTTCCTTCTGGGTCTGGCCAGAAATATATTGTATTAGCACTACAGACCTTGTCGAAGGCTGAATCATCAAAAGGGATTTCAGCTACTGAAGCATTTCGAATATCAACAAGTTGTTGATCTATCTTTTTCTGATTTCTATTTATAGCCTGCTCAACCATAGAATGAGAGAAATCTATACCGGCCACTTTTCCATTAGATGATATTTCAGCCATTTTATAGATTAGCCCCCCATTACCAAAGCCAATTTCTAGAATATGATCTTCACTGTTTATATCTAATGTAGACATCATAAATTCGTTTAGATCGTTATTTGATCTATTCATTAATAACCCGAACATTTTACCCAAAATGCCAGAAGGCTTTCGTAGCTGGCCAGCCACATAAGAACTTAAACTCATAAAAATTCCTTTTATATTTATAGTGAAAACTTTCAGACTGGGTATAACGCCGCCCACACCTGCGGAGCGAACTGGCGGTTTTTGTGCGGTTTGTTGCACAAAAAGTGACAGTTTTCGGCATCCGCGTGCTGGGCCTGGTGATGTTACTGATACACATACATCTGGGGAATATGCCCATTGTCAATTTCAAGTAACCATGCAGATATTTTACCATCTTCCATTTTCCAAAATTTCTTACAATTCTTTAGAAATTTCTTACATGGCTCTATTTCTCCTGCCTCAATCATTTTTTGAGCCAAAATTAATACTGGGCCAAAAGAATCCAATTGAGGTGAGCCAGGAGTTTTAGATGACTTATTTAAATGATTTCTTGCTGAGATGATATCATTATTTTCAAAGCTAACTAATCCGATAATCGTATGAGCATGATGAATAGCATTACCATAGTTCCAGTTTTCATCGACAATTTTATTTAATCTCAATAGTTCATTCGAATATTTTTTTGCTTCATCGAAATTACCTAACTGATATTCTTTCCAAGCCAAGTCTTTAAGTATCATGTGTGCTTCAGAATCTGAAACTGACTTAGGGTTCTCAATATAAGCTTCAATAATTCTCTCTTGTCTCTTTTTTACCATACCTTTAAATGGGAAAAATAAGATGCTTAGTAATTGACCCAAGCAAATCATGAATATCTTTTTCAAGTTAGAAACCCCACTCTCTAAGGAACATAACGCCGTGCACAGCAATGAGTAAAACAAGTGACAGGTTGACGAGTCCGACTGCAGCAACTGATTAATTCTTGTTTAGGTACGGAGACAAAAACTGAAATACTGAATCAGATAAGATGTTTTCCGTAACTTTTATTCCTGCATCTCGTAACATTTCCATTCCCTTCCCACTATTTCTTGGGTCGGGATCTTCGATTGCTACGAACACTTCATTAATATTTCTTTCGATTAGAGCATTAGCACAAGATGGCGTGCGACCTTTAAATGAACATGGTTCTAACGTTACATATGCTACTACATTTTCAAGTGAGCCAGTAATTGATTGTATAGCACTGGCTTCAGCATGATTACTTCCAGGTTCTTGTGTATATCCAGAGGCTACAACTTTCCCATCTTTGACTAAAACACAGCCAACTGGTGGGTTTGGTAGGCAATTTGGAAGAGCTTTCTTGGATTCTTCCAAAGCCATTTCCATGAATTCTGAATGAGACTCTCTATTCATAAGGAGTTAACGCCCAGTTTTCTACGACTCAGCTCGAATAATTGTAGATTGCACTATCAGTTTATGTAAGGGCGTTACAATCAACATGTAGACTTTCCCCATTAAATTGTGAACGTGGACTACTGTAGAAATTGAAATCAAATTTCCTTCTTTGCTTTCTTTGTAAACTGAAACTTTAACATCTAGATGTTTATCAGCATCACCAAGAATAACTTCGTTTTCGTTTATTGATAGCAAGGTAAATATTCCAACCCTATCCCCGATCTGGTAATCATCCGCTGCTTTCGCGGTATCCACAGCACCTAAGTGACCCAGATTCTTTAGACCAAGGGCGGACGCTATGTTATTTCGCGCCGCCATCATAAAGTTTATCCATGCAGGCGTTTTTGAAGCATGATCCAACCATATCTGGAGCGACGATCTATTTTTGTGCTCAGTTAGAAAACGATAGGAGTCAAAGTAATAAGCATCGGCCAAGTTGTTTGATATTTCACTATCTATTGGAACATCGATTTTATCAATCCTAAATTTCATAGTTCACTATCTCTCATAAGGCACCTCTACTTGTTAAATAGAGGTGTCAACTATATCGGGGGAACCTTAAGGTCTGCTTGCAGCCGTTTGTTATAGGCTACCTTTGATTTATAAAATGTTCAATCGTTAGAAATCCACGAACTGACTACACGTTATGATAAGGCGTGAGTCTGCCAGTGCTGCATCACGGTGATGACTAAGTGCAAGATAATCACTGTTATCCATCAGTGCTTTAAAGGCTGCCAAATTTGGCCACTGCACCATCACAATATCATCCCATTGCTCACCCTCGGGGGCAATTAAACTCTGTATGACTGCACCCATCCAAACTAGCTTACCGCCCAGTGCCGAGATATAAGGAAACGACTCCTCACCATAGCGTTGAAATGCCTGCTTACCGCTACTTGGTTCGATATCACTATCTGCGGAATATTGGGATTTTTCGTTGTAGCGAAGACAATTAATCATTACCAATGGTTTTCCATCCTCGGTTAGCTCCATTAGTTGTTGCATTTGAGTTTCACTAGGGTCGATGCTAGGCATAGTATTTCCTTTAGTTACTGGTTGATTAAAATCAATATCAGAACGATCGTTCAGTAAAGAATAATCATTTCTAAACAACCGGTCAACAATGGCGTATAATATTCTTGTCGATCAACCAGACAGAGTTTGAATAATGGCTAGACCACTTGCCTTTGACCCACAAAAAAAACTTCACAAAGCTATGATGCTTTTTTGGCGCAAAGGCTATGCAGCAACTTCCATGCAGGACTTGGTGGATGCACTGGATATAAATCGTTTTAGTATTTACAACACATTTGGTGATAAGCAGGCATTATTTGCTTTGACCCTAAAATATTACGAAGAAAATGTATTTGGCAGTTTGTTGAAAGCTTTGCAACCAACCGATAGAGGGCTGGAAAGCCTTGAAAACTACCTCAATACTTTGGCAAAGGGGCTTAATAACCAATCTTCTGTGTCGGGCTGCTTGCTGCAAAATTCTTTGCTTGAGGGGGGGGTTAAAGACCCGCAGATTCTACAAGGTATTCGCACCAGTTTTTTACACCTACGAGATACACTAGAAGAGGTTTTCGATCATGCACGTGAACTAAAACAAATTAATGAGGATGCAGATAGTGCGGCACTAGCAGATTTTATGTTATTACAGGTACAAGGGCTGATTTGTTTGCATAGCCTCAGTAAAGAGCAGTCTGACCGAGCTCTCAGAGTACTAAAACAACAGATTCGCTTATGGTAACGTATAGAACGATGCTCGTTGAGACGCTGGTCTATAACGCCTTTGGAATGCACCGCGTTGTGGCGAAGCCACGGTTTTAGCGGTCGCCGTTGCCAAAATTGTTATGAGCTTTAATATATGCACAATAGTTAGTCCTGATTGAGCCCAAGTTCCTTTTGCTTTTTTTTCGTTAACCCCAAGGAAACTATACGATGAGACTCCTTAAGGTAATATTCAAGTTCCTCATCTGATTTATCAGCCGATTCATATTGCTGTATCCATTTCATACCACGAGATGCCATGTATGGAGCAGGCCTGAACCCTTGCTGGTCACTTAAAACATCAAAATTAAGCTCTGAAGCCTTAAAGGTAAATGCAGGCTCATCAGTTTTTTCCCAGCCTCCAATGCCAAATACCTTGCCTCCTACTTTCCAAACATGAGATTCACCCCATTGAACAACATATGACGTTGCCGGGAGCGACTTACAAAATTTATTGTACTCATCGTAGGTCAAGCTAATATCTCTCTTGCCTCATAACGCCGGTAACACCAGCCGGAGGTAATTGGCGACTTTTGTGCAGATCCACCGCACAAAAGGTGAAAATTGCCGGAGGTCGGGTGCCTGCCCTTGTTGAACGAAGCCGCTAAAGCGGCAGAATAAAAAATCATGTCTACTCCCCCAACCTTCAATCCCGAAGGCTATGAGGAGATCCACATCAACTGCCAACAACAAAAATGCTTCGATACATTTTATAACGATTATCTTAACGAATTAACCCTGCAAGGTAAAAGCGAAAGAACCATCGATGTCTATTCGCGTTACATTCGACAAATCGCCGACTATTTTGATCGATGCCCTGACGACCTATCAAAAAAAGAACTCAAACAATATTTCTCACACCTCGTCGAGCATCGATCATGGAGCGCCGTTAAATCCGCACGCAACGCTATTCAATTCGCTTATAAACACCTATTAAACAAGCCATGGGAATGGGTCGACATCGTCAAACCACCCAAGGTCTCATCCATTCCCGACGTGTTATCCATTCATGAAACTCAGAATATTATTAATACAACAAGAAAACTCAGCTATCAAACATTCTACCTCACCGCATACTCGTTAGGCTTACGTCTATCTGAAGCCCTACACCTTACCATTGCCGATATTGATGCACACCTCATGCGCGTTCATATCAGAATGGGAAAAGGAAAAAAAGATCGATTCGTGCCCCTACCCATGCTCACGTTAAAAGCATTACGACGATATTGGGCTACACACCGCCATGACTCCCTCATCTTCCCAGGATCTGAACTGCAAATCGCACGCCATAACAAAAACGTTTACATGGATAAAGGCACATTACAAAAAACCATTAAGATCATTGCAAAGGAATGTGGCATTTCAAAAAACGTCCACATTCACACTCTACGCCACTCCTATGCCACTCACCTTCTAGAAAACGGCGTCAACCTGCGATCCATTCAGGTTGTGTTAGGTCATTCAAGCCCAGAAACAACTGCCATTTACACACGTATGACCTTAGAGGCGTCGCAAAATAGTGCTTCCTTGATCAATGCGATGGTCGACAAACTTGATATTCAATGGGCTGTAAAATGATCAGTCTCGCAAAAATCATGAAGGAAAATCAGAGCTCACTGCAAGCAAAGTATGGCCATAAAATGCAGGCTCGACATCATACAGCCATGCACGCCATCATGGATTGCCATACCGAAGAGCGCGGGAAAATACAGTACCACTGCCAAGCTTGTGAAAACAGGCAAAACTTCTGTCGCTCCTGCGGCAACCGCAGCTGCCCTGCCTGCCAGCATCAAACGAATAATCAATGGCTTGATCGACAACGGAAAAAACTACTGCCAGTAGACTACTACATGATCACCTTCACCATCCCTCGAGAACTGCGCCAGTTTGTTTGGCATCATCAAGCATGGGCCTATCAGGCAATGATGAAAGCGGCTGTTGAAACTCTACAATCATTTTACCAAACGGATAAAAAACTCTTAGGTGAAGCCGGGTTAACTGCGGTGCTTCATACACACTCTCGGAAACTGGATTTTCATCCTCATATTCATTTTATTGCCCCAGGCGGCGGCTTCGATAAGAAGCAATTGTTATGGCGTCAAAAGAGCGGGAAGTATTTATTTAGGAAAAAAAACCTGGCCAACGTGTTTCGTGGAAAGTTCATCGAGGCCATGATGAAAGCCGACTTTTACGTGCCGTCAAAAACGCCTAGACAATGGATCGTTAACTGTACAAAAGTCGGCAAAGGTGAACCTGCGCTAGTCTATTTGGCGCGCTATCTCTACCGAGGTGTGATCAGTGAAAAGAACATACTGAGCTGTAAAAATGGCCGCGTCACTTTCCGTTATAAAGATAGCGATACAAAAAAATGGAAGACACGTCATGCATCCGTGGCCGATTTTCTATGGCTGGTATTACAGCACGTCTTGCCCAAGGGCTTTCGTCGCACACGGGATTATGGTTTTTTGCATGGAAATGCGAAAAAGACGTTACGACGCATTCAGCTGAAGTTGCGCGTCAATATTCCTGAGATCGTTCCGGTTCAGACCAATATCGTCGCGTCTAAGTGTTGCGGGTTTTCCATGCAGTTTGTTGGACTACTGAGGCGTAGCCCACAGGATGTGGCTCTTCCCACACCAATGTAGCAGTAAAAAACATCCATTCACATTAAGTACAGGAGCCAAAAAACGGTATTGATCAGTTGAATTCTTAAAACACCTTTCAGGGTGTTACGGCTTCGTTCGCCCTGAAAAAAGTGCCTTCCTTAAAAACAGGCGCAAAGGTGCGTGTAAGAAAAAAGATATTTACTATAGAGGGGCCGGGCTTGTTCAACCGAGGATAAAGTCGCGGCTGCGCGCGACCTATCCTTATTAGTTATGACTGTACAGTATTCAGCCTTGATCGGAAAAATATATAAGCAAAAATTGTCAATAATATAACCAGGCAGGACAAACCAATTTTTAACATAAATGGACGAAATTCATAAGTTTCCTTGTGTCTACCGATCCTTTTTTCGTAACTATACACAATTTCATCTTCAACAGACATATGCCAAACTTGAGAGGTTCTTTGTTTAGTCCCTAGCTCAATCTTTGCATTTAAATTATCTATAAAATAATCACATTTTTTAAAAGGGATCACATATTCTTGTATAGTTAGATCACTCAATTCAACATACAAAATTCGCTTACTATGCCTTCTCTTTCCAATCCCTGATCGTTTTTCTTCACAAGAATCTATAGTCCCTACATGCATATATAGATCACCAAATTTCGGTATTTCACTTAAACTATCTCCACTTGAAAAATAGTAAGCTAAACTAGAAATTCCAGTTATAAATATAAGCAAAGTAAAAATAAGACCGAGCACAATTTTCATATTTAGTATTCTCTCGAATCTTCCATTCGACGCTCAATTGTCATAACAGCTCATTACACACTTTTTTCGTAAGCGACATATGTACAGTTATCATCTAAAAACTCTTCGGTCTTTTCAGTTTCTAAGAGTTTCATAGCATCAACTTGAGCAATGTTGTTTATTGGTGCGACACAGCGAATCCTATGAACTCCCTCTTCAATCAGGATATTTTCTAAATGAAGTGCTGAAGAATAAATTAATTCAGGATCTTCTCTTCCTTCAAGTAAAAAGCCTCCCAAATTTCCTGTATCGTGTATCTCATCAACATTATCGGAAATGATAATTTGCATTACTCCGATTCGAGTTTCATCTTTCTCAAGAATATCAAAATCAATGATGGTTGAGCCAGCTATAGAATGCTTACACGATTTCTTTTCTTTTAATATCCGGTGGCCAACTTCATACACTCTAGTATTTCCCTTAGTGTATTCGCTTGACCCTTTAACAACATTAGAAATCTTTACAATTGTCACGATCTATTTCCTCTTCCTTGTGTGTAACGCCGGTAACACAGTGGAGTAAAAATGGCGGTTTTTGTGCGGTTCCATGCACAAAAAGTGACAGTTTTACGCAGTCGGTGCTTGCCCTTGTTATGTGATTCCACGTTAATCTGTCGAATTAAAGAACTTCCCGTTAACATCGATTAATTTGCACGGGTAATCTTTTTCATGATTTTTATTCTGAGATCGACAAGAAATTAACGCACTACTCTTGGCATACTCAACAGATGTTCTATTTGAGCGCCAGTTCCAAACCCCACTCTCTGATTGAGCGAAAGCTTTGTTTTCTGTTGCATCGTTGTATTTAGTTAAATATGAGTTCAGTGCTTTTTTGCTAATAATAGACTCAATACCTATCTGTTTTCCCTCTGAACTAAGTGTACTAGTACACATAACAGATAAAACTGTAGCTACCATAATATTTGATAATTTCATAACTTCCCTATTTTAATTTTCACAGTCATGGTAGGAACGCCAATCTCTCAACGCCCCCCATACAGATCCGGACGTGCGGTTTTCCCGCATCCGGCTCTTCGGTCGTACTCGCTCTCGCAGTACAAAACAATAAATTCACAACCATACCCGTCTGCTTCTATCTCTGGCCTTACACACAGGTTTCGCCAGTGATCTAAAGGCTATTACTCTTTTCAACTGTAACCAAGTCATACTCTTGCGTCCACTGCGACGGTTCAACCACTTATAGAGAAACTCAATAACATAATTATAAATCTGATTCAGATCAACCATATTACCTAACACTCCAAAGTAGTTAAAGTGGCCTCTAAGCTTTTGCTTTAGCTTATCAATTAATAGTGGCGTCTTCATATGCCTATTCTTCTTGATAAACTCAGTGTAATTAGCTCGGGTTATCTGCAACTTCTTTCTCGAAGTCCGCCTAAACAATCGCGGCGTTCCACCTGCATCAGGGCTCCAGTAAAAATCGAAACCAAGGAAGGTGAATTGCTGCTTAAGAATCGGGACAAATCGGCTAAAACGGATACAGTTGGTCTTCTCTGGCGCTACCTCTAAGTTGAATTTCTCCAACCGTTTAGGAAGCTCTGAATAGAACAACTCTACATCGCTACGGTATTGAAAAGCACAGACAAAGTCATCGGCGTATCGGCAAATGATTGCATCACCTCGACTCTGTGGTTTTACAATTTTCTCGAACCACTCATCAATTGCATGATGAAGATATCCCTGTAATCTATACTGATACGTCAGTTAACCTTTGGATTAACTGCTCTTTAACCTCTTCAGTAAGCTGGCCTGCTTCGAATGCGATGAATGGCATAGTTTCTTCCTTAAAATATTACCGACATAGAATGAACGTTATTTGAGCGATTTATCTACAATACTTTAAAGTTATTGGTTATTTCTTTCATTGACTGCATGTTATATTTAATTGTTAGAAGCTGATTTACACCTCTCTTTATGCGTCGCTTAGAACCTTCTTTATTCTTCGAGTAATCACGGAATAAATCACTCTTAATTTTAAGCTTTTCTTTAAATACTCGTAATTCTGTCTTTGATAATTGCTGATATTCTACGCACTCATCACTCTTCCATCCTTTATCTTTAGATACTTTAAGCTCGACTAAGCAATCTATAGATAATTCTCGAAAATCCTCTGATTGCTTTCTCATATCTTTCAAACTATCAACAATATCCTTCGAATAAGCTGAACTTGAAATAGTGAATAGTAGAACCAGTAAATATACTTTTTTCATATGCTCATTCCTTGAATAGAAACATAACGCTGGTATCAACAGCAGGCGAAAGTGGCGCGATTTTGTGCGTTTTTGCACAAAATGTGACAGATTTTACTGTCAGATTGCACGCTCTTGTTATGTGATTACGCACTTACCTTATCAGATACTCTCTGCATCATTTCTTTCATTTCGTTATCAATTTCATGTGGCTTAATTTTAGAAATAATATTCTGAAGAACTCTCACTTCATTTTGATCAATCTCTCCATCCTTTTCAGCGATAGAAAGTATCTCGCCAAGTTCTTTAGCATCCAGCTTTCCATCGTTAGAGAAGCACTCAATAGAGCGGAATGACATTTCAAGGTAATCACGTGATTCTTTCATTTTATTTCCTTTATTGTTATACGTATGATTTTTGATGAGATTGCACATAACAGCTCATTATGTGCTTACTCAAATTCTTCACGTTCCGGTAATTCTGAATTAATAGAATACCAATTTGATTTTTGAGATACCCAGATATGTTCTTTCTCTGGCGAGTCGATATCACTATCCAATGAGCCAAGCCTAAGAATAATGTGAGATGTATTATCTCTTTTTGCATAAACTTGAGAACCACAGTTTGAACAAAAATATCTATGCTTGCCCTCAGATGACTCATAGGATTTCAGGTGATCTTTACTAAGCAAGTTAAAATCACAATCTTGAACGGCAGAAACACTAGAAAATGCACTTCCGTGAGCCTTTTTACATGTATTACAGTGGCAATGCACGATATCTCCGACCGAGCCAGAAATCTCATACTTCACTGATCCACACAGACAACTTCCATTAATCATCACATTCTCGATGTTAGTTCCAGCACATAACCAAGCTGTAGAAAAACTCCAGTTTGATTTTTATCAGATTATATTTGTACAGTTTACAAACAATTTATATGAATCTACGCGAATTGTGGAGCAATACATCTATGAAAACTCTACTTCATTCACGTAGCACACAATGATTTTTTGTTAGTTTATTTTTCCTACAGCCTGAACGCCTTGCTCAGCGGTGAGTTAAACTGGCGCTTGTTTTGCGGCTTTTTGCAAAACAAATGACAGTTTAACGAGTCCGACTGCAGCAACTTGTTAGTTGCCTTAATTATTGCGCTGCCATATAGAGACTAACAGCTGAAAAAAGGAATAAACACATACTTGGGACGTAAAGTGAGAAGAAGCCATTTACAACAATCCTATTGTTATTCTTTATATCGATGAGCAACGTAATTTGTTGATCTTCCTTGTACAGGCTGCCTACCAAATTGTTTTGGTCTACAAATTCTTTACATTCACCATTTGGATCATCATAAATTATCTTCGCACATTTTGAACCCGCCGTTCCGGGCCCTGTGCGATGCCGTATAACCATTTCGACAATAATACCATTTACTCTAACACCTGTTAAAAATAACCTAGTCCTAGATATAGAAACCGCTACACCAAAAAAGAAAAAGATTATTCCAATACTGTAAAAATAAATATTCTCCATATTTTCATCCTGCAACTAACGCCAAGCTCAACTGCGTAGCAAGCTGGCGGTTTTTGTGCGGATTTTCGCACAAAAAGTGACAGTTTGCGGAGTCAGATTGCAGCTTCTGGTTAAGTTGCCACACTACCAACCATCAGTAGCGATGTCACTTTACCTGTATGTGGATTGACTGACTCTTCAATCTTGTTAAGTTTTAAACCACTTTTAATATATAAATCACACCATGACTCTAATGTCCGGAAATACCATGGTGCTGGATCGACAAATTCTTTGCTAAAACCATTCCAAGAACCTTCACGCCAACCATCAACATACGGTGCATCATCACAACTGGCATGAGGATGTAACGTCTGAATTACAAAGTGACCTCCATCATTTAAAATTTCAGGGATAGCATTAAATATATGCTCTACTGATTCTTTTCCTAAAAGTGAGAAATTACAAACAGCAATATCATACTTCTCACTTAAGGTATTTGAAGAAATTTTTTCATATTCCAAAACATGGAAAACACCCTTTCCATGTTCTATTGCTATATCAACTAGCCCTTTAACAGCATCAATTCCTGTGACGGAGAGACCAAGAGAAGACAGCTCTCGAACTAGCCAGCCTTCTCCACAGCCTATATCAAGAACTGTATTTGAATGAAATGAAGATATTAAATTAACAATTGCTTGATCTGTTACGAGGTTTCTACTTTCTATTTTCTTCTCTTGAATAGCCTTAGCCCATGGAGATACATTTTTCGTCCAAGAGTCCAAGATCCTTTTATCGCTCAAAGCTTCCATATCTCTCCTTGGCAACTTAACGCCAAGCTAAACTGCGCAGAAAGCTGGCGATTTTTGTGCGGCCCTTTGCACAAAAAGTGACAGTTTGCGGAGTCAGATTGCAGTTTCTAGTTAGGCGATTTTCTCTATTCATTAATAGATACATAGTTTTTTACATTCTCTACCCGAGAAAACCAATCATTAATCGCTGTATATTTACTAAGATCAAAGCCACCTTCATTAGCAACATGCGTATATGCGTAAAGAGTTATATCTGCCGCAGAAAATTTATT
Source organism: Pseudomonadales bacterium (assembly GCA_013215055.1). GTDB lineage: Bacteria > Pseudomonadota > Gammaproteobacteria > Pseudomonadales > DT-91 > CAKMZU01. The sequence goes on along the minus strand of JABSRQ010000068.1, from coordinate 15,153 downwards.
TCCTACAAAGAACGTTTCCATTTCTAGATGTTGTTCCATTACATCCAGAGCAGCATAACCTTTGGGGCTTTTTTCTTCTAATTCATTTTTATATTGTTCTTCTTGATCAAGAATATGCATCCAATATCGAGATGTCGCAATGAAAGGCTCGTGACTGTATTGTTCGAAAAACATCCATTGCAATACTTTAGCTTGATCGAACTTATCTTCAGGCATTAAATCAGTCTCTGAAGATAAATACCAAAGTGCAGCATTTGATTCAGGTAAATATTTTCTCTCTGGTGTTTCTAGAACAGGAACTCTTCCATTTGAGTTAATTTTTAGAAATTCGCTTGTTCTTGATTCGCCTTTGGTAATGTCAATTTCAATTCTTTCAAAATCAATTTCTAGATAGGACATCGCTAAGCGTAATTTGTAGCAATTTCCGGACGTGGCGAACTCATATAATTTGAACATTAATTCTTCCTTAAGCAATCGATCCTCGGCCTAACGCCCACCACATTGTCTTGCGGAAGTAGCGCTTAAATTGCTCCGCAATTTGAGTGACGCTTTTGCAAGTCCAATGCTGGTGTTGGTTATGGATTACTGGCTTATATATACCCTTTCAATTTCTTCTCGAGTATCGTTTAACTCACCAAGTGCAACTTTTTCTGAGACCTCTCTAAATTGGAGGGTGGTACAAAAACAAAGAGCAAACTTTTCATTTGTATATAGTTCTAAAAATTTAGTCTTACCTGCATCCAATTTAACCTCTAGATCATGATCTATTGAAGCGGTATCAGGTCTAATATTATAGACACCCGGATCAAGATTAAGAGTAAAGTATCCTCGATTACCAATATCAGCTATCTTTTCTTTATTTAGAAGAACGGGGTATGTAATAGCCTTACCGTAATAAACATTTGGCCGATATATGTAAACCAAGCTTTTATTTTCTGAAGGTTTTTTTAATGCAGTAAATTGCTCACCTGATGGTGCAGCAGCACAACCGGTTAAAACGGCTAGTATCATTATTACTATTAGATTAAATTTCATAGTTACCTCTTATTATTGATTTTCCATAACATTTGTATATTGAGCCCCCTCACTTTCAAACTGATCATTTATTACATCAAACCCGCTCAAAGCCCCGGCTAAACTAGGCTTCACTTTTACTCACCTTCATTTTAATCAAAACAAAGTGAGGGGGTTCCATTATCAGAAATAATAGGGGGGTCCTATTATCAACTTTTTCTAAACCCTACCTAACGGATTCTAAATGTTTTTAAATTTATAGCAAAAACAAAGTGAGCAAGCTCAAATACACAGGCATAAAAAAGCCCGGCGAACCGGGCTTAAATCAGCTGCGAGTGGGTTTAATTACTCACCAGCGATCTGTGTAGCTACTCTCATGCCACTGCGAACTGCACCTTCAAGATAACCCACGTAGGCATCATCGGTATGTTCACCAGCGAAGTAGATTTTGCCAGCAGGCTCAAGAAAGGCATTCCAATGTTGCGTAACTTGACCCGGGCCATAGGCCAGGAAGCCACCCATAATCCACTCTTCTCTATGCCATGCATGAACCGAAGCCGATTCAAAATATTTTGCAGAACCTGGGTACATGATTTCAATTTGAGCGACTTTATCGACAATCAATGCCGCATCTGACCAGTTAATTTGGTTGTCGGTGAAATCACCCGAGCTATAGGCGATCAGGATGCCGCCAGTAGTATCGGTCTGACGCTCGGTGCTTTCCCAAGTCCAGCCAATTGGCAGGTCTGATACGGTATCACCACCGACGTTAAGATCTAACCAAAAACGTTTGCTGTATTCGATCAGTACCTTGGTATGAGAACCGTAGTTCAGATTATCGGCAGCCGCTTGTTTGTCGGCAGGTAAGGCAGGTTTAAATGTAATTTTATTTAAAACCGTTAATGGAACCGTTACAACGGCAACATCGGCCTTAAATTTATGGCCAGCCGCAGTGACTACTACACCTTTTTCATTCTGGCGGATTTTGGTAACAGCATGGTTCAGATAAACCGGGCCATCGATGTGATCAACATAGGCTTGTGCAAAAGCTCGGCCGCCGTCCATAAAACGAACCACTTCAATTTTATTATCACCAACGTTTTCATAAACCTTGCTCTGGTGAGCCATCCACAACACAGAAACATCATGAGGTTCATCATATTCTGCGCGAACGTGATGTTCAGCCAGTGTCTTGGCAATAGGATCAAGATTCAGATCATCGATCCAATCCTGCATATTCATCTGATCCAGAACTTGTGCATCTGGAGCCAGGTCAGGGCGGGTATGATCAGGCACTAATAATGCAAGATCTTCTACAGCATTCCAGAAACGGTCCATCTCTCTTTTAACCGGTCTGCCAAATTCACTCTTAAAATCACCGTAGGGAACCAGCTTGCCATCAATAAAATAGGCGCCTTCTTCGATACCATTTTCCCAGTAACCAACATCAACCATTTCTACTTTAAATTTCTTGGCATAGCGGAACATCTCGGTGTGGACTTTTTTCGAGTCTAATAACTCACCGCCCGTTTCACCGTGTTGATCACCCATATCCAGGGTACCCATACGGCCACCAACAACATCTCTGGCTTCAAGAATGATGACGTCGTAACCACGTTGTTCAAGTTCATAGGCTGCGGTTAACCCGGCTAAGCCTGCCCCTACAACGATGGCTTCCTGTTGTTTGGCATGAACCAAACCACTGATGAGAATGACGGAGCTGATGGCTACGCCCGATAGTGTTCTTTTGAAAATTGCTGGAATCATTGGTTTCCCCTGAGTACTGCCTAGCAAATTTAATCATCCTGACTTGATTATTTTATCCATATAAGTGCCAACATATTAAAGAAATATGTATCTAACACAATAAGCAGAGGGGGTATAAATAATAATAATACGTATTATTATTAATGTCTTAGGAAATACGTTTAAAATTTGCACATGTTTATTCTTATTCCATTGCCTTTTTTGAAAAAAATGTGAATAGGGTTATATGGGACGCAGAGTGAAAGCGATCACAGTCGGCTCCAGTTGACGTACATACCGAGGAAATCAAATATAGAAACTAAAAAATGTTAGAAAAGCTAATGATTTAAAAACGATAAATGGCACCACATTCAATGCTACGTTTTTCCTGGGCAACGGCAGGAAAAGCCCCAGAGAAATCGGCCGCGTTATCGTATTGTTGATCCAGCAGATTCTGGATGCGAAGTGTCAGCGTCAGATGATCAAATAAATCGTTATAACCACCATAGAGATGTACAACTTCGTAGCCCTCCACTGCTTCACCAAGTGGGCTATTGGTCTTGCCGATAATATGAGCCGACGGGCTGATAAACCATTGATTAACACGCCATGTCACACCGATCTTGAGTTTTTGTTCCGACGTTAAAGGCAGATCCGTGCTGTTGTTTTCACCTTCCAGTTCGCCATCAACCAGGCTGAGACTACTCCATACTTTAATCGATCCGGCTTGATAGAGCAGGGTGAAATCGGCACCTGTCGCGGTTAACTTTCCGATATTGTCCGAGATCTGGGTCACGAGTATGGCACCACCATCGATAAAATCGGTGATGGCAGTATCCGTCGTGCGACTCAATATCATATTGTCGACTTCTTCCCTATACAATATCACTCCCAGTTGCAGGCTGTCGTTAAGCAGCCACAGCAGATTAATATCAAGGTTTTCCAGCTCTTCGGGTTCAAGGTCCGGGTTGGCGACAAAGAAAAAGAAAGAGTCAAAAATGCCGTCGTTCTCGCTGGCACCATGGGCACTGATAAAAGGTTCCATAGCCACCTTGTCACTGCCTTCAACAAATGATCCAAAATGTAAATAACGTGCGGCTGGGGATGGAGCCAGGAACGCGGTGCCGTAGAATACCTTGACGACAAACTGATCTACAGGGGAATAGACAAACCCTACTCTGGGGTTCACGGTGTCATCGTAGGAGCTGCTGCTGTCATAGCGTAGGCCCAGCGTTGTGGTGAAGGTATCACTCCATTGTGTTTCAAGTTGTGAAAAGATCGCCATATTTTTCCAGCTGACCTCAAATATTTTTGTTGGCAGCGCCCCTGCCGTTCCGGGGTATGGGAAGTGCTGTTCGCTGGCGGCTATATTGGGATCAAACGGTGTATTCAGATCAGCAGTGGTAGGCAGGGAATTAAATTGCTCGAAGCTGTAACCGGCGATCAAATTATTAGCCGGCGTGAACTGCCAGTTAAACTATTGAGTCAACTCTGTCTCGCTGCCTCTGGCGTATTTATAGGCATTTTCATAAGCAGAAAAAACATTATTGTATTTGCTGCTTTCATCCACCTCATAATCCAACCAGCTGACCTGTATCGACGAACTTAAAGTGTCATTAAACTCCATATGGTATTTCAGGTAAAAGCTATTGACGGTGGTTTCCCAGTTGGCATTCTGACCATAATTAACCGTATCAGGAAGCACGGCCTGGCTGGTGGCCTGCACAAAATTAGATCTAGTGAAGCCGGCTGTGAATTGTTCAGCGACATCGAAGCGCAGATTAATACTGTGGCTTTGTGAAGGGTTGTCGTAGGCCGGTCGCTGTTCGGCAGGCACAATGATTTCGCTGGCAAAGGGATTAAGAAACGCCAGAGTTAAATCTTCAAGCTGATAACGTTCTGGGTATTCGGCAGAGAGATCCTGATTATCACTGCTCTGCAGGTGACCACCAATCGACAGGCCTATATTCTCGCCCAGGCTATTACGCCACTGAAAATGGGCGTAGCGTTCATTATCTTCACCTACCCGTACAGCGACTTCCGAGCCCGGTTTTTTGTGCCCGTTATAGGTGATGAGATTGATGACAGCGGTAAACGCATCGGCACCGTACAGAGACGATGCCGGGCCATAGACAATTTCTACCTGCTTAACCTGGAACAGCGGGAAGTTATCATGAATGGCCATAGACTCGCCGGTAGGTGAGCTGATGCGCACACCATCTTGCATGATAATGAATTTATTATTACCGGTTACACCACGGATAGTAATTGCTGAGTCGCTGTTTGACTTGGTTCTCAGCTGTACATCTATGCTGGGCATGTCTTGTAATAGATCCAACAGATGGCGGTAACCGCGCTCCCGTATTTGCTGCTGTGTCACCACCATCATGGTGGCCGGTGCCTTGTTAGAGCTTTGTTCGTAGCGGGATGCCGTTGTCACTTTCAAATTGAGTAGCTCTTCCAGCGAAAGATCAAATAAGTCTAAGGCATTCACCGTGAAGGGGTGGACACATAGAATAAAAATCAGGATGACAGGATAAAAAGGCGCTGGCCTATGGTCACAAATAGGGTTGCTCATAACCCACCTCTCTAAACCATGACTGCAATTAGAACCGTCTCGACTAACGCTGAAAATAATGGTTTAACTTTAGAAAAATCAGTGTATCTAAGTGTAGATGAAAATCACGGTAGCAATAGTTGCCACAGCCATGCTTGATTTAACCACAAGGCTGCAATGGGGGAATTGGAAAAAATGTAAGCTTGTTTGCCTTCCAATGATTTAGAATAATGCTTTGTATCGGCTGTTAAATGTTTTGGAGAGTTTAGTGATAGAAGAAGTATCCGAGAAAAATATAGAAGACGTGTTGCCTCTAATCAGAGCCTATCAAGAGTTTTACAAGGTTTCCGATATATCAGATGCAAGGAATATGGAGTTTTTCTCGCAGTTTGGTTCTGGTAATTCGGCTGGTTGTCAGTTTCTCTATCGAGAGAATTCAGAGGTTGTTGGTTTTGCTACTGTATATTTTTCTTATACATCAACAATCACTGCTAAAGTCGCAGTGCTTAATGATTTATATACGTCACCTAAAATGCGTGGCAAAGGTGTTGGTAAAAAACTTATAGAGCATTGCCGAGAGTTTGCTGCAAATAACGATGCGGTTAGATTGCAATGGGTTACAGCTCCAGATAACGAAAAAGCACAGAAGTTATATGATTCATTAAACACCAATAAAAGTACGTGGCATTTCTATGCGTACAACACTTAATAACACCAACGTAGTCAATGGTCTGATTCTTGGAGAAACTTTTTCTTAGCTATTTTCTTAGCTCTGGTTTGCCCTTGTGCATTAGAAAATGCGTAATGGCTTCATCAATCTCGACTCTAAAAATCATCTGATATCTTATGAAGTTAGTTCATTGGGTTTTGGCCAGATCAACGACGAGCCCAATATGACATGCACCTGTCATATATGCAGGAAAAAAACCTCCCCCCACTTATGATCTATTAATGAAAACGATCATGAATACCGAACTTAAGTATAGGCATGTCACGCTCAAAAAAGTTGATAAAGCCAATGAAATAGAATTGATTCAGATTCTTCTAATAAATAAAATGCTTTATACAGGCATCTTTAAATAAATTATCTTTTTAAGTCAATCAATTGTTAGATTTCATTTAAGTAACTTTTTCCTTCAGCGTAGAGTTGTCAATAACAAAAACTTAAACCCAAATAAAAAACATAATAAAATAAGACACTTATGAAAAAATATAGTCTATGCGCTTACTGTAGAGGCAAGTCGCGCCTGATATAATTACCATCTAACAATGTTGTTTAGTGACAAGTATCAAGGAGATATTTCATGTCATCAATTTGGGTAACTTGGCCAACTGTGGCTAAGGTATTAGGTTCTACAGGGGTTTTAATCGCCGTTTTAATGCTGGCGGAAACACGTGGTAATTTGCTGGAAAATAATTTATTTGATACCGAAACGGCGGTTGATGCCACCATCGTCTGTGATCAAAGAAGCCTGGGTGCGAGAACCGCCAACGGCACCTGTAATAGTTTAGAGCAGCCTGATATGGGCATGGTCGGTAAACGTTTTGGCCGTAACGTACCTTTGGCAAACAGCTTTGCCGAAGATGATGTTCAACTGCTAACACCAAACCCACGTGAAATTAGCCGCGAGCTATTCACCCGTGAAGAATTCAAATCGATTCCTGGCGCTAACTATCTGACAACTTCCTGGATTCAATTTATGATACATGACTGGGTAAGTCATGGAGAAACGGATAGAAGCAATCCGATTCAGGTGCCGATTTCTGCCGATGATCCATGGGGCAGCGATACCATGTATGTGACACGTTCACGTAAAGATACCACCCGCACCGATGCCGATGCCGGCAGCCCTGCCAGCTATCAAAATATCAATACCCACTGGTGGGATGGTTCACAGGTTTATGGTAATAACCTCGCCGCAGCCAATAGCTTACGCAGCTTTGAAGGTGGCAGTTTAACGGTAACCGCAGATAACCGCCTGCCTTTGGGTGATAACGGTTTACCTTTAGTTGGCCGCAGTGAAAACTGGTGGTTGGGTCTGGAAATGTTACATCATCTATTTGTTATGGAACATAACGCCATTGCCGATCATTTAGCGGCTAGTTATCCAGAAATGAATGATGAAGAGCTATACGACAAGGCACGTTTAGTTAACGCCGCGTTAATGGCAAAAATTCATACCGTTGAATGGACCACCACCATTTTGAACAATAAAGTATTAGACACTGCCATGAACAGTAACTGGTACGGTTTATTGGGTGAAGAAAGCCAGGCACCGATGCAGAAGGCATTACGTAACCTGATCAAAAACCTGGGTTATGTGGATTGGTTAGTGAGGATCACCACCGGTAAGCAAAGCAATCTTAAAGATGGTATCGGCGGCGGCAGTGCCGAACACGCCATCAGCGGCATCGTAGGCGCCAGCAAGGCAGCTTACAACGATGTGCCTTTTGCATTTACCGAAGAGTTTGTTTCTATCTACCGTATGCATACGTTATTACGTGACGACCTTGCGATTAAGAGCAGAGATGATCAAACCACGCTGGCAACGATTGCGCTGGCCGATAGCCGTAATGAAGACTCTGTTGCGATTATGCAGGATTATGATATTGCCGATATCTGGTATTCATTTGCCTCTCAAGAGCCCGGTGCATTAACCCTCAACAACTACCCTTCGGTGCTGCAAAACTTATCTATTCCGATGATCGGCAATATCGATCTGGGTGCTGTGGATATTATTCGTGACCGTGAACGTGGTGTGCCACGCTACAACGAATTCCGTCGCTTGATAGGCCTGAACCCCATCACCAAGTTTGAAGACTTAAGCTCGGATGCGGCATTGGTCGAAAAGATGAAACGCCTATATAGCAATGACATCGAACAGATTGATTTATTGGTGGGCTCTTTGGCTGAAACCGTACGCCCGGATGGTTTTATCTTTGGTGAAACCACCTTCCAGTTATTTATCCTGATGGCTTCACGTCGCTTAATGGCTGATCGCTTCTATACCGAAGATTTCACAGAAGAAACTTACAGCCCTGAAGGTTTAAACTGGGTTCAGTCTAACGACTTCACAGATATCATCTTGCGTCACTTCCCTGAAGTGGGTGAACATCTGCAAGCCGGTGATAATGCCTTTCTACTTTGGTAAACCGCGTTTTTTATAGATAAAACTCAGGCAGCCTAGGCTGCCTTTTTTTATCGTTATATTATCTGTGTGTTGTCTATTTTATGGTTTTCTTGCTGCGAGAAATTTGGCCAAATAAGCCCAACAAACCCAACATCAACCAAGCTGTACTACCACTGCTGGCTTCGGCATTCGTGTTGTCCTGCTCATCCTGAACATCATCAACATTATCGCCTAATGATTCGTCACCGCCCGCATCAATATCTGTATCCGTATTGTTATCGGTTTCATTATCCGTCTGTTCATAGTCTTCATTATCGTTATCAGCTGCACCGCCATCGTTGTTTGTCGCTTTAAGCAAGATGCTAACATCACTACTATGTGTATCCTTCCCATCAAATACAGTTAAGCGAAATTGGGCTGTAGTATCACTATCCAAGGCATCTACCGAAAACGTAGTCAGCGATGTATTCTGCTTATTCAGATTTACCGTGGGGCCTGAAAGCTGGAACCAGATATAAGTTAAGTTATCCCCATCAACATCCATGGATGCAGTGCCATCTAGCGTGACACCCGTAGCAGGTGTTTGTACCGATAACGGCGCTTGTAAATGGGCTTGAGGAATCGTGTTTGTGCTCTCAGTTTCATCCACTTGTTGCTGATTAGTTACGCTGCTATAACCGTAATTCTGCGACTGCCAATCACCATCAATCATCGTCCACAACGTGACAAAAATATCGGAGCCATCTTCGGGTAAACCCTCTACGCGGGTTGAAGTACCGGATATCTGCTGATTAAATACATCACTGCCACCGGCGCTGCTGCCAACATATAACCACATGTTTTGTTTGTCGCCGTGCTCAAATGTCATACTCGCGTTATCCAGCTGACTGCCGTTTGCAGGAGAAGTTATCTCAGCCAAAAGTTCACCGTCATCAGCCTGCTGATTATCATCATTCTGATCGTTACCGCCACCATCGACAATATTGCCGCTGCTATCGTAGCTATAGACCTTAAGCTGCAGATTCTTGGCCTGATCTTTAATGCCATTGATACCCACAACCCAGTTGCCGGCTGAAACATTATTCACCGCCAATGCATGGTTATTCACATAATACGGAGCCGTGGCCGCTGAAGCTGTGTGGTAACTATTAGCCGTAGGATTACTGCCTTGTTGAATATATAAACGGCTCGCACCACCTTGGCTTTGATCACTGTCATTGAGTAACACCACGATGCGGCTGGCGCCTTCAGGGATATTCACATTCACATAAGCCCACTGACCATTACCGACATTGATACCGGTTTTATGTGCCAACAAACTACGTTCCTCCTCTTCGAAAGGTACCACAGCAGGCCTGAATGCCGAATGTCGACTGGCATTGTCACGCCATATTTTTGCCATATTTCCAGTGTTAGGATCACCGATGGCGAGGCCATACATATCCGTTACATCAGGGTTAGAATAATAGTTGATATTGTTGCCACACTGATGGGTTTTGGTCATGCCATTGTTGTAACCAAAGTTATAAGCGGCATTGTTGTTGCAGTGACTACCGCCGATATTATGGCCTAACTCATGGCGAAAGGCGTTGGGGCTTTTGATATCGTTGATATTGTAATAACCGTTAACATAGCCCCAGCCAGTGGCCTGATTCTCAAAGGTCTCATCCCATATCATAAAACCGGTGACAACATCGGGTGAATATTTGTTGATGTCATCGGCAAACCAGTCTTTCAGCAGCGGCAGTTGATATGAACTCATTCCCATATGTTGATCGGTGGTGCCGGTGCCCACCAGACGCACACGGATATTATCAATTTTGGAATTTTCCAGCGCGTTGTTAACCGTCGCAATCTGCATTAAGGCATAGGCATCTTTATCCTGTACATAAGGCAAAGCCTTTTCTGAAAAGCCCATAAAAATATCGATAACGGTATCACCGTTGCCGTCTATATCAGGAGCCGCACGCGGAATTTCTTCCGGAGCCATGCCTATGCCTAGCAACGTTTTTTCCAATTTAGCATGTTCGGGATCTTCGATGATGTCATCGTCCATGGCTGGGCTTTCACGTTTAATCAGATACTGCTGCTGATTGTTAATATCGGGCATGATCAGCCATTTATTTTCAGGCGTCTCAATCGATGCCATGATCGTATCATTATGTGATTCCACCAGGATCACCTCACTAAACGGAATCTCAGCTCCGCCTTGCAGCAAGCGGCCCTTAAGTATCTGTCGCCCCAGCTGATTAAACGTCTCATCAAGTTGTAATTGCACCAAGCCTAAACCCTCTAGGTTCAGTTCAATCAAAGCCGGTGCCATCTTTGCCGTCGGACCTAATTCAGGTGCAGGTTTAACAAAGGGAGAGATGATGCCAAGCTCGCCTTTAACGTCACCCAATAAATCAAACGGCGTGATGTCTGCCGAGAAAGCAGAAAAGCTGCCGCTGGCTAATGTGATGGCCAGTGCCATTTTTTTAAAAGGGAATAAAGGCAACATAGGATTTCCAAATACGTTTTATCGTGATGTGCCCATCATAAAAAAACAGGAGAAAATAAAATATGGGTCAAATGGTGAATGTTGGTACGCAAATGGCCTAGGTCAAAAATGGGAGATAAAATTCTACGTCCACTAATTACTGTAACAATGCCCATCCCTGCTCTATATTTAAATCATCAGCGATGCTTTATATGGCCATGTTTATTCAATTCTTCAATAACATTCCCCCTAAGAAAATGTAGACCTCTGAAATGTCGACTGTCTCCTACATAGATTCTCTGCCCCAAGATTTCTCCCTGCTTTGGTACCAGCTAGAAGGTGTGCTGGGGCGTGGGGGCTTTGGCATTACCTACCTGGCCAAAGATAATAATCTGGACCACCAGGTTGCCATCAAAGAATATTTCCCCAGCAGCTTTGCGAGTAGAAGCGAGCAAGACTCCACCGTGAAACCTATCACCGCCACGCAAGAAGATGTGTATAACTGGGGGCTAAAAAACTTCATCACCGAAGCCAAAACACTCGCGAAATTTAAACATCCAAATATCGTTAGAGTTCTCAGTGTTTTTGATAAATACAATACCGCTTATATGGTCATGGAATATGAGCAAGGTGAGGTGCTCAGTGATGAAATTAAACAGGGCAAACATTTTAATGAAGAGGAATTATTGGCTGTGGCACTGCCGCTTATAGAAGGCCTGGCGGTAGTTCATGATGCGGGTTTCATCCACAGAGATATAAAACCCAGTAATATCTTGATTCGTGAAGATGGATCGCCGGTATTACTGGATTTTGGATCTGCCCGCTATGCGGTGGGAGAGCAAACCCATACGCTGACAAGCATGGTCACGTTTGGCTACGCCCCTTTTGAACAATACAATGAAGGCAATTCTAACCAGGGCCCGTGGACAGACATCTATGGCCTGGCTGCGACGTTATATTGTGTATTAACCGGCCATCCACCTCTAGATGCGATGAAACGAGCGGCAGCATTAACCAATGAATTACCCGATCCATTGTTACCTGTATCAAAATTACTGGAAGGAAAATACTCCGCGCATTTTCTCAATGCGGTGGATTGTGCACTTTGTTTTAATATAAAAGGCAGGCCTCAATGTGCGCAAGAATGGATGGATATGCTCACAGGAAAAACAATCTGCGATATCGCCGATAGAAACGCCATCAATATTGGCCAGAACACCACCCGCTATTTAACCTCGGCAAAATTCTCACCGCCGGCAGCAAAAAACACGGCACTCACACTAAAACCCGCATCCAAAAAAGCAGACTGGTCTGACAAACAACAGCAAAAAGAGCCCCTCACGCCCCCTAAAGAGAAAACATCATCTCAAACCATCGTTGCGACCATTATTATTGGTTTTCTCACCTTATCGATGATTGCCTCGGTCTGGATTTATCGCGATAAACGTCTATCCCCATCGATATCTAGCCCTGAAATTATTACTCCCATCGCTACAAACGATACGCCAACGCAGCCGCCAATAATTCCGCAAGCAATCAAGCCTGCCAACCAAAACATCAATAAAACACCCGTAATGCCCAAGCAAAAAACTGAGACCCCAAAAGACGTAGTTGAAAAAACCCTCACAGACTCCGCGGTGAAAGCCACAGAAAAAACCGCGGCGAAGACTCAGAAACAAGCCATTGTTAAATCGGTAACTAAGGCTGCGCCTACTGCCAAGGCCAAAACTGTAGTCAAGCCTAAACCTAAAACTGCACCCAAACCGGTGGTCAAAGCCCAGCCCGTCATCACCAAACAGCCAGTGGTGCAAGCCCAGAAAAAAACTAAGATGGCTGAAAAACCAAAACCAGTCACAAAGACCTACCGACCTATAGGGCAAGAAGCGCCCATATTGATAGAAAAATTCTTATTAGCCTTTCAACAAAAAAGCCTCAAAACCTTACTTTCTTTCAGCCAGTTATCTAGCCAAAAAGAAAACTTTATTCAGGTCTTATTCCGGGAGTATGAATCCATAGAATTGCAGGTCAATGATCTAAAAATGTATCAATCAAAAAATGAAGCCGAGGCAGAATTAGAGATTTATTTATTAATCACAAAAGATGGTAATAACGTCAAACCGGCACAAAGTTGGAAACAAATTCATCTAAAAATTAAAGCTGATAATAGCGGGAAGATGTTTATTTTCTGGCAATAAACCGCGTCCATCATCACACGCTAGGGCTTCACCGTGAAAAGGAATAATCACGGTTTTTTTATATTCTCAATTAATCTTACCTGCTTTTACGTCTTGTCTTATGCTTAAAGCTCAAGCTATTGAATTTTGTTATGCATTTTTCAATGTTTGTGAGTCTCTACATTTAAAGGCGTAAAGGGGTTTTTAATGAAAGGTAAGCAAGATAGAAAATCATTTTCAATGGTCAAAACCTTATCAGCTTCTGCTTTCCTACTTTCCCTATTCTTCAGCCTATCTGTTTACAGCGACGACCTTGCGCTTCCCTCCGATGATTTTATTGCCCCCAGTGTTAAACATGAACCCTTAAAAAAGAGTATCGACAATACCGGCAGCCATGTTATTTCTGCAACGGTAAGCGATAATATTGCGGTGCAATCTGTCACGTTATTTTTCCGCACCGAAGGCTCTGAATTCTATAAACGCCGATTAATGAAAAATACGCTGAGTGCATCTCTTTATACCACCACTTTGACCCCCGAGGAACTCAAACCACCCGGCATTGAATATTATATTCAGGCAAAAGATCTGGCTGGAAATTCGGTTTTAAAAGGTTTTTCGTTTTCCCCACTCAAGATTAGCATCGATGCAAGATCCGGCGTCATCAATCAAGTCAGCGACAGTAATATGCAAGCCCCGCCCGAAACTCCGATGCCTAGAGACAAAAAAGATGAAGGCAGTATCTGGAGCAATAAATGGTTATGGGTTGGGGTGGGCGCGGTTGTTCTGGGAGCTGCGGCTGCCGGCGGAGGTGGAGGCGGTTCTGATGACCCGGATCCCGCTACCGGCACATTATCGGTCTCGGTACCGATACCACAGTAAAAAAATATCACAGGAGGTGATGTGAATACTCTCAACCCAGTCTAAATATAAAAATGAGAAAGCCCTATGTTCAGTATTCTCAAATATGTCCCGGTAGTTAAACTCAGTAATACCGTATTTTCTGTTTTTGTTTTATTCCTGCTCGCAGCTTGTACGGATGCAGGTAAAAGTACTTCAGCCAATAACGAAGGCACTGCCGATAACAGCAATACCTTGCTGCTGCCGGTTAAAATGCGCAGTCATATTGCAGGTCACAGTGATAGTTACACCGCCACAATCTCTATCGATGGTGCCGCAGCGATAAACATGACACGTAATGGTGATAGCTTCGAACTGAATCTTCCGGGTCTTGAGCTAGGTGAACATAGTGTTTTTATTATCATTAATTATATTGATACCGATAATGGCGGAACCGTTATTCCCGTCGCCACATTAAGCAAGAATGTGGCCATTGCAGAAGGCGCAAACAGCTTCCCCGCTGTTGATCCTGTGAATGACTATATAGAACCCGACAATGATGGCGATGGCAGATCTAATTTTGATGAGCTCAGTGACGGCACCAATCCCCTGGTTGAAGGCAGGGCAATCAGTGGAACCTTTTCAGAATTTATACCCACCAGCATAGAGCTGCATTTAAATGGCGCGGCACATACATTCACCATCCAGAATGATCAATTTTCTTTCCCCGAACGCATAGATGACAGCGATGAATATATTATTACCGTCGCCACCCCGCCAGCCAATACCGTTTGTGAAATCAGCAACGGTAATGGCACCGTCTCCAGCACGAATATTTCCAATATCGAAATCTATTGCATCAAAATATGGTTTATTGATAACGACAGCGATGGCTTCGGCAATAGCTTCACACCGCTGCTGGCTACAACACAGCCCCAGGGATATGTGTCTGACAACCGCGATTGTAATGATACCAACTCGGCAATTAACCCGGCAGCGACAGAAATAAATGATGGCATCGATAATGACTGCGATGACCAAGTGGATGAAGGTTTCAAAAATGTCACCTGGTATCAGGATCTTGATGGCGATAATTACGGCAATATCAATGTTGTTATCAGCAATATCACCGCTCCCGAAAACTATGTTGCCGACAGCAGCGACTGTAATGACAGCAATGCCCAAATTAATGCAGGTGCAGTAGAAGTATTCGAT
>JABSRQ010000067.1 GCA_013215055.1 Pseudomonadales bacterium | reverse complement strand
ATCGTATTGTTGCTCAAATTCAGGGTTGTTAATGCCGTAAACTGATCAAGCCCAGTTAAATCCGTTACCGATGATGCCGAACAATCCAATGCGGTGACGGATGTTGGCAATGCATAAGTGGCTACATTAGCGCTGACACAAGCTTTCAATCCCGCATCTGTAATCGCAGCAAAACTGACAAAGCTTGTACAGTTTATGCCTGCCGTAGCTGCAGTAATGGTTGCGCCACTGTTATTGGCAATAATGCCGCTTAACTCCTCACAGGAACTATTGGCATTACCAGTCACATCCAATGCCGTCAGTGTGCTGAATCCCGATAAAGGCGTCAGATTTTGCAAGTTGTTGGCTGAAAGATTCACATCCTGTAATGCCGTTAAACTGCTTAATACACTTAAATTGACAATCGTATTGTTGCTCAAATTCAGGGTTGTTAATGCCGTAAACTGATCAAGCCCAGTTAAATCCGTTACCGATGATGCCGAACAATCCAATGCAGTGACGGATGCTGGCAATGCATAAGTGGCTACATTAGCGCTGACACAAGCTTTCAATCCGGCATCCGTAATCGCAGCAAAACTGACAAAACTTGTACAGTTTGTGCCGGCGCTCGCCGCAGTAATGGCTGCGCCGCTGTTATTGGCAATAATACCGCTTAACTCCTCACAGGAACTATTGGCATTACCAGTCACATCCAATGCCGTCAGTGTGCTGAAACCCGATAAAGGCGTCAGATTTTGCAAGTTATTGGCTGAAAGGTTCACATCCTGCAATGCCGTTAAACTGCTTAATACACTTAAATTGACAATCGTATTGTTGCTCAAATTCAGGGTTGTTAATGCCGTAAACTGATCAAGCCCAGTTAAATCCGTTACCGATGATGCAGAGCAATCCAATGCAGTGATGGATGCTGGCAATGCATAAGTGGCTACATTAGCGCTGACACAAGCTTTTAATCCCGCATCCGTAATCGCTGTAAAACGGACAAACGTTGTACAGCTTGTGCCGGCAGTAGCTGCAGTAATGGTTGCCCTGCTGTTATTGGCAATAATGCCGCTTAACTCCTCACAGGAACTGTTGGCATTACCGCTCACATCCAATGCCGTCAGTGTGCTAAATCCCGATAAAGGCGTCAGATTTTGCAAGTTATTGGCTGAAAGATTCACATCCTGCAATGCTGTTAAGCTGCTTAATACAGATAAATCAGCAATCGTATTGTTGCTAAGGTTCAGGGTTTTTAATGCGGTAAACTGTTCCAGTCCCGTTAGGTCGACGACCGATGATGCAGAACAATCCAGAGACGTTATCGCTGCAGGTAAAGTATAAGTCGGCACTTTTTCCGTTATACAGCTTTTTAAACCCGAGTCACTGATCCTAGAGAAACTAACATACGTTGTACAGGTGCTACCGGGCGTTGCGGCGGTAATCGTTGCACTGCTGTTATTGCTGATGATGCCAGATAATTCTTCACAGGAACTGGTGTTATTGCCCGTCACATCAAGAGTTGTTAACGTCGTAAAAGCAGATAGCGGCGTTAATTTTTGCACGTTGTTGCCCGAAATTTTTATATCTTTTAAGGCTGCTAAACCACTTAAAGCCGTTAAATCATTTATATTATTATTACCCAAATTTATCGATTCAAGAGCCGTCAAACTACTGAATGCCAACAACTCAGTAATATTATTCCCACTTAAATCAATATTTTTCAATGCACTAAACTGCTCTAATCCAGCAAGATTACTGATGTCCTTCAACGAGCAATCCAAGCTCATTACCGAATCGGCTAAACTATATTCGTTTGTTACTACTGTTTCAGCACAGCTTTTTAAATTTGTATCGGTAATTAAATTCAAATCTAAATAACGGGTACAATTATCACCCGGAAGAATCGTTAGACTGGGACTCAAGTTATTATTTGAAGCATTGATAGCCGTAATATCTTTACAAGAACTGTTAATATTCGATGATATATCTAATCCGGTTAGCGCTGTGAGAGTAAGAATTGGGCTTAAATTCTGCAGTTGATTATTGGCTACATTTAAATGCGTTAATTTTGATAAACCTGTAATCGCATTAAGATCACTGATGGCATTGCTACTGATGTCCAAGCTTACCAATTCTAATAAGGCCTCAAATTCCGAGGTATTCAATAACCCGGCATTTGATAGGTTTAGCTTTTGTAAACTGCTTATTTCGCTCAACGTTGAAAAATCTGCCACGCTACTGCCAGACAACTCCAGTGACTCCAGCTTATAAAATTGATCTAAGCCATTCAATGAATTGATGGTTATTCCCGTACAAGATAATTCTCTAATACTGCCGACTGTCTGCCCTTCGGTCTGCGCCTCAATACAGGCTTTAAGGCTAACATCGGTTATTTCTGAATATCTCACATAACTACTACAGCTGGCACCATCATCTACGGATGTAATATTTAACCAACTGCCGCTATCTATAAGCTGCTGTAGAATATCGCAAGAAATAGCTGAATTGCCCTCAATTTCGAAAACTTGTAATTGACCAAGGTTAACAACCGCAGCGAGAGAGTTAACATCATTATTATTTAAGCGCAGTACTTCGAGTTTTGTATATCCCGTAAGAATGGATAAGTCGACAATCTTGTTATCAGCCAAATTCAATACCAACAAGTCATCTTTTTTTGCCAGGGTTGATATATCAACGACATCATTACCCGATAGTTCGAGTAACTGTAATTCAGCTAAATCCGATAATGCCGATAGTTCGATAATGATATTATCGTTTAAATAAAGAATTTCCAGTGTTGTTAAATTCGCTAAAGAAGACAAATCAGACACGGAATTATTTTGTAAGCCCATAACAACAATATTGCTCAACGTGTTTAATGCAGAAATATCAGAGATACCATTGTCTGAAAGGTACACATGAGTTAGCTTCGTCAAAGAAGAAAGGAAAGATATATTCGGCGTGTCATTATTGCTGTAATTAAGATATAGAAGCTGTGTTAAGCCCGCTATAATCGTGCTATCTACCGATGCATTACCTGAAATATTTAAAGCATAAAGATAAACAAGCTCGGAGAGACTGGTCACAGTCTTTAACTCATTATCAGCAAGACTTAGCGTTTCTAAAGCATCAAACTGCCCTAGCCCCTCAGTTGTTATAATACTCATGTTTTCACAGTCTAAAGATCTTAAATCAGTTGTCTGCTGAGCATTTATCTTATCTAAAGCCAGGCCAACACACGCTCTTAAGTTCTCATCCGTAATCAAGACCAGATCAATCGATCTAGGGGAAATATCGGGTTTATCTGTTCCTGGCCCAACCGCTAATAGCGCACTAATTTTCTCGTCAGTACTACTGCCCTGCGAGGCATCTGTACTTTGACTTTCATTATCACGCTCTATTGAATATGTGAGTTCTTCATCACCTTTACTACAGGCGGTTAATATCAGCGTTAATGCTAAGAAACCACACAAAGATGACTGCGAGAGAATTCGATCGAACATGGAAAAACCTTTTATTTTGCAAGGCCAGCTTATTGCCGCTAAGCCAGAATCTTTATCTCTTGTTATTGTTGCGCCAGTGATGCCAATTTCCCCTGATACGCTTCTAAACGTTGTTCACCAGGAAATATTGCTAATGCTGCATCCAAATGCGCCTTTAAACTGTCGTAGTCTTTTTCACGTAACAGCTGTCCAGCCTGTTTAACTAAGACATCACAAACTTTGATTAAACCATTAATAGCGGTTTCATCATTGCTTTTAAGCTGTAAAGCCAATCGATAAACATAAGCGGCATTACTGGTTGAAGGCCAAATATAACGCCCCGAATTCATATTTAATTCTGCGACTTTTAATAATTTATTGAGTTTTGCTTTCTTCTTTTCAGTTAGCGGTTTACCTGGCTCTAATACAGATTTTTTATCGCCTATTAGTACTTGAAGGTCCGGCACATAAGTCTCATTTTTTTCTACTATAAGTGTTTCAACCGGCGTTTTAGGACTAATACTAAACTCAAAAACTGCAAATCCTCCGGCGACTACCACACAAAGAACCATCAAAGCGGTAAGATACATAGCTGTACGATTTTTGTTTCTCGATACAGCATGACGACTAGCACCAACATCGCCATAAAAAGCGATGGTTTCATCTTCTGAACCTAGCATCTCATTAAGATCATTGTGATCTTGTTTATCTAGCTTCTTTTTCGACGGTTTCTTTTTCTTCTTCGCAGCCTTAGGTTTCCCTTCAACAAAATCAATCTGCCTAGCAGCAGTCATCAATACCGTAGCATCCTGTACAGGCTTTTGTTGAAGAACCGTTTTATCCAGATCAACATCATTGCTAGGACTCACCAGCGTTTTATCCAGTTCAGTAGGCGCCATGACGGTTTCGACGCTCGCTTTTGAATCAGGTGCTGCTGTTACCCGGTTTTTCTCTACAGGGGGCTGCCAACCGGGAAAATCATCCTTTGTCATATCATGAACTTTTAACAAGGCATCACGAAATTCTGCTGCCGTTTGAAAACGGGCTTTAGGTTCCTTGGCTAATGCTTTAGCCATCAATCGATCAAATAACTTAGGTAGGGAGGGATTGAGTCCGGAGGGTTTTTCAGGCATAGAGGTCGTGATACGCAACATAATTGCATGCGCAGTATTACCTTGAAAGGGTTTTTCACCGGTTAACATTTCATACAGCATGACAGCTATTGAGAACAAATCTGTGCGTAAATCTAGCACCTGCCCCGCACATTGTTCCGGTGACATATAATTGGGGGTACCAATAATAGAGCCGGTCTTAGTTAAACTTGAATCTTCAAATCTGGCAATACCAAAATCAGCAATTTTTGCATCACTACGATCATTAATAAAAATATTTGCAGGTTTAATATCTCGATGAATAATACCCCGCTGATGTGTGTAATCAAAGCCATCTAATACCTGCGCAATGATATGCACGATTTGTGTAGTCGTAAATCGCTGGCCTTTTTCAAGCATTGAAGCCAATTCACAGCCTTCAACAAATTCCATGGTGAAATAAGGGACTTTAATATCGCTGGTTTCATCTGGCTGAAACTCATCGGTATCATAAATACCGACAATATTAGGATGACTCAGCTTACCAACGGCCTGTATTTCAACATTGAAGCGTTTCAGCATCTCATCCGATTTATCTTCACCCAACAAATGAGCATGAATCGTCTTAATCGCCACTTGGCGACCAATTTTTTCATCTAGCGCTTTATATACCACTCCCATAGCGCCTTTTCCAAGCACACCTTCGATGTGGTATTTACCAATTTTCTTTGGAATATCAGACATAAGCTATACTTCGATCACTTTTTTAACTCTAGATTTTATCCACGCGCTGAAAAAAGAACTCTCCAGCTTCATGACCGGCATGTTTGATAGGCGCATATTGTGGCGCCTGATTCTGATTCAAACCTACGGCTGAAACACGCACATTCTTCAGTACCTGACGATAGAGTTTATTACCATCCAAAAGACTGCCATTGGCTTGTAAAGCTTTCAAAAAAGCAGCTGCAAAAATTGAATGGTCACCACCGCCACCATCCAATACCGGCTGCACACCACCGGAAGTTAATACCGTACGAGCACGAATTTGAGTGGTTAGTTCTACCCATTCCTTTTGTAACGCTATCTCTTGATAAGGAAGTGGAGACTGTGGAATAGCTGACGCTGACAATGTACCGGAGTAACAAGAATCGGCCACCACCATCACATGCTTAGCATTCATCGCGTTTAAAATATCGGTAATAGCGACATTTGAAATCCAGTTTGCATTCACATTGGGTTCAGCATCTACAGGCAGCCAATAGCCACGGTCATTCACTGAATCTAACTCGCCGTGGCCTGCGTAATAAATCAATAAATTGTCTTTTTCACCTAATGTTTCACGAAGATTATTCAACGCCAGCAAGATGTCGTAACGAGTGGCATTGGTTAATAACATCGTCTTAAAACCATATGCCTGCTCTAAGATCTGCGCCACCGCCTCGGCGTCATTAACCGCAGTTTTCAAGCCGGGTAAGATCATATATTTATCATTGCCAATCACCAGCGCATGGTAATTACCCAGGTTCACGCCATCATCGGATAACAATTCGTTTAAGGATGTTAGCTCTGCCTTTGCCTTATTCTGTGAATAGATATTAAATGTGAAACTAACCGCATGTGCAGCTTTATCTAATAGATCAATTTTTACCGGTGTCACCTCTTGATTAATCGGTACGTTTACCCAGAACAGGTTTAACTCATCAAGCTCTGTAGGCTGGCCATTAACCTTAATGCTTTCTACACCTTGTGGTGCATCTATACGACCTAACACCTCTTTACTGGTGACCGATTTATCCACGCTAACTTCACGAAACCCTCGTGTGTAATTCATAGGCGGATCAATAATTTCAATGCTTGGCATTAAAAAGCTGCTATCAACAGCCGACGTATTGGAGGCCAGCAGATCCTCAACATGACTAAGCTGTCCCTTAGTCTCATTGAATTTCTGGCGTTCCTGCTGAATATTTGCATTCACGTTGACAATGTCTTGTTCTAGCTGCGCACGTTTTTGTACATTTTCTACTTTGGCAACCGTCTGCAAGGCATTCAATTCAGATTGTTTCTGTGTCAACTGCTCAGCATAATCAAAAAGCTTACCTTTATGATCTTTCAACTCAGACTGAACAGCAGCCAACTGCCGCTGGCTTTTCTCAACTAGCGCTTTCAGCGTAGATAATTCTTCTTGAGAAACACGGGCGGTTTCAACAGCCGAAGCATATTGCAACGTATCGGCATCCAACCCCGATGCAGCCCTATAGAGATTTAAAGCCTTGGCAGAATCCTGCTTAACACCCAAGCCTTTTTCATACAGATTACCTAAGTTGATCTGAGACTTGGATAGGTTTTGTTCCGCCGCACGGCCATACCACAATGCCGCGACCTCATAATCAGGCGCCAGGCCTAATCCCTGCTCATAAATTTGGCCCACATAATTCTGAGCATCGGCATCCCCCGCTTTGGCCGAAGGTAACCATACTTTTAATGCCGTTGCATAATCAGCACGGTCAAAAGCGACATACTCACCACCACGTATTTCACAATCAGCGGCTGACGTTTTCACTGCTTTACGTGCGGCCTGATAACTGAGTTGGCCACCTAATTTGCGCACTTGCGCTGGCAATAAACAATCCACCACAAATAAGCTATCGGCATTATCTGCCGAAGGTTTTTTATGGGTTTCAGGACCAGAACTACAACCAACCAGCAGTGCTACGGCCAGTGTTTTGACAACGATATTTTTCCGATTCACCCCAATTCTCCCCTACCCTATGCCTTAACGGTACAACGCCATTGATACGAATAATGTTTATTTACTCGGGCATTGTCCACAAAGACTAAGACCTGTCTACTGACGATTAATTAAACAACTTTGATAAACATGCTCTATTATTTTGTTTTTATTGAGCTTTTTATTGATCATTTAATTGACCAAGGAAGCAGCGACAGTTTATGTTGTTATAAACAAGCGATTATACCGAAACTGCCCATTTTTCAAACAAACAAATGCCCTTATTACCAGCCATTTTGAATATGATGATCTACATTTTTTGTAGCATCATGCTTACCGCCTGCCAGCAATTACCTAGCCAAGCAGGTAAAACCGTGCAGGGAAAAGCTTTCATTCATCGAGTGATAGAGCAGCGCGTCGACAATGACACGTTGACCGTCTATATCGAAGGGGACGGTAGACCTTGGCGCAGCCGTTATAAAAAAGCGCATAATCCCAGCTCAAAAAAACCGCCGCTATACCCTCTTATGTTAAAAACCTCGGGATCTAGCCTCTATTTAGGCCGGCCCTGTTACTTTGTTGAGGATGATGCCCATTGCAGTAATGAATGGTGGACGGAACAACGTTATTCAGAAACCGTGGTGAGCAGTATGAATGCGGTATTAAACAGCTACAGCCAACACTATAAAAAACTCGTTTTTATCGGCCATAGCGGAGGAGCCACATTAGCCGTATTACTGGCAGCGAGACAGGCCAAAACATCTGCCGTAATAACGATTGCAGGAAATTTAGATATCCTCGCGTGGACTCAGTATCACGGTTATTCGCCTCTTACCGGATCCCTCAATCCCATCGATCAAACACCTTTAACGGCCAACATCTGTCAAGTGCACGTCATAGCGGCACAAGATCAGGTTATTCAAGAACGTTGGATCAGAGCCTATAGTCAAAAGCAGCAAGGCTCAAAAATCTTTATATTAACGCTCAAGGACAGTGCACATAATGACTTTGCAAAAAATTGGCAGGACATCACTAAAGCGATGCAACAATGTCAATAATGATAAAACGTCATTAAATTAGAAAGACACACGTCCACCCAGTGAGAGCTGGTAACTACTGTAGTTTTCCAGCCCCAGCGTTTGCTCATATCGAACAAAAGCCGAACGCCCGCTAGAGAAGGTCGCCGAAAGACTGGTTCCTACGTTAAAATAATCATCACCTGCAGCATCAGTCTGTATACTAAACGCAGAACTATCTGACGTGGATTGCACAAAGTCTGCATCAATAGCGCGCGCATTTCCAGCCAGCTGAGTGACATATTCTATATCAAAGGATGGAATCAACACACCAAAACTCATGCTATAAACATAGGCGATACGCCCGCCCATAAACGCTTCTAGTGAATTAGAGCTTTGCTCTCCCATTTGCAGGGCTAAGCCTTCTCCACCGGTTTCACTATAAGCATCAATCGATGTATCAATATATTCCAAGCGCCCATACACGGAATATTGCAAAGCTTTTTGATACCAATCATAACCACTGCTAAGCGCTAAACTGTATTGATTACCGGAAGTATCTCCAAAGGCTGTGGTATTAATCGTATCAACACGAATATGACGCTCCAGATCATAGTCATTAGCCGCATAAGCTAACATCCAATCCATATACCACGCATGCGCAGGATAATAATTGCCATAAAACAATAAGCTTAAATTTTTAATATCCTGACCGCCTCGATCAAAACTATAATCGACGGAAGATTGTCCATAACCCAGAGCAACGCCCGCCACAACGGAGGGGCTTATACGTTTATCAACCCCGAAGGTAATGCCGGTATTATCCAACTCATAACCTAATTCTTGCTGGGTATTATTTTTATCGCCAACACGAAAATTACCACTGATAAAAAAACCGAAATCATCAATCCAGCTTCCTTCATCACCTGCAGCGCCGCCTGAGAGCAGCTGAGTCAGCATCATGCCTAAAGGTACATTTTCTCCCCACAAGTCTGCATTGAGATTACTGACACTGGCCCCCTGAGCACTACCATTACGGATCTGCATCAAGCGCGCATTCAAATTACCCAGTTGTAAACGTTGTGCCTCCATACTGCTTTCTACTTGCGAGGCAACATCTCTAGGCATGATTTGATTGATGGCTGAATGTGCATCTTCGTCATCCATACCATCAATAATTAAACAGGTTTGCTGTAATTCACCATTAGCCGCATCACAGGCATTCATTAAGGCTTCATAGGCCGCAGTCTCTTCATCA
Organism: Pseudomonadales bacterium; assembly: GCA_013215055.1. Lineage (GTDB taxonomy): Bacteria > Pseudomonadota > Gammaproteobacteria > Pseudomonadales > DT-91 > CAKMZU01. The sequence continues at coordinate 18,504 of JABSRQ010000067.1, read as the reverse complement.
TCAAACAGCTCGTTATCAATGCCCACAAAAACAGTCACCTCTGCGGTACCCACAGGATTACCATTCACATCATAGACGTAGGTAAATGTTGCCGTTCCAATAAAATCTGCAGGTGCTTGAAACTGCACCATAGGGGCAATACCCGAACCTCCCCTTATGCTTATCTCCACAGGAGCAGGGTTAGTTACACTGATAACCACATTACAATCCACACAGTCATCAATAATGTCATTATCTAAAACAGGCAAACTACGCATAGGGGCATTAGCGGGCACATAAAAGATATCATCCAGCAACTCTGTCGCTTGAGCCATAGCAGGTAACATGGCCAGTAATAAGAGTACAGATGCAAAAGAAGTGATTGTTTTCATTGCCATATTCCCTAAAAAAATATTCCCTGACGGTATGACAGATTATCGAATGGCCGGCAAGCTTAACACAGGCGAAAAATCTTGCCCCTCAAAAAAGGCCATTCAATAAAATACCGAACTTGGACACAACCATAAAGACCCACCACTAGCACTGCCATTATTGGCACAGCTGACACAGGTAATAAACAGAAAGGGTGTTGATCAAAAGGTTCTACATAATTTGAAGCAAGTATAAAAGGATAAGCTGCTGAAAAGGCCAAAGTGATACATATTAAATTCATAACAATGTTTTTAACTACAAAATACTTAAACATGCGGATTTTGCATAATTCAACCCGCCTAGTAAGCACCACCTTGTCCCGCTCAACCGCATCAGATAGACTTAAATCAATGCAGAAATGGAATCAAGCAATGTTTACTATTCATGGTTTTGTCAGCGGTAGAGTGCAAGGTGTAGGCTTTCGCTATTTTGTAAAACAACAGGCACAGGCGCAGCAACTCACCGGTTTTGCTAAAAACCTCAGTGATGGACGGGTGGAATTTTTATTACAGGGCGAAGAGCCTGCCATACAAAATGTCATTATGAAAATTCATAAAGGCCCGACCTTATCCCGTGTGGATGATGTCATCGTAGAAAACACCCAGGATACAGAAACACACACACGCTTTAACATCGGCTAAATCCCCCATAATCCCCTCCATGGTGCAAAACGTACCAATTATGTGCACCCGGCTAGCTTTTAATAAAAAACACCGCCCTGCCTTAGTGAAAAACCAAAGATGGCATAGTTCCTGCTTAACTCACAGACAATCAAAATTTTAATAGATGGATGACATCATGACCGACACCAGCTTGAGAGCCAATTTTCTCTCATTCAGTGGCCGCGCCAGAATATTACATACAACTTGGTTTGCATTTTTTGTCACTTTCTTAGTGTGGTTTAGCCATGCGCCTTTACTTTTAGCCATTCAGGAATCCATGGGCTTAACCGATCAACAGATCAAAGTGCTGTTGATTCTAAACGTTGCGCTGACCATTCCTGCCCGTATTATCACCGGCATGCTGGTAGATTCTTATGGCCCCAGAAAAACCTATACCGCGATGCTGGTGCTGACTGCCGCCCTGTGTTTCTTCTTCGCCACCGCACAAAGCTATGAAGTGCTGGCCCTGGCCCGCTTTTTAATGGGTTTTGTGGGTGCCGGCTTTGTTATCGGTATTCGTTTAATTAGCGAATGGTATCCAGCCAGACAACTGGGTTTAGCCGAAGGCATCTATAAAGGCATGGGTAATGTGGGTTCTGCCGTGGCAGCGATTACACTACCCACACTTGCCGTAATGTTTGGCGGTGATGATGGCTGGCGTTATGCCACGGCCTTAACCGGCGTTATCGCCCTGGCCTACTCGGGTTTCTATTATATGAATATTACCGATACCCCCGCTGGCTCTACCTACTTCAAACCCAACAAATCCGGTGGCATGGAAATCACCAGCAAACGTGATTTCTTCTTCTATCAACTGATGAATATCCCCATGTACGGTGCCATGGCGGTACTGACCTGGAAAGTGGCGGGTCTAGGTTTGTTAAGCGATACGGCTGCTTATATCATCTACGCGGTACTTGCGGCGATCTACTTCTTCCAGGCCAGCAAAATCTACAGCATCAACAAGGACATATTCCACACCCCTGTAGAAGAAGTCCTGCAGTATAACTTCAAACAGGTTGCCATCTTGAGCATCTGTTATGCCGTCACCTTCGGCAGTGAGCTGGCCGTTGTCTCCATGTTACCGTTATTCTTTAGAGACACGTTCTTAATCCCCATCTCATTGGCGGCTATGTTTGGCGCATGTTTTGCGATCACCGATGTCATCTCCTGCCCTTCAGGCGGCTCCATCAGTGACAAGTTTGGCCGTAAGACCTCCTTAGTTGTGCTGCTATGTGGCGCTGCCATCGGCTTCTTCGCCATGTCGCAAATCACCGGTGAATGGCCTATCGCGATGGCGGTGGCCGTTATGGTGGTTAGCTCTTTCTTCCTGGGTTCAGCTGCCGGCTGTGTATTTGCGGTAGTGCCGCTGATTAAACGCCGCCTGACCGGTCAGATCGCTGGCATGGTTGGCGCCTATGGTAATATCGGTGCGGTGATATTTTTGACCATCTTCTCACTTTTATCACCTGCTGCATTCTTCATGACCATCGCCGTCGGCATCGCGTTTGCCGCAGCCTGCGCGATGTTTTTGGATGAGCCTAAAAGCACACTGGCCGAAGTCATGCCCGATGGGACTATTCAGTTAATTGAGGTACACTAGAACCCACATCAAGTTTGATTCTTAAAGGAGGCCTTGGCCTCCTTTTTAATAGCCGGGAATAACCTAAATGACTGAGCGCCATTCGCCAAACGAACTGTCATTTACGGTAGGCCAGCGCTCTGTAGCCGGTATTAAAAAACAAAATGAGGATGCCATAGGCATTCGCATTCCTGCAGCAGACATCCTTAGAAATAAAGGTGCCGTGGCGGTTATCGCCGATGGGGTCAGCGCCGCCGAAGCGGGAAAAGAGGCCAGCGAATCCTGTGTGCATAATTTTCTCGGTGATTATTATTCTACGCCCGATTCATGGAGCGTAAAAAAATCCACCGCCCAGGTACTCACCGCCTTAAATCGCTGGCTCTATGGACAGGGGCGTCAATTCAGCGATGCCAAACGCGGCTATGTCAGCACGTTTAGCTGCATTATTTTTAAATCCCACACCGCACATCTATTTCATGTCGGCGATTCACGCATCTACCGTTTACGTGAGGGAGAGTTAGAACAAATCACCCATGATCACACCACCGTCATCAGTGCTGATCAATCTTATCTTGCCCGCGCCATGGGGCTGGATGTCAAACTGGATGTGGATTACCACAGCATTGACGTTGAATTACACGACACATTTTTATTAAGCACCGATGGCATTCATGATTTTATAAAACCCAAAGCCATACAAGATGGCTTAATAGACGCAAACAAAAAACCCACAGATGAACACTTTGAACGATGTTGTGAAGACCTGATTCAACAGGCCCTGGACAACAACAGCGGCGATAATCTCAGCTGCCAAATAATGCGGGTAGAATCCCTGCCTGCGCAAAACATGTTTGATGTGTGTCAAAAACTCACCGAGCTGCCCTTCCCACCCTATTTATCCAAGGGCATGATTCTGGATGGGCTTAAAGTGATACGGGAGATTCATGCCAGCAGCCGCAGCCAGGTCTATCTGGTGAAGGACATGAAAAACGATGCCCTATACTGCATGAAAACCCCGTCGTTAAATTACGATGATGAACCCAGCTATATCGACCGATTTATTATGGAAAGCTGGATTGCCAGTCGCATCAACCACTCCCATGTTGTGAAAGTGATAGAGACCGGCAGAAGTAAATCCTGTTTATATTATCTAACCGAATATATAGAAGGCATGACATTAGCCCAATGGATCAAAGAAAATCCAAAACCTGCTATAAAAGATGTGCTGTATTTGGCCGAACAAATCATCAAGGGCATCAAGGCACTGCATAGACGAGAAACCCTGCATCAGGATATTAAACCTGCCAATATCATGATCGATAAAAATGGTGAGATTAAAATCATCGATTTTGGTTCCTGTTTTATCAGCGGTATCGCCGAAATTACCACCCCGTTAGAGCGCCACGGCATCTTAGGCACCGCAGGCTACTCGGCCCCCGAGGTCGTGCTGCAAGGTAAAAGTACTATACAGTCGGAGGTTTTTTCGTTAGCCGTGATTGTCTATGAGATGTTAACCGGCAAAGAACCTTTTGCCGGAAAACTGAATGAATGTAAAACGCCCAAGGCCTATTTAAAAACCCGCTATCTGCCCTGCTATGAAATTAATCCCTTAGTACCTATCTGGATTGATGGTGCGGTTAAAAAAGGTCTACGTTTTGAGCCCGAGCGCCGCTATGGCGATGTGTCAGAGTTTCTGCATGAATTACAGCACCCCAACCCGAAATATAAAAAACATTATAATGCGGTTTTATTTGATAAAAACCCGCTGATATTCTGGCAGAGCACCTCGGCCTTTCTTCTGGTAAGCCTGTTAATCTCCCTGTTTTTTAATCAGCAATAATAGCCTGTCATCTCAAAACGCTGGGATAAAGTGCATTATTACAGGCAAAAGAACTAGACCAATTGGCGAATAGTATTCACCACATAAACACTCAATAATTATGGCTTAACATCACCCTCGATAGAGAAAGCCATGTTTCACCCTCTAGCTCTACTATTCATTAGCTCACTGCTATGTTCTACCATGGTAAACGCACAGGTAGGCACATTTGATGCTGCATTAAACACCGGCAAAACCTATGCAGATTTCCGTCTACGTTTTGAAACCGTCATGCAAGATAATGCTTTGAAAGATGCACAGGCGCTGACATTACGTTCTAGGCTGGGTTATAAAACCGAGACATTTAAAAACTTCTCTGCGGCGATTGAATTTGAAGACTCTCGTGTAGTCGCGAATATCGACAATTACAATGACGGCCTGGGTTCCAAACCTGAATACTCTGTTATAGCGGATCCTGAAACCACCGAACTAAGCCAAGCCTATATACGTTACAAAAAAAACGCGACCACGGCAAAAGGCGGCCGCCAGGTGATGACGTTAAATAACCACCGTTTCCTAGGCCATGTTGGATGGCGACAAAATCGGCAAACCTTTGATGGCCTTGCCATCGATTATAAAAGTTCCGACCAGCTTTCCTTTAACTACCGTTTTATAGGTCAACGTAATCGTATCCTGGCAGAAGAAAAAGACCTGGCCTCTAACGACCATCTGTTTCAAATCGGCTATATGCTGCCCATTGGCCAGTTCATTAATTATATTTATCTGTTTGAAGAAAAAACCCAGGCGAATAAACGTTACGATAACGCGGGCCTGCGCTTTCATGGCGGCTTACCTTTGGCAAAAATAGAACTGCAATATACCGCAGAATATGCAATTCAATCTTATCGCTCCGCTTTAAATGATGACTTCCTTGCCGATTATCTGAATCTTGAAGCAGGCATAGCTTATAGCCATTTTAATCTTAAATTTGCTTATGAAGTACTGGGTTCAGATAACGGGGAATACGGGTTTTCAACCCCGTTGGCGACACTGCATAAGTTCAACGGCTGGGCCGATCAATTTTTAACCACACCTAAAGAAGGCTTAATTGATACCTCTATCAACGTATCGGCAAATTTATCGATCGGTAAATTTGCGGTGGTACTGCATAACTATGCAGCGGCTTATTCCACTGCCACCGTTGAAGATATGGGCAGTGAAATTAACCTGGCCTATAGCCGTACATTTGCTCAAAATTTCTATGCCGGTTTCACCTATGCCAGCTATGCCGCTGGCGATATTAAAGTGAACACCAACAAGATTTGGTTCTGGACAGGTATGAAGTTTTAAAAATTCTACTGACGTACACCTTCAATATACAGCTCCAGTTCTACATGTGTAGACGCAGGACCAAGATTATAACTCATGCCGTAATCAGCCATTTTCAATGATGTTGTACCACTAAAGCCAGCGCGGTAGCCACCCCATGGATCTTTACCTTCACCGATTTTATCAATCGGGAAACTGATATTTTTTGTTACACCATGTAACTCAAACGTACCTTCAATAACACCACTATCAGCATCGGTAGGGGTATACTTAGTACTTTTAAAGGTAGCCGTAGGGTATTTAGCTACATTTAAAAAATCTTTACCTTTTAAATGTTTATCACGTTCGGCATGGTTTGAATCCAGGCTTTTGGTTTGAATAACCACTTCAATCTGTGAATCTGCAGCCTTGTTTTTATCGTAATTAAATTTACCATCAAAAGTTTTGAACGTACCAGTTAACCAGCTATAGCCCAAGTGTTTGATCTTAAAATTAATAAACGCATGCTGGCCTTCTATATCCACCTTATAATCGGCGGCATTGGCCGAGGCTGAAATTAACAAACCGGCAGAAAGTGCGGTAAACGTGCTAGCTAACAATAACTTTTTCATCATGTGCTCCAGATTTTTAGTTTTAGTTTTTTGTAATTTCTTATTGGCTGAAAAACATACGTTTTAAGCCGCCATCTTTATTAATCAGCTGATGCTTTATCGCCGCTAAAGCATGTACTGCCGCCATAACAATCAGCAACCAAGCTAATATCTCGTGAATCTCACCGGCAATATCTTCCTGATTCTCTATGCTCCAAGGTAAGGCCGGCACCGGCAATAATTCAAACACGGTAATCGCCAGGCCATCTGCGGTGGAGATCAGATAACCGGAAAGCATCAATAACAGCATCACCGCATATAAAGCCATATGCATCACCTGGCCAGATAACTGCTCCCATCGTGGGCCGGGTAATTCAGCTGGCGAAATATTAATAACCCGCCAGATAATACGCGCCATCCACAACAACAATAACAACATGCCTAAGCTTTTATGTAATTCTAACGAGCCTTTATACCATGCATCATAATAGGTTAATTCCACCATATATAGGCCTAAACCAAACATGCCGAAGATCATCAACGCCATTAACCAATGTAGAGCAATGCTGATCCAGCCGTAATGGGTACTACTATTTTTTAACATCTTACTCTCGCTTAAACTTGAGTCGGTAACGACAATATGGAACTAGCTTATCGCCTGTGGGAGCTATTAGATACTGCTTAAAATAATAAACAGTTGTGCAAAAATGCATGAACTCCTATTATCGGCTTTAGCTTATATTGCTGACATGAGAGATCAATTAATGCAGAATATTCAATGGGATGACTATCGAGTCGCCTATCAGGTGGCGCAGTCCGGCTCATTATCCAAGGCGGCTAAACACTTACAATGTAATCACGCCACTGTATTACGCCATGTGAACCGCTTGGAACAGGCGCTGAACATCAAGCTGTTTATACGCCATCAACGCGGCTATCGTTTAACCGATGCGGGCCATATTATGGTCAGCGAAATGCCCAATATCTTTGAAGAATTTAATCGCCTGGAAAGCCTGATGGGCAGTGTAGAACAGGATATCAGCGGCAACTTACGTATCACAACCCTGGCGGAATTTTCATCCCTGTTAAACCCGGCTTTAATTCAATTTCGCGCCGCCTATCCCAAACTGCGTATACAGCTTATTTCTACCGATGAGATCATTCCTCTGGCCAGTGGTGCCGCACATGTCTCGTTACGCGCCGGAGCCGAACCGCAAGATCCCGATTTAATTGTGCGAAAAATTCTGTGCATCAACATGAACTATTATGCGGCCGAAAGTTACGTCCAGACACACGGTTTACCCGACAACATCAATGAACTGAATCAACACGCCTGGGTTATGCCCAGTGCCGATAAACAACGCATTCCCTATGTTAAACAGATTCTTGAACATATCGATATTGAACAAGTGGTCTACCAGAGTAATCATTTTATGGATATTCAAGCCGCCGTTGCCGCGGGGATGGGCATAGGCCTGATTTCCGAGTTGGATGCACCTAACTACCCACATTTACATAAGCTGGAATTAAAAGATATGGCCCATTTACAGATGGGAAATCTATGGTTTGTTTATCATAGAGATTTAAAACACAACGCCAAGGTGAAAACCCTGTATCAATATTTGTTGGAACATTTAAAGCACCAGCCACAGAACAAACGGTAACACTAAAAAGGCAACCAACGTTGATGCCACAACAATACCTGCAACCGCCTGTGGTGAACGTTGATATTGTGAGGCCAACAAATAATTAAATACCGCCACAGGCATCGATGACTGAAGAATCAAAACACCACGCATGGTCCCTTCTACCGCAAAAACTTCACACACGGCCCAGCCAATAAAACAGCCACCCAATACACGTAAAATGGCAAACTTCAATGACGTCATCATATCTTCTACCGCCAAGGAAGCCAGAGATACGCCCAGGGCCAGTAACATCAAAGGAATGGAAAATTGCCCTAACAAATCCACTGTATTCATCACCCATACAGGTAATGACCATTGGGTAACCAATAACAACACCGCAATCCAGACGCTGTGTACAATCGGATTTTTGACTAACGTCTTTAAGACACCTTCGCCACTGACCAACGCCAACCCTAAAGAAAAGTGCAATACCGACATCACCATAAAGAAGGCAATGCCATAGGCCAGGCCCTCTTCACCAAACGCAAATAAACACAGCGGCAGACCTAAATTACCGGTATTTACAAACACCACACTGGGTAGATAGGTTCTTATCTCCAGCTTCCACAACCGTACGGCAATAACCCCCATCACGAGGGTGCAGGCGATAATAATCAGCGTGAGCCAAGCCATATGCCAGAATACAGCCACATCTAACTGCGCCCGGCTTAATGTTGAAATCACCAAACAAGGTGCGCCAATATTCATCACCAGCTGCCCAACGGTAGCAGTATCAAACGGGCGCTTGGTTTTCGCCCATATAAAACCGATCAGTGCACACATTAACACCGGAAAAATGATTGCAAAAACTTGGAAAAACAAAAGCAAAAGCAAACCTCTAAAACATGCAATGAAAAGTCACAATAGTGTAACTGGTAGTATACGCCAACATCCAGCCTTGACTTATAACGGTTATACTAAGTACTGTTATTTGAAATGATTTACAGGTCTTCAAGAAGCATGTTATTTATCAAAAACATTATCGTCATTATAGCCAGCGCCGCTATTCATGGAATTCACGGGATTAACGTAGTGCTGTCCTGGCTACAAGGTAGAAACTGGCAAAACAAACAAGGAAAAACCCTGCCTGTAAGACTGTTATTTACCGATGTAGAAGGTAAAAGTATTAAATTTGCGTCAGCAAAAGCAACACCGTATTTAAGCTGGTTAGCCAGACACCGCAAACAAGCAAATAATGCAGCGGTAATCAGAGGGCTTAAACGCGCGTTCTTTGAACCTGAACAACAAGCGATAGTACCATCGGATACCTATCTATCGGCTTTAATAATCAACACCTCAGCCTGTTATAGTTTAAAGAAAACGACTACAGCCAATCATCTAACACTGGATTTAAGTGATCTGGATATTTATCACACCAACCCCGACCGTTTCTTTGAAGCACGTTTTGCCTGTATGGAAAAAGGTCAGATACAATCCATTACGATGAAAGACGGTACTAAAGTCAATGCAGGTGATCGCGACTGGGATAAAGCTAAATTACACTTATTAAGCACAATCAATCTTGTTTTACCTGCACTTTCACATAACTGGGTGCATTTTCATTTTGCCGATATCGCAACCGCCATCAGCCATAATATGTTGCCTATTGGCAGTGTTCTGCATCAATGGTTATCGCCTTATACTCTAAGTCACCTCAGCACCAATGCTAACGGTAAAAGTGGCGCGGTAATGGACAGGGATATGGGCGAAAAAAAATTTTTCTGGTCCGATTATTTTATTATCAACCATACCGATAATGACTATTTTGTAAATTCTGTGGCTGCAAAAACCAGCTCTTTTTATCAACGCCAAGATAACTGCCCCTTTGATGGCCCTCTGGCTTTTGCATTTCCACCTCAATTTTCACCAGACTTCAAAGATGTACCTTATATGTCAGCACTTAAAGAGGGATTTAAGGCCAGCCAAAAATATGTGAATCATTGCCTAAAGGCGTTAGATAAGCAGAGTATTACATTACTGCAGGAATGGAAGTATCACGTGGTGAAGAGAACCTGCCACGCATATCACCCCAATGATGTTAGGTTAGAAGATCTATTAGCCACATATATATGGCAGGTTTGCTGGGTACATACGTTAGATCATCAAATGTATTATAAATGGATTGACGGCTTACATTCTGCATCCGGTACATTAAATACCTTCCATGATGCAGGCCCGCTATATTCTCATAAAGACCAAATACAATTCAAAAATATGGCCGACATTGCCATTCGCTACAACCCCAATGGCGATAGCCTTGCAGATCTACATTATAAGGTCCCATTTTTAGAAGAGGCGTTGAACACCTATAAAACAGATTTATTACAGATTATTCAAAACCATGTTGCCATTGAACTGGAAAATCAGAAAAAGAACTTAACGTTGGCGGAGATAGCACCGTCTGTTTTAATGTAATGCACTAAACTACAAACCCCTGCTTCTGGCAAAATGCCCGCCATTGATCAGGGTAATGGGCATTGTTTATTTCTACCGTTTTATCTTGTTCTGCAGTCAAAACCAGACAAACCCGCTGTGCAAACAACAGATGATGGGATGTCTGACGCTTAATTTCATCTTCTGGGGTCAGGGTTTTAGTTAAACGTTTAAGATAATATTCGCCGTTATTGGCGTAGATTTTATCCCCTACTATCGCATGGCCTAAATGGGCAAGCTGGGCACGAATCTGATGTTTACGCCCGGTGAAGATTTCACATTCAATCATCGAATACTGATCATTACCCGATAAATAACGAAAATGACTGTGGCTGAATTTCCCGCTCTCTCCTGCTTCGCAAACAAACACCTGTGCACGAATCGCCGCATCCTCTCGCGCGCTTAATTCACATTGCATGTCGTATTCAAGCCAGTCAGGTTTACCATACACCACCGCATGATAGACTTTTTGTATCATCAGTTTTTGAATTTTTGATTGCCACTTTACCGCGGCCGCTTTATTTTTCCCCAGCAATAAAATACCGCCCGTATCGCTATCCAGGCGATGCAATAAATGAGCATCCGGCCATTCACTTTCACGTTTCACCAGTGTTATCAAGGTATTAACAATATGCCTAGGGGTACGATGTACCGGTAAGCCTGCCGGTTTATGCACGGCAAAAAGTTCTTCGTTTTGCCATAATAGATGCCAGTGAGTATCCACCGGTTTTTCATGATAATCAGGAATCGTGATGGCCAGACTTTGCCCACCTTCAATCAACTGAAAAGGATCGGCACGACTACCATCAACGGTAACGCCGCCGCACTGGATATGTGAAATCCAATCCAGTGTTACAAATCGAAAACTCATAGAGATATAGCCATGCAAGACTTGTCCGGCACTGCGATGACTGACCTCATCATAAAATGTAACTTGCATAAATTTAGCTAACCTTACGTTTGATAAAACTATTGATCATCAACAAGGCCAAAATAACAGCCATCGACGTTGTCCAGGCGGTATATTGTGGGCCGTGAAAAACACCTGCCTGAGCCACAATATCGATATCCCAATACTGCACGATAAAGTTGGTTAAATAACCAAATACAAAACTCACAGCAATCACGCCGGTTAAGTATGCGATTACAGCTCGTGTACCCAACTCTCTGGTGATGATAGCCAGCGTGCCTATATTGGTCGCAGGCCCTGCCATCATAAATACCAACACCGCACCTGGCGATAGCCCAGACAATAATAAACCTGCAGCAATTGGCGTGGAGGCCGTAGCACAGATATACATGGGCACACCGATCAAAGCCATCACCACAAAAACCCAAAATCCATCACCCCATTGGGCCAGAAAAGACGCAGGCACCCAGGTTTCAACCGCCGCAGCAAAAGCTAAACCCAGCAATAGCCAAGGTGTTATATCCCTAAGCATATCCACATAAGAGAATGTTAAACCCGCAAGTAATTTCTGCAGCAAGGCCGATTGAGGTTTATTTTCTTTACTACAGCAAGAAGATTGTTCTTTCTCAGGCTCTGGTTTCTTATCGCAGCAACTGCTAGATATTTGTGTAGAAGCAGGATCGCCTGAATGATCGGCGGCTCCCACTAACAAACCTGCCACAATGCCACTGGTGATCGCTGCAATCGGACGCACCACCGCCATAAATGGGCCCAGCAATGCGTAGGTTACAAACACGGAATCCCCGCCCGTTTCTGGCGTAGCCACTAAAAAAGCCACGGTCGCATTTTTAGATGCCCCAGCTTGGCGTAAACCTAAGGCCACCGGTACAACGCCACAGGAACACAGAGGCATCGGCGCACCAATAAAAGCCGCCTGCACCGTACTCCACCAGCCTGTTTGCCCAAGATGACGATTTAACCAACCTTCTGGAATCAGTGTCTTAATTAAGCCTGCAATAGTAAAACCCAGCAGCAGCCATGGCGCTGAGGCCAGAAATAGATGCCAAAAATTAATCAACAAGTTCATATCACCTCCATATCTTTGCCGGTTTCCAGCGTGTTTAAAATCGAACAATGCTCGGCAGATTCCGCGCCACCACAACATGCCGCATTTAGCCGCAGCAAAGCCTGTTTAATGTTTTGTAACTCTTCCAGCTTACGTTCCACATCGTGTAATTTATTTTCGGTAAGTGTTTTTACCTGCTCACAGGAATGGCTGCCCTTCTCTACCTTCAGCGACAACAATTCACTGATGCCTTTTAGCGTAAAACCTACCCGCTTGGCACGTTGAATAAACTGAATCTGTTGTACCGCTGCATCGGTATAAAGGCGATATCCACTTTCACTGCGCCTGGCCGGTGTCATTAACTGATGTTTTTCATAATAACGCAGGGTATCGCTGGTCACCCCGGTCAGTTTGGCAAGTTGGCCTATTCGGTACATGGTATCTATCCACTGTGTCATTCATTATCAGTATAAACCTTGGAGTTAACACTAAGGTCAATAAAAACAAATAAAAAATGCAATCTGCACCAGATAGCCATGCTCCATGGTGATTCAATCTTTGCAGCTACATCTAACGGTAAAGCTTAGTCATAGTCATTGCAAAACTGAAGGGTAAATCATGAAGGCCGATAATTTTAGAGCGATTAAAATTTTCACCCTGCCTCTGTTTTTGTTGATGGCCTTATTAACAGGCTGCGCCACACAGATGGCTCCACGCTATGACGAGGCGCTGTATAAAGGTATCACGCAAAGCAATATCGAGATCATGACATTATTTGCATCGCTGTCTTCCGGCACCGAGAAAAACACGTTTGTCACAAGAGAGGCTCGATATAATACCCTGATTGGCACCGTAGAGGCCCTAGCAATTCAATCCAGAGCCAGGCCTATGCCAGAGAGCGCCATTACCGAGCAAGTCAATATCTATCTTAAAAATAGAAATATTGGCCCTTTGCAGCACAATGAAGCTCCCAGCACTAATGCATTACATCAGATAGCCAAACAATTAGTTAAGATGAAAGAAGTGGATAAAAAATCTGGCCTAAAAGCAGCTCTTGTGCCTATTTTTAAAAATGCCGTGGTGATCTCTTTAGATCAAGCCATTACCTATGAATCATTTCTCAATCGATAAGGAATTCTTATCAGTTTATCTATTGAACAGCTTATGCAGGATATAAGCGCAGGCATTTCGGCGGCAATCAATCAGGACGTCAATCACATAAAGCAATTTTCCACCAGACAATTAAAAGCCTTAGCGATGCAAGCTGACTTAATTTCAGCCGGTATTCTTGCTGGTGATATTAATGAAGACTTACAAAGTTTCTTTTTAAGCTCGCTGAATGACATGGTCCTAAACCTTGCTAAAACGCTTCAGGGGCTGATTATTGTCAGCATTGAAAAGGTCTGTAACATCATTATGGCGGTTTTAACGTCTGCCATATCTACCGTAACAGGCATTAATTTTTCTGAACTGTAGAAACGTTTTTCTCTTATTGTTATCCCGCTTAAACGGAATTTGAGCTAAAAATGATAGGGCTTACTGAATATATAAATTAAGGGACTACGATGAACTCACATGGCTTTTTAAATACGTTATTAGATGAAGTTGATGCCATGGCATCTTATGTCTCAGGCCAAGGATTATCGCTGCCGGCAGAGGTTCCGGCGTTTTTATATACGCAGAAACATAAAATCAACGTCAGTGAAGATCCAGCAACAGATCCAGATTTAACATGTTTTAATCAAGAAGAATTAGAAAAACTGGCAGGCTTTCATTTAGAACTTTCACAGCTTATTTCTCCGGCCAAACCCAAAACCATTAAGTTGATGGCCGATGAAGCTAAGTCTGCAGGACTACTCTACTTCCTTGGCCCGGTAAAACTGATTCGCAGTTTGTCGCTGCTGGCCATCTTTATGTTAATCAGCATTATTGCCGTATCTACCTCGCCTGATGTCAATAAAATCACCATTAGCCAGGGTTTGTTTGAATCTGAAGGTGTGGTGCTGCTATTAAACCAGATTTTTTTATTAGGCTGTGCCGGCCTAGGTGCCTGCTTTGCCTGCATAAGTAAAGTCAGCACCTATATTGAAAAAGATATCTACGACCCCAAATATGATTCAACCTACTGGACCTTGATCATCATGGGCTTGATGGGTGGCGTAATTATTGCTGAATTAATTCCTCTGCAAAGCCTGGATGACAATGCCAGCGCTGCGTTAACCGGATTTAATAAACCCTTGTTTGCATTATTAGGTGGTTTTTCAGCCGATTTGATTTATCGTATTTTAAATCGTTTTATTGATGTCATTCATCAATTACTCGGCATTGAGAACAAAGCCTCGCAGCCTGAAATCGTTAGAGATAATCGCCTGGAAAAGCCAAGCCCAAAAAACCAAAACAATAAAAATAAAGTGGCTACCAATGAGACGCCTCTAACAGCTTTAAATAAGAAACAACGCTAAGAGCGGATAAAATTCGCTTATAACAAAAAATCCAGCGCCTGTGTATCCAACCATGGCAGGCCCTGAACAGGTTTTGTGTTAAAACCAAGATGGCCACCGTAGCTAGGATAAAACGTAGAAATATGCGGGTTTTTTATATCATCCACATCCGGATAACACGCCCCCGATAGAATAGGATCATCCAAGGCATTAAGAATAAGCGTCGGAATCTGAATGTGTTTTAACAACGGCAATGAACTGGCTTTTTGATAATAATCATCTTGGCTGGTGAATCCATGCACAGGAGCCGTAAACGCATGATCAAAATCTCGCAAGTTTTTACTCTGTAATATGTCTTCCAACTGCAAACCGTAATGCGCAATATCATCCGTATTTTGCTGCATCTTCTGTAAAATCGTCTTTAAAAAATTACGCCCATATATCTGATTAGGAAATTGCATCAAGGTATATGAGCAACTTAATAAGTCAAGCGGGCTGGAAACCGCCATCGCCCTAGTAATTTGAGCCGGTAAATCACCGCCCTTCTCGCCTAAATATTTTAATAAAATATTACCGCCCATACTGAATCCGACCAAAACGATCTTTTTATAGCGCTGAGTCGCCAGGGTATGTGTGATCACCGCATCCAAATCTTGCGAAATGCCAGAATGATAATAAGCGCGCTTTTCAAAGTCTTCACCCTCGGCGCAATTGCGGCAATTCCAGGCCAATACATCATAACCCTGCGTCAGAAACTGCTGGCCCATGCTGGTGATATACCGCGCATTGGAACTGGATTCAAGCCCATGGGTAAAGATGATTAGATTATCATTACCCTGCTGCACCCAATCCAGATACAGAGAAAACCCCTGATCATGCACCAGGCGTTCGCGCTTAAACGGCAAGGCTTTTCTGCGCGAAAAAAAATGTGCATATAAGGTATTAACATGCCCATTTTTAAAAGCGCCACGGGCTTTATAGGGGTGATGCATTGTATTTTCCGGTATAGACAACATATGCCGATAGTGATTTTATAACACAGCATACAAGGCTATGAATAGATAATCTTATAGCCCGTTGAAATATCTTCACACTCATCTAGCACATGCCTTTATGGGGGACATACGTTATGGTTAAAAACCATTGTCATTCGCTATTTTCAAAAAGAGCCTGTTTACATGTCCACATTCAGCAAAGATAAAAGCTCTATTAATAGCGTCGAGAAATCATCCCATCGTATTTTAATGATTATTGGGATAATCCTTGTCATCGTGACGTCACCAATAATATTTTCTATTCCTGCAGAATTAAACCAAGGTAATCAGGCCATCTGGTTTACCCTCGTATTCCCTCTCACAGGTTTTGGCATACTGTGGGGCGGCTGGCTGATACGCAAAAAATATACTTTTTTTGGCCCCACACCTTTGCAACTATCCCCGGCCATTGGGCAATTAGGAGGCCAAATTGGCGGGCAGATCAACTTAAATCAACCTTGGGGCTCACGGAAAATCACCGTGCGCCTTAGCTGTATTCATACCTACACAACCGGCAGCGGAGATAATTCAAGCTCACACAATGACATTTTATGGCAGCGAGAAACACAGGCGTATATATAAAATAACACTAACACGCTGATCTTTTTTTTTGATGCGCCTGCCGACAAGCCGTTATCTGGGAAAAAAACACATAAAGGTATTATTAAATGGGAGGTTATGGTTGAAGGCTTGGTGAGTTACAACACATTTAAACGCCACTGGGTCATTCCGGTAACCTTAGGCACGCTGCAATCAGATATTAAAATCCCGCAGTCACATACAAAATCCGTGCAAAAGGCACAAATACAAGCCGCTGAATCCAGTGTAGATAGACAGATCAATACACAAACCACCGCGCAAGGCCTGAATATTATATCCGAACCGGGGCGCAATAAATCCATGAGCCGCTTTGCCTGTTTATTGGGTTTTATTTTTACAGCCGCAGGATGTTTTTTATTTTATTTTGCCTTACAGGGAGAGCTGATGTTATGGCTGATGGCCCCAATGTTTTTTAGTATAGGCTCGGGAATTTGGGCTTATGGCATATTTTTAGCCGGCCGAAAGCTGGAATGTAAGATGATTGATGGCCGGGTTTATATCCGACGCAGCCTGTTTGGAAAAAGTCTCTATAGCCGTGAAGGGCCTTTAACATCCGCCGATCAACTTGAGTTAAAAACAACGATGAGCAGCCAGCAAGGCTCGGTAAAAACAGAATATATGGCCATTTATGCGCAGGTAAGATGTGCCGATGGCATACGTAAAATTAAATTGGTTGAAGGCATAGAAGGCCTAGCTGCGGGTGAGGCTATGCACAGAAAATTGCGGTTTGCGATTGAACCAAAATGACGGAGCTCTTGGGTTTTTGCAGTATCTCATACTGTCTAAGCCTTGCCCTGCGGCGATATGACCGACTTAGTGATGTTTCGTCTGCAGGGAAGTAGTTCTAAAAAACGCCTCTCTAGCATTACAAATCTGTAACATCCATAGTCTCACCTAAAAGGCTTCGGTAATATAGCCGCCCCTTTGACGATCATGGAATTACAGCATGACAGATACCCAACCCCATCAAATCCTTCCAGCGCCTGGTAAACAAGCCGAGATTGGTCCTGTCTGTCTGGTTACCGGCGGTGCTGGTTATGTCGGAGGTGTTATTATCCGTCGCCTGCTTGATCAGGGTTACAAAGTACACTCATTTGATCTTAAGCCCTGCGCTATCGACGATGACAATATCACCAGCTTTACCGGCGATATCCGCAAATACGAAGACGTTGCCAAAGCCTGTGAAGGTGTTAACACCATTTTCCATACCGCTGCGGTCATCAGTTTATTAGGCTGGGCCCGTTCCAAGGTCCGTAACCTGGTTATGGATATCAATGTTGCCGGTACAGCCCAGCTGATTAAAGTAGCCCAGCATCAAGGTGTTGAGCGCCTGATATACACCAGCACCAACAATGTATGTTTTGATAGAGAAATCATCAACGGTGATGAGACCATGCCGTATGCGACACGCCCTGCTGATCTGTACACTGAAACCAAAGGCATGGCTGAGAAGCTGGTTCTGGAAGCCGACAACGGCAAAACCGGCCTACGCACCTCAGCGGTTAGACCTGGCGGTATTTGGGGTGGCACCGAAGGCGGCATCATGATCACCAGCTTTCTTGATCAGGTGGCCAATGGCAGCTTTATGGCTTTACCGGGTAATGGCAAATCTCGTGCCGATAATACCCATGTCGATAATCTTGTGGATGCACAGATCTTGTGTGCCGAAAAACTGGTGACAGACGCGACAAGAGTCGGCGGCGAAGCGTATTACATCATGGATGAAGAACCAACCAGCACCATCGATTGGTTCGAACCGTTGATGGAAGAAATAGGCGAAAAATGGCCAAAAATTCGTATACCGGGTCCGATTATGTTTGGCTTGGGTATTATTGTGGAAGCGCTGATTTATTGGGGTGCACCCGAACTGCCTTTCTCCCGCGCCGGTATGCATAAGCTGCTTCGTACCCATACCTTCAACTGTGATAAAGCTCACCGA
>JABSRQ010000066.1:7331-28540 GCA_013215055.1 Pseudomonadales bacterium | reverse complement strand
GATAACAGGTTGTTATCGGCGCTGCGATTTAAATATGCCGACTCGGATAACAGTCTAAACGTAAAGGTATGCATGCTCTTCGACTGCACACGTAAATACACCCTGGCTGATTGATGTCGGTGCAAATTAAAAGGAAAGACATAATCCGGAGTACGTAATGGGCGGCTATTATGCGGGGTTTTATCGCCGGTTTGATAACTGATCGCAGGGGACGTTAAAGCACCGCGATCATCGATATATTCAATAGTGAGGCGCACATCATCCAATAAAGCCCTATCAACCTGCAGAAAAAAATGCTCTTGCGCAGCAGATTGATTATGCACATCAAAGCGATACCAATAGGCATCACCATCAAAGCCTCGATTGATATCCTGCAAGATAAAACGTTGGGGTAAAACCTGAAAAGGCTGCTGCGTTAACTGCGCCAACGCCTGAGGCTTATCTTCTTTGAAAGAAAACAAGACATTATGCAATTTTTTCTGACTAAAACCCTGCTCTAATATCAAGGTGTCAGCCATCACAGGCAGTGATAAAAAAGCGATCAGAAATAATAGATGCTGCAATATTGTCGCATATTGTTTAACAGCCATAATCGACTAACTCACTCCAATCCATGTGAACCACCTTCTACGAGGTGTCATCCTCTTAATAAAGCAACAATTTAACAGATTTTCAGCTAGATAAAAAGAGAGCCTTTAACGGTTTAAGGCTTCTACTCTATGCTGTTCTGAAACATCAAAAGAGCGTTGCAGCAATAATTCAACCGCCTCTTTTTTGCCATAGTCATCTAAATGTTCGGAATGCATAATCAGTGTTTTTTCAGCCCTATAAGCCTTTAGACGCCGCTGCCAGCGCTGGCGTTTATCCGACAAAAGCATCATGCGATTGGCCGCTTCAATGCCAAATTCCTGAATTAAAATGGCCTCCTGCTGTAACGGATCTGCCTGTAATACATCCTGATAACGCTGGTATTTTGTATCGAATTTTTTGGCTGCAGAGCGAAAGCTCAGCATCTTTTTATAAGCCACAAACAGCGCATCTATCTCTTGCTCGGAAAAAAATTCCGCCTGAAACTCCTGCTCCAGCGAATCCTGCGTAACCCCCTGCAGCAAGGCTGTAAAAAAAGACAGCTCGGCTAATCGTCCACTTATGGCAATTAAATAAACCCGATAACGATAAAATAACGCCGTTAATTGATCTGCAATAGGGGCCGGATAATGTCGCCGAATATCCGCCAATATTAGCTGTTCAATGACGTCATCCGACATCTCACCACGCAGGGATAAAAAATGATCAAAATACATTAAAATGGCCGGACGTAAAACAAAATCACCCTGCGCATCAACCACATCAGCTCTATCCACCTGTGTGCCTCTTAAGGAACTCACAGATAAATGCTGTGACACGGCATCAGGCAAAATAATAGATAAGGGAAGTGGCGCGGATTCTAGCTGCTGCTTAAAAACGGGGGTGCGAACAACCACACTATTTGAATTTTTCGGTATAGCCGACGGTAAAGATAGATACATAAACCCGGCAGCCACTGAAACAAGCCCACAGCCCAACAACCATAGACCTGTTTTTTTATTCAAGTTCAGCAATCGGCCGCGTTTAATTCACACTGCTTTAAACGATTGGCATGTTGGCGAAAAACAATCAGCGGATTGGTCTCTTCATAGTTACGTAAATCTAACATATTATTGATTTCATCCAGATGATTGTACAAATAATCATCACGAATCACATTGCCAAAATGGGTTGCACATTTTTCGATAAAACCATCGCTGTAGATACGCTCACCGGTATTATTTTTTTCAATCTCTTTGCCCGCGGCTTCGATAAATAAATCGATGGGGTCCAAAGGATCGGTTTTATGCGCGATGCCACTCCAGGAATATAAATACACCGTATCTGGGCCAGAGGTATAACTGGTCGCAGCCGTTGAACTATCACAATTATAATCCTGGCCAGAGACATAATCCGTAGGCAGGCCCTGATGGTGAATAATATTAAAATCGGCCACCCCACTCTCGGAAGTAGACTGAAAAGCCCCCATCGCAAAATGCGCCTGCTCATTACCTTCAACCAGATCTATCACCTCACCTAACATATTAAACATTAATTGTACGATAGCACCGGTCCAAAAATCATTCATCGCCTCCACCACCGGCTCAGAGGTACCATATACATTGGGTGAACCAATCGTTGTGGCCGAAAACAATAAATCGGGCTTCGCATTTAACACATAACGTACCGTTGGTCCGCCGTGGCTATGGCCTATCACATGAAATTCTGAATAATCATAATCGCCATCGCCGCCATGAATAGCCTGCAGATTTTCCAGAAAGGTAATTAATTGTTCCCCGCGGTATTGATTGGTATTGACCTTGGCCAGGTTAACCGTATGAACACGCGCACCACCTAATTCCAGCGCCTCTGCCACACGGAAAAAATACTCCACACCAAAAATATCTTTAAAGCCGTATAAACCATGCACTAACACAATAGGGTGAAGGGCTTTGGCATACACAGGGTCCAGGCCGTTTTCGGCCATCTGCATATTTTCAATACTGGATACGGTGGTGAGAATAATGCCATTTTCATCGCCATAGGCAACTTCAAAACCTTTAAAACTATCAACGCAGGCTGTTAAACTGCAATATAAACACATCAGAAAAAATAAACGTAGAGGCTTCATGCCAGCACCTTATTTCAGTTATTATTTTTATTAGATCAAACTTAAGCTGAGTGTATAGATGTCTATTTTTTAGTCAATATATTGTTTCTGATATACATGTAAACGATTATAAAACAACCACCCATCGTGTTGGAGGTGATACCTTTAACACTCTAAATCAAGAATATAATATGAATTCACGCTTAGAAAAATTGTCAGATTTACTTACCCAAGCCCATCATCAGATTCAACAAACATTTACCCAGTTGAATCCGGTTATCGGGGTTCGTCAAAACTTAAGGCAATCGGGTTTTCCTGCAGATCTAATTACTATCGATTGCTTAAGCAGCAATAAACGTATTTTCTTATTATTAAATGATAATCAGCCCGACACATTGGGTTATCAAATGGGCCTTATTGATAGTGACCCTGATATGGCATTCAACGATATCTCCTTTGAAAACATCAACAGCGAGCTATTATTTAACTGGATGAAAGATTATTTTCTTAACGAATCCCACGCTTAAAGAAAACGCTACATCAACCATTCATCGGTGATAGCATGATAATAATCGGCGGCATTCATCAAGGATTTGGCGGTTAAATTGGGAACGCCATAGACTTCAATGTTTGCGCCATATTTCTGGCGTATTTTTTTTACTAATAAATCGAAGTCGCCATCACCGGATAACAGCACAATAGTATCGGCCTGCCCCGCCAGTTCTAACATGTCGATCGTGATGCCCACATCCCAATCACCTTTAGCAGAACCATCGCTACGTTGAATAAAGGGTTTTAACTTCACATCAAAACCCATATGTTTTAAGGCATGTTGAAATTTAATCTGGCGATCATCGGTGCTCTGAATCGCATAGGCGTTAGCTAATACAATCTCACCCTGGCTTGATAATTCCTTCCAGAGCTTTCGGTAATTAAACGATTTTTTATAAGCCTGCCGGGTGGTGTAATAAATATTCTGCACATCAACAAATACGGCTATTTTATTATTCATGTCTTTAACCTAAAACGATAAAGGCGGCAAAACCGACCCAGGATAAAACTAATAAAGCCCAGGGTAATACTTGCACAAAAACGGAAGATGTAGGCTCTTCAACATCATCTTCTACCAAAGCTTGCCTTTGTTCTTGTTTACGCTGGTTTTTTAACGCCTTGTCATAATCTCTGGCCTTGGCCTTGTGCTGACGTTTATAGCGCTCTATACCTTGCTCTATCGCCTGCTGCACATCTTTACGCTGCTGTTTGGTAAAGGCAGGTTTTGACACGTCTTTAACAATGGCCAAGGCCGCCGCTTTTTCTTCGGTGGACAATTTAGCCTTGTCTTTTATTTTACTCTTTTTTTCCTGACGACTGCGTTTAGCCATAATTTGTGCCCTTATTATGAATGCCACGATTATACGCACTTGTATGCAAGCTGCACTACTTCTAAAATAGGAGGATATTAACCTGCCTAAAGCCATACCATGACTTATCAATTAAATGAAAAACAATATACCCATACCCATAAACAGTCTGATGACAAGCGTTGTGAGTATTTCCTAAAGAAAGTGTCCGACTTTGAAGAGATCTGGAGCTTAGAGAGCCCGGACGGTTGGGTAGAATTATCCGATGAAGACGGTCAGGTTTGTCTGCCTTTATGGCCACATCCTGATTTTGCCAAAGCCTGGGCCGTCGATGATTGGGCCGATTGCCAACCTAAAATGATCAAACTGGATGTCTGGCTAGATCGTTGGACCGAAGGTCTAGAAAAAGATAACACAGTTTTAGCCATATTCCCGGTAGATAACGGCGAAGGCTTGATCCTCAGCCCTGAAGAATTACACGACGCAATTCTTGCAAAGCTGGGATAGGAATAAGATCATAAATTGATATCAAAAAAAGGCGTTATACAACCCTAATATTGAAATCAATAACAAGGCCACACCGACAAAGCGGAAAAATGTGGCCGTTTCCGCTTTTAGCATACGCTGATGAAACTTCAAACCAATCATATGCCCCACCGCGGCACAGGGCAGCAACCATAGCTGATGTATCAACTGCAAATCGACCCCTGCATAGATAAACGCGGATAATTTGATGGTGACTAAAATAAACCATAAAACAAACAAGGTATCACGCAGCTGATCCTTGGCGACCTTGCAGGCAAAAACGGCGATAATCAGCGGCGCACCAATTAACGATGTGCCTGAGATATAGGCACCTAACATCAAAAACAACACATCCATCCACGGCTTATTCGACGTAAACGGCTTATTAATGATATAAGAAATCGCATAAACCATCACGATGCTGAAAATCAAAGCACTCATCACCTGATGTGGCAGCGTCAACAAACCAAATACCCCAATCAGCTTGGGAATTATCATGATCTTCAAGGCTTTTTTTAAATAAACCCAGTCCACCGTAGAACGTGTCTGCGTTTTCTCAGCAGAACGATTAAGCTTATGGCTATTCCAAACCGTAAGTGATGCAAATACTAAAAGATGGATGGAGATAATCGGTAAAAAAATCTGCGCATTATCGATAATCAATAACAAAATCGGCAGGGATAACACCGCGCCACCAAATCCCAGGCCCGAACGCACAAAGGCACTCCAGACAAATACCAGCGCAATTAATAGATATTGATATAACTGTAAATCATTCATAAAAATAACATCATCATTAAGCTGCGCATGATACGTCTGTGGCCGATAAAATAAAAGCCTTGCACATCTAGTCCCTAGGCTGGATATTCTGGCATGATAAGGCCAGATAACATCTACGGACGTCAGCTTATGACAGACACTCTAAAACGATTATTGCAGCAACATACCCAAAGAACCGATGTTGCACCACTTGGCCAGCTGGCTGTATTTCAATGTCATACTTTCCAGCGCCTACATAGTGTACCTATTCACCAGCCCACTATTATTCTGGTTTTGGCCGGTGAAAAACGCTTGACGTTTAAGCAACAAAGCTATCGCTGTCAGTCCGGGCAGATTTTTTTGATTCCAGCTAATAGTCAGATTCAATTAGAGAATATTCCCGATGCACAACAACAGGAATATTTAGCACTGTGCGTCAGTTTTTCACCACAAACCATCAGCCGTTTTTTGCAACAATATTCACAGCTCTTACCTAATAGCAGAAAAGGTACTTATAACCCCAACGCCAGAACCGCCAGTTCGGATCTATTATTTGCATTGGAACAACGGGTAAAACTTTGTCTGAGCAGCGAATCTCAAAATCAACTACAACACGAATTTCGCCAACAAGAATTATTAGCCATCTGTGCAGAAAATGATATTTTAACAACATTAATACACACTCAGCAGCCCAGCTGGAAGCAACAAGTCGCTAATCTTTTAGCCTCGGATGTAAGCCATGAATGGCGTATTGATGAAGTCTGCCAAACGCTGGCAACCAGTGAATCCTCTTTAAGACGCTCGTTATTAAAAGAAGACACATGCTTTAGAGAAATATTGGAAGAAACTCGGTTGATTTCAGCCCTGTGTTTATTACAGGAAACACCGATTCAAATTACCGCATTGGCCGCCAAAGTCGGTTATCAATCACCGTCTCGCTTCAGTGCACGATTTAAGCGCCGCTTTGGCATGACACCCACGCAATTGAAGAAAAGCCGACAAAAGCCCCTAAACCCAGAAAGTTTAACATTGGCTGTTTAAGGCGCGTATCTGGATTTTTAAAGCGCGCCACGTTTTTATTTAAGACTTAATATAACCGCGACTTAAAGGAGACTATTTATGAAAAATAAATTACAACGTGTTTGTCGGTATAGTGTGTTTTTGATAGCGGCAATCACAAGCACAGCCACACAGGCATTGAGCTTACATAGCCAAGATATAGCCCCAGGAAAATCACTGACTGCCGAGCAGGTTTTTAATGGTTTTGGCTGCACCGGCAAAAACATCTCCCCGGCACTGAGCTGGAAAGATGCCCCCAAAAACACAAAAAGTTTTGCGATCACCGCCTATGACCCAGATGCGCCTACCGGTAGCGGTTGGTGGCATTGGCTGGCTTTTGATATACCTAATACGGTAACTGCATTGGATTCTGATGCTGGTAATGGGCAAAAAAACTTGATGCCGAGCAAGGCAATTCAAAGCCGTACGGACTATGGTAGCTACGGTTATGGCGGCGCTTGTCCACCGGCAGGCCATGGCAAGCATCGCTATCAATTTAAAGTCTTTGCATTAGATGTAAAAACGTTGGGCCTGGATAAAAACACAAGCTCGGCAATGATAGGCTTTATGTTAAATCAACATAAGCTGGCTTCAGCCGTTATCGAAGCCCATTACCAACGCTAAGCACCTAAGATTAAAAAAAGAGTTATAGCTTCACACCATTTTGCGCCAGCCACTGCTGTAATTGATTGGCTGGCATAGCGCCAGATACGCGGTTCACTTCTTTACCGTCCACAAACAAAGCCAAGGTAGGAATGGAACGGATATTAAATTCAGCGCCTACTTGTTGATGGGCTTCGGTATCGACTTTTAATAAACGTAAATTGGGTTCAGATTTTTTGGCAAACGCCGCATACGTCGGCGCAAAACTTTTACAAGGCCCACACCATGGCGCCCAAAAATCTACCAACACCGGCACACCAGAATGAGCAATATGGCGTTTTAAATTATTAATACCTACCGCCACAGGCGCGCCCTGCATCAATACGGCCTTACATTTAGCACAGGTGGGCTGTTGTCTTAGACGTTCACTTGAAAACTGGTTGATGGTTTGGCAACCGGGACAAATCAGTTTGATTTTGTCAGACATAGACATTCCTCTTTAAATCACGTAAATACCCAGATGATTAATCTGTGGGTAAACAACAACGTTTATATTTTTTACCTGAGCCACAGGGGCAAGGGTCTTGCCGCCCTACTTTTATGTCATCGGCAATCGCCAATACATCTTGCTGAAAAATATCTTCGAGTGCCGCAAACAGCTTAGGATGCTTTCTCTGTAGCATTTTAGGGCGTTCAAAAAAATACTCCGAGGCTACCGCAAAAAATTCCGCCTCATTGGTGGCGCCATAATCACGTATATTACTTTTGTTATTGTCGATATCAATAATCTTTTTACCGACAAATTCCAGCCAAGGAATCGCATAAGAAAAATCTTTTAAGCGCTCGGGAAATCCATCACAGCTGCCATCGGCCATATCCACCAAATGCACAAATTCATGAATACCCACATTGTGTTTATCTCGGCTATTTTTAAAGCCCAGGTGTAAATCTGGCTGGCTCAAGGCCATCTTGCCAGCCATAGGCCCACTGCCCACCATGCCGGTAATGCAGGAGTCAGGTTTTCCACATTTAAAATCTTCATTAAATGCGCCGGGTAATAAATGCACCGTCGCCAAATTAAAATAATGCCAGCCGGGAAAGCCCCAAACCGGAATCACCGCCGAAGCGGCCACCAGGAGTCGGTCATTATCCGACACCGCCACATCAACCCCGCCTTCTATCGCGGTAGTTTGTAAAAACAACTGAATCCGTTGTTCAAACACGATTTTATCTTCGGCAGATAAAACCCGATAAAAAGCCACGGTCTGCATTAAAAATGTTGACCATTGATCCTGCCACGGCTTGGTTTCGGTTTTCGCTGAAAAACCTAAAAGTCTTTGTAACTTTTGCAATAACAATTTCATCATGATTTATAATAAACTTAGAAAGTGTTTAAAAATCAGCCATCCAGCCACAGGCCTTAGCAGCAATAGCTTTGAGCTGTACACACACAAGATTAAGCCGGTTATTCACAATGTTACACACAGAAGATGTGAGTAACTTTAAAAACGAATTTGTGACAATCTACGCCACTGTTGCCGCAATACGTCAGCAGCACCTGCTCTTCGGTTATTAGCATACACGGATCAACCACACATCGATATTCGCCATGGAAGATTTAAGACTAAAGAAAATAAAGACTTAGCATCTTTGATTTTCAAAAAGACAAAAAACGTGATGTATCTCACAAAATGGCACCTCTTTTGCTGCATAGTAAATACATGAATAGACCAGAAAGGTCTATTGAAGGAGCCAGGCGGTTCTCTCCTTCGTGAAAGTATCTTACCCGATGACTTCTCCACGAAAAGGCAAAACTGCAGTAATGCGGTGACGCAAAGCCAGTGCCCTCCCCTAATGCCATCCACGGTTTAGGCGGGTCGAACGGTTATCGAATGGAGCAGGCATAGTATTAATTTAATACTATATCCGCTCTACCGCCTCAAGAACAAAACCAGGAAACTTTTACCTTTTGCAATCTTAGCGGAGCTTTGCGAATGAAATCTTTTGTGTTAAAAAAACTAAAACAACCGGCCCTGATACTGGGTGGTTTAATGCCAGCCTTATGTATCAGCACAGCATACGGCGATGCCCAGCTAAACCCCAACCAACTTACAGGTACCATCAGTTTCACCAATAGTAATCCAGCCATTCAAGAAGTCTTGGCCCAACAGGGTTTAGGCAATGTCTATTTACGCGCCGATAGTCTTAATCTTTCTCCGGTATTAAACAATAATATGACCCTGCGTTTAAGCGGCGGTCATACTTTCGATTACCAGATGACGGTGGAATCATCCACCGCAGGTATTCAATATGCGATTTCTGCCGATCTGCGTTTAGATGGCGGCATGGAACGTTATTTGATTAGCTCGCACACGTCAGCCGGCGTGTACCCAGAACCTGCAGCCGATACACTGGCTGATATACATCATTGTGCGGCGATGGCGGATGTACGTTTTACCGATACAGCCGGCAATCCGGTCACCGTCAGCGGCGGTTATATGCATGCCTGGAAGCGCATCGATAACAGGTCACGTTTACAAGCCCAGGACTTTGCGATCAAAAAAGGCAGCTCACAAGATTATTTATTGATAGAAGGTGATGGCAGCGATTACCGCATGGATATCGTGTTTGATTTTGGTGATGATTTTTATGTCGATAAAGTGCGTAATCTTTGCCAGGTTGAATTCGCAGCCAGCTGTGATGAAGTGATTCCGGTGCAATGTGTGGTAGACGGCGGCCCCATAGAATTTGGCAATATCGTGGGTGATATATCGGTAAAAGGTGAAACCCTGGTCGATAAAAATCATTTAACCCGCATGGTCGCCACCTACGGGCCTTATAGAAACCAGCGTTATGATCATGTAGCAGGGGCTGGCTTATTTGATTTACAAAATCTGGTGCCCAGCAATATTGTTGACCCCATACAAGGTTATATCGTCTATGGCGAGATGGGCCTGCGTTCAGGTTATGCATTCCAATACCTACGTACCCCGTTTATGAATGGCAATAATGGCCGGGTTATGGTGATGCCTGGGCAAACCACCGATCTGGCCGATACATTCAGCATGGATCCCGGTTTTATCAACGGTACCATCGAGCTGACAGGCCCGATCAGTGACAGCAATGCTTTGGCGACTATCTACCGTGATGCCGACACCGATTCGGATAACGACGGCATTCCGAATAATATCTATGTTTCCTCCAGCCACATCAATGCCTATGGCACCAATCAAAAACCCGAAGGTGCTGAATACAATAGCAACGGCGCTTATGCCCGTGCTGGTTTCGCCGGCAGCTTCGATAGCGCCACAGGCAATTTCAACGGCAACTACGAACTCGTCTTAGGCGGGTTAAAAGGCCAGTCATCCATCTGGGCGTTAAACGATCTGGTGTTACGCTTCGATAATAGCCGTCAACGTTTATCCACTGACCCTATGTTAAATGCCTATATGCGTGTGCATAATAATCAGGTGATCTACCGCCAGATCGATGCAGGTGTTTCACAAACGGTGGACCACAGCTATTGCTTTAACGACATACAGTTAAACTATAAAACCTCTTCCGGTGTTTTTTACAACCCACGTTTAAGAGCAACAGGACTATTTAACGGTGAAGATTACCGAGGCCAAATCGTCGATTACCGCAGCTTTATCGATTATGCCCGCGGCCTGCCATTAAACAGTTTAAGCGCAGCCGATACCGGCTCGGTATCGCTAACCCTGCCACAGGGTGCTTATGACATCACGCCAGAGGTGACCACCATCAACCCCGATGGTAGCCAGACCAATACCGAACTGCCAGCTTTGTCATTAGAAGTCGGCTGTGGTCAGGTCATCAAAGTCAGCACGAATATTCAAATCAGCAGCGATGATCAGGCGCAAAAAACAGAACAAGCCACCATTACCGTCAGCGGTAATATTCAGGCGAATATTCAGGTAGATAGCATTGTATTAAGCAACAATCAAAACCCCGCCAGCGAACTTTGTAACATCGGTGATTGTGCTGCCACCGGCCGCTACCAAACTCAATTAACCCTGGAAGATGGCGCTAATATGATTACAGTAACCGCCACTGGCGAAGACGGTACACAGGCCTCGGTAAGCTTTACCATTAACCTGGAACAGCCCGAACCTTTAACAGCAATTACTTTGACCCAGTGTAATGATATTCGCACAGTGGCCGAAGATGGTGTATCGACAAAAGTGAGCTTTGCACCACTGGCGACAGGTGGTTGCAGCCTGCCCAAAGTGACCTGTGATGCCAGCTCAGATGATCTATTTAACATAGGCAATCACACAGTAAGCTGTACCGCAGTAGATACCTGTGATCAAACCGCCAGCTGTGAGTTTGCCATCAGCATAGAAGCGCCTGAAGTTGAAGAACCACTCGTTATCGAGCCCGATGAAGAACCAGAAAATGATACCCCGCTGACTAACAATGAAGATGATACAAGCTGTCAGCAAGAACTAGTGGCCCTGGCTTTAGCTGCACGCAATAACGTCAATGTTTTATGGTCACCTAATCATGAATTAGTGCCTGTTGGTTATTCAATCAACGTTAATCACTGTGATGAAGATATTATCAACAGCCTGACTACCACGGTTTATAGTGATGAAAGCGAAGTTCCTGGAAACGGTGGTGGTAGCGGACAACATGCAGCCGATGCCGTACAAACAGATTTAGGTCTGGCCCTGAGAGCAGAACGTGCTGGCAATCAAGATGGCCGTGTCTACCTGATCATCAGCTCCATAAACAATGAAGATGAAAGCTATACCAGCTGTTCGGCGGTTGTAGTACCGCACGATAAAAATCAGCAAAGCTTAATCGAGGTTTTAGACCAAGCCAAAGATGCCATCAGTATTTGTAAAGACACAGGCGCAGCACCAGAGGACTTCTTTCAACAAGGTATCAGTGAAGAGCTAGGTCCTAAACAGGTGATCAAGACCGCGCCTAAACGTCACGACTTTGTTAACGAAGAGCTCTGGTCATTCAGTGGAATTATTGCCGAACATGCTGAAACCGAAGACACATTAATCGACTCTGAAGTGATCGTTGAAACGGATTTTGAGGAAGATGAAAGTGCAG
This sequence comes from Pseudomonadales bacterium, assembly GCA_013215055.1. Classification (GTDB taxonomy): domain Bacteria; phylum Pseudomonadota; class Gammaproteobacteria; order Pseudomonadales; family DT-91; genus CAKMZU01. The sequence goes on along the minus strand of JABSRQ010000066.1, from coordinate 16,471 downwards.
CAGGTGCATTGAGCACGCTATTCTTTTTACTGATGGGTTTTATCACTTTAGGCCGAAAACAAAACGTTTAATTGCCACTTAACAACACCAGCCGCTTTGGCCTTATATATAAGTATATAAGGCCTTTTTTATGTCGGCTAAAAGCTACATTCACACTCAAAAGATAAAGCCTCGGCGCTAACCGGGTGCTGAAAACTTAAAGAGAATGCATGTAATAATAAACGTGGCGCAAGCTTCAACGTACGTTCGTCACCATAGAGATCACAACCTAAAATCGCATGGCCTATTTCAAGGCTATGGATACGTAATTGATGGGTGCGGCCGGTCTCAGGTGTGAATAGAACCCGAGTTCTAGCTGGGGCCTGCAACATCTCTAGCACCTGATACTGGCTGACCGCCGGCTTACCAGTATCAAGACAAATCTGCATGCGAGGAAAGTTAGGAGGGTCTTTGGCAATAGCAGCCTGAATAAAACCTGCAGCCTCTTTGAGATGCCCATCCAGCACCGCAATATAGGTTTTTTTCACCTCACGATTTTGAAATTGCTTATTCAAATGGGCATTGGCGGCTTTATTTAACGCCACCACCATCAAACCCGATGTGCCTAAATCCAGTCTATGTACCATCAAACAGTCGGGAAATTGTTGGCGTAAACGGTAATGCACAGAATCTTTATTTAACGGGTTTTTTCCGGATAAACTCAATAAACCTGAGGGTTTATTAATAATCAGAATATCTTCATCCTGAAATAAAATTTCTATCTGTGCTTTGCAAACAGGGGCAATAAAATCATCAATAATAGCTTTCATGATTGTCGTTTTTGATAATCACTGAACTGAATCACATTATCATTGCGATGCCTTTCTACCTGCGCCAATAACGGTGATTTTAACTCGCCTACTTTTAAAAAATCAGGCATATCACGTAAAGGGAAAACGCCGTTTTTACAGCCTTTAACATTATAGGGCCTATCCGATAACCAAACAGAGGTGCTATAAGGCAATAAATCATCAACCGATGAGCCGTCAACGTGCAGTCGATGCTCTAACGTTTGTTTCATCATCGTCATAGTGCCTAGTACTGAACGGTCGGTTGAGGAATCAAAACAAAGCGGCTGTAATTCACTGGCCGTATTTTCTAATACATCCGTATCGATACCCATTTTTAATAACACATTCATCAACACATCCTGAAAATGCCTATCCAGCATGGCAAAATCCGGTTTTTTTAATAGCGGGATAAACACCGCCAAGCGGGTTTTATCATGCACAAACAATACGCACATTCTGCGTTGCAGCGTGATCAAATTAGCATGCCAGCCACTGAGCAGGCTTTGTGTTGAATATAGCGTGCCATCTTCGGCCGCAGGATAATCATCTTTACTGGGTAAATAGCCGTCCTCATCAACAGGTAACTTGGCTAATAGTTTTTTAGTAGCATGAACCTTTATCATCAAACGCTCTTTAGGTTAAATTATTAATCGCCAGCTAGTTTAACGAAAAGCTTTAACACTTTGAATAACCACGCCCTCAATAACTAGCCCAACTTGCTCATCCAATAAAATCGGGCTTTGTTCATCATCACAGGTCGTTAATTGGCTCTGCTTCATATCCAGAATGCGGCATAATAATTCACCATCCAGCGTGATAATCACCACATCGTTATGCTGCGGCTTTAATACCTTGTCCACTAATAATAAGTCACCTTCGTTGATGCCTCGATCTGCCAGGCTCTCATCGCGGGCATAGGTAGCAAAGGAATCTAATGGATTACGTAACAGCTCTGTACCCAAATCAATCGTAAGCCCTTTTTGCCCTTCCTCTTCCTCGGTAGCACTGCCACTCATGGCATGTAAAAACAGCGCCAACGCCATCTGTTCATTCAATTGAACCGGAACCATTGCAGCCACTTGCATACTCAATACCTTCATAAATACTGGTTATATAAACAGCAATCATATAGCACAGAAACTAGACTGGCAATTTATACAGTACTTTAAATAAGATGAGACTTAAAATATCCCAGTGACAATGATTAACAGGCCTATTATTCTATTAACACAACACCTATGCCTTATACGGAAATAACAGGGATCTCTTATGCCACATTTTCATCAAATCTTACTGACTAGCCTTTTATTATTTACCACCTTAATCCAGGCTGGCACCATTAAACTGCCGGAAAAACTACCCGAATTAATCGACACACCGACCAATACCTTAGGTACACGAGAAGACAATATAGGCCTGGCTCCTGGTACCACTGTGGCCGCATTTACCATCAAAGATCATCTGGGTAACGATATATCCTGGCAAACCTTACAAAAACAGGCACCGCTGTTGATCATTTTCTACCGCGGCGGCTGGTGCCCCTACTGTAATCAACAGATTCATCAACTCAGCATGGCCTGGCCAGAATTTAAAAAACGAGGCATTACACCGGTGCTGATCAGTGCCGATAAACCCGATGCGGCGGCGATGGCGAGTCGTACTTACGAGATTCCATTCCCGGTCTTATCCGACCCGGACTTAATTGCCCATAACATCTTTCAGGTCACCATGAAGTTGGACGAGAAGATGATTCCTATCTACAAAAAATATGGCATCACACTGGAAGACTGGAGTGGAAAATCCCACCACCAATTTGCGGTTGCCTCGGCTTTTATCATCAATAAAAAAGGCGTTGTCACATGGGCGCATAGCAGTAAAGATTACAAAACCCGTCCCAACGTTAAACAGTTATTACAAGCAGTGGATGCTAAGCAGGATAAGTTATAACTGCGATTTTCATTAGTTTCTAATGATCATATGCCGTCCAATAGAGACCATTTAGGGCACTCCCTACTGCCGTAAATGGTCAGTCCGTCACGGCCATTGCCACTATCTTAAACAGAGCAAAAATCAGGCCTTTATTTTGAATTGCATTATGCATATTAAGAATAAATCGTTGTCTCAATAACTTATAATGCTTTTTTAAAACACCTTATAAATCAAAAAACACACAGTGATGCACGCCACATAAATATCGTGACGTACATCACATAGTGGCATACCCCCTGCTTTAATTTTACTCACTAGCGGCAAGACATGGCCGCTAGTAAAACAACCTGTGATCTTTCACTGCGTGCAACATAAAAATTTACTACTCGATAAAAGCAAAACCGCAGCAATGCGGTGACGCAAAACCAGTGCCCTCTCCTATCCATCAATGTTTTAGGTGGGTCGAACGGCTGCCGAAAGAAGTTGTAACGGAACATAAAAAACAATTTATGTCACTCATCAGCTATATCAAGGTTTCAAAATAAAACAAATAACCCAGCCTATAGGCTAGGAGAAGATTGTTATGCTTAACCGAAACACCCTCTTGATCAGCACTATCAGTTTCAGCGTTCTACCATTTATGCCAAATGCCTTTGCCGCAGGACAATCACAGGCTGCACCACCTCCATTGTCCCCTGGTTTTGCTAAGGGCATGCCAGCAGCATTAAACGATTTACCCACATCCAAGTTACGCGCAGCCATCAAAAACCTGCCACCTGCAGCCCAACAAAATGCAATGAGCTGGCTACAATCGTTTTCATTCCCCAGTGCTGATATCGACTATCTACATGCCGATAAAGAAGGCGCTATTTATTACATCGATACCGAAACCGTCGAAGCCCCAGTTGAAGTGAGCGCTGAAGAATTAGCCGCAATGCAATCTACCACTGCAGCAGCCGATAATGCCTTTGCGCTGCATAGCCGCTTAGGTGCGGCCAATACGGTTTATCTGGATTTTAACGGCCATGTGATTCAAGGCACCGCGTGGAATAGCGGCACTGCGGCCACGTTATACGCCCAAGCTTTTGATCTCGATGGTGATCCAACAACGTTTAATGCCTCGGAGCGACAACGTATAGCAGAAACCTGGCACAGAATTGCCGAAGACTATGCCGCCTTTGATATCGATGTAACTACCGAAGACCCCGTCATTTTTGGCCCCACCGTTGGCCGACTATTGATTACCCGCGATGACGATGCCACAGGCCAAGCGATGCCATACAAGGGCGCGGGAGGTGTTGCCTATGTAGGTGTTTGGGGTTTAAGTTATTATGAATATTATTCTCCGGCGTTGGTCTACTACAATAAACTGGGTAATGGTTCCCCTGCCTATATGGCAGAAGCCTCATCCCATGAGCTGGGCCATAATTTAGCCTTGTCACACGATGGCAGCAGCAGCTCTAGTTATTATACCGGCCACGGTAGCGGTAATGTCTCTTGGGCCCCGATTATGGGGGTAGGTTATTATCGAAATGTCACACAGTGGAGTATGGGGGAATATGCCGATGCTAATAACTTCCAGAATGATACCGCGATTCTCAGTGCACAATTAAGTTATCGCAGCGATGATCACAGCAATCAGGCGAATACCGCCACCCCATTAACTCTCGCTGGCGATGGTTCTATCACGGCGACCAATCCTGAAAACGATGCAGCCAATGTGCAGAGTGACAACAAAGGTCTCATAGAAACCCAGGCTGATATCGATTTCTTCGCATTTGATGCCGCAGCAGGGCCCATAGACATCAGCGCCACACCGGCCTGGCAGGCCTATTATCTGGCTAATTTACGTGGGGCTAATCTTGATATTCGTCTGGCTTTATACAACGTCAATGATTTAAGCACTCCCATCATTGCATCAGACCCTATCGATGATACCTTTGCCCGCATTCAAACTACCGTGGCCGCAGGTAGCTATGTGATTGCCGTTACCGGTGAAGGCAATAGTGTATCGCCCTATAGTGATTACGCCAGCCTCGGCATGTATTTCCTATCCGGTTCTGTCACTCCCGCCTCTGAGCAACCTGGCAATAACGCACCCGTCGCCAATAACGATGCTGCCACCATCGATGAAGATGCTATGGGCGCAATTACCGTTTTAGTGAATGACAGCGATGCCGATGGCGATACACTCAATATCATCGCCGTTAGTTCAGCCAATAACGGTCTTGTCACTATCAATGGGTCGCAACTGCAATATACACCGGCCAATGATTTTAATGGCAACGACAGCTTTAGCTATACGATCTCCGATGGCATGGGTGGCAGCGCCCAAGCTACCGTCACGATGACTGTCAATGCAGTCAACGATGCACCACAGGCCAGCAATGATAACGCTAATCTTGATCAAGATACGGCAATGACGATTCAAGTTTTAAGCAACGATAGCGACATCGATGATGCCGCCAGCGCCCTGTTTATCTCGGTCACCACCGCCAGCAGCAATGGTTCCGTACTGATCAGTACCGATCAAAAAAGCCTGAACTACACACCGGCTGCAGGGTTCTCAGGCTCTGACAACTTTAGTTACACCGTCAGTGATGCGGCTGGCGCTACTGCCACCGCGACGGTAACTATCACCGTAAACGCAGTGATTGCAACACCGCAGGCTCCAGATTCGGTCATGATTGTTAATGGCTCAGATGGCACGGCCACCGTAAGTTGGAGTGACAACAGTAATAACGAAGATGGCTTTGAACTGGAACGCCAAAAATTGCATAAAAACGGCAGCTTTAATGGCAGCACCTTAATTAGCGCCGCAACCAATAGCACCAGCCTGGTTGATAGCAGTGGTAATGGCAGCTTCCGCTATAGAGCCCGAGCATTAAATGGTGCCACATCTTCCAGCTGGAGTGAATGGTCGACGTTAGTAGAAATCACCGGGGCAGTAAAAGGTGGAAATAAAGATTCAGGCTCTGGCGGCAAAGGCGGTGGTAAAAAGAAATAATCTGAAGGTTTAATCGCCCGCTAAAACAACAAAACCAGCATGATGCTGGTTTTTTTGTTTCTAATATATAAGCAAAAAAGCTTAAAACGGAATATCGTCCAGACCGGCACTGTCATCACTGAAGTGGGTATTAAACGGGTCAACAGGTGCTGGTGCTTGAGCCGGTGCAGATGATGCTGACGGAACTGCCATAATCGCTGAAGCCGCACCCATTCCTGCCGGTACTGCGCCCATTGCTGCTGGTGCTCTAGCAGCACCAAAGGCTTCTACACGCCAGGCTTGTAAGCTGGTGAAACACTTCTCAGGTTTGCCCTGGCCCTGCCATAAGCGCCCCTGCAAATTAAAGTAGGCGACAACTTCATCACCCACTTTATATTGGTCCATCACCGCACATTTATCTTTGATTAATTCCATTGCGACATAATTAGGGTACTGGGCGTTTTCGCCCTCACCGGATAATTTAAGAACAAACTCACGTTTGGTAAAACCGTTGTTACCGTATTCGGTGGTCTCACCAATAGAATGAACAATACCCTGCGCTTCAAAACTTTTAGACATCTTTTTACCCTTCACAATCGATGTGCAAGCTTAGCATTTTGCTGCAGGATTGTCGCAATGATTGCTTGTAATTTAATAATGACCATCATTTTTAGAATAAAAAGGCATATAGATCAGAAAACACACAAGACACTGAAAGCCTGATGACACAAGGCTTTGCATCAACCACACACAACATGCACACAGTATGCACAAAGTTACTCACATCATTATTCACATAATCTGTGGGTAAAAATAGAAACATTAAAAATCAAGGGGAAGAGGAGAGAGAACCACCCAGCAAGAAAGCTGGGTGATGATAGAAACTTAAATATATTGTGGTCCAAAGCCGCTTACCCAAACAATCACCGTACCTATACGCATAGTAACTAATAACACCAGCGCCACAGTAATCACCGAAGTCGCATACATAAAGGCACGCTCTTTAGGGATATTCATCAAGATCGGCAAGCCTTCATAGATCAAATACACGCTATAAGCCCCCGCCAACATCATCACAAAACCATTGAGCCAGACATCCGGCCAAAGCCCGGCAATGCCGGCCAGGAAAATCGGCGTGGTGACATAGACCGACAACGCCATGCCATGATGTGTATCGGTTTCTTCTTCGGAATAGGTATCATGCATCCAGTTGATAAACTCGGCAAAGATCCACACCCCCGCAAGCGCGGCGATATAACTTAATACACATAAGGGCAAGGCACTCTCAACCGTGAGGCGCACCACTTCATGATCACCGGGTAACTTCCAACCGGTTTGGGTCACACCTAAATAAAACGCAACCGTGGGTATAAGCGCCACAAAGGGGGTGTGTTGCAGGAATTCGGAGAGTTTAGAGCGTTTTTCACTGCGTATCCTAAACCACTCTTTATCCGGATGGGTGAACATGCCTGTAATATGATCGAGTATCATAAAGCTAACCTCAAATTAGTATTCTTTACTTACTTATATAGGCAAAAAAACCATAGTCGGCCAGATTATATTGCGCTTAGAAACGCCCTTTCAATAACCTACTGATCTAAAGCAACACTGTTTATACCGTATTTAAGGTATAAAACGCCCGCTATTACATCAACACCCCTGCCATAAGTTCCACTCAAATCCGCTTAAATGCCTGAAGTTTGTTCTGGCTCACAATACCCTCAGGCCTATGCAGCCACGCTGAACTTAAAGCCCCTATGCACCTCAAAAACAACAGAGCAAACAGTAACGTGAGGTACATAATGCAGACCATCAGCAGACAAGAATTTAATCAATTTGATATACAACGCATGATGCCAGAAGCCCTGGCACCGGTTGCAGAAATTCAATGGTTTAAAGCGTCGGAACACTGCCTGGCAACACTGACCATGGATAAATTTGATAGAGATTATGGCTATATAATAATGGAGAAAAATCTGGAAAATCAATTTATCTGTGTCAACACCGATAGCGCTATGTTCTCACGTCAAACCGCGCTAGATAAATTACAGCAGCAATGCCAAACTCGGAAAATGAATTAAACACAGCAATGTTCATCATTGCAGTCCAAACATAACTACACTTAATAGATCCTACCGGAAAAACGCATCACGCCGCACAGGAGTAAAACGATGCCCCCTGAACTAGGCAGCTATGGCACTACGCCCCCACCTTTATTTATTAACTTCGAAGATGAATGTGTAGGCAGCCAACCTCTTTATACCCAAGGTATTGTTGTCAGCCGCATTGAAGCCGATAAAATATTTGTCAGCCACTGGCAAGTACACACACATTTTGATGGCACTCAATTATTAGAACAATTTGAAGAAGCCAAACATACTCAAAACTTTGAGGTTAGTTTCAGTAACGAACATGAACTGCTGGCCGATGAAAACCTCAATGGCAATGATCCCTTACTAAAAGCCCATCTCACTCAAAAGTTACGTTACCTGCAACAGGGTCTGGATAAAGTCCAGCAACACGTTCCGTATTAATCGGTAAAAAAGCAATAGGCATAGCATTACCACCACTAATAATACTTATGCCTATTGCAGAAAACTAACGCCCAGCGATACATTTCAACGCTTCAAACTCATACACCTCCAATTGGAAGAGATGGCATATTTTTTCATTCGCTGTACCCAATTCACATAAAGATGTAAATAAATCAAAGTCGAGTTTGGCTAACTTCTCAGGCGCAATAACACTGGAATAAAAATCCGTTTTTGGCTGCGCTTTAATATCAGATAATAAAGTTACATTCATAACAAACCTGCTTAGATAGAAACTTAATGGGCTTATCTTTCTTTAGCAGCCACTATGCCAACACCCCCAACGCTAGACAGACTGCGGCTTCATCGCCGCTGCACAGAAAAAACCACAGGCTAAGATGCAACTGGCCGCTTTAATTGCATGATCACTTGCATATTGCAAAGCAGAATAAAAAAACGATCCCAACTCTTCAATCATTGAAGAGGCGAGCCTTGCTCTTTCACTCCTCATCATCAAGACTTAAAAAGTTAAGCCAATAAGGATTTAGACCTTAGCTAAACTCGCATTCACAATGACGTTAAACATATTTTTGATGCAGCCTAGGCCATTTGGTCAATAGGATTTACTGGCTAAATGTTTATGATTCTATTTTCCAGCACATAACCATTCTGTCGCTGTTGTTGCATAACTGGGGCTATAGCCAATGAAAATGTTCACTACAAGCCGCATAAGCACTTTATCCTTGTGCGCTACATCACTGGTTAGCGTACACAGCTCTGCAGCGCAGCAACTGGTGCTGCCCAATGAACCGTTAATTACACAATCTGAACCGGTTAATCCCAATATTCTATTTATGCTGGATG
>JABSRQ010000066.1:0-7321 GCA_013215055.1 Pseudomonadales bacterium | reverse complement strand
CCGATGTCTTGTATTCACCCGGCTTTGATGCCGCCCATGAATACAGCGCCTGTCAATCGCCCAGTGCCAGTATTCCTAAAAACACCATCATTAAAACAAAATCCAGCAATGCGACCGGTTACTTTTCGATCAATAACCGAAATTACATTTGGGGCACAGGCGGTGGCAGCTTTGTGTTATCCGGTACTCGTTTAAATAAATATTGTTTTCATCCCGACGAAACCTATACCTTACACAGCAAGGCCGACTCTACCTCCAGTAAATATAAGATGGAAAATGTCAGCGGCAATTTCCTTAACTGGTATTTTTCAGCCTCTGTCGCAAAATTCCATGACCCTTTAATCACCAGTGATGATCCAAGCATCAATATGAACACCCCCGATTTCAACTGGGGCCGTAATGGTTTAAAACGTAAGGTGAAATTATATAAACGTACCACCGTGGCTAAAGATGTTGCCAAACATATGATTGCCGATTTAGAAGATGTTAACGTCGGCCTGGCCTCGTATAAAGACAGCACCAGCAGTGACGGCGGAGATATCGATTACGCCATCTCCGATGTTGAACAACATAGAGCCAATTTAATCAAAAAAATTGATCAGTACGGCACACCCAACTGGACTCCGTTGGCAGAAACTTTTGAAGCTATAGGCAATTATTTCTCCTTAGGTGGCAATAAAAAACTCATCCTGCATCCCGGCACCACAAACCAACAAAAAGTTTCGCGCACCAGCGTATTTAAACAAACCCCGGATTACCGCCGAGGCAGCAAAGACAAGGTTGCGCCAATGTCGCAGGCGCTTTGGTGTCAAAAAAATTACCTGGTGGCCTTAACCGATGGCGAACCCACCCAAGACAGAAACGTAAGCTCATATTTACGTGATTACGATGGCGATTGCAAAGATGGCAGTTGCAGCTCATATGATATGAAAAACGATTCCGACTACAGTTACGCCTCATCCAGTAATGACCCCAGCGATTATATGGACGACGTCACCGCGGCTTTATTTGATATGGATTTACGCCCAGACATTAACGACTTTTCCGGCAACCCGGTAAAAAATAATATCATCACCTATCTGATTGGTTTTGGGGATAAAAATATTCTTGATAATCAGCTATTTTACGACACCGCAAAAAATGGCGGCGGTGAATATTACAAGGCTTCCGATGGCCAGGCACTGGTGCAGGCCTTAAAAGAAATTAACCAGGCGGTAAAAGCCAAATCATCCTCCGTCACCTCGGTTGCGGTCTCTTTCACCAATACCTTAGTTGATAGCAATCTGGCTTTTCAATCCACCTTCAATACCCAAAACTGGAGTGGTGCCATCAAAGCCTATGAAGTGAATGATAAGGGATTGTTTGTTGATGCCCTAGATGCCTCAAACACCTCAAAAACCACGGCGAATATCACCCCACATTGGAATGCTGCCGATAAATTGAATCAACAAGATCCCGCCTCAAGGCGCATCATTACCTGGGGTAAAAATGGCCCCGTTGATTTCAGCTGGGCTAATGCCGGACAACTCACCGCGCGTATGTTTGACGATTTGATGATGGTGGTGAGTAATGTCAGCGAACAAGAAGCCATATTCTCTTATTTTCGCGGCGTCACCGATTATGATGGTGTGCAATGGCGTAAACGGGTCTCGGTAGATGCCAATGGCAAGATTAGTGGTGGCAGTTTATTGGGTGATATCGTGCATTCATCGCCGGTTTATGTATCTTCCCCAGCCCGGCCCTGGCCTGCAACGTTTGGTCAAGCAGGGAAACGTTATAGCGATTTTAAAAAATCACAAGCCTCTCGCCCCCCGATGTTATATGTAGGAGCCAATGACGGCATGTTACATGCGTTTAATGCCAGTAAGTCTGGCAGCGATGCCGGTCAAGAAAAGCTTGCCTATATCCCTGAATTTTTAAGCTCCACACAGGACAAAAAAGGCCTGCATTATTTAGCTGAAAAAGACTATGGACATGCATATTATGTCGATATGACACCGACCCTCTCAGATGTTTATATGAAACTTGGTGGCGCAAATAAAGATTGGCATACCATCTTACTGGGCAGCGCCAGAAGTGGTGGCAAAGGCTTTTTTGCGTTAAATGTCACCGAACCGGCTAAATTTTCCACGGCTGCAGCCAGTCAACTAGCGCTGTGGGAATTCTCCGAGACGGATGACGCCGATATCGGTTATAACTTTGGCAATCCGTTAATCGCCAAGGTGAAATTTGATTCCAACTCCCTCAATGGCAACGGCAACGGCCGCTGGGCAGTGATTACCGGTAATGGCTATAACTCCAGTGGCGGCGATGCGGTGTTATTTATCATCTTCCTCGATGGCGGTTTGGATGGCACATGGACCGAAGGTAAAGACTATATCAAGCTTACCACCCGCAGTGGTAATGCCTCCTCCCCCAATGGTTTATCGGCTCCACAGGCCGTGGACCTAGACGGCGACATGATTATGGACAGAGTCTATGCCGGAGATTTATTAGGTAATATGTGGGTCTTTGATATCAATAGCAGCGCCAATTCCTCCAACGTACAAAGTAACTGGAAAACCACACGTTTATTTACCGCAGGTAAAAATTCCTCGGATGTACAGCCGATTACCTCGGCCCCAATGCTTGCCAGAAACCCCGATATTAAAGCCGCTGCGCCCAACTTAATGGTCATGTTTGGCACCGGCCAATATATTGAAAACGATGATATTAAAGATTTATCCGTGCAAAGTATTTATGCCGTTCACGATAGAGGTGATACTTCCCTTCGACGCTATAAGAGCAGCGCAGGTGTACAGCAACTGCAAAAACGAACCTTTACAGAAACTCTGTCAACATCCGGTTTACAAGTACGGGAGGGAGAAAGTAATGCCCCTGACATCGATTGGGATAAACAATGGGGCTGGTATGCCGATTTATACAGCGATAAGAATGGCAATAAAAACATCGACAGCGCCGAGATCAAAGGTGAACGTTTAGTTTTTAACCCCATTGTCGTGAATCAATATTTTGTCTTTAATTCATTAATTCCTACCACCGCCCTGTGCAGTGGCGGTACCGAAGGCTGGACCATGTTGATCGATTGGACAAGCGGTTTGGCCCCCGATGATGCCAGCTTCGATGCCAATCAAGATGGAAAAATTGATGCCCTCGATATCGGCTACCTGGGCCTTAAAACCAATCAGGGACAGGGCCAGATTGCCAAAATGGGCGATAATATCATCGCCAGTGAAGGTGATGATGCCAAGATGTTAAAAATCAATTGGGGCGCAGGCTCAGGTGGCGCACGCTTAAATTGGGAAGAACATTTCCCCGATTAATCCCTCTTTCAGCTTTTTATAAACACTACCCTAAGGCGCTTCCTGCGCCTTAGTTCTTTTATGCATTAACCCAAACTCCCTTTAAACCTTTTGGACTAGGCCATTTGGTGAATAGGCATGCCTGTATAATTGTATAAAATACAACCAACAGAAAATCATTTATAAGGCAGTATCATGTTTATGCAAGTTAGCAATAAAAACAATGGTTTCACCTTAATCGAATTGATGGTTGTTATCAGCATTGTCGCGATTCTTGCCACTATCGCTATACCGAACTTTACCACCCTGATTAAAAATACGCAGATGCGTAGTCAAAGTAATGATGTGCTGGGTTTTTTCAAATATGCACGTGCAACAGCCATTAAACGTAATGAGACCATTCATATAGGCAGTACAGATGGCCAAAATTGGCAGCAAGGCATGGCTATTTGGGTAGATGGTAACAGCGGAACCGCCAATCAATTTGATCCCGACAGTGATGAGACGCTGCGTATAGCCACCGCTTTACCTCAAGGCTTTTCGCTCACACAGGCCAGCAGTCAGCAGTTCTATACCTTTAAACCTAATGGTGAATTATCAAGCGCCAATACATTAACCCTATGTGATAGCAGAACCGGTGAAACCGGACGCCAAATCACCTTATTAGAAAGTGGCCTTGCGGTATTAAATACACAATACCATTGCACTTAGCCTGCTCACTTGCAGCTTAGATAACCCTAAATCATCTCATTAATTATAGGTACACCATGCAGCCCAATCCCCAAAGCAAACAACAAGGTGTGACATTAATCGAAGTCTTGGTGACGTTGGTTATCGTGGTTATCGGTTTATTGGGTATCGTTTCATTACAAATAGCCACCATGAAGAATTCAACGGCCACCAATCAGCGTTATCAAGCCACCTTATTAGCCTACGATATGGCCGAACGCATGCGCACCAATCATCATAATATCGCCGATTATGACGGCTTAAATGCCAACACCGATTGCAGTGCAGGCTGCAGCAATGTAGCAAAACAAGATGTGTATGACTGGATGCAAAATCTCAATCTGGCCGCACATGCACTCAACAATGCTAACGGAGAAATTAGCGCACTGGGTGACAGCTATCTGATTGCCATTAGCTGGGATGAAGTCATGTCTAACAAAGCGGTTGAGCGTTCCAATTACACCATCACCGTAAACATTTAACCGGGGACTCGTCATGAAAAAACAACACGGTTTTACCTTATTAGAATTAATGATTGCCTTACTATTATCGGCTTTCACATTAAGCCTGGTGATTGGTATTTTCACCAGCAATATGCAATCAACCCGTTTACAAATGGCCTTCTCAAATGTGCAAGAAAGTGGCCGTATGTCTATGGAATTTATCAATCGAGATCTACGTTTAACCGATCACTGGGGCTGTTTAAATGATCCAGGGAAATTAACCTCACGCCTGGATAAAACTGACAGCGATTGGCACACTGAATTAGACTTTTTAGCCAGCAACAGCAAAATGTTAGATAGCATCGATAATGCTACAGGCGCTGAAAAAATAGGCCCAAGCCTGGCAACAAAAAGCCCCATAGCCGGCAGTGATGTATTAACTATTCGCGGCAGCCAACCCACGGGCGTGATGTTAAACCAATCACTCACCAGCTTATCCGAAGATCTTATTTTAACCGGCCCGGCGTCAAAAATCGCCAAAGTAAATCAGGCAGGCCAAGTGTTATTGATCAGTAACTGTAATCAAGGTGAATTATTCAGCGTCTCCAAAAACATCACTACTAACCGCTTGGCACATCGAGTGACCAGCACGGCAAGCACTGGGGTTAATAATAGCAATGCAGAATTTTCATACCTGTATGAAGCAGGCTCCTCGGTATTATTAATGAGCAGCAAACACTATTTTGTTGCAGCCAGCGAAGCCTTACCCGGCGTTAATGCGTTATGGCGCAGTGACAGTGCTCGCAATCAAGGCAAACCCGTGGAGATTGTACCCAATGTGGATGATATGCAATTAACGTTTGGCATTGATATTGACGGCGATGGCAAGATTGATCGCTATGCCGATAAAAACACCATACAAAGCAATAACTGGGATATGGATAATGTACACAGCGTGAGAGTTGAACTGGTCATCGCCAGCAGTGTACAAGTTCAAGCCACTGCATTAACCAGCGTCACCACCGCACAAAAAAACTACCCCGACGATAAACGTTTACGCAAAATTTATAGCGCCGTAAGCCGTATCCGTAACCGTGAAAGCCGTACATAATCATGACTACTTTAGGTAATGCTATGTTTGTAAATGCCCCCCAAAAACAGCAGGGTTCGGTCTTGATTGTGACCATGATTATCATGTTTACACTGATGATCTTATCGTTATCAGGCGCTCAAAAAGCCCTGATGCAAGAAAAAATGACCAACAGTGAACGCAACAGCCATCTGGCATTTCAAGCCGCAGAATCAGCCCTGCATGAAGCTGAAAAAGCCCTGGTTAACGGTATCAGTGATAGCTTATTTGTAAGCAGCGGTAGCCAAGGTTATTTCAGTGCAGGCAAAGCACCTATAGACATCTTTGCCGATACCAGCTGGCAGGATAATAAGGTGCAAGAAGCGACAGTACAAGTTCAATGCCAGGGTTGTGACAATGGATTATTGGCAAAATATTATATTGAAAAACTCGATATAAAAAAGGATTTAACGACCTCTAACGCCAACACCATAAACGTGTTAGATGACCGCTACATTCCCATCGAAGGCGGTGGCACTTACACCATCTATAAAGTGGTTGCCAAAGGTTATGGCCGTGGTGGTGAAGAGGCCGCAGAAACCCGCTATTTAGTCAGTTATATTTATGCCAATGGATAATGTTTAATACTGCTTTTTTTTTGATCAGCATACACACTCAGCCATGAATAAACGGTATACCTAAACAGACATATTAACTTTATTAAAAATTTCATACCCACAATAAAAACCTGCAAATTTAAATTTCACAGCTACAATTAACTGTATGGATAAACACATGGATGTTTAACCATACAAGAAGGTTGTAGTGATGAAACATCGAATAAACCCTCAGGTAGACTGTGTGTTTAAAGCCATACTTGGCTCTCCTGAAAACTCCCTTGTGCTGCTGGATTTCCTAAATGCTATATTGCAGCCAGATCACGCCATTAAGAGTGTTGAAATACTTAACCCTTATAATGAAAAAGAGTTTTTAACGGATAAACTCACCATTGTGGATATCAAGGCCCAGGATGAAACGGGTGCGCAATATCAAATAGAAATTCAGATATCCGTGCATGCTAATTTACCTGAGCGCATGGTCTATAACTGGGCGGATATCTACGCAAGCCAGCTTCAGGAAAGCGAAGATTTTAAAATACTAAGGCCGGTGATCGCTATTTGGTTGCTAGTTAATAATCTTTTTAAAGACAGGCCTGAATACCACCATAACTATCAACTACGAGACCAACAAAATCGCACACTAAGCTCGCACTGCAGCTTGCATATCCTGGAATTAAACAAATGGCAGCTACATGAAACTTTAACGGCTGAGGAGCATTGGTTATACTTCTTTAAAGAGGCCAAAAACTGGGATGATTTACCCGCCCGTTTAAATACCCCAGTAATGAGACAAGCCATGAGTACATTAAAGCGATTTTCAGAAAAAGAGCGTGAATATGACCAATATCGAGCTAGGCGTATGGCGATTTTAGAGAAAAACACCATAGAAAGTGATAAGAAAGAACAAGAGCAACGTATTCAAGAGCTAGAACAGAGTAAATCAGAGCTAGAACAGAGTAAATCAGAACTAGAACAGGATAAGTCAGAACTGATGCAACGCATCCAAGAGCTGGAAAAAAACTTAAAAGACAGCATAAATAAAGATAAATAGAATCAGACAAATAAATGCCAAAAAGGTTTATACACCCAGGGTTTTATCAGATAACAACAGCCCTATTAGCGCTATAATAGGCAGGTTTTTAGTCACAGGCCCAAACG
>JABSRQ010000065.1 GCA_013215055.1 Pseudomonadales bacterium | reverse complement strand
GCTAAAGCGGCTTACGATATAACCATCGCTGAAAAATATCGGGTTGTCTCAAGTTTAAGTTATTTATATTCCAATAAAGTCTCTGATCTTGAATTTGGTGGCGCCGCGATGACAGCCCCTGATACTCCTGTTTTACGAATAGTCTGGCCAGATACCAAGGCTAATGTCCGTATCGAATGGCAAAATATCAATGTGGCTAAACTTTCTTGGTCAACAGGTTTGGAGTTTACCCAATATAAAATACCGGATGCGCGCTTCCTCTTTCTGCCGTCAACAGACTATATTCCTAGTGCCTATGCAGGTTTAGAACGTAATGTTTTCAGCGCTTGGTTTAATAGCACGTATTGGTTTAATGAAAAATACAGTGTGATTGCCGGACTAAGAGCCGATAAATATGATGATATTGACGATACTACAGAGACTCCCAGGTTGGGATTTATCTATCAACCTAGAACCGATACCGCGATAAAATTATTGTATGCTCAAGCGTTTAGAGCGCCAGGGGCTACAGAACAGGCTGGTTCAACCAGTGTATTAGGCTCATTTGATATTAAACCCGAAGTGATTGATACCTTCGAATGGGTATTAATGAAAAACTCAGCCTTTTATCGCAGCAATATCACCGTATTCACCAGTAAATGGACAGATGGTATCGCTATAGAGAAAACCGCAGACTCTATTGCCGCGGAAAAATCGCTGGGTGAATATGTCAATACCGGAAAGAATTCGGCCCGCGGTATAGAGTTTGAAGTTGATGTGTATTTTATGCAGGGCTCGTTGGCGTTTAAAACCAGTGGCTCTTATATCAAAAGTAAAAACGATAAAGATAATACCGACTATGTTGCGTTTCCTACAATCATGTTTAATTGGGGGGTGATTTACACCGCAGCGCATCAAACATGGGTATTTTCTATGATGAATCATTTTGAAGCTGGACGAAAAGCATATCCCAGTGACGCGGCAAAAGAGTTGGATAATTATTATCGAACGGATATAAGCGCAACCTGGCAGCCGCTTGAAAAATTAGCGCTTGCGGTCAATATTATTGATATTTTTGATGCTGAAAATATTAATCCCAGTGCCTGGGCACGAAGCAAAGGTTTGGCAGAACCGGGCTTTGATGCATCGTTAAGCGCGCGTTATTCATTTTGATTTCTTGTCTGAATGCTTTGTACCCAGGCTTCGTTTAATGCACCTACGGCGATATTCAAATCATAGTGATGGGGCAGAACCTGATTGCCATTTTTTTTAACACTCTCTTTAAGCACTTCCTGGCTGATATGCAGCGGATTGAGGTAGAGTTCATTGATTCTGATTTTATTATTGCAGTGATTAGTTTTACTGATCAAACCTTTAACGATAAGGGTATTTTCTTGCTCCGGATAAGCAGCGCTTAAGGATTCTTTATTGCCTGCTACGGCTATGGCATATAAACGGCTGCGTTTATTCTTGGCTTTGTAGGCTTTATCGTTCAGTGTTTTTAGGCTCTTTTTATCGCGTGTCTCCTGCGCGTTTATTGTCTGACGCTGCAGTTCTATTTTCGCTAAAATCTGTTGTAGATGAGTCTGATAAGCTAAGCCATTTTGCTGCAATAAGATCCATGCCTCACGCTGAATTTTATGATGACGATTATCATCGTTACAGGATTTTTTCAGGCCAAGCTTAGATAAAGTCGTGTCGCTGAGGCGTAAATAGCGGTTATGTGAATAATAGCCATAATCTTCATCGGGTGGTGTTTGCCATTGTATCTGTAACGAGGTGGCACTGTTTTCTTCTACACGACGATAACGTTGATAAACTTCACGTTCAGTTAATGTGATCTGTTGTGAAATCTGGCTGCGATTATAGCTGACCTTGACCAGGACGATGATATTGGCACTGAGGATGAGGGTAAAGGCGGCTATCACTAAACGATTATTTTTCATGATGTTAGCGACTCCTCAGCTTGATTTTGCAATAGTCTAAGACGTTTAAATATCAGCAGAACTAACACGGCAGAGAGCCCCACCAGAAAGAAAAATAAATATTTGGGTAGCCAATCCCACCACCAGTCAAAAAACTTGCTATACATGAAGATAACCAAAAAGGTATTGCCGGTGTATAACACGGATTTCCAATGGTTCTTCAAGCCTATGCCGATAAAACAGGCGCTGAAAACAAAACCTGTGATCTGATAAAAACCTTCGATGACATCGCTATTCCAATCCAGGTAACTGGCCCGTCCCCAAAAGGATAAAACCAGTATCGCCAGCAATAAGCCACATTGGCCAAACACGCGATAGATGATAGAGAAGTCAGGTTGTTTGATATGTTTAAATATCGATGGAATGACAAATATAAGTAGGGCAGGCAGAATAAAATTCTCTGGCCGTTCACCCATGGACAGCCAATACATGCCATTGTATGCACCTATTCTGGCAGCGATAAAACCATAGAGACACAGAATAGAGGCGACGAGCAGTAGGCGGATATTAAAGGCATAGGCCAGTAAACATCCATAAACACTCCACAGCAACAGGGCGTTGTCTGAAGGTGTGATATTGAAAATTTGCCCCAACATAAAAATGTTAAGTACAACGCAGGCGAAGCTGATTAGGCCTGCCAGCTTGGCAAAATAACCACTTTCTTCATGTGCTTGTATCCAGTAAGTGGCAGCCAACGTCAAGAGTGGGGCGGTGATTAAAACGGCGACCTGTACCGGGGTAGTGAAAAACCCCCAGTATTGGAAAAATAAGAAAAATACCGAAACGGCCAGTGCCAGGGCACCAATAAAAGAGGCGACCTGCATGCCCATGGTTAGGCTTTTTCCACCGGCATTAAAGTCCACATCAAATTGTGTGCTTAACTGGCTGCGAATTTTTTGATGATAGCTTGTGATCAATTGCTGCTGATCTTCTGAAAGCGTTACCACCTGTTCACTGCGCAGCTGCTTAAGCTCTTGCTCAAAAGCATTGATCTGATCAACTCTCAGCTGGGCTGAATCCCTGTTTTTCATGCTTGCTGCCTTGTTATTTGAGCCTAACACTATAACTTTATACCTAAAGGCGATGTTAGCCCCTAGGCGCTTTTTTAAACTTGGCGCTTATAACCCCCAAGCTTAGAACTTGGCGTGCAGATAATGTTTTGATCATCGGCTTCAAGGGCTAAAAACGATAAGCGAATGAAAAACTTAATAAATCCCAATACTGCGTGGTACTTCCCGGTGGGTTATCTTTATTTGATAACCAGGATGTACCATTAACGTTATGGTATTCGGCATTAATCATCATATTTTTTGTGACATGCCAGCGAATGCCCAGGGTTAAGTCTTTGGCGAAACGTGAGTGAGCAGGCCCACGGTTAGTAGCCTCATATTCACTACCGTCTTTGTCATTTTTGTTGGCATAATCGATGTCCCAACGTATTAAACTGGAGAAATGCGCATTGATTTGCTGTTCTAACTGAAAATAATAACTCTCTCCGGGCACCTCTCTGCTCAGGTCTAGTGTCGTTGGGGTAAAGGGAGGAGAAAAAGAAGGAATCACAAAAACCGGGAAATCCAGCCCTATATTCAATTGTGAATACTCTGAGGTAAATGTCCAACGCTGCAAGGTGTACTGGAAGCTAAAAATAATCTGCTCGATAGCAATATTACTATCAATGGCCATAGGAGTAGAGCCTAACCCAGAGTTGAAATCGGCATAATATTTTGCATAACTGAAACCGGCCTGCCATTGCCCCATAGGGGCTTCGAATATAAGCCGTGACATCGTGGACTTTTCATTATTTACCTGCAGATCATCCGATGTATATTCGCCCAGTTCTTCTACCCTGGGTTTTCCATAAGCTATTTCCAGATTCCACTGTCCAAGGTCAGTAAAGGCCGTTGCATACAGCAAGAGTCCATCGGAAGAAATGAGTATATCTCTGAAGGTGTCGGGATAAATACTTTGGGGTAAGAAAATACCGGGGCGGGTAAATGCAACATCTCGGGTTGCATTGTAAAGACCAAAGGGATTTTTGAAACGCCCCACAATCAAACCCGACGTCAACAATTCCGAAGACCAAATCAAGCTGTCGAGAAAAAAATAATCCACCTCAATGCCATCACTGACCTCTCCGGCTCGTCGATATAAAACCTGGCCTGCCAAACGAAAGTTCTTATGAATCTTATAACTACCATTGGTGATAAACTCGGTAAATTCTAGGCTGATGCCATTGGCACTGTCACCATAGAAATTATTATCGCTGGTATGAGTCAGGCCCTGATTAAAAACGCCATTCCACTGTAAACGTTCGGCATAAACCGAAGCAGAAGGGCAAGCTATAAGCAGCAAAAAAAATAGTAACGTAGATAAAAAATCGCCTGTTGGGCGCCTGCTAAATGGCGATAAAAAAACTAGCTTAAAGGATATTAATGGCAACAACGGAATCATCTAGCTGCTCCTTATTAATATAGCCAATGGCTCCTGGTGTCCTACTCACCTGACGTTTCATTTCCTGTGCATCAGGGACAACAATAGGCCCCTGTGTCTTGCCTGAAAAAATCAGGCGATCCCAGTTACGGCGTAGATGAAAGGGTAAAATACCGAGGATTTCGCGACAGAAATTTCTATGTAACGGTGTATCATAGTCCAGCACATACACGGTAAGGGCACTGCCATCCGGCCAGGTTTGCAAACGCAGGCTGTACATGGCGAGGATAGAGCGTCGCAAAACCGTTTGCTGCTGTCCTGTGCTGTTATGGGCAATCAATATCAGGCTTTGTAAAGGCGGTTTGTCGTTGGCTGAGACCGGTGTAAAAACCCCCAGACTCAAAATAAACGCGACACCTTGGCAGCAGAGGCATAGATTTTGTATAGAAGGATTTCTCATCAGATATATTCCTGTATATCTGTAAAGAATAGATCAGTTAAGCCTACTTAACGAAGCCAATAGCGCTGAAACTTTTGTCTGGGCGTATCTGTCTGCAGTAGCCTTATCTGCTAGCTCTCCCAAAGATGCCTATACACAGATCGGTAATTTTCAAACAATTTTATGCAATAATATTGCCTATATCATTTGCATCCAACAATGATCCTGTCCTTTTCGGTAGAGAATGCGCGCTAAGGATAAAATTATTGCCGCTAGTCATCGTTCCGCGCCTTCTGCAATCACGGCATTGAAGCGTCTTTGAATGTCTTTAATATTCAGGACCGTTTGGCGCTATTTTTCTACTCAGTAATGCAAGTTCTAACCGTATTATTAGGGCGCAGTGTTTTGCAGAAGAACGGTGGATTTCACTTGGCCGGATGTTTAAACTTTGGCCCCATGATTAACAATGAAAAGAATATAAAAGATGAAGAACATGTTTCTTAAACTGGCAGGGGCTTTCCTGATTTTTTTTATTGGCTTGCTGCTTACCATTAAAATCATTTACGGCGGAGGTGAAACCTTCCCCGATCGCAGTGCAAGCCCCACATTTTCTGCCCAACAATTGGAAGTGGTTACCGAACTTCCCATGCCCCCTGGCAATATCGCAGTATCAGCTAAAGGCCGACTTTTCTTTACCTTTCACCCGGAAGCCAAACCCGAGATAAATGTGGTGGAACTGGTGGAAGATGTACCACAAGCCTTCCCTTCACTTGCATGGCAACCCGGCGGTAGCGAACCACTGGCCTTCCAGGAAATTTTATCCCTACGCCTGGATAGACAGAATCGCTTGTGGCTACTGGATAATGCCGTGCATGGTTTAGGGCAGCCCAGGTTATTGGCCTTTGATATAGACACTAAAAAGCTAGTACATCACTTTGATTTCCCCAGTGATATCTTTGGTCTGGGTTCCCATGCCAATGATTTTCAGGTGGACGCAAGTGGCCGTTATATTTATCTGGCCGATGCCAGCATCATAGCGCGTACCCCCGCCATCATCGTTTACGACAGTCAAAAACAGCAGGCGCGACGCGTACTGGAATCCCATGTATCCGTATTACCCGAATATTTTATTCCCGTGGTGGATGAGCGCCGCATGGAACTTTTTGGGATTTTCACTGTGAGGCCTGGGGTTGATTCCATTGCCCTAAGCCGTGACGGATCAAAACTGTTTTACGCGGCGGTCACCGCTCAAAAAATGTATGAAATTGATACCCAGGCGTTAAATGATGACAGCCTCAGTGCAGAGTCCCTGGCTGCAAGAGTCACCGTTATGGGGGATAAAACCATGACTGACGGCATCAGCAGTGACAACGCAGGCAATGTGTATCTAAGTGACATTGAACACAACGCCATCTTGCGCATGAACCCCCAGGGAAAACTGGAGACCTTAATAAAGGATAAAAGAATTCATTGGCCGGATGGCATGAGTTTTGGACCGGACGGTTGGCTGTATTTCACCGACAGTGCACTCAACCAGGTAATAGGAAAAACCCCCCAATATATATTGGACCATGCCCCCTATCATATCTTTCGCTTCAAACCCGGTATCAGCGCTTACCCCGGCCATTGATGGCCTGCTTTCAGCTATGGCTGATGGGAAGCGCCTTCGCGTTGGCGTATTTTTAGCAATGGGTATTGAAGGCGAGCAATCTGATTTTGAAAAAGCTTATTTGTTAGGGGGATTTATGGCCACTCTTTGCTTTCCTGGATAACATAATATCTATTAGGCTAATCTGTGCTATTTCCCAGTTATCATGAATTTATTGTAGTGCGGGAATGCTGCTAAGTTTTTCAGCCAAAAAATCCATCAAGGCTTTTATCCTGCGAGTGCCGCGGTAATCTGCATGGGTAAGCAGCCAGACGGAAATGGTGTAGTCGGCGCCTGTATCGGTAAAACAATGAAGATTGTCCTGCGGTTTTACCAGCTGCTGCGGTAAAAATGACATCGCATAACCGTCGACAATCAATTGCTTGGCTGCATAAACATCGTTAACTCGCAGCCGAATTTTATCAATGCCAAAGCTTTTGCTGAGCCAGTCCTCCAGCCTTGAATCATTTAAATCGATAGACCAGCTAATCCATGCATAATCAGCCATATTGGGTTTGTCGGCTGAAAAAATAGATTCAGCAATAAACGGCGCAAAGCGGATTTCTGCGATTTTTCGGCCGATTAAATGTTCATCGATGCTATGGCTGACTCGCAGTGCCACATCACATTCCAGCTTATCCAGATTTTTCTTTTGTGTGTCGATAATAATATTCAGCTGAATATCCCTATGCTGTTCGGAAAAATCTGCTAACAGCGGTAATACAGCTTCACGTAAATCGGCGGGTAAGGTGAAATTGATGCTGCCCGATAATTTCTGGTCTATGCCACGTAACTGACGTCCCATATTTAATGTGTTAGCTTCCATGGCTACAGCTTCAGCAAATATTTTTTGCCCTGAAGTCGTTAAGCTATAACCTGTGTTGAGGCGCTTAAACAATTTTACATCCATATCACTTTCTAACTGATCGATACGGCGTAAAACGGTGGTGTGTTTAACCGCCATTTCTCTGGCTGCGGCGGCAACAGAACCGGCTCTCGCTACGGCCAGAAAAAAGCGTATATTGTCCCAGTTCATTGTTTTTTCCTTTTTAAACACTTGCCGGTTTCTGCACAGGCCCTGTGCGGGATGGGGCATGTTTTATTTGAACGATTGAAACGATACTTTGTTTAGCCAGTTCACTCAATCAACGCAGATAATAATACGGGACACTTCATGGCCACTATCAGGCAGCGACTGGAACAAAGATCCATTCTCTTTTCCAATTTTATTTTTGATCATGCCAAGGTGGTACTTGCTCTCAGCTTGCTGCTGTTAATTGTGCTCAGTGTACCGTTAAGTCGGCTTGAAATCGATATGTCTACCGAGGCGACCCTGCATTCAGATGATCCTGTGCTGCTGAATTTCAGACAGTTTCAGCAGGATTTTGGCCGTGATGACATGATCATCATCGGCATTGAAGCCCCACAAGCCTTAAACGATAAGTTGCTGCAATCCTTGCTGGAGTTACAGCAGGCCTTGGAGAATGAAGTGCCTTATCTTAAAGAGGTCAATACGCTGCATAATGTCCGTAACACCTATGGCACAGAAGATGATTTAGTGGTTGAGGAACTGCTGGAAAACTGGCCACAACGTACACGTAGCAATGAAGCGTTATATCAGCTGGCGACGCAGCATAGCAATTATCGGGGTAATGTGATGGCCGCCGATGGCAGTATGTTGATTTTGACATTGGAGCTTCAAACCCAGGTGGCAGGACAGAAACAGGGCTTTCATTCGATAACGACGCAGGAAACGGAACAGGCGATACAGGTGATACAAGATGTGTTGCAGCGCTTTGAACATCTACAACCGGTGCTTACAGGCACCGCGGTGATTTTATCCGCCTTTAATGCGGCTACCATGGCCGATACTATTCAGGCCTCAGCCATTGCTACGCTCGCCATTATTGTTATGTTAGCTGTGTTTTTTCGACGTGTATCCGCGGTGGTTTTACCGTTGCTGATTATCGAGTTTTCGATTCTGTCGATATTGGGGCTGATGGCGTTGATGGGTGTCGCGATGAAGGGCACAACTAACGGCATTATCGTATTGATGTTTGCGGTAGGGGCCTGTGATGCGATTCATGTATTGGCGCATTTTTATAAAGCCCTGGAACAAAATCAGGATAAACGCGCAGCCATCGCTCATGCTATTGCCTATTCCGCACCGGCTATATTGCTTACCTCCATCACCACCGCGGCCGGTTTTTTATCGTTTGCCTTTGCCGAATTATCGATGATTTCAGAGTTGGGAATTTTTGCCAGCATCGCGGTGTTATTTGCACTGTTTTACACCTTTACTTTTTTACCGGCGGTATTGGCGCTTTGCCCGATTAACCCAACGGCCAAAGCTGCCAAGGTCTCGTTAATTACGGATAAGTTTTTACGTTTGTGTGCTCGCTGTGCCAGCCAATACCCCAAGCAGATTGTTACGGTATTTTTGTTATTGGGTGTGGCTGCAGCGTCCAGCTTGCCTTCATTACGTTTCTCCAATGATGTGGTGTCGTATTTCCCCGATCAGGCGATTGTAAAGCAGCACTTAAACATCATTGATACGGCGATGAGCGGTTCGGCAGCGATAGAAATTGTTATCGACACCGGTGAGGAATTTGGCTTGTATAACCCTGCATTTTTACAACGCCTGGAAGGCGAAATCGCCAAAATTGAAAATCAGCAAGTAGCAGGTATAGACGTGTCCAGGGTCTTTTCGTTAGTCGATATTATCAAGGAGATTCATCAAGCGCTGAATAATAATGAGCAAGCCTTTTATCAACTACCCGATGGTAGAAACCTGATCGCCCAGGAGATTCTATTATTTGAAAACAGCGGCTCCGATGATTTAAACCGCGTTGCCGATAGTGATTTACGTTTAGCCCGGGTGACGATAAAAACCCCTTATGCCGACGGCGTAGAATATAAAAAACTGGTAGATCATCTGCGCAAACAATTTCAGCAGGCTTTTGTTACTACCACTATTGCCGATGCTCAACCGATGAGCATCACCGTTACCGGCAGTGCTGCTCTGGTTGCCGACACCATTCCCAAAGCCTTAAACAGCATGGCGGTAAGTTATGTGGTGGCATTTACGGTTATCAGCTTTTTTATGATGTTGATGGCCGGTGATTGGCGCATCGGTTTATTAAGCATGATTCCCAATGTGCTGCCTATTATTTTTGGCTTATCGGTGATGGTGATTTTTGATTTACCACTGGATATGACCAGCATCATGGTGGGCTGTATTGCACTCGGCATCGTTGTCGATGACACGCTGCATTTTATTTATCATTATTCCAAATATTATCAAGCCAGCGGCAGTGCAAGCGTGGCGATAGAAAAAACCTTGCAAGGGGCTGGGCGTGCGATGTTGATTACGACATTGGTACTGACTGCCTGTTTTTCTAGCGACATCTTTGCGACACTCTCGAATGTGGTCGTGTTTGGCACGGTTATCTGCGTCATCATTATCCTGGCATTGTTGACGGATCTGTTGCTGGCACCCGCCTTGATGATGTTATTACACGGTGACGAGGCCGCTGTATCAGTCACCCCCAATGATGAAAAGAGCTTGGCGAGCTAACAGGGCATAGTGTTAAACTCAGTGAAATATATTGATCAAAGCAGAGAAAGCCTTGAAAACTGAAAACAGCTCTGAAGAGCAAAGTACCGTAGGGCGCAAGCTGCGAAAATGGCTTAAAAGCCTTGTTGTTTATGGATTTTTATTGTTATTAATTAGCCATGGGGTTGATTTTTATCGCTTATCCCAACTCGAGACTCAGCAAGTGGCCCCTGCGTTATTACAGCAATTAAAAGCGCAACTCTCTACACAGCAGCAACAGAATTTTGCCGATGGTGACGCGTTGCTGGTTTATGTGTGGGCCAGCTGGTGTGGTGTGTGTAGAACCACATCCGCTGCAGTGAGTCATATCGCAGAAGATCATCCGGTAGCAACTGTGGCGTTAAAGAGTGGTGAACAAGCGGAGGTGGATGCCTACTTAACGCAAAAAACCTATGTTTTCAGTGCCCTTGCCGATACCGATGGGCGATGGACAAAGAGCTTAGAGACCCATGCCACACCCAGTTTTTTTATTGTTAATACTGCGGGAGACATGCTTTATTACAGTGTCGGCATTAATACCGAACCTAGCCTGAGAGCCAAAATGGCATTTTACAGCCAAGTGAAAAAATAAAATTGAAATGAATGTGAACCTTTTTCGAAAATGTGGTTCTTATTCCCTGATAGTGGCTGAAACGTAAGGTCCCCTAAGCTTTACGTTTCAAGAGTTGTGGAACAACTCATTTTTGCCGGTGATGCCCCCTTACATCACCGGCTTTTTTTTTGCCTGTGTATTTTTTGGGGGGGCTGAAGTGGTCTAATAAAGCCGGACACTAAATTAGGTGGTAATATTGCCACCTGTAGTGCAAACAATCTGTGAGCTGTTTTCTGTCAGCACAACAAGCTATTACGAGCAGTAAAAACGTCAACGTTTAGTGGACGTCAAGCGTGTAAAACTACGTGCAGAGGTCCGTGAAGTATTTAACACAAGTAGACGATCTGCAGGCAGTCGAAGCAATGTGATTAAACTTGTTGAAAAGAGAATAAAGATTGGGCGCTTAAAAGTGCGTAGCTTGAAGAGGGAGGCAGGTTTAGTCAGTAAAAAACTACGGGCTCATCGTTATAAAACAGCCTAGGAAGAAAGGCTTGATATCCCTAATTACCTGGCAAATAAATTTGATGTATCAGTCCCTAATACGTTTTGGTGCGGGGATATTACGTATATTGGGGCAGGTCATAAATGGTGTTATCTCGCCGTTGTGATTGATCTGTTTTCACGTCGAGTTGTTGGCTGGTCCTTATCTGACCACCCGGATACAGACTTGGTGATGAAGGCGTTAGAAATGGCCTATGAGCAACGAGGGCAGCCAAAAGGTGTGATGTTTCATTCAGACCAAAGAAGCCAATATGCCAGCCTTAGATTTAGGCAATTGCTTTGGCGTTTTCAAATTAAGCAAAGCATGAGTCGTCGAGGAAATTGTTGGGATAATGCCCCAATGGAACGGCTGTTTCGTAGTTTGAAAACGGAGTGGATTCCGAAGTTGGGTTATTCCAATATGGCAGAAGCGAAAAAAGATATTAGCGAATACTTGATGGATTATTACAACGACTATCGGCCGCACACTAAAAACGGCGGATTATCACCGATCGCAGCCGAAGAAAAACTTAATTTACTGTCCGGTATTAGTTGACCACTTCATTAACATCATCCACCACCGATTCTTTCGTCGGATAAATATTACCCGTTACCCATTCGCGCTTAAGGCTACTGAAATAACGCTCTGTAGGGGCATTATCCCAACAATCCCCCTTGCGACTCAAGGAGCAAATCATGCCGTTATCAGCCAATAGCTTCCGATAGGCCTTGCTAGCATACTGGCTGCCCTGACTTGAATGGTGCAGCACGCCTTCTTCAGGGTTCCTAAGGATAATAGCCATGTTCAGAGCTCGTTTTATCAGGGACGTTTCCATATGCTCATCCATGCTCCAACCTACGATCCTGCGTGAATAAAGCTCTAGCACTACCGCTAAATAAACCCAACCCTGCATCGTCCACAAATACGTAATATCCGTTGTCAAAACCTTGTTTTTCTAGGTCTGCATAAACTGACGATCTAACAAATTGTCTGCTATCTGCTATCTGCTATCTGCTATCTGCTATCTGCTATCTTCTCAGCATGATTGCTGTCTGTAGTGACTACAAATCGCCTCTTGCGCCTAACGACTAAGCCTTCCTCTCGCATCAGCGTTCGGCATTACCAATGGTAATGCCTTCTTTACGTAATTTTTTCATCATTTGACGGCTACCTAAGCTATCATTTTATTCATCGAAAAGCGCCTTCATTTCCTGTGTAAGACACCACTTTTCAGAATCAATCTCATCAGATTTTGGTTCCCAATCGTAGTAAGCACTTCTGCTGACGCCCTTCAATCGGCATAACATAACAACCGTGTATTTATGGCCTTGCTCTTTGATGAAACCGAACTTTACTTCATTTCTTTCGCAAAGAAGGCGCTGGCCTTTTTTAAGATTTCTTTCTCCATGCGTAACTCTTTATTTTCTTTACGCAATTTTGCTAATTCAGCCCGCTCATCAGTATCTAACTTTTCACCGCTGGCTACCTGCTCAAAATCTTTCTTCCAGCGCCGTAAGTTGTTTTCGCTGACATCCACCACATTGGCTGCTTTGCTAATGCTGTAACCTTGCTCAGTGACGAGTGCTACGGCTTCTTTCTTAAAGTTAGTGTCAAATTTTATACGTTTATTTTCAGTTGTCATGTTTCACCTCGTTGAGTTATTTTAACTCTTAACGAAGTGTCCGGGCTAATTAGACCACTTCAATTAAAGGCCTCAAGGATGAAGGGGTGCCTGTTGAAGTGATTGCTTATTAGGAGGGGCACTCTGTAGATAGAGTAGAAGAATACTTGAGGATTGCTGAAATCGATGTGGGTTTTATCCTTATGCTTCCCTCTCCTAATGATCTAACTTTAGAGAGGGGAGGGCTGCTGAGGTGGCTAATAAAAAAATATTGGGATGCTAACGCGAGAGGATTTATTGATAAATTCAAAGGTGTTAAGTTCAATTCATTTATTTACACGTTAAATTTGAATTCTATATAAGTTAATGCTCAAAAGATTAGAGCAATATAGTTACTCAATTGAAAAGATTGCCTGATTAAATCAAGACAGGGGAGGGGGTAAATTGAGAATGTAAAACAAACTGTGTAACTGCCCTTTTTAAATATGAGGAGCTAACTGCTCCTCAAACTCAATCATAAAACGATTTAACGCAGGTTTCCAATTCCTTATCGGCATCGTCCATTTTTTAAACGCTGACTCAATCGCTAAAAAGACAACTTTTAGTGCCGCATCATCGCTAGGAAATACCTTGCGCGTTTTCACCGATTTTCGTATCACACTGTTTAACGATTCGATCGCATTGGTCGTATAAATCACCTTTCTAATATCCGCAGGGTAATAAAAAATGGTGATCAGGTTCTCCCAGTTCGAGCGCCAGGATTTACTGATCTGTGGGTACTTTTCATCCCATTTATCGGCAAAGCGATCCAGCTCCAAACTTGCTTCTTGCTCGGTAATGGATTGGTAAATACTCTTCAGGTCGGCCGTCACTGCTTTGTAATCTTTCCAGGGCACAAACTTCAGTGAATTACGCACCATGTGGACGATACAGAGCTGAATCTTAGCATCAGGGAACGTACTATTGATAGCATCAGGGAAGCCTTTAAGGCCGTCTACACAGGCGATTAGCATGTGCTGAACGCCTCGATTCTGTAAGTCAGTGAGAACCGATAACCAGAATTTAGCGCCTTCATTTTCCGATATCCACATGCCTAACAACTCTTTGTGTCCTTCGATATTAATACCTAAAACCAAGTAAATAGCTTTGTTGATGACACGTTTATCCTGGCGTATTTTCAGCACAATACAGTCCAAATAAACGATGGGATAAACGGCATCTAACGGTCTGCTTTGCCACTCAACCACTTTCTCCATGACCGAATTAGTCACTTGGGAAACAAGCCCTGCGGATATTTGAGCGCCGTACATTTCTTGAAAAGTCGCGACGATATCACGTGTGCTCATGCCTTTAGCGTAGAGGCACAGTATCTGTTCATCCATGCCGGTAATGCGCGTTTGGCCCTTTTTAATCAACTGGGGTTCAAAGGTTGCGTTACGATCTCGGGGCGTTTGCAGATCAATGACACCATGGTCGCCGATCAGTTTTTTGGAGGAGTAGCCATTACGGCTGTTGCCGCTGTGATGGCCTGTAGGGTGGTTTTTATCGTAACCAAGGTGATGATCCATTTCACCTTTTAAAGCGGCCTCAACGGTTAATTTAGTGAGGAACGCGCTCAGCTGGCTAAGATCTTCTGGGGTTTTAACATCTTTGGCCAGTTCTTCAGCCATCGCTTGTAGTTTTTTGTTATCCATCATCATGCTCATTATTTTTACCTTTCTGTAGGTTATAGATAATGAACAGTTACACAATTATTTTTACACCCTCGGAAACTGCGGTTATCGTTCTTATTATCTCTCCAATTGCAGATAATAAGCATATAAAATTGATCTTCAATACCCGTTTTAGCTTCTTAGGCTGGTCATGATTCATAATCGGCCTTTAGCCTAACGATAGTAATTAATCTTAGTAGTGATATTGGAAGGGCGCTTTGTGTCCAGGCTGTGTGAAAACGTAAATAAAGAAGTTTCGTATACTAAATTGAGGGATAAAACGCGCACGAGAACGTCTTCGTTTGCATTTATTCTCTTGGAAAATTAAAGCAGGCAACTGTCCGCACGATAAAAAATTATTAAATAACGTTTTCACACAGCCTGTGTCAAAACCAGCCGGTCACATTTTCAATGCTTAGGTAGATGGTTAGCCAGTAATGAGGCTAAAGCAGGCATTACGATTATGCCTTGGAATATAAGCAAGCTAACCGCGTTTACTGCAGTAATGCCGATGTAGTCCAAAGTACTAAATGTCACGGATTTCTCAAGGCATAAAAAAACGGGCTTTCACCCGTTTATATCGCTTTCGGAACAGCCTGCTTTATTCCGGTTCACCTGTAAATGATTCAAAAATATTTTCATACTCCAGCGGTAGATTAATTTTATCGATGACGCTGAGATTACCTTTATAGCTAAGGGTTTTTATATTGATGAAGCTGGCTTTTTCGTCGAGACTTTTGGAGATACTGGCAGGCCTTCCATCGGCGTCAAAGCCGTAAATATAGTTAAAGTCATAAACACCATCTTTAACACCGTCAAAAGCATATTCGGTAAGTTGGCCTTGGGCGTTATAGCTATGACTCCAGACGGTACTATAGGAACCATTATTGCGCTCCCGAATGATGGTTTCATTAATATAGCTGTAGTCATCATGCCAAAATGCACCATTAGAGATATGTTCTTTCATCGCAACAGAGACGATATTACCCGTTTTAGCAACATCATTTTCAAACACCGTGGTTATGCTTCTGTACACGTTGACAGGGTCATTATTGGTGAAATGCTCATGCAAGGCGACTCGGCCATCGGCGCTATAGCTGTATTCGTCAAGGGTGTAATTGCTAGAGCCCGCTCCAGCCTCGGGCTCAAAGTCAGCCTTATAGGTTTTCAGTAGCTTGCTATTGGGATAATAGCTATAGCTGTAAACTCTAGTAGCTGTGGCTGGTACAGCATTGTTATAGCTAATACTGGAAAGAATAACACTGTCTTCTCGATACTCTTTGAGAGATTCTGTTGTGCCATCATTATCCAGATCAAAGGCCTTGGTTTGTATCGCTCCGTTAGCGTGATAGGTATAGGTGATGACTTCGGAGGCAGTAGCTTCTCCGGCAGAAAACAGGCTACGGGTCTTGACCGCCCCATCATCGTAATATGTGTATGCCGCCTTAAATATGCCATTTAAGTCCATCCCACCGAAATGATCGGAGAGGCTGGCGCCTTTATAGCTTTGACCACCGAGTACCGAGTAGAGATTGCTGCTATTGGCCTTATAAACATTATAATCCAGCAACGTTAAATTATCATTTTGATCATAGCTAAGAACGATGAAGGATTGTGCTGGTTCTGGCCCGTCGCCGTCTTCATCGGAATCCACACTTTGTAGCAGACCCTTTGCATCATAATGATAGGTATAGGTATGTAATACACTGCCATCACCATGGCTATCATCGACCTGACTTAGTGGTTTTCCATCGGCATCATAGACAAAGGTAGATAAGGCCGAGACAGGATTTCCGCCCTGAAAAGTATCAACTTTGTTTGTAAAAGTGAGGTTACCCGTTTCTGGCGCAGGGTCTGGAGCGGCTGTTTTTATTTTTTCGCCACAGGCAGCAATGCCGATAGAGCAGCCCAATACTGCAACCGTTTTAAAAGTAGTTTTTTTCATAATATTCCTTATTAACTGGCATTAAGGGGGCAGAAATGAATACCCTCAATGCTATTTCCATTGTTCTAACCTTGGTGTTAGCAAGACTAGTTTGCTTATACTATAAGCAAAACAATATATAGGCTAGAAGCTGTTGATAATTTCAACACATTATTGTGAAGCGATCACTTGAACTTTAATCGTTGTTTTCAGGCTTTCTTGAGTGTTTTAACAGAGCCAATAAATCCATGGGAAGTATAAGCAAGATAACCGCGTTTACTTAGTATAAGGAGCATTAGCCCCTATTCACTAAAACCTTGAAGTACAAAATGTTGATGCGGTTTATTTATATGGCAGAATTCAGCAGAGGTGAATGCCAATGAGTCTAATGCCGGACTCTGATAATTCCAAGTGGTTCTAATAGGTAAAGGCTGGGTAAAGTATGCCCTACGGGGCTAGCCCTTTCCTAATGGCAAGAACGGGTCGGTTTCAGAGGTCATAAAGTTGTAATATTTTTTTGAGCGGCTGATTTCAGGTAGAGAGCGGTAAATCAGTCAAAACCACGTTTATGCCTGCAAATGACACTTCAATGCCATTAACTTAAGCATTTAAGCGATCCTTTTGTAGGCCATGGGGTATTTTTTCCAGTTCTTTCGTTTGCTCTCTCGAAGGTAACTTCGTTCCGGCCGATAAGCGTCTGTTACCGAGGCTATACTCTGGATCAATAAGCTACTCAGATCAGGTGGAAAGTTTGATAATACTAGCCTCACTATACAGGTAATTTACTGGCGTAATCATCACCCAGAACCTGTGATTTAATCTGATTTTCTATAGTTTCATCAGAAATCACATAGATACTGCTAATACCAGAGCTGTTCGTAAAGCCAACGTTTGATGATACTTTATCAACACCTGAGCGAATGGAACTGGAAGCTGGGCGGCCCTTTGTTCCAATAAAGATGTGATGGGTTTTGGGAAAAGCTAAATTGACCTTATTCAGCACCAATAAAGAGAATAAGGTGGATTACCCCCTACTCTCTTAAACGATGATGTAAAAAATGTTGATGTGGTTTAATAAACTAACGGAATTCTGTGGAGTAGAATGGTAATAAGTCTAATGCCAGAACCTGTTAATTCACAGTGGTTCTAAATAAGTAAAAGCTAGTTCTCAATGCGTCATTATCTGACACTGAATTTGAAATTAAACTCTTTATTTATTTCCGGTCGTTTTTTGTTGTTTGATTCGTTAGCCAGGTATTGCCTGTTGCTACCGGGAACCTTGATATTAGCTTTTATAAACTTGGCGTAATTTTGATATCCGTCTATGACGGACAGCAGCTTTTACCTATTTTTCTGAATCATTCACGCAGGGTATTCAGTTAAATAGCACTACACTGTAGGTTAGGCGCTGGATACACGGTGGGCTGGCATTGAATATCGGTAATGGCTTTTATATTGAAACAAGATGGTCATGGATTTTAGCGGAAATCATTAGCTGCCATCTGGCTTTGCTGTTATTAATAACACTTACCGCCTGCGGCGGCGATGTTTCCCAAAACAAGCAATTTACCCCACTGGCTAGATCGGTAAAGTCCTCTTCAATACGTAATGAACCTATCTCCCCTCTTCCCGAGTCGGTTGAAGTCAATGAACATTGGCTAAGCCTGGGACGTA
Source organism: Pseudomonadales bacterium (assembly GCA_013215055.1). Taxonomy (GTDB): domain Bacteria; phylum Pseudomonadota; class Gammaproteobacteria; order Pseudomonadales; family DT-91; genus CAKMZU01. The sequence continues at coordinate 10,723 of JABSRQ010000065.1, read as the reverse complement.
AGCTTTTTCATGACAAGCGTTTATCCGCAAATGCCGATGTTGCCTGCGTAAGCTGTCATGACCTGAGCCGCGGTGGTGCTGATAACAAAGCGGTATCGCAGGGCATGGATCTGCAATCCGGCAATATCAATACGCCTACGGTTCTGAATAGTCGCTACAACTTTCGTCAATTCTGGGATGGCCGAGCGGCCAGCCTGGAACAACAGATTGATGGCCCGATGACAAGCCCCTTTGAGATGGGGGGCACATGGCCCGATGTGCTTAGAAAACTTAAGGCGGATAAAAGCTATAAACAGCTTTTTTCACAGAACTTCCCCGATGGCGTAACAAAAAAGAATATCAAGCTTGTTATTGCCGAATATGAGCGATCCCTAATTACCCCGAACAGCCCCTTCGACCGCTATTTAAGGCGGGATGATACAGCGCTAAGCCCGCAGGCTATTGCAGGCTATCAGCGTTTTAAGGCATTGGGTTGTATATCTTGTCATCAAGGCATCAATGTGGGCGGTAATATGTTCCAGCACTTTGGTGTGATGGGGGATTATTTTGCTGACCGAGGCAATATCACCGAGGCCGATTATGGCCGTTTTAATGTTACCGGACTGGAAGAAGACAGGCATAAATTCAAGGTACCTAGCCTGCGCAATGTGGCGCTAACAGCCCCTTACCTCCACGATGGCCAGGCGCAAACGCTGGAGGATGCGGTCAGAATCATGGGCAAGTACCAGCTGGGCATAGAACTGAATGACGAGTCCGTTGCCGACTTAGTGGCTTTTTTAATCAGCCTGACCGGACAGATGGCGCTTATTTCCGAACAGTCTGCTCAGGAGATGGCTATCGATGAATAGCCACAGATTCAGGCTGCTTTTGATACCGGCTGTAATGGTCATTGCCAGCTGCTTTTCGTTGCTTATCTGGCAGATGCAAGTCTTTTCAAGCACTGGCCATCTCAAGGAGCAAAGTAATACCTTGCAGGATATGGATGATTACCTGCTTAGTGAATTGTTAGAACTACGTTTTGGTCTGGTGGAAAACTATGATGACCTGTCCACTACGCTACGGTATATGCAACAGCAACACCTTCAGTTAAAGCAGGGGACATCGCGTTTGATCATACAAAAAACCCAGCATGTCTGGGGCGATATTGATGAGATTCTGCAGCGGCGTATCGTGTTGATTGAAACCTTCAAGAGTCATCATGCGGTTGTCAAAAACTCCTACCGTTATCTGTTTGTGATGCTGGAGGTGAATTCACAGAAACACCAGTTTAAGCACACGGCGCTGCAGGACCTTTATCCTCAGCTTTTGGAGTTTGTCAGCCAACCTTCTTCAGAGAAAGCGAAATCTATCGATATGCATATTGGAGAGATTGAGAAGCAGCTGGATGAAAAGGTTGTTGAGAGCAATCAATGGCGGTTGATCAAGCGTCATACGCTGAATATTGTTAATGGCGAAATTGCCATTGAGTCGATTCTTACCGAGTTGCATGCTCAGGATCTACGTGGCCAGTATGTTTTTATCGAGAAAAGACTGGGGCATTTGATTATTCAATATCGCCAATATCAATTGATGACCATCCTGATTCTGGTCTTGGCTGCACTGATGCTGGTTGTATACGTTGTTTTGCTTTTGATTGAATATCGTCAACTACTCGGAGAGTTGGATGAAGCCAATAAAGGGCTGGAAAAAAGAGCCTATGAAGTGACTCAGGATTTACGTGAAGCCAAGCTAGCGGCGGAATCTGCGGCACAGGCAAAAAGTGAATTTCTTGCCAATATGAGCCATGAGATACGCACGCCGATGAATGCCGTTATGGGCTTTAGTTATCTGCTGCTGGATACGGAGCTTGGCGATGAACAGCGTATGTATATGCAAAAAATCCAGCAAAGCAGTGATTTATTATTGGGTATCATCAATGACATTCTGGACTTCTCCAAAATTGAATCGGGCAAGCTTGAGCTTGAGAATATCGAGTTCAATTTATTAAAACTATTACAGCAGACAACCGATATCATTTCGGTGAAATTGCAGGAAAAGAATCTTGAGCTGCTGATAGCCTACGACAATGATATTCCTGAATGGCTAATCGGTGACCCGCTGCATCTCAGTCAGATATTGATCAATCTATGCAATAACGCCGTTAAATTTACCGCCGATGGCGAAATTGTCATTTCACTGTTTTTACTGAATGCAGAGCATGGCCGGGTTACATTGAAGGTGGATGTTGAAGACTCGGGTATTGGCATGACCGAGCAACAATTACATAGCTTGTTTCAAGCTTTTTCGCAGGTGGATTCATCCATTAGCCGGCGGTTTGGCGGCACCGGACTGGGCCTGGTGATCAGTAAACGGCTGGTTGAAATCATGGGCGGGGAACTGATTGTGAACAGTGAACAGGGCGTGGGTAGCTGTTTTTCGTTTACCCTGAACCTGGCAGCCTCCAATCAGCACAAAAGCAGCCGTGAGCAACACGATTTTGAACCACTGCAGGTGTTGCTGCTGCAGAAAAATAAACGCGCTGCATCGATTCTACGCACTATGCTGACCCCGTATAGTTCAAGCATCGATGTACTCACATCGATTGAAGAGGCTCAGCAACGCCTGCAACAGCAGAGGCACGGTGGTGTTAAGGCTGTAGCTGATCATCACCTATGTTTCCTTGATGAAAACATGGTCTGCGGCTTACAGACACAGCAATTGGATTTTCTGGCGCAACTTAAACGGCAAATGCCGATTGTATGAATTGCCATGGCCGGGCATTTTGACAAACAAAAACGGGCTGAGTTTTCTTCGATGATAACGGAGGTGGTTAACAAACCATTGCTGCCGGAATCTCTGCTTCGGTGCCTTGAAAAACTGTTTAGTGAAAAAGCTGACAGCGCCACTGCTGACTTTTATCAAAGTCAGCCCTCTTTACCTGATTTTAGTGGACGCCTGATTTTATTGGTTGATGATAATGATGTGAATCGCATGGTGGCTGCAGCGATTCTGAAAAAATCTGGCCTGGAAGTTGATCTGGCAGTTGACGGTCAGGATGCCATAGAGAAAGTTACCGCTGCGATGGATAACAGGCCCTATGATGCCATATTGATGGATGTGCAGATGCCAATCATGGGCGGCTATGAAGCGACTCGCATATTGCAGCAAAAATACAGAAATTTTGCGATACCGATCATTGCGTTAACGGCCCATGCGATGGAGGGCAGTATGCAGAAATGTCTGGATGCAGGCATGGTGGATTACATCAGTAAACCTATACAGCCGCATCATTTATTTGATGTGCTGAAAAAGCAAATGGCTTAACGATGCCAGCATTTCATTCAACCACATTTCTACAGCGACGCAGTGATTTCTCTGTGCATGGAATAGTGACAACTAAATCGTCATCATCTAAGTAATAAAAAGACGATAATATATTAGATGCATCGACCACTGTTCTCATGCAAAAGTTAACCCCTTTTTTCCTATGCAGAATAAACATCCAAGTTGCAGGATAACCCCTGTCATATAGTATTAAACCATCAGGTTTGGCAAACTCTAAATGTCTTACAGCAAGGTCACGCTCACCCACTTTATGAGGCTCTATTTACACGTCAATAGTGATTTTATTTTTAACATCATGAAGCTGTGAAAAGCGAACGGAGGGGTTATGTGCAAAGCTTCTAGCCTTTCCATAATGATCAAATAGTTCCTTCGATTCAGGTAACTGAACCACAGAACCATCAACAGCTAATAAGCGAAACCCTTTCCATCGTTGTATTATTCATGTGACAATTTTGGTTACCCTGATGACAGCGGTGATATAAGGCTTACCATATCCAAAAATTCTGATGGCAGTTTTCACTATGCTGATGATGAGGCTGCTTACGACGGGCATTTATGTGGCAACAAGTTTAAATTCACTGGCGGTAGTGAGGGCTCGTATGATGAGAGTGGTACGTTACTTTTCAGCAGCTCTACTGAGGCAACAAAAACCTCCACCTGGAAAGATACTTTTGGCTCAGGCAGTGGCAGCTGTTCTGATACTTTGAGCAAAACAAGCTCTTAGAAAATATTTTAGGAAAATTGCCTCTAATGGTGTCCTGAGATATTTTTCTAGTTTACCCCCATTGCAAACAGTAGGGATCGAGCTCTGTAAGGCGCACTTAATGGTATTTACCCTTTATAGCCTACTTGAATAACAGGCTTTGTTATTAGGCTTCAGTATTCTACTGAACTCATCTCAGGCAGTTCACTAATCCATATCGCAATTATCACCATCAACGATTAAGAAAATAGCAGTTTAATCTGCCCTCCCCCCTCAATAAATCACTTTTAAAAGACGAGTTTTGTGTGTTTTTTCATATGCTAAGTGAGTGAAAATACTATTTATTCATCAAGAAAATCACTTTTCATGGCTTTTTCATCAGTGAATAATTTGAGCGAATTATTACAGGAATTGAATTTTTTGTGCTTGAAGATACCCCGTTGTGGACTAGGGTTAATAGGCCATTTTCACTAAAAAAAAGCGGTGCTTTTGTCACAGCCGTTTCATCTGCCCCTCATCTTCCAGTGACGGTGAATACCTCAACATACCTAACAACGGAGTCACAAATATGCCAGAGTCAAAAACCACCAAGTCCTCAACCAAAAAGACCCAAGTACAGGCTAAAAATATCCTTTTTGCCAGTATCGGTGTTTATGGTAAAGCGCTGGATCAGTTGCATGGACAATACGATAAGGTGTCTACCGAGTCTCATCAGCTATTTGATGAACTGGTTGCCAAGGGTAAAACGGTGGAGATTGAAAATCATAATAGATTTAAAGATCTTAAGATAAAAACCGCAAAAACTATCGATGGGCGTTTACATAAGCTCAGTGACAACTTAACTATTGATCATCACACCGAGGATCTTCAGGATCAGTTTGATGTATTTTCCGACAAACTGGATCTGGTGATTCATGCCCTGAGCTCAAAACATGAAGCGACGGAGCATAAGTCCGCTCATAACAAGGCGCATTAAAAACCAGGCTCAGATTCAAAGGTAATCAGGCCTGGCAGAGTTTATCCAACAGGCCTGATTATTTATTCGTAGATACTGCCCTAAGCGACTCATTATCGTTTCAACTTCCGCTTGGAACTTATGCATAGGGCATGCCTTCGCTACCTTAATAACCAACCAATAGCCCCACGTTTAGCCGGTCAATTCATGGCCGGCTTAGCGCTGAAATCTGCCATACTAAAACAAGCGCACCGCATGCCCTGACAACAACCATAGGCAAAACCATGGCGGCAATGACGATTGATGGCTTGCACTGGTCTTATGAAAAAGGCGGACTTCACATTGAAGTGCTCAGGGACATCAGCCTCAGTATTCGCCAGGGAGAAATTATTGCCCTGCTGGGCAAGAGCGGTTCGGGTAAATCCAGCCTGTTAAATCTTATCGCCGGCATAGCCAACTTTCACCAGGGTGAAATCCGCATAGGTGAACACCGCCTCAGTCAATTCGACGAAGAACAACGCAGCCTGTTTCGCAGGCGACATATTGGTTTTATCTATCAATTTTTTAACCTGATACCCACACTCACGGTGGCAGAAAATATCGCTCTGGTGCTGGAGCTAAATGCAGAACCCAGGGCCAGCTTAAAACCAAAAATGCAGAAGATGCTGCTTCAATTAGATTTACTGGATAAAAGCGACGACTTCCCCGATGTATTATCGGGCGGCGAGCAACAGCGTGTCGCCATAGGCCGGGCACTGATTCATCAACCGGCGCTGATTCTCGCCGACGAACCCACTGGCAATCTCGATGCCACCAGTGCTAAACAGGTGTTAGATCTACTGATAGGACAATGCCGGGCGTTAAATAGCAGCCTGATCATTGTCACCCACAGCAAGGCCGTAGCCGATCTGGCTGACCGCACACTATCACTGGTAGACAGTCGTTTGCTTGCGGGTGCGCAAGGGCTGGCATGGTGAGTCGGCTGCTGTGGCAAAGCAGCCTGCGTTTTATGCGCCAACAGTATTGGCAAACGGCTCTGAGCTTTATAGCCATCACTCTGGGTGTGGCGATTGTTGTGGCCGTAGACCTCGCCAATGAATCAGCTCGCATGGCTTTTGACTGGAGTGTGAGTGGGCTTGACGGCCAAGTCAGCCATCAAATTGTGGCCAATAGCGGTGTCATCGACGAGGCCTTGTTTGTTAATCTTCGCAAGCAGCTGGGGATTACACGCAGTGCGCCTCAGCTAGAAGCCAGAATACAATGCCTGGGTGAAAGTTTTAGCCTGCTGGGAATAGACCCCATCAGTGAATTGTCGCTGCGTCGACATGCCATGGCTATTGGCAATGAGGCCATGCCCCAGCTGATGCAACAGGCCAACGGGGTTATTCTGTTGCGGCAAACCGCAGACAGGCTGGGGCTTAAAACCGCTGATGATTTCATCTGCCAATACCGCGGCAAGCCACTGCAGCTAAAGCTAAGTTCAACCCTCGCACAGGCCCCCAACCCCGCTTTCGAAAGGCTGATCATTACCGATATCGCCAATGCCCAGCATATGCTTGGCCGCCGTGGCGAGCTGGATAAGATCGCTCTAGAGCTAAACGATGCCGAGTTGCAGGCCATCAAAACCTGGTTGCCGCCGCGCTACCGGTTGATCGATACACAGAGACGTCATGGCGGCGTGTCAGCCATGAGCCAGGCATTTCACCACAATCTAACGGCCATGAGCCTATTGGTGCTGCTGGTGGGAGGCCTACTGATTTATAATGCCATGACCTTCTCTGCTCTGCGCCGGCAACGGGTGATTGGCATCTATAGAGCGCTGGGGCTCAGCAGGCGCGAGCTGATCACCCTGCTGCTAGTCGAATCCGTAGTTGTAGCCGTGCCTGCCAGTTTCACCGGCCTGGCTCTGGGGCTTGCACTTAGCCAATACCTGCTACATCTGGAAATTCAGACCATCGATGATCTCTATTTCAGGTTGACCGTCAGCGGCTTTGTCCTGTCTCCTGCATCCCTGCTAAAGGGCATGATTCTGGGTGTATTCACCAGCGTCTTGGCGACGTTGTCACCGGCGATGAACGCCAGCCGAGTCGCGGTCATCAACCTGCAACGCCGCTCGGCCACGGAGCAACACTGGCAGGTTCGCTATAAGAAGATTGCAGTCATAGGCGCAGCCGGTTTTGTTGGCCTCTATCTCTATGAGCAATTACCAACTCAAGGCCTGACATCCGCCTATATTGCCTTGATACTGATGGTTTTCAGCTTTTGCCTGCTCACGCCCTTGGCTCTGAGCCTGAGCTGCCGGATACTGGAGAAATTAGTGCGGCCATGGTCAAGCATCAGCCTGCGCCTGGCCATTCGAGGGGTTGCCGCTGGCATCAGCCGCAGCGGCATCGCCGTTGCATCACTGGCCGTCGCCTTGGCTACCGTTATGGCTATGACCATCATGATTGCCAGTTTTCGTTTTAGCGTAGATACCTGGTTAACCCAGAGCCTGAGTGGCGATGTGCATATTTCCATGCCCAAGCCTCCGCAGGACAAAGCCTTCCATACAGCATTGATAGACGACTTACGCCGGCTCGATGAGGTTGGGCATATCAGCAGCCGGCGCAGCTTTCGTGGTGAGACGCAGGCCGGCAGGCTGCGAATCGTCAGCATAGAAAATCGCCTCTTGGAGCATTATCCGCCGCTATTAGCCCAGGTTGATTCGGCGCTGCAGCGATACATCCAGGGCCAGGGCATCTTTATTTCCGAGCCTCTGGCCTATCATCAGCATTTACAAGCTGGCGATCTTTTTAGCCTGTATACCCAAGAAGGCCTTAAAGCCTTTACCGTGCTGGCCATATTCAGGGACTACAGCTCCAGCCGCGGCATTGTTTCCGTCGCGCCTGCGCTATTACAAAAGTATTGGCCAGCCCAGGCCATAGACGCGTTAACACTTCGACGCAGCGAATCCAGCAGCTATGACGAACTGTTAACCGCGCTGAAAACGGAGCTGGCCAAGCAGCCGGGAGATTATCCTATGGTCTCGATTCGCACCATCAGAGAACGCAGCCTGGCCATCTTCGATAGAACCTTTGCCATCACTCAGGTGGTGGATGTATTGCTGTTAATCGTGGCCTTTATCGGTTTGCTGAGTGCCTTGCTAGCACTGCAACTGGAAAAATCCTCTGAATATGCCATTTACCGGGCCATAGGCATGAGCCGACTGCAGCTAGCTGCGCTGATACTGCAACAAACCTGTCTGCTGGGTTTTAGCGCCGCCCTGCTGGCAATGCCGCTGGGATTTTTATTGGCGCAGCGCCTCATTCATGTTATTAACCGTCGCTCGTTTGGTTGGAGCATGGAACAGGTTTTCCCTGTGGAGATCCTGCCCCAGAGTCTGTTGCTGGCCATAATTGCAGCCTTATTGGCAGCGATTTACCCCATCGCTAAGATGTGGCAAAAAACTATCGCGTCTGCCCTTCGGGAAGAATGATATGCAGACCTTAATACCGCAGATAAACCATATAAAAAGCAGCACTCGTTTCTGGTGTATGAGTATCACCATAGCCACGGCTTTGAGCCTGCTATACGGCGGCCAGCAAGAGTCTCCCGATCAACCCACGTTATCCCTAGCCGCGGTATTGGGGGGCGAGATAGCGCCGGGATTTAAAACCGCCGACCAAGTCATGGCCCTGCAGTTCCCTCTGGATCACGGCCCACATCCGGCTTATCGAAATGAGTGGTGGTATTTTAGCGGCAACTTGGTGGATGAACAGGGCCTTCATTTTGCTTACATGCTCAGCTTCTTTCGCATCGCGATTCTAGCGCCGGGCACAGACTTAAGCCAGCAATCCCATTGGGCATCCCGCCATATCTGGATGGCCCATATCGCCTTAAGCGATGTCGCCAATAACCGCCACCTTCAGCAGGAACGCTTTTCCCGAGGCCAACCCGGCATGGCTGGCGTCACAATAAAACCATTAACCCTATGGCTGGATAACTGGCAGGTCAAAGCCAGTGCCGAGGGTTTCCCGTGGCAGATAAGCGTAAATACAGCCGATTTCTCCCTGCAGTTGCAGATAAGCCCCGTTAAAGCCATGGTCTTACAGGGTGAGCGGGGCTTTAGTCAAAAGAGCCCCGGTCATGCCTCCTACTACTATTCTTATCCACGTCTGCAGACGAGCGGCACGCTGAAACTGCAGGGCAAACAACATCAACTTACGGGCTTGAGCTGGTTTGATAGGGAATGGAGCAGCAGTGCCCTGGGCGATGATCAAGTCGGTTGGGACTGGTTTGCACTGCAGCTGGATGATGGCAACGATCTGATGTATTACCAGCTGCGTGATACCCAGGGCCAGGCTCAGGCCAGCAGCCAGGGAAAATGGATGCAGACCGATGGCACAAATAACACCATACGCCCCAAAGAGATTGATCTGCAGGTACTGCGTTACTGGCGCGATGAAAGCGGTACAAATTACCCTGTGCAATGGTCTTTGTCTTATAAAACCCGGGCTAAGCGATGGATTATTACCGCTCTGATCGACGATCAGCTGATGCATACGGCGGTGAAATATTGGGAGGGTGCGGTGCAGATAACCGACCCGGACAGTAAAAAAATACTGGGCCGTGGTTATCTGGAGATGACGGGGTATTAACAAGGCCAGCAATGTATTTATCGAATCAGGCGGTGTACCGAACCCCACGAAAAAATAGGGCGGCAATTAAATGTCATTGATGATTCAACAACAAAAAGAACAATTAGGTTTTGCACTTATCGCCGTGATAACGGTGTCGGCGGTGACCGGCATTTTTAGTCTGCAGCCTATTGCACAAGATCTGGCATATCATCACTTTGCCGATACAAGAACGATGGGCGCTATTCCCAATGGCTTCAATATCGTCTCTAACCTGCCATTTTTAATGGTTGGCATCCTCGGCCTGTACAACGTTTTTAGGAAAAACAGGCTGTGCATTATCAACGATTTTAAACTCGCCTATATCACCTTTTTCACTGGCATCATTTTGATGTCTATGGCTTCCAGCTATTACCACCACGACCCCAATAATCAAAGCCTGGTTTGGGACAGGTTATTTATCGCCCTCAGTTTTATGGCTTTGTTTGCTATCGTCATCGCCGAATTCATTTCGCTTAAGATGGCTAAAATCTTATTCCTCCCCTTCTTATTCGCAGGCATTACCTCTGTATTTTACTGGCAGTTCAGTGAAAACGAAGGAGCTGGCGACCTTAGATTTTATATCCTGATACAGTTCTACCCGCTGTTAGTTTTACCGGTTATCCTGAGTCTTTTTCAAGCTCATTTTTCCAATCACCACGCTTATGGCTGGCTGTTGTTAAGCTATATTATCGCTAAATTGTTAGAGCATGTAGATGTCGAAGTGTATACCGCAACCGGCATCATCAGCGGACATTCTGCCAAACATCTGGTCGCCGCATTAGGTTTATATCTGTTAGTCAGGTCCTACCAACATCGACATCGCCTTTGATAAGGCTAGAGAATCACAAGCTTAACGGCCCAAAATACAGCGCTGGCATCTGATCAACAACAGGCTTTTTTCTCAGCTCCGCGATAAATCCGGACTATTCATAAACACTTGTGGCCACTCTTGGTCAAGACCTATGCTCAAGCTATCGATAGTTGAATCTTCACACAGACGATTCTGTGTTTGCCGATTACATTTTCTGGTGGCGATAGCTGAACGCTGCATACATACTATGTATATGCCATAAGCATAAATAT
>JABSRQ010000064.1 GCA_013215055.1 Pseudomonadales bacterium | reverse complement strand
ATAGGCAGTAAAAACATTGGTGGAACCTGGATCAAAACCACTGCCCAAAAGCGCGGTTAAGCCAGCTTTTTGAAATTTCTCCTGATAGGCCCACTGCCATTTATATTCAAATTTGGCGGTATCTAAAGGTTCATAATTGGCGGTATCCATATAATGCACACCGGCGGCCAGGCAGGCATCCATAATGGTTAAATCTTGATACGGCAATGCAACATTGATCACCAGTGTCGGCTGTTCGGCTTTTAAAAGGGCCGTTAGTTCTGGCACATTATCCGCATCGATTTGCTTAACGCTAATATCTACGCCTTGCTTGCTCTTGATCTGTTTGGCAATCACCTGGCATTTATTTAAGGTACGGCTAGCCAGGACAATCTCGCTGAACACTTCTGGCAGTTGTGCACATTTATGGGTGACAACACCACCCACACCACCGGCCCCTATAATCATTATTTTTGACATAAAAAACTCCACTGCATAATGCGGCTACTTCTATAATTATTCATGCTCAAAATAGGTATAACCCAATAAGCTGTCTTTAAAGGCTTTTAAAATTTTCTGGCGCTTGGCCACGGTGATACGTTTTTCTTTTACCGCCTGTTCGGCCGTACGACGAAACTGTTCCAAAAGACGTTTGGGTTCATATTCCACATAGGATAAAACATCGGCGATGCTATCGCCTTGAAACTCATGGATAAACTCAAAATCACCGTTTTCATCGATACGTACACTCACCACATTGGTATCACCAAAGAGATTATGTAAATCACCCAGGGTTTCCTGATACGCACCCACCAGAAATACGCCGATATTATAGTCTTCACCGTCGATTAACGGATGTAATGGCAAGGTGCTGCGTATCTGCTGATTGATGGAGAATTTATCTATTTTACCGTCACAGTCACAGGTGATATCGGCCAAGATGGCCTCCCGCGTCGGTTGCTCGTTTAAGCGCTGTATAGGCATAATGGGCAAAATTTGATCGATAGCCCAGATATCCGGTAACGATTGAAACAGGCTGAAATTGCCATAATAGATGTCCGATAATAACTCCGGCAAATTAGCCATCTCCGGCGGCACTCTATCAACCTGCGGTAATAAAGCCGCTATTTTTTCCAGCACCGCCAAACAGATATTTTCTGCCATCGCGCGATTGCGCAGTGAGCTCTGCCCTCGGCGAAACAACTCACGCATCTCATCTCGGTAATACAGCGCATCATTGTAACATTCCTGAAAATTTTTCAGCGACAACGACTTTAAACAGATCATCAAGTTTTTAATTAACTCATGGCTATCCTCGGGTAAAACGTCAGGCAGAGGGCCGGGTTTATGATCCCGTACATCTAACACATTAAATAACAGCATCGATGAATACGCGACGGTCGCCCTGCCCGACTCGGTGACAATGACTGGATGTTCAATATCTAAAGGGTCCAGGCAGTCAGCGATGGTCTCAACAATATTGACGCAATATTCATCCAATTGATAATTCATGCTATGGCAGCTGGTACTATTGCTGCCTTCATAATCAACTGCCAGTCCACCACCGAGATCCAGATACCCCATGGGCGCACCTTCATCGATCAGGCCCACATAAAACTGGCAAGCCTCCAGCACACCGCTGCGAATATTACGGATATTCGGGATCTGAGAACCCAGATGACAATGCAGTAATTGTAAACAATGCATTTTATCCGCCGCTTTTAACTGTTCAACCACATCCACCAAGGCCGATGTCGATAAACCAAATATCGATCTATCACCGCTGTCTTTATTCCAGTGGCCATCCACCACTACGGTCGATTTTATGCGAACACCCAATACAGGTTCTATACCAAGGCGTTCAGAGGCACTAAGAATAATCGGCAACTCAGAGACGGTCTCCAATACAAACACACAGTTAATGCCCATATCTCGGGCATATAAACCCAGCTCTACAAATTCACTGTCTTTATAACCGTTGCATATAATTAAGCTGCGGTGATCTTTAATTTGAGTTAATGCAATAATCAGCTCGGCTTTAGAACCGGCCTCAAAACCATGATGATAGGCACGGCCAAAATCGGCAATTTCTTCAATAACATGGCATTGCTGATTCACTTTGATAGGAAAAACACCACGATAAGGCGCTTGATAATGTGCCGCTTTAATGGCGTTATTAAACGCATCATTCAGCTGTTTAATACGCTGATCCAGCACATTTTCTATACGTAATACGGCAGGCATATGCAAGCCTCGCTCGGCCATTCCCGTAACAATATCCGCCAATGGTACGGCGACATTTTTACCGTTGATGGTCAGCGTTACCACCACATCACCGGATTCGGCAACATCAAAAAAACCTGCGCCCCAATTTCTGACCCCATATAATTGCGCACTGTCTTCTACCGACCAAGACTCACTGTTAATAACGTCGTCGGTAAAGGCGATATTATCGGCAGGTTTATTATGTGTCTGTGTCGAAGAAGCGGTCATATTCATCAAGTTTAGAGGCGGGCTGTGAATTTTACTGCTTATTAAACATTTGCACAGTCATTTTTGTGCCGGTGGTCTAATTTTTTATCTTAAGCACCGGAAATTGCTTGCTTATATGGATGTGCATATATACGATGCAGAATAACATCCCAAGTACGGTTGACTATGCACCCTGTCGATTTTTACAAAAGCCTGGCCGATGAAACCCGGCTAAAGATTTTACTGTTAATCACCCGCCACGAAGAACTTTGTGTACACGATTTAACCGAGGCTTTATTGCTAAGCCAACCCAAAGTCTCCAGACACCTGGCCAAATTACGCAGTAACGGTCTATTAAAAGATAGACGCCACGGACAATGGGTATATTACCGCCTGCATCCCGACCTTCCACTATGGGCCAAAACCATTATCCTCAGTGGTAATCATAATCATCAAGCATTTATTCAAGAGGCACATCAACGTTTAAAAGCCTCCGATAAAACCTCACGCTGCTTTTAAAATCCGTCAAGATACTTAAACCCCATGAAATTACTGTTTATCTGTACGCATAATCGCTGTAGAAGCATTCTTGCTGAAGCGATTTGTCGCCACCTAGGCCAAGATCAATTAATCAGTGCCAGTGCAGGTAGCGCACCGGTGGCTGAAGTGCATCCACTTAGCCTTAAATATTTAAGCCAACAAGGTATCAATACCGACGGTTTACGCAGTCAATCCTGGTTGGATGTGCAAGATTTTAAACCCGATATGGTGATCACCGTGTGTGATAGCGCTGCCGGTGAATCCTGCCCACTGTGGATGGGCAATACTGCCAAAGCTCACTGGGGACTGCCCGACCCGTCGCGTGTAGAAGGTACAGATGATCAGATTCAACAGGCGTTTTTGCAAGTGATGCAGGTATTAAGCAAGCGCATAAACACACTGCTGGAATATTCTTCAGATGAATTAAACCGTGCTTTAGAAAACCCTGCTGCATTACACAGTTTGTTTCAGGATATCGCCCTGGCGATACCTGCCCCCACTTTCTCTACTGAATCTTTATAGGCATTATCATGGGTTTGTTTGAACGTTTTCTTAGCCTCTGGGTCTTTTTAGCCATTGCTGCCGGTGTTGTTTTAGGCCTGCTCAGCCCGGGTACCTTTGCGCAAATCGCCAGCTGGGAGATCGCCCATGTGAATGTGCTTATCGCGGTTTTCATCTGGATTATGATTTACCCGATGATGATACAGGTTGATTTCAGCTCTCTTGCGGATGTAGGTAAAAAGCCCAAAGGTTTGTTATTAACCCTAAGCATTAACTGGCTGATTAAACCCTTCACGATGGCCGCGCTGGGAGTGCTCTTTTTTCAGGTGCTATTTGTCGATTTAGTGGATCCACAGACTGCCAACGAATATATCGCTGGCATGATTTTATTAGGTGTAGCCCCCTGTACCGCCATGGTGTTTGTCTGGAGCCAATTAACCGATGGCGATGCCAATTACACATTGATGCAAGTATCCATCAACGACGTCATCATGATTTTTGCGTTTGCGCCAATTACTGCCTTTTTATTAGGTTTATCGGATATCACCGTACCGTGGCAGACCCTGTTATTATCCACGTTACTATATGTGGTTTTACCGCTGGCGGCAGGTTTTGCCACACGAAAGTTCCTGCACAATAAAATCGATAATTTAGTCACGCAACTTAAGCCATTTTCCATCATCGGTTTATTGGCAACCGTGGTTTTATTATTTGGTTTTCAGGCCGAAGTTATAATTGAAAAACCGCAGGTCATCCTGCTGATTGCCATCCCCTTATTGATTCAAACCTACGGGATTTTTGCCATTGCTTATGGCGCAGCCAAATGGCTTAAATTACCGCATAATATCGCCGCTCCTGCCAGTATGATTAGCACCAGCAACTTCTTTGAACTCGCTGTTGCGGTGGCCATATCGGTTTTTGGTCTACATTCGGGTGCGGCCCTGGCTACCGTGGTCGGCGTCTTGGTTGAAGTACCGGTGATGCTCTCTTTAGTCGCCTTTGCCAATAGAACCCGCCATTGGTTTGTTACAGAAGAACAAGAAGCCTAAAGCCATAAACATTAAAAGCGAGTCAGCTGAAACGGCTTTTGATGGCTTAAATTGGCGATTCGCTTTCTCGCAATATTAACATCGGCCAAATCTATTGCGACATGGATAAAACCGGGAGCCTCAGTATCACTCTCGGCTATCACCTCACCCCAGGGGTTGATAATCAGAGAATGGCCATAGGTACTACGGCCATCTTCATGTAAGCCAACTTGGGCCGGGGCAATAATAAAGCAGCCAGTCTCTATCGCCCTGGCACGGGTTAATACATGCCAGTGTGCTTGCCCCGTAACCGCCGTGAAAGCAGCAGGAATCGTTATTATCTGCGCCCCTGCTTGGGCGAGTGAATGATACAAGTTTGCAAAACGCAGATCATAACAAATGCTTAAACCCAAATGCGCCTCTGCCACTTTGCTGATAACGGCCTTATCACCTGCACTATAACTATGCGACTCCCTAACCGTTTCACCGTTGGCCAAATCCACATCAAACAGATGAATTTTGTCATACCTGGCGATAATGCGGCCATCGGGGGCTATCACAAAACTACGATTAAAGCATTTACCTTCTGGGCCAAGAATGGCCATGGAGCCGATTTGCAAATAAATCGATAGCGCCTCCGCCAACGTTTGAAACGCCTTTAACGCCTTGTCTTTATGCTCAGGCTTGGCTCTTAACAATAAATCGGCTTTACTGCTGACCAGAAAAGACGTCATCTCAGGGGTTACAACAAACTGCGCACCGGCGTCGGCAGCTTGTTGAATCAAGGCACTAGCTTGCTCGATATTGTCGATGGCATTCTGAGTACTACACATTTGAATGGCTGCAATATGCATATTAAGCCTCTCTTTATATCCAATGTTTTTTTATATTAAGTTTTTATGCCCAATAATATCATCACCTCCCGTTCACGGAGCAGATCCAATTTGCACCGTTTAATGCTTCACGTTTTAAGCATTACACCACACAACAGCCCACATAATTCACTTTTTACATGGCACAATTCTCAGCGGTAACTACGCTTCAATAATCCATTCAATTTTTATTACTACAATAATAGCGGCTGAGAATATTTTCATGATTGAAGTTATCGATGTACCTGCAGACAACGTCATTGGCTTGCAGATGGAAGGCAAAGTGAATAAAGACGATATATGCAAAATATTAAGCCCTATTCGTTCTGCCCTGGAAGTCAATGATACGGTCAATATCTATGTGGAAATTGATTCTTTAGAAGGTGTCAGCCTGGGGGCTATTTATGAAGAATTAAAAGTGGCTTTGCCTAAAATTCATCGCTTTAAAAAAGAGGCCGTGGTCTCCGATCAAGCCTCATTAAAAAAATGGATTAAGCTAGGCAACACGCTCTGGTGGGGAGGAGAAGTAAAATACTTTGCCACCTGCGAACGCCAACAGGCACTGGAGTGGGTACAGTCTTAATAGGACCCGTTTAAAACAAAATCATTACAGTTACGTTAGTGAAAGGCACTTCCCGCCCTTTTTACAGTACACTCCCCGCTAGCAAAGGATGCTGCACGCCAAATACAACATATGCGGGGAACCATGCAAGACATCGAAAAGCTATTATCACAAGCGCCTTTAAAGCGCCCACTCACTTATCTATTAACCTGTTTAGCCATTATGGCAGTCTGTATAGCAGGGCTTAAACACATTTCCTTTGATGCCGACCCCAGTATTTATTTCTCTGATGACCATGAACATTACAATGCCTTTAAAAAAATAGAATCGGTTTACGGCCATGGAGACTCTTTGGTATTTGTGATTAAAGCCACCGAAGGCTCACTGTATACCCGTGAAAACCTGGCTATTATCGAAGATATCACCAAGAAATCCTGGACTCTGCCCTACGCCACTCGCGTTGATTCTCTGGCCAATTACAATTATTCCTATAGTGAAGACGATGATTTAATCGTTGAACCGCTGATCGAAGACGCAATGCATATGAGTGATGCACAAATCGCGTTCGTAGAACACGTGGCGATGACCGACCCCGATGTCAAAGGTCGCCTGGCCAGTGATAAAGCCCCCATGGCCTTGATACGTGTGCGTGCATCATTACCCAAGTTGAACCGGCAGCAAGAAGAAAAAGACATGGCCGCCGCCGCCAAAGCCATCACTGCAAAATATGAAGCACTGGAACATATCGATATACTCTATAGCGGCAATGTGATCAGCAATAACGAGGTCACCGATATTGCATCCAACGATGTCATGACTGTGATTCCGCTGATGTACTTGGTGATTTTTGTCATGTTAGGTTTTTTGTTACGTTCTTTTTCTGCCGTTTTCAGCATCTTTATTGTCACCAATCTATCCTGTATGGCGGCATTAGGTTTGGCCTCATGGATGGGCCTTGTGTTGAATATGATGTCTATCACCTCGGTGAATATCATCATCACCATATCCATTGCGCACTGTGTACATATTCTGGTGTTTTTCCTGCAGCAATATCATCAAGGTATCGACAAAGCCACGGCCCTGCGTGAGAGTTTACGCATCAACCTGACCCCGATCACACTGACCAGTCTGACCACCGCGCTGGGTTTTATCAGCATGAATTTATCAAAAATGCCGCCAGCACATGATTTAGGCAATATCGTTGCCATAGGTGTTGTGGTGGCGTTTGGCTTATCCATATTCTTCCTGCCGCCATTGCTGTTATTACTGCCCATAAAACGCCGCCCTAATAGCCAGGGTGGCTTGATTGATCGCTGGATGAATTACCTGGGGGCGGCGGTGGTTAAAAAACACAAACCGCTGTTGATCATCTCTATCGTTTTCAGTGCCGGCATGCTTTATTTGGCACCACAGAACATCATGAATGATAAATTCACCGAAAACGTGAAGATGCCGAATCAGTTCCGCAGCGACAATAAACAAATTGATGATTATTTTGGGGGTTTATATACCGTTGAATATATCGTTAACGCCAAAGACGAAGGCGGCATTGCCGAGCCAGAATATTTAGCCGCCCTGGAAAAATTTACCATCTGGTTACGCGCCCAGCCTGAAGTACGTAATGTGCAATCTTATACCGACCTGATCAAACGCCTGAACAGGAATATGCACGGTGATGATACCGCCTATTACCAATTGCCTGCTACACGTGAAGAAGCCGCACAATATCAATTACTCTATGAGATGTCACAGCCCTTTGGTAGCGATATGACCAGTACAATTCGTCAGGATAAAGGTGCAACACGCCTGATCGCATCGTTACCCAGCACCGACACCACCGATATGATTGCGCTACAACAACGTGCGCAGCAATGGCAGCGTGACAATATGCCAGAGTATATGTATTACAGCGGTGAAAGCCTGGCCGTGATGTGGGGTTATCTGGGTCAGGAAGCCATCGTTGATGGGCTTAAAGGCGCATTACTGGCCTTATTCCTTATCTCGTTGATTCTAGCCATCGTCTTTAAGTCGATTAAATATGGCCTGATCAGCCTGATCCCCAACCTGCTACCGGCCGGTGTTGGTTATGGCATCTGGGCCATCATCGATGGCCAGCTGAGCATGGGGCAGATGATGGTATTGAGTATCACCATCGGTATCGTTGTGGATGATACCGTGCATTTCTTAAGTAAATATCTGCGTGGTCGTCGAGAGCTAAACAATAATGCGGCCGGTGCGGTGCGTTATGCCTTCCGCCAAGTAGGCCCGGCTTTGTGGATTACCACCGCGGTATTAGTACTAGGTTTTGGTATGTTATTAAACTCAGGGTTTATTCCCAACAGTGATTTAGGTCTGTTAACGATGTTCATCCTGATCTCGGCCATCTCGCTGGATTTCTTCTTGTTACCCCCATTGCTGATGTTACTGGATAAAGATAAGCAAAGTCCTAAACTGACCTAATGGTAAAGCCTACTTCAAATCATGATTATCCGGCAGATTTTTATGCATCCATAAAGCTAATTTATGTTTCATTGCCGGTATATCATCTTTACCCTTGGCCAGCGGTTGTATGACCTTGTCATGCACCAATAAACGGTAGATATAGACAACTTTTTCTTTGGCCGAATCACTCGCCTCAAATTGGGCCGCACCACGCTTTTGGGCATAAACCATGCCTACTCGTACGGCCTCTTTCAACAATGCAGCCTCATTTTCCAGTTTCTTCATTATCACATCCTTTTTAAAGCCTTTAATGTTTAACAATATAGCTAAGTGTTGCTAAACAATCTTGCTTTAAGACTACTTTGCTTAACAGTTAGGAAATATGTGCCATTTACGGAAAAATCATGTACAATTCCGCGCAAATTTAAATACCCTTTTAACCCCATTGCTGAATCGAGTAGAACATGGCTGATTTATCGCTTTACAGAAATATAGGTATCTTCGCTCACGTTGATGCTGGTAAAACCACCACCACTGAACGTATTTTGAAGTTAACCGGTAAGATCCATAAAACCGGTGAAGTACATGACGGCGAGTCAACTACTGATTTCATGGAACAGGAAGCTGAGCGCGGTATTACCATTCAGTCTGCGGCGACTACGTGTTTCTGGAAAGATCACCGCATGAACATCATCGATACCCCCGGGCACGTTGATTTCACCATTGAAGTTTACCGTTCATTGAAAGTATTAGATGGCGGCATCGGTGTATTCTGTGGTTCTGGTGGTGTTGAGCCTCAGTCAGAAACGAACTGGCGTTATGCGAATGAATCTGAAGTTGCACGTATTATCTTCATCAACAAATTAGACCGTATCGGCGCTGATTTCTTACGTGTTGCCAGTCAAGTTGAAAAAGTATTAGGGGCTAACCCTCTGATTATGGTTCTGCCTATCGGCCGTGAAGATGAATTTGTCGGCATGGTTGACCTATTAACACGTAAATCCTATATCTGGGATGATACCGGTGAAGCCGAGAACTTCGAAGTGGGTGACGTTCCTGCCGACATGGTTGATGAAGTTGAAATATACCGTGAATTGCTAATCGAAAAAGCGGTTGAGCAAGACGACGATATCATGGAAGCTTACCTGGATGGCAACGAGCCTGCCATGGAAGACATCAAGCGTTGTATCCGTAAAGGTACTATCGCGCTAGACTTCTTCCCTACCTACTGTGGTTCTGCGTTTAAAAACAAGGGTGTTCAGTTGATTCTGGATGCAGTTGTAGATTACCTGCCTTGCCCAACTGAAGTTAAACCTCAGCCATTAACTGACGAAGAAGGTGAGCCTAACGGTGAATTTGCTACCGTATCTATAGAAGAGCCTTTCCGCGCACTGGCATTTAAGATCATGGATGACCGTTTTGGTGCCCTGACCTTTATTCGTGTTTACTCTGGCGTATTAAACAAGGGTGATACCATCCTTAACTCTTACACCGGAAAATCCGAGCGTATCGGCCGTATGGTTGAGATGCACGCCGATGAACGTACTGAATTAAGCTCTGCACAAGCCGGTGACATCATCGCCATCGTAGGCATGAAAAACGTGCAAACCGGTCACACGCTGTGTGATCCTAAACACGAATGTACTCTGGAGCCTATGATTTTCCCAACCCCGGTTATCTCTATTGCGGTTAAGCCTAAAGATAAAGGCGGTTCTGAGAAAATGGGTATCGCCATAGGTAAGATGGTTGCAGAAGATCCTTCATTTATTGTTGAGACCGACGAAGATTCAGGCGAAACCATTCTGAAAGGCATGGGTGAACTTCATCTGGATATCAAAGTTGATATCTTGAAGCGTACTTACGGTGTTGAACTTGAAGTAGGTCAACCACAGGTTGCTTACCGCGAAACAATCACCCAAGAAATTGATGATTCTTATACCCATAAGAAACAATCTGGTGGTTCTGGTCAGTTCGGTAAAATCGACTACCGCATCAAGCCAGGTGAGCCAGGCACAGGTTTTGTATTTGCTTCTAAAGTTGTGGGCGGTAACGTTCCTAAAGAATTCTTCCCAGCTGTTGAGAAAGGCTTCAAGAGCATGATGGATCAAGGTCCACTGGCTGGTTTCCCAGTATTGGATGTTGAGATTGAGTTATACGACGGTGGCTACCATGCCGTTGACTCCTCTGCTGTTGCGTTTGAAATCGCTGCCAAAGGCGCCTTCCGTCAATCCATGCCTAAAGCCGGTCCTCAGTTGATCGAGCCTATCATGGCTGTTGACGTATTTACGCCTGACGATCACGTTGGTGATGTTATTGGTGATTTAAACCGTCGTCGTGGCATGATCAAAGATCAAGAAGCCGGTGTTACCGGTGTTCGCATCAAGGCTGACGTACCGTTATCCGAGATGTTTGGTTACATCAGCACCCTGCGTACAATGACTTCTGGTCGTGGTCAGTTCTCTATGGAATTTTCTCACTACAATGCATGTCCTGCTAATGTTTCTCTGCAAGTGATTGCAGATGAGAAAGAAAAGAAAGCTGCTAAGAAGAAATAAGCGCTTTTTACTGTTAATAAAAAGCCCCCGCAGGTTTCACCTGCGGGGGCTTTTTTAAACCCATAGAATCTTAACGCACCCTAAAGAAGCTCACCTTGGTTAACAATTCACCGGCCTGAACCCCCAACGTATCAGACGTAGAGGCAACTTCTTCAACCAAGGCCGCATTTTGCTGCGTCATCTCATCCATCTTAGTCACAGCCCGATTAATCTCGGCAATGCCCATAGACTGCTCTTCGCTGGCGGTAGCTATCTCCGCCACTAATCGGGATACATCATTCACCGATTCAACAATATGCTTTAATGACTGGCCCGATTCGTTAACCAATTTTTTGCCCTCCTCCACCTTATGCCCACTGTCTTCTATCAACTCCTTAATCTCTTTGGCCGCAGTGGCCGAGCGTCCGGCCAGGGTTCTAACCTCACCGGCCACCACGGCAAATCCGCGGCCCTGTTCGCCAGCCCTGGCGGCTTCAACTGACGCATTTAATGCCAGCAAATTAGTTTGAAACGCGATTTCATCAATCACCGAGATAATATCCACAATTTTGTCACTGGAGTCTGAAATCACGCCCATCGCCGTAATAGCCTGCTCAACTACCTCGCCACCGGTGATCGCCACATCCTGGGTTTTAATCGCTAAGGCTGATGCATGTTTTGAGCTTTCGGTATTTTGCATAATCGTTGCCGTCATCTGTTCCATACTCGACGCCGTTTCCTCCAGGCTTGCTGCCTGTTGTTCGGTGCGGCGACTCAGATCCAGGTTACCGGCAGAAATTTCCTTGGAGGCATGTGCAACGCCGGTAGAACCTTGATTAATCTCTCCAATAACGTCCACCAGATGAGATAAAGTCGTATTTAAACCATCTTTAAGTTTGGAAAAACTGCCTTCATATTCCTCGTGAATCGATTGGGTTAAATCCCCGACCGCCATGGCTTCAATCACTTCCAGCGCCCGATTAAAAACAGATTCCAAAGTACCCGCAGAAAGATTCACCGCATCAGAGAGCTTCTTAAAGTCTCCCTGCGACTGCTGTGTCACTCTTGAGCCTAATCGCCCATGCGCCAAATCCTCCATCACCAAAGAAATATCGGTGACGATCTGCTTACAAGATTCGGCCGCAGAATTAACACCTTGTTTCAGAATGTCCAACTCACCTTTTGCATCAACGGTTACACGTTGACTAAATTCACCCTTGGCGACTTGATCCATAACCTGCATGATCTCAGACACCACCTCATTGGTGCCTTGGGCTGCCTGATTAATACTCTGTTTTAAACGCAATAAATCGCCCTGGGTCTGCACATCAACCTGGCGGGAAAAATCGCCTTCAGCCATAGACTGCATCACCGGTATAATGGCATTGATCACGTCACTGGTTGTTACTGATGCCGAATTCACACTTTCTTTGATGGTATTTAGCTGCCCTTTAGCTTGGCATTGCATTTGTTTACCAAACTGGCCTTGTTGCATGGACTGCATCACTTGTTCAATTTCAGCGAGTACCTGCTGTGTATTAGCAATATTCTGATTAATCGCTTGCTTTAATGTATTGAGATCACCGGCTGCCATGGCGTTCACACGGACTTGATAATCACCAGATTCCAATTTTTGCATCACATTCACAGCATCAGAAATAAACGCTGCAGTAGCCCCTGCGGACTCATTAACCTCTTCCTTTAACTTCAGTAACTTACCCTGTGCATCAACGGTAATACGCTGATCAAACTGCCCCTCTCTTATGCCATTCATCACATGCACAATATTATCGACTGTTTCATTTAAGGTAGAAGATGAAGTATTGATGGTGTTTTTTAAGGTATCCAAATCACCACTCACATTCACGGTTACACGTTTTTCAAAATCACCCGATGACATGGCCTGCATGGTACCCGTAATATCCTGCACAGCATCATCCAATGATGACAGCAACTCATTTAAAGAGGCCGCGGCCTGACCGGTTTCATCTTGACTACGAACCGGTGTACGCATGGAGAATATCCAGCGACTCTTGAAATCCAGAATAAACTCAGAAAGCTCTTGAATGGGTTTAGCAATTGACTGACCAAATCGTATAGAAATGAAACTTATTATTGAAATCATGATCACAGCCATAACAAGATAAACCCATTGCAGCTGGGTTACTGCAGATAACGCTTCAGAGCTTTTTTGCTCCACAATTAATGCCCACTGAAAGCCCATAATATCGATAGGACGGTAGGCCACCATCACATTTTCATCAAAATAATTTTCAGCTTCCATAACCCCCAACTCACCATTTAATGCTTTTTTAACCTGCTCAGTTTTAATGATGCCTTTATCAGACGTCTTAAACGCTTTATCAACAGAGAAATCCTCCTTATGATGGAATGAATCCGTGCGCATTTTATAATCACCACCAATCAAATAGGACTCTCCGGTTTCTCCCAAACCAATTTGAGAACTCATCACCTTATTTAATTGTTCAATAGATACCTGACAAATTAACACGCCTATCGTGGTGCCATTGACACGAATAGGCGCAGCAATGAAGCTGGCAGGTGAATCATAGGATGCGACATAAGGGCTAAAGTCTTCCAATACAGACTTTTGGTTTGCACTGAGCTTCAGCGCCTTATTGTAGACGTCTGCTAAAGGAGAGTTTTTGTAAGGGCCTGACTTCAAATTAGTTGCAAAATCTGACTCCTTAAACACGGTATATACAATATTGTGGGTTTTGGCATCGACGATAAAAATATCATAATAACCCGATGACTCTAAAATACCTTTCCATTCAGGATGAAATTCGCCATGCACATTATCGTATTGCACGCCTGAGTCTGCACTCATCAATTTATCTTTACTGCCCAGAGGGTGGCTATTTTTTGCTATATAATGTGTTTGTAAGGATTTAGCCGTTGTTGATAAACCTTGATATAAAGACTGTGTATTCAGGGATTTGTCATTCCGCTTTTGATATTCATTTTTGAACTGGGTTTGATAAAAATCAGACAAACCAGAACTATCCACGATACCGATATCTTTATCGTATCGATTATACGAGTAAACAAAGGCTTCTAGTGAATTAACCGAAATACTGCCTTCGGCTAAAGAGGTTAATCGACCATCTAAGGAGGCATAATACTCTTTAACACTTTCGGCTTTCAGCTCTGATATGGCAGTAAGACTGTCTGATTTTGCTTCAGACAAGGCTGAAGAGGACTGGTATAAAGAAATAAAGGCAATCAAGGTGGCCGGTAGAATACCAATCACTAATAAAACAATGGTTAACTTTTTAGCTAAAGGCATATCATTAAAACTTTGCTGCATTTCAAGCTCTCCATTTGAGCCATCTTTCATCACCGCAAAAGTTCAATGAAATAGGGAATAATCAATTCATCCAGTATAGAAGCTAGATCACAAACCAGCCAATAATAGCCTGACGTCGTTTAAACCCGATTAATTTGCCCTGCCTTGGCCTTGCACGTTGCCGCAGCGAGCAGCTCACCGCGGGCATTATAAAGCTTACCCGCCAGTTGATAGAGGCCATTGTCTTGTTTCAGAATTTCTCCACGTCCATGTAATATGCCTGCTGCTGCCGGGCGTAAAAATGATACATTTAAATTCGCCGTAGGCGCAAAGCGATCGCTGGGCATTGTAATACCTAGCGCATAACCCATTAAATCATCCAGCATCGCCGTTAGAATGCCGCCTTGAATATTACCGATTGAGTTATGGAATTGTTCAGTAGCGTTAAAACTCGCCTCAATAATGCCTTTGTCTCTATCGGCGACTGTAATCGTCATACCCAATAAAGACGATATATTTGAATAGCCAATTTTCACTCCTTCCTCTGCTGTCGTTTTTAACTCAGTCATAAAATCTCTATAGCCCAAAATCTGATAATGGTAGTGTTACGCAAGACCACAACACAAAGCCAGAAAATTTTAATATAGATTCTCAAAGGCTTTGTTCAGAGGCACAAAGACAGTATCATCACGCCCCCGAAACAAGGTCCGCCTCATTTTGAAAACATCGTTTACTCAAGGCCCGATTAAAAAACAGTTATTCACGATGATGTTTGCGTCATGGATAGCCATGGCTGCGAATATGCTGCTTTCATTGGTGGATATGTTTTTCCTCAGCCGCCTCAACGATGTAGATATTTTAGCGGCCATAGGTTTCTCCAGCGCCATCAGCTTATTTTCAGCCTCCATTGGCATTGGCTTCTCGGTATCCACATCGATACTGGTGAGTCAAAAACTGACACGGGAAGGTAAAAGCCAAGCCAGCCAACTTTTTTCTGCGATTGTGGCGATGGGATTAATACTTGCCTGTTTATTAATGCTGGTATTAATCACTGCTTTACCCAGCGTTCTGCCCTGGCTAGGTGCCAAAGATATGGTATTACATCATGCCACGGATTATTTAACCCTGATTTTATTGGCCTCGCCATTAGCAGTGATGACCATGATATTCTCGGCCGGTTTACGCGCCGCAGCGATGGCTAAAGCTTCGATGTGGATTTCGTTAATCGCCACCGTGATCAATATTTTATTAGATCCCTTATTTATCGAGGTGTTTGGCTGGGGTATTAAAGGCGCGGCTTGGGCAACCATTATTGCCAGAGTCATCGCGTTTATCGTAGGTATCTGGTATTTCACGGCACACTTAAAATGGTTGAAACCGGTAAGCTGGGCCTTTTTAAAACTCGAAATGCCCGTTGTACGCCGCATCACCCTGCCGGTATTAATCACCAATCTGGTCACGCCTATTGGCGGCTTGATTGTTGTCTCCATGGTCGCTAATTATGGCAGTGAAGCCATGGCGGGGTTGGCCGTTGTAGGCAGCATCACACCCATTTTATTTTCCGTCTATTTCTCTCTCACCGGCGCAGCGGGGCCAATGATAGGGCAGAATATCGGCGCAGAAAAACCACAGCGTGTGGCCGCCATCTATCAAACAGGCCTCATCATCATCATGGTCTATACCTTGATCATCTGGCTGCTGGCATTATTACTACAGCCGTTATTGAGCCAGCTGTTTCAACTACAGGGTTTATCCCACGATTTATTGAGCTTTTATTGCACCATTCAAATCCCGCTATCGGCAGGTTTAGGTTTTATCGCCTTAAGTAATGGAATTTTTAACAACCTCAACCGTGCTCGCTGGTCTATGTGGTTCAATATCAGTCGTGCCACCGCCGCCACCTTTATATTCTGCTTTATCGGCAACTGGCTTTTTGGTTTATACGGTGCGGTTATAGCTTCCAGCCTAACCTTTGCTCTCTACGGCATCGTGGCCGTATATTTTGCCAATAGATTATTTAAGCAACATTATCCTCAGCATCATTTATTGCTTAAAAAAACTCAGGCCGTATGATCTAGGCTTCAACCTTGCCCCCTTAGGGATAAAATCATGGAAGTTTTACAATGGGATATCACAACCATTGCACATGTCATTCAAATCGCAGTGGCACCGGTATTTTTATTGGCGGGTATCGCCGGCTTACTGGGTGTTATGACCAACCGCCTGGGGCGTGTTATCGACAGGGCCCGAAGCTTGGCCAGAGGCCAGCAATATGCCTCTACCGAGCATGAACATGCACTTATTAATCAAGAAAATCGAAACCTGCTGCAGCGAGGCCGTTTTATTAATCTAGCCATCGCCTTCGCTGGTACCAGCGCTTTATTAGTTTGCCTGGTTATCATGGCATTATTCACAGCCAGTTTGTTAAGTATGAATTTTTCTAAAATTGTAGCCGTCCTGTTTATCATCAGCATGATTTTACTGATTGTTGCATTAAGCTTTTTTCTGTTAGAAGTTTTTCTGGCCACAAGCCTGATGCAATCGGGCTTGGCAAAGACCGAAGCGCTGATACATCCCAAGCAAAAACCGTAAACAACATAAAAAACGACACTCTCTAATAACAGCCATAAAGAATAAAACATGAAAATACTTATTGTCGGCGGCAGCGGCCTTATTGGCGGAGATGCCGCCCTACATTTAACGCAACAAGGCCATGAAGTTACGATCATGGCAAGGAACCCGCCGCAGACGCCAGTTTTGGCAGCACTGCCCTTTCTGCAAGGCAATTATATTCATGATAATACCCAGAAACTTGGCCTGGAGAATTTTGATGCACTGGTGTTTAGTGCCGCGGCCGATATCAGAAACTTGCCACTGGACGGCTCGGTTTCTGCTCAAGACTTTTATCAGCAAGTTAACGATATCGCCGTGCCAGCCTTCTTCAAGGCAGCCAAAGAAGCCGGCATCAGCAAGGCCGTTTATATCGGTTCCTTTTACCCTCAAATTGCGCCGCAAAAAATTGGCGAATGCGCCTACGTCACCTCCAGACACAATACCGATATCGCGGTTCGAAAACTTGCCGATGAACACTTTAACGTCTGCACTTTAAACGCGCCTTTTGTGTTAGGCCATATCCCCGGGCTGGAAATTCCACATATCCGTGCATTAGTCGAATACGCCAAGGGCAATTTAACAGAACTACCGGTTTTTGCTCCCAAAGGTGGCAGTAATCACATCAGCTCCAGATCACTTGCCCAGGCTATCGAGCACGCCTTACAGCGTGGTCAAAATGCCAAGGCCTATTTAATTGGCGATGAAAATTTATCCTGGCAGGATTATTTACAACAATGGTTCAAAGCCGCAGACAACGCTCAAGAATTATCGGTCAGCGCAGATAATCATCCCATGCTACCCAATGTGATTATGTATGCAGGTGCGGGCGCATCTGTTAGTTATGATGTTAGCGATGCAGATATGCAGGTATTGGATTACGATACCCATCAAATATCAGCCCTGATTAAAAAAGTTGTTGCTGCCTATAACTAACAAATTACATGTATTTACCGCACTCGTTAAAGGGCGGTAAAAACCCTCCTTCCATCAATAAAATCAACCGCTTATAGCTGTAATCAACAGATATATTGACATTCTAAAAGTGCATTAAAAACCTTAAAATTTATTCTTAAAAAATTATTCCCATCAAAAACTAACATCATTATCATGCCGAAGAGAGAGTATGGATATAACAATAAGATAACGGATATCGCTAAGGGGAATTTAGAAAAGAGGTCTTTATGATTCCACAACTTATTAGAAAAACGCTTAAAGGTTTTACCTTAAGTACATCATTATTCATCAGTGTACTCGTTTGTGCTGAACAACAAGAAGCGATTGTTGTTGGTGCGGGCATGGCAGGTTTAACCGCAGCCTATGAACTTGAACAACGTGGGTATAAAGTTACCGTATTAGAAGCGCGAGACCGTATCGGTGGCCGTATCGGTACACTGGATATGGGTGACCAGCACGGTGAAATCGGAGGGGAGCTGATTGATCACCCACGTGTACATACCTTGGTGAATCAATATTCCGACGATTTTGGTGTTGAGCTAGTGGATACCGGTTATTGGGGGAAAATTGAAGAAGGTGCTTATTACATCGATGGTCAGCTGATCCCTTACGGTTCTTTGAAGCGTGAATTAGGCTTGCTGGTAAGACAAGATCAAATCCGTTTTCACAATGAACTGGATAAATTGGGTGAGCTGATCACTGATTCAGCAGACCCTAGAACGTCGCCAAATGCAGCCATGTTAGATAATCAAAACGTTCAGGAGTGGATTGATAATCTGAATCTACACCCTACCGCGAAGATGCTAGCTGAACATTATGTACGTGCCGAGTTTGATGATGCCGATAATGTGTCTTTATTATATATGGCTTCACAATATAAAATTTATGGCAAAGTGGGTGATAATGAATCGGAAATTTTACGATTCTTACACGGCGGCAGAGATTTTGCTAATGCCTTTGCTTCACGTATCAATGGCCCGATTTTACTTAACCACGTAGTAACAGCGGTTAACCAACCAAACTCTGGTGGTGTGATCGTTAAAGTAGGCAACAAATCTTTTGCTGGCGATGTGGCTGTTGTGACGGTGCCTTCTACCGTTTTAAATAAAATCAAATTTAATCCAGCGTTACCGGCGACTCAAAAAGAAGCTGCAGATAACTTGAACTCGGGTACACAAAATAAGGTCTTGTTGCAATATAGCAAACGTTTCTGGCTGGATTATGGTCTGGGCGGCGATACCGTATCTGACGGCCAAATCGGCTGGACCTGGGAATCTACCGAGCGTCAAGAAGGTGAAGGCGGCATTCTGGTTGCGTACTTCTCAGGCAGTTATGCCGATGCACAAATCGAATGGACCGATGAAGAAGTTATTCAAGACAAGGTTGATCAAATTGAGCAGATGTACCCGGGCTCTACCCAATACCTGGTTGATACTTCTGCACACCTTTGGCATAGGGACCCTTACACCATGGGTGGTTTCCTGGCTTATGCACCGGGTCAGATGATGAAGTATTGGGGCGTATTCCTTGAGCCTGCAGGCAATGTCTATTTTGCTGGTGAGCATACCGATGATGAACATATCGGTTTTATCGAAGGTGCTGTACGTTCTGGTGTACGTGTTGCGAAGCAGATTGCTGGCGAGTAAATCCTCAGCCAGATTTTAACAAATTAAACCCGGTTTACGCCGGTTTTTTTATATCTCAATTTTTATTGTTTAAATTCCAGACAATAAATAAAAATAAGCTAAAGCCTTTAGTTATAAGGCTTTAAACAGCTATCCAGAAGTTATCATGATCTTATACACACGATGAATACACAGTTATGCACGGTTTTTGTGAGTAACTTTTCACGTGTCAAAATTAGGCTTAGCGATTATTGGAATGCTGAGGGCAGCTAATCAGATGGTCATCAACCAAACCCATAGATTGCATAAAGGCATAACACATCGTTGGGCCAACAAAAGTAAAACCACGAAGCTTTAACGCCTTGCTCATGGTTTGTGATATTGGCGTCTGCGTGGGCATATCCTGCATAGAAGCAAACTGATTGATAAGCACGGTATGATCTACAAATGCCCAAATAAAATCGGCGAAATCTTCTCCGCTATCTAACATGGCTAAATAAGCTAAGGCATTTTTTCTGATGGCATAGATTTTTAAACGGTTGCGGATAAGCCCTGCATCTTTTAACAACGCCTCTAATACATCATCTGTCATGACGGCTATTTTTTTTGCGTCGAAATCATAGAAACAGGCGCGATAATGTCGACGTTTTTTTAATACAGTGATCCAACTTAAACCGGCCTGCTGCCCCTCTAAACAAATTTTTTCAAACAGACGTTGGCTATCGTAACATGCTAGCCCCCATTCATTATCATGATAGGCCTTATACATATCGCCTTCGGCCCAGGGGCAAGCACTTAATGATTTATCAGACATAAGGCTTAGTCCGACTCTACCGACTTCGCGGTATTGGATTCAAACTGCAGTGTATATAAACGCTGGTATAAGTCTGAGCGTTTAATCAATTCATCGTGACTGCCCTGACCAACTACCGAGCCATGATCCATCACCGCAATAGAATCTGCATGTAATATGGTAGAGAGTCTGTGCGCAATAATCACCGTGGTACGGTCTTTCATAACCTCTTCTAAGGCCTGCTGTACATGAAATTCACTCTCGGCATCCAACGCACTGGTGGCCTCATCTAACAATAAAATTTTTGGGTTTTTCAATATGGCTCTGGCGATGGCGATGCGCTGGCGTTGACCGCCGGATAAACGCACACCCTGCTCCCCCAACTCACTCGCGTAGCCCTGTGGCAGTTGTTGAATAAATTGATGAGCATGGGCCGCCTTTGCCGCAGCGATCACCTCGTCATCGGTGGCATCTAATCGACCATAGCGGATGTTATACATCACATCGGCACTGAATAAACTGGGTTGCTGGGATACTACCGCAATTTGTTGACGCAGCTTTAACAAATCCAGCTCATCGATGGGGTGGCTTAATTCATCCCCCATCAAAACCTGACCTTGCTGAGGGTCATAAAAACGCTGTAACAATTCAAACACGGTGGTTTTACCCGCACCCGAAGGCCCTACTAACGCCAATACCTTGCCGGCGGAAATAGTCAAGTTAAAATCATTTAAAGCTCTGTGTTCAGGGCGAGAAGGGTAGGCAAAACTAACATTTTTTAATCTCAGGCTTGCGTTTAATTGATTGGGATCTATCGCATTTTCAATTTCTTGAATATCACTTTTTTGATGCAGTAACTCCATTAAACGTTCGGTTGCTCCGGCCGCTCTTTGCAATTCACCAAAAACTTCAGATAAACTGCCAACCGCTGCTGCTACTAACACCGCATAAAAAATAAAGGCACCTAAATCACCGCCGGACATTTTACCGCTTAAAACATCACTGCCGCCTACCCACAACATGCCAGTTAGTGAGCCAAACACCAATAAGATAACCCCAGCCATTAAAAACCCACGTTGCTTAACGCGGGATCTTGCAATCGAAAAAGCACTTTCAACTTCGATGCCAAAAGCCCTTCTCTCCCAACTTTCTCGGGTAAAGCTTTGCACCGTTTTAATATTCTGAACAATTTCTCCGGCGTAGCTTCCTACATCGGCGATGGAATCCTGGCTCTTACGAGATAAAGAACGCACCCTACGCCCAAAAATCAAAACCGGCATCAATACCAACGGCACACCGGCGACGATGATCAAAGTTAACTTCCCATTGGTGACGGCCAGCATAATCAAACCACCAAAAAAACTGATGAAACTGCGTAATGCGATAGAAAAAGATGAACCAATAATCGATTGTAACAATGTAGTATCGGTGGTTAAACGTGAGATGATTTCACCACTGCGATTGCTTTCAAAAAAACTGGGGTGTAAACCCACCAAACGGTTAAATACAGCTAAACGAATATCGGCACTGACCCGCTCACCTAACCAGGAAATAAGATAAAAACGTACAAACGTGCCCGCAGCCATCAATACCGATAACATTAATATAAAGACAATCGCGGTATTTAATTGCGCCATCGATTGATCAACAAAACCTTTATCGATCAACATACGCACCCCCTGCCCCATCGCCAGTGTAATACCGGAGGTAAATAACAAGGCCATTAGAAAAATGCCTACACGTTTTTTATACGGCATTAAAAACTGTAAAAGTTGGAATAACACCGACAGTGCTTTTTTTTCTTTTTTCTCAATCGCCATAGAATAAACTCAACTCGTTTCAGCGGGTTCTAATACTAACATGCCACATTGTAACAATTGGTAGAAGCCAGATTTCACACTGTTTAATAAGGTCTCTGGCGCCCCAGCATCAACCAGGTGTTTTAACATAGTTAGCACCGACATCGTGCCATCGATATATTGAAACATCGGCGCAAAACCCATCACAAGCTCTACGGTAATATGATCAACAACCGGATCCAGAGATGAATCTTCGGTGACACAGGCTTTACTGACCAATAAGCGCCCGTCATCTATCGCCATGGACTCTTCTCGCAGAAATACGGGTAGAGGATGATCTTTTAAATGCCGCCATAAGGCCGTGCCGTTTTTAGGACAAAGCTTTTTCTTTAGCTGTGAATAGGGCTGATTGATCGTATTGGCGCTGACATATTGCGCCAACTGCAGCGGCTTATTCTGCCAGTTCTCATGCTCTTCTTCATAATAGATGGGAATTTGGGTTTGATGTGACTCAGCCAATAAATCCTGTTTTAAATCGGCAGCCGAGATGGCCATGGCTAATTCAGTGGCGATGATATTAAGCAGATTTTGTTTTTCTAGCGCCGAATTAAAATCAGAACTAAAACCTGACTCAACTTCATGGCACAGTTTCTGAGTGAATAACACCAGCCTCTGAGCAGAGCTACTTTTCATCACACGGCTATCAATAAGCCCCTGTAAAAGGGTGATGCCATCAGGCAATGATGATACCAGGCTAAAACTCAGCGGTAGCAGATTACTGAACTGGGATAACAGCAGCTGCTTACGCATATCGGCATCCATGCTCAGTGCATCACAACGTATCGCAGAAAAATCGTGTAACTCAGCGGGACTTAAATCATAGTTTTTTAAAGCTTGTTTTTTATCACGTTTAAATTGCTGACGTAAGCTTTCATCAAATAACAAATCAAATAAAGCCCGTTCCTGTTCTTTAAAACTCATAACACCGGCTCACCTTGCGCTACTTTTTTAAGTAATGACGCCGAAGACGAAAATGACAGCACTTTTTCGTGTAACAACGTTAACGTTTGTAAAACTTGTGCCTGCGCTACACCTTCACATTCATAACACAGGGCTTTCAAATTCGGCAGCAAAGGTAACATCGACTCCAACATGGCCCACGTCTCATCAACAACTTCACACTCATGTGCATCGATATAGACCGGGCCTTCTTCGGCCATCTTAATTTTTCCACCGGCAATATGTACTTCTATCACTCGCTCCACCGGTAAATAAGCTATGGCCTGCAGCACCGAGTTAAAGCTTGCCATCTCAAAAGACACCAAATGCCCCATATCTAACAAAATTGCACAGTCGGTAGCGTCAGCCAGTTTACCAATAAATTCAAATAACGGCATATGGCCAATGATAAATGTAAGAGGTGGAGGTTCAATCGCCACGGTAATGCCGACCATTTCCTGCACCTCTTTGACCCGAATAATCGCCAATTCCAGAGAAGCCTGATTTAAAATAGGCGGAATAAAATAGCCGAACTGACTGGAATAACCCGCATTTTCATCCCAGAAGCAATAAGCACAATCTTGCGCAAACCACGGCGAACCCACATGCTGAATATGTTCAGCTGTCGCTTTTAGCCAGGCCAAATCATTCTTAAAAGAACCACAGAAATTAATATAGGAGGGATGGAACAGCAGCGGAATATTATGAGCCTGAATACGCTGAATATCCGCGTCAATACGCTGTACGTCAAGCAAACCTGCATATTCAATAAAGGCAGGGCCGGCCTGCATTTTACTGAGTTTTACCGGATCGGGCTCTGCCCCCAAACTGAGGCTAACCCCCACTCCCAACGTGGGCAGAGTTTCAAACATCGTTTACATCCCTTCAAACAGTCTTTTCACAGTTAACCCCAGGCTTAAACATCCATAAAGAAGATAACCAATTCCTTGATGATAAAGCCAAATACCCCAAAACCCAGCACAAAGAAGATAATAAGTGTGCCAAATTTCCCTGCATTGGAATCTTTAGCCAAGCGATACATAATAAAAAACATATACAAAATTAACCCGCCCACTCCCAGATAGAGAGACCAGGTTTCAAACTGCGCTACCGTCACAACAACTCCTGCTGAATACATTCAGAAGATAAAAAGCGCAGTATACGCTAGGCACTATAACCTTAGAAATAGCCACACTAAAATAAACTAGATCATCAGGCTAATATCATTGGCGGTGGAGTCCATATCATAAGGTTTACGTAAAAAGCCGGTAGCGCCACATTCCTTGGCAACCTGAATAGGATCCAATCCCAGGTTTGAAACCGCCTCTAATACCGAATTTAATTTACCCGGTTCAATGTTATCGGTTTTAACCCGTTCAATCACCTTGGCTAATAATTCCTGCTTTTTACTCTCATCCGTAGAGAAATACTTTTTGGTACTGAGGCGGCGTACAACACGGGCATTTTCGGAGCTAACAATAAGAATTTTTACAGAAGGGTTTAAATGGCGATAACGTACCAAGGTTGAAAGCCCGTCTTTTTTGGGCATGGTGATATCCAGAGTGATTAAGCTTGGCACCTTGGCTTTAACTTTTTCCAGAAACTCATCCCCATCAGCACATTCAATAATCACACAATCATCGATGCCCTTGATGGTGCAGGCTTTTTCAACACACTGCCTAATTTTACTGCGATGGAAATCATCATCATCCACACAAAATACATTCATAAGCAACAACCCCGGCTATGGAAAAGCGCATTTCATCCATAAGACGTTTTCATCCCTGCTATTGAGTATAGTGCGCATAGATCGTAAAGACAGCGGTACGCGCTATTTCTAGATACGATGAATAACGATAGATATGATAGGAATAAGCGCCTCATCTAAACTGGTAATCTCAATATCTACCCGCCCATCTTCGGTACTTGAAATATGAAACTGCAGACGTTGATCTTCAGGGATACTGCTGATCGATATAGGTCCCTGAACCCGAATACCGCTGACCTTGGCGGGCAGTTTTTTTTCACTGTATTTATCCACCCAGACAATGCCGGTATATTCATAAGGCTCAAAACCTCTGAAACGTGCTGGCACATATTCTTGTTTAAATTCAGCAATAGCATGTAATTGCTCACCACTTACAAAACACGGTTCATAGCGGCTTTGCCAGGGAATACAGAGACTGACAAAATCAGGGCGTTGATCAAACACATACTGACCATCGGCATGACCATGTGCTATATAAAATGGCTGGAATCGCTGGCCCGGTTTCTGGCGATAGGGTAATCATTCAGCCCCAACATATCGATGGGCTCAAACTTGGAATAAAATGGCAAAATCCCTGCCGCAGTAACCGCCAAACGGGGATATTTACCGTCAAAACCGTGTTTTAACGTGGTTGCCAAGACCTTGGCATCCCCACTCCCAGGTTTCATATCTTTCAGGCATGGATACCGGATTAATCAGTTGAATCACTAAAAACACTGCCGTATAAATCCAGACGTTTTTTTATTATTAAACCAGCCCCGTTGCATCAATTGCAGAATGAGTATTGGCGACATAACGGCCATCAACGCTATCATAGCCACCATATCGCCGCCAATATAGATGCTATAAAGCAACCACAGGGCCATGATCGGACTGGCCATTTTAATCATTAACACATCTTTAGACACTGCGTCGATGCTCTCGCATATAAAATAAATGACCAAGGCATTAAACACAGCAGGGTTTACAGCAGATATAATAAGCCCTGAAGAATATGTAACGCAGAAAATCCCACCTTGATATGCGCGGTATTAGGCACAAAATCCTGATAAAATAACAGCTGCGAGGCAACAGCAATAAGCGGTAAAATGGCCAATGCCGATACCTGACAAACACTCTGTTAATGTCTTTATCCCAAATGCTAAACCTACGCAGGCAGAGGTCCTTCGGGTCGGATTAAACACAAAAAATCTAATGCCAATAAAGCCCACATTTAATCGACATTTTTGCCTTTGCGATAAAACTGATAAGTAAATATCAACGCCCAGCCACAAAGGGCTACTCTAGCCCCCCCATGCTCCATACGGCAATAGCGGCAGAAAAGACAAAAATAGCTGACTGTATAACAAGGCGCGGCTTTGCTTCTCTTTAATGGCATCAACAGCTTCTGATACACCTTTTTGTAGAGGCAGATACCACAGCAAATAATTCAAATAAAACACAGCGACAAAAGACCCACAAGGCGCATCCACCTGACTAAAACCCAACTTGAATAACCTTCTATCGCAATGCCGTCAGCCTTAGCCCTCTAACAGACGCTGTGAAACGTATAGAAATAAACGCATCATAACTAAAATAAGGGTACGCGTGTAATCAGCAGCACAAGTGCAGGAAGCACTACATAAATGAAAAGCTGTCTTAAATTCGCCTAGTGTGGCATACATTCGCCAAATTATTATAATAGAATCATGCAAAATAGTTGGCACAGTAGAGTAGTTGTTCATTTTTTACAATCTGCTAACGGGCTTGCATATCAAAGCAACACACATTCAGATAGAATCTGAAACAGGCTTAATATAATCAGCCCATAAGAAAAATAAAATCGATTGATACCCAAAACAACTTATACCTTATGAATACAGGACTCACCTCGTTAAGAGCACTGGCCATATTTGCCGTTTTTTTACTCCACGTTGGCCTGTTCGACGCGGGTTATTTAGGTGTGCAGGCCTTTTTTGTATTATCCGGCTTTTTATTAACCCCCATCATCATCCATATGAAAAAAGACCTGCCTACAAAGGTGTTTTTCACACACTTTTATGGCCGTCGCGCATTACGTATATTCCCGCTGTATTTTGTTTATCTTCTAGCCGCCACTGTGTTTGCGCTGACTATCAGTTATCAAAATAACTATCAAGGCATAAGCAGCATCGATAATTTCCTGGATCAAATCCCCTGGGCCTTGAGCTATACCTACAATTTTTATCATGCCAGTGCCGATTATCAACCCAGTCACTTTGTAACACACTTCTGGTCATTAGCCGTAGAAGAGCAGTTTTATTTATTATGGCCTCTACTGATTTTTTCAACCCCCAAAGCGTCTATGAAACCACTTCTTTTGGCTTTAATTATTCTTGGCCCACTGATTCGTTTAGCTATGGCCTTGATCGCCGCCAAGGGTGTATTGCCCTTTTTTAGCACCGAAATAGATGTGGTTATTTATGTTCTGCCTTTTTCTCATATCGATGCCTTTGCCATAGGCGGCTATTTTGCATTATATGAAGAAAGCCGCAGTAAAAACTTTACCCGTGCCGTTATTATCAGCGCGATTGGCCTTGGGTTCTTAACCAGCTATTTAAGCACCGGTTATATCAATATTTTAAATGCGGGATATGCCCCGTTTATGCAAGACAGCTACAAGTACGTCTGGGGTTATAGTGTATTAAACGGTGTATTTGCGCTGATTTTATTACAGACACGCGATAGAAAATTCTGCCCCAGATTGTTAGAGACACGCTTTATGCAATATATGGGAGAAATCAGTTATGGCTTATATGTTTTCCACTACCCAGTGATATGGTTAGTCAGCGAATACCTTAACAACATCTCTGTTTTATTATTGATTCCGCTGTCCATGTTTATCACTATCGCCATCAGTATGTTGAGTTATGAGTTAATGGAGAAACGTTTTATCAACTTAAAAGATAAATTTTTTAGTCGAGATCACAGCTAACGCCGCCAGGCAAAAACATTAATGAATTTGCCCGTTTAATGTAAATGTATCGCCATTCTTTGGCAGGGTAAATAACTGGTAG
Source organism: Pseudomonadales bacterium (assembly GCA_013215055.1). Classification (GTDB taxonomy): domain Bacteria; phylum Pseudomonadota; class Gammaproteobacteria; order Pseudomonadales; family DT-91; genus CAKMZU01. Next base: position 2,363 of record JABSRQ010000064.1, on the reverse strand, counting down.
TTGGATGTTTTCCATTGCCAATAAAGCCAAAGATAACGTTTATCTTCACCATCAAATGTCAGTTCAACATCCATTGCTTTTACTTGCGATTGTTCATTCACCTCGGTGATCGTGAGTGACAACTCATTAAAAACAAAAGACTGCCCCACTGACATCGTATAATGGCCATCATGAAAGAAACCATAAAACTCAAACATGAGATTATTAACAGCCTCCCCCTGCGCTATAAGTTGAGTGTCAACATCACCACCGTATAACGTTAACCCGTGATTGATACGAATCTGTAAATGCCGCTTATCTATACGAGTTAGGCTCATGCTATTGGCTGCCGGAATTAAAGCGCGTAGTGAAGCCGCCAGCGGTTGCTGATGATAGACCGCTCTATACGGGTAAAACATCATTCTAAACGGGTCAATACTGTTTAAAACGATGATATGTTTACCCGCCACATCAAAGTCTTCAAAACCATTAAATTTTTTATCCACCAAGTCTGAATTAAAAGCCTTCCCCCCTGACGCCATAATACTGGCAGCCGCTTTACCTAATAACGACAACGGTAAGTGAATCACTAACAAGATAAGAATCAAAAATCGACCGCCGCGAGACAGCCACGTTGAAGTAATGAACGTGGTGAAATTTTTACAGATAAGTTGTGCAAGAAACAAGGCCATTGCGATATGGCTAATCACAGAAAAGCGTGGAGCACTGCTGTATAACGCAATATAAGGTACTAACGATAAAACCACGGCAGCGAGTGTAAATTGTAAAATTTTATCTTTTGACTTAGCAGCCAGCGCCATCAATATCAGCAATAACAGCCAACCGAAAATCGCCAATGGCCAGCTACTCACCAAACCATCAATGCCGGTAAATACATTAACCAATAATAAGGGATAAAATTTTATACAGTGTATTAATGTATGCAGGGGTTGCTGTAGAGGGTCAATATAGTTGCCCACCGCCACTGAACCAAAGCCTGCTGCGTTATAAGCCAGCTTCCAGAACACCGCTAATACAATAAAAGCCCCTAACAAAACCAAGCGTTTTTTAAATGATCGGGCATCATAAAACAATAAAAATGCAGCCACAAATCCGCCCACCACTACGCCGGCTTCTGCGGATAAAAGGGCAGCTAAAAAAGATAATAACGACAGCAAAATTAACTTCGAATTTTCAGCGCTACGCTGTAAAAAAATCAACGTCAGGCTTAAAAAAAACATCACTAACAATACATTTCTGGCGGCCAGCCAAATTAATGGAAACATCACCGACACATCGGCAATCAATATCAATAACGCTAACAAGGCCACCGATTTCTTAGCCGTTATAGATCGATAAAAGTGATATAACAAGCCCCAGGCACACATCAAGATCAGCAAAGAAGAGGCATGCATCATCGCTAAAGACTTAGGCCATAATTGAAAGTCTAGCCACTGAGTCAACGATGTGAGAGGACGCCATAGATGCAAGGCCGCATTATCGGCAATCCACCAGGGTAATACGCCATAGTTTTTTTGCGCCGAAAATGCGTTGCTAGATGCATCAAAAAAATTAAATTGATGTTGCAGTGCATAACGTAAACTACCTGCTGTTTCAGAGCCTGAAAAGCCTAAGGCCTGCAGACGTTCATCACCGGCCAAGACAAAATATTGCAGAAAATCATCGGCAATAAAGGTATTACAGAAGACAAATCCCAAATGCAGAATAAATGCAAAAACAAGCAGCCAAGCTGCAGCCCTGCGGTTAGCAGTAAAAAAAGACAAATAGCGGTAAATAGCGTTCATCGTTTTTCTACGCTATCACGTTTAGGTTTAGCGCTAGGCCATTGCCCAATCAATTGAGGCACATCGCGATTACACAACACGATCACCGGCCAACTTAATAAAATCTGTATGAGTGCAATGACAATACTTAAAAATATCGTCAACAACACGCCAATATCATCGGGTAAAACTTGAGCAATATTTACAATAATAAAATGTAAATAAAAGCCCGCCATAGCCAATAAAATCAGCGTATTCTGCCCAAAAAACTGCATCCATTGATTCTGAAAAATACAGCGGGATAATAAAATTAACATCAAAGAACCCGACAAAGCGGTAAAAATAAATAATAAAAAATGACCATGTTGAGAAACTGACATGACCACGGCATCTCGACTACCTAACATATGTTTATTGGCAAAAAAATTAAGGTCAAATGTCGCTAACGTTGTTAATAACAATAAAATAAATCCAGCAAATACAAACACGGTGCTTTTATTTAAAAATGCTAACAAAGGTTTTTTCATCAAAAATCCGATAATAATAAAAAACAACGCAATTAAATCTTCACGAAAAAACCAAAAACCACCCAACAAATAC
>JABSRQ010000063.1 GCA_013215055.1 Pseudomonadales bacterium | reverse complement strand
TAAGGTTGTGCTGATTTCGATCGATTCTGGATTATCAGGATTTCCACTACGGATAAATTCTAAGTGCCAGCATATATGTAAAACATAAGCAGGTTATTACCTGCTTATGTTGTTGGACTTACAACTTAGATATTGATGCTCATGGGGATTTTACTGGGCAATAAATGTGTGTAGGGAATAGCGCGTTTTTTGTTACGGCTTTCAATCTTGCTTTCCACTTGTTTAAGGGCTTGCTGGAAACGCTCCAGAGCGGCGCCTTTGCCGGAAATTTGTGAATCTTCAAACCAGTCAAGATAGGGGAAGTCGTTAGTCTGGTAGTTACCGAGCATGCGGTAATAAACACCACCTAACAGATGCAGCAAGTTAAGTTGTTTGGATGCCAGCTGCATGGGCGCCAGAGTAGCTTTCCACTGTTCTTTATTATCTCCCTTTGGATTTTTTTCACCCCAGATGGTACCGGAGATGGCCGGCGCGTAGGTCATGATTTCGCTTTGTGGGAAGTTGACCGCTGCATGCTGGGCACTGCCGGTAAAGATGATCATGGTTAATACCTGAACCAACTGATCTTTGCCTGTAATGGCTTTAAAACCTTTGATTTTTCCTTGCTCGGTGATATCGGCCGTCCAGGCGGCAAGTTCGGTATCCCCCAGCACAGCATTATCATGTGGGTAGTAAATGTTAACGTATTCGGTGATCCATTTTTCGATGGCACTCCAGATCAATAAGGCATCATCGCGGTAGGGGTAGTTAGGCAATACTGCACTATCGGCTACACCGCGATTGGCAAGATCGGTGGGTAGCATATTGGCGTAGAAGTCATAAGCCAGGCGATCATTTCCTGCGACTTGTTGGGTATAGGTTATTTCACCGGCGAAAATTTGGTCGATAGGGCCACCTTCGGCGATCAGGCTGCCGGCGGCCGCATTGTTGATAAACAAGGTGCCTTCGAAGTGGGGTGTTAGTAATATGTTCAGTGGGTGAACTTCGGCCAGGTTACGTTGAGTTGCCACAGCAAAGGGTTCGACAAATAAATGGGTTCTAGCCAGATGTACAAACAGCTCATGGTAATTGCCTTCGGCCATTTCAACAATGCTCTTGGCTGTTTGCCAATGCCAGAAGTTGCTTGTACTACTGTCTTCGGTGGCATAAACAATCGTGCTGTCGTCAGGGTTTTGTGAGCGCTGAATTGCGACTGGGGCAAGGATATCAGCATCTTTGGGGCGGGCCAATAATACCATGGGGACAAATAGCTGCTTGGCTATGCCATCGTAGTTGCCACAATGTTCTGACAAGGTTTGTAGCTCTTTGTAGTCCAGTATAAATAAACGTTTATCCGCCAAAGCCTGTGCCAGGGAATCTTCGCTGCCCATATAGGCCTGGTAAGCTTCATCAGTGACCGGGAAGTTGGCCGGTATAACACTGATATTGCTGATCAACATTGGGTTCGGGCCTGCGACACGGTAATGTGCAAACATGCTGTCACTTTGGAACTGTTCAGCTTGCGGAGACAACTTGATGGTTTTAAACAGATCTTTATAGGCATCAAGGTTGGCTTCTTCGTCGCTAGCCGAGCTGAGTTTTTCACTGTGCTGGTCCACCAGCTGTTTCAACTTCAGTAATTCCTCACTGGCACCGCCTAGGCTAATGGTGATCAGCTGCTTGGCTTCGTGGAGCAGGTCATGCACCCAGCCGCCTATCGATTTGCTCTCATGGGTTTTATGTTCGTCTTTGATGCTGAGCAGTTTATCCCTAACACTTTTAATCTCATCAAAGCTTTTATCCTCATCGCCTTCTATGGCATTGGCGAGGGTATTCTCAACAATTTGCACGGCGACTTCGATAACCTCGACAAACCAGGCCAGGGTAGGTTTATTCGATTCAGGCACTTCTTTTGACATGGGTACACCTTTAACACTGGGCACCTCATAGTTCCAGATGTATTCGGTTTTGGCATGCGCCAACTGGATCTCGCGTTGTTCCTGGCCACTGGCGGAATCATCTTGCGGCAGGATGGGTGTTTTGCGTGGGTTATTGTTCATTCTATTATCCTTTTTACCTTTACTTTTTTTAGTTTTATTTTTCTGATTAGGTGATAAAACGATGTGTTGAATCACCCACTTCATCCGTGAAACCTTTGGTACATTGTGTCTATGGGCCTAGAGGCAGTGAATGGTGGTATCGGCCATAGCCTGTTGCAGTGCTTTGAGTTGTGGTGGCTTTATATCGGTATTTTCCAGTTGCAGGTATTGAAGATGCTGCAGATTTTTTAATAGCTGCTGATCCGCATCGTTTAAAGTCAGGCCATTAATAAACAGGGCACAATAATCCTTGCGCTGGGCCAAGTCTGTCAGGTGTTTATCGGCCTTGGCGATGCTGCTGTCTGTGGTGTATAGGCCTACAACACCCTGAGTGCTAGCTGCCTGGGCAGTTACTGCTGCTTGTTGCTGAGCGCTGGTAGCATTATGGGCAGCATTGGACAGCGCTTGTGCTGTTGCCTGAAATAAATTACCCATTGAAAGTGCCGGTGAGTCCCCCAAAACCTTGACGTTCGTTTGGGTGACTGCATCGGTAATTTGACTATTGACTGAGGTAGGGAAAGCCATATTGAATTCACTGTTGTTATTGTTAATAGCAGCTTAGTCTAACGTTAAAGTTTAGCGATATTATTGGTTAAATTAATGGGTTTATTGCTGCAGGTATATTACGGATGATTACAGTGGGATTTTTAGCAGCAGATAGGAGTGAAAGTCGCTGCGTAATAAAGCTTGTAGCTGTAAGAGATCTATGAGTATTGAATAAGAATTATTTTCAGTAGAGTGGCGGTATCATAGGTGGAACGTTCACCGTGTGCATTCTTGTATTTATCATAAAATGTCGACAAATCGATGCGATGACTGATCAGATAGGGCATACCTAAGCTAGTTTTCACCTGTTAAAACTACTGGGTATTTACAGAGTATGGCGTTAGATTTTTTTCCATTCTACTCTCCTTAATTCCGTCATATTACTAAAGCGCATCAACACTTTGTACTTTATCGTTTAAGAGGATTGGGGCTAATCCACCTTATATTCGGGAAGCCGGCTCCACATAGGGCTAATTCTAGGAGGTTGACTATAATTTAGTCAGCCCTTATAAGAGGCCACCAGGCTTTCGACTGAGCACACACCGAAGCCTATTCGCTTCAGTCAGCAAGGGTGTGTAAATATTCTCGACAGGACGGCTATCGTTACGGCATGGAGCTTTACCCAACCCAGAGCTGATGGCATGTACCGACACAAATTAGTCCCATACGCTAGCCCTGGTCTGCTTCGCTGTAGCTTGTTTCTATTATTGATTTTACCCATTCATTCGAGTTTTTCGCAAAGTGAAGACACATTCACCCAGCTAATTGATATGAGCCTGCAAGAGTTGATGGACGTCACCGTCACTGTATCTGGCAAGCGGCCGCAAAGCTTAAGTACGGTGCCAGCCATTGTTACCCATGTCAGTGCTCAAAACATTGAAGATTATGGCGGAATGGGTCTAGTCGATGTGTTTAATCGACAGCCCAGCATGATGGTCATGGGCAGCGCTGGCTTACAGCATATGTATATGGCGACCCGTGGCGGCAAGCTGACCCACACCGATAATTGGAATCTCATGCTATTAAACGGACGCCCCCTGCGAGAAACCCATAGCGGTGGCCTTAATTCCGATATTTATGCTGTTTTTCCTATGGAAGCTCTACAGCAAGTAGAAATCATGCGAGGGCCTGGTTCTGTTTTATACGGCAGCAATGCCTTTACCAGTGTGACTAATTTAGTCACCAAATCACCCTCGGAAGATTTTTCAGCCAGCGGCAAACTCAGTTTGGGTAGCTTTGGTAGTGTCAAACTGTCTGCGCAGGCGGGGGATCAAGTGGGCGATTTTTCTTACTTTACCGCCATCGGCTTGTTAGATGTGTATCAATCGGAGGTGAATACCCCCGAGTCCTTTGAGAGCGACACCACTTTCACCCTAGAAGAACGTTACTTGAGAGGCGATAGTTGGTTATTTACCGCAGACTACAAAGGCTTTTCCTTCAACACCCTCATCGGTAATCACGAACAATTTGGTCAGGTATTTTTAACTGCATTTGGTGATCCCGCTATTTCGATAAATCGCCGTTTTGTCGATTTAGGCTATGATTGGCAGCTCAACGAAGATCATTCTATTGATTTCCATTTTACCTATAATGGTCACGACTTAGTTGACCCCGGAGATATCGCTAGATCAAAAGGAATGATATTCGAAATCACCAGTCTTAATTCCCTTAATGAACAATGGGATCTTTTGGCCGGCGTGCTGTATGAAAATTTTCGCGGCGATTTTTCGATTCTACCGAACGACGCCTACCAAGAAGACCGTTTCAGCGTCTATGTGCAAGCCGACTACAATTTTACTCATCAGCATCACTTTATTATGGGCATACAATTTAATACACAAGAGGGCCAGGACGGCGACTTTTCAACACGTTTGGGCTGGGTCTACAGCATCGATGACCACTGGGGAACCAAGTTGCTGTACGGTGAGGCTTTTCGCTCCGCCAGCGCCTTTCAAAAGGTTGAAAGCGGCGTCAACAGCACCCGAGATTTTCGCGGCAACCCCGATTTAAAACCCGAACAAATCGCCAGTATTGACGCTCAAATAAGTTATTGGGATGAACAACGCTATGGCGCGCTCACCGCCTTTTACAGCAAAATCGACGAAATTAATGAACGGGTTTCCGAAGGCGAAGGCTCTATCCGCTTTATTAATAGCGAGGTGGATGTCATGGGTATCGAAATGGAAGGCAGCTATGTGTTATCGCAACACTGGCAAACAAATGTCTCTTTTATGTATCAGAAAAACGAAGACGGAAATAATGAATCCCGTTTATTTAACCCTCAGCGCATGCTGAAATTCGGCTTATTATGGTCAAGCAGTCAGTATTTATCGATCGCCATTGCCAATAACCTCTATGCCAGACCACCGGATGTTGACGAAGAGCTCATTGAAGATAATGTATTGGATGGCTACTCCAACATGATGACGGTTAACATCAATTTTTCCCTAGCCTCCTGGCAGGCAATCGCCTTCTCGCTGTATTTGGATAATGTGCTGGACGAAAAATTATACTATAAGGAATTGGGTTTCACGCAAGAGGGGCCCATACCCGAGCACAATCGGCGCGGCGCCTATTTTTCGATAAGCGCGAGCCTATGAACCTAACTTGCTCCTTGGCTTGCGCCTGGATTTGCAGCAGCGTCTTATTGCTATGGTCAATTTTTAAACCGGCTTGTGTTTACTTTAGGGCTTTACGTGCTTGTTGAAGATCTAATGCCCTCTGCGCCAATTCGCTATAACGCTTAACCAGCACCGCTAAGCCTTCGGTGAAGCGCGAGCCCAGTCGCTTGATGATCATCATCCAGCAAGATGATTTGCTGGTAGTAATACACCGCGTTGTTATTTTCAGGCTGATAACTCTGCTGTTGTGCTTGGCGTTGCTGAGCGAGTGCTAACTATTCTTCAATGGCGCGCTGCGCCGCTAAGGATTCGCAGTTTATCTCGCCGGCTTTTCAGCTGCCAGAGGCGCAAGGATCGCCGCTAGATATGTTTTTCTAAGCCAAGCATGTTCATCGTATGCACATTGACCAGTAGGGTGTATGCCACTAATGCGCTTACCCTCAGCGCTAGGCAGTTCCATATAAAAAATGCCATTCATTCGCTGTACCCCGGAAATGGGTGTTGTTTTGCTTATACTCTAAGGCCCGATTTAGCCTGTGAATTCACCCATCAAAGCAGGCATAGAATTTACTCATTTCTGATTTGTAACAAGAACCGGTTATGAAACATTACCGGCCTCCAGGCTAACGAGAATAGTTAGGCTGAATTAGCCATCTTGGAAAGCCACTTTTGTGTCATGACCAGTCGGTCGCATTTACGATGCATAGGGAGATAGAGTATAAGGTGGATTTGCCCCCAATTCTCTTAAATCTTGATGGTCAAAATGTTGATATGGTTTAGTAAATTGACGGGATTCAGTGGAGTAGAGTGATAATAGGTCTAATGCGATATTCTGTTATTGCCCAGTGGTTCTAAATAAGTAAAAGCTATGCAACGTATGCCCTACAGGTCTAGGTCTGTACGATGTGGTTATCAGCTATTAATTGTAGGCAAACTGTTAAGTTGACAGTACCCTTCGGGAAGATCATGATTCCTGATACTTAAAGAACATTATTTCAGTGTTGATGTGCTTCAAATAAAGGAATGTAGTGGAAGACGTTGTGGAGCCACATTTGTACGCTAAATTTAACCCTAAGGTCATTCAGCCCTTATTATTCCACTTGCTACGGTGCAAGCCTTTTAGCTATCCGGGTATACTTTTACTTTTTATTATTGTGACTTCGGGCGCTTTTGCAAATGAGAATTTTCACCAAAATAGCTCGCTTAGTCACCGCCCCCTGAAGCTAGCTGAAGAGGAGAAAGTCTTTCTTTCAGGCTGCCTGGAATATGCTGTTGCCAGCCATCAAGAACTCAGTATAGAAAAGCTACTACTAGGAAATGGCATAAGCTATAAACCCTATAATGGCGGGGCTTTGGTTAAGCAAGCTGAGGATGTGTATTTTCGTTGCACCATCGAGAATACATTGGCAGTGGATAGGGAGCTGCTGCTACGGCTGGATGTCGTGCACTATAATGAGATCACCTTCTTTTATCAGCAGGGCGATAAAGTCGTTCAACAGCAAGCTGGGCTTGATTACCCCTATGCGCAAAGACCTCTGGATTACCGTCTCTACGCCTTTCCTTTTTCTTTGCCCGCGAATAGCAGCCTGACCGTCTACCTGAAAATCAACAGTTCCCATTACCCGTTGTTTTTTCCTTATATCATTGATCGATTTTCAGCGAAGTCGCTGTCCGATATGAGCAGCAACTACAACCTGTTAATTATTGGGGGCATGGCCGGTGTTTTTCTGTATGTGTTGTTTATCATGTTCTACACCCGGGAATTTGAAAATCTGATTCCCTACACCTTATATGTTTTAAGCAGCTTACTGATGGTGCTGTATTTAAAGGGCTTCATTTATACTTGGATGCCTCAGTCTCCTGTGCTTCATCAGTATATTTACATTCTATTGAGTGCTGCGCTGTGTTTTGCCTTTCCCGTTTTTACGCGTAATTATTTCCAGCTTAAATATGCACATAAAAAACTTGATTGGCTGATGAAAATATCTGCGTTGCTGGCACTTATCGTGATGCTGCTACCTGCCGTGCTCAGTAAAACAGATGCTATCAATGCGACGCTTATTGCAGCGAATTTTGTCATCTTGGCTACCCTGGGTACTAGCCTCTATATGTGGTGGTTAAAGCGTGGCAGTTACGGCTTTCATGCCCTGGGTATGGTTCTGTTTACAGGTATGACATATCTACCTTTGCTAGGTGGGCAGGGGGTGTTGAACAGTTATATGTTAAGCCAGCATGGCTATGAAACCGCCTCTTTATTGTTGGCGTTATTATTTGCCTTTGCCATCACGGATAAGACCAATCGCTACCGGGAGGAGAAGCGCGCACTGGAAGTCAGTGAGGCTATGGCTAGGGCTGAAAGCCAGGAGAAAAGTGAGTTCTTGGCAAAAATGAGCCATGAGATTCGTACCCCGATGAATGGCGTCTTGGGCATGCTGCAATTATTGGGCAGCACGAAACTGGATGCAGAGCAGCGTCATTATCTGGATGTTGTAAACAGTTCCGGGCAGTCTCTGTTGAGTATTATCAATAATGTGCTGGATTACTCCAAGGTCACACAGGGGCATCTTGAACTGGAGATGATCAACTTTGAATTGCCTGCATTAGTGGAAACCGTCTGTGACACTTTTCGTCTATCGTCGGAAAAAAATCACCAGCTGGAATTACAGCTAGCGGAAAATTTACCTGCCAGGGTGATAGGTGATCCTACTCGTATCCGTCAGGTCTTGGTCAATCTGATCTCTAACGCCTATAAGTTCACCGAGCAGGGGCAGATCAGAGTCGAATGTGAGTGGCGGCCCATCTCATCTGAGCGTGGTCATGTATATTTCTCGGTGGTGGATAACGGCGTTGGCATTAGTGAGCAACAGCAGGACGGTTTATTTGAGAGTTTCAGTCAGGCTGATGTTTCAACCACCCGGAAATACGGTGGCACTGGTTTAGGGCTAAGCATATGTAAAGAACTGGTTGAATTGATGAATGGTGATATTGGCTTCCAAAGCGTCGAGCATGAAGGCAGCACCTTCTGGTTTAACCTAGCGATGGATATTGTTTCGGAATCTAACAAAAACACGGTGATATATTTTACCCAGGAATTAGATTGGCCAGGGTTTGAAACTGCCCCACGCATTCTACTTGCAGAAGACAATATGACTAACCAACTGGTGATGAAAGGATACCTCGCCAAATTGGGCTTGCAAGCCGATATTGTGGTCTCGGGCAGCGATGCTGTTGATAGAGTTAGCTCAGCGGAGCGGCCCTATGACATCATCTTTATGGATTGTGAAATGCCAGAAATGGATGGTTATACCGCGACGAGGCAGATTAGGGCATATGAGGCGAATAACCATCAAACCGCAGTACCTATTATTGCGGTGACAGCCCATGCGATTAAAGAACTAAGGCAAAAATGCCTGGATGCAGGTATGAATGCTCATCTCAGTAAACCGTTCACATTGAAAGAACTGAAAGCAGTAATAGAGCAATATCTGGCCGAGAAATACTGGCAAAGAAACGAAGTTGTTGAGACTGAATGCATCGATTAATGTGTTGATTATTTAAAGCCGAACTTATAACGGGCTTTGTTCAGCTAGTGCATCACTCATTGAATCAGCATGCCGTGATACACGTTCCCCCGCATTATTCCCGTGTTTTGATCATTGCGAAATAGGCATCAATAAAAGAGATTAATCCTATTAATCCCCAATTCCTTTAATCCTAGAAGTACAAAATGTTGATGTGCTTTAGTTTTACGACGGCATTCAGTAGAGCAGAATGGCAATACTTTTAACGCCAGACTCTGTTAACTCCCTATGGTTCTAACAGGTAAAGACTAGGTAACGTATACCCTACAGAGCGTTTTCAGTACGATGTGGTTAGTATACTTATCTTAGAAAGGTATCTCTTCTGGTGTCCCTTGGGCCTCAGGCAGTTGAAAAACGGGTGGGATAACATTATCGATCAAATCCAAATGCGTTAATCTCTGATCAATCACGACTGGTTTCAGGTATATAGCCGCACTACGATACTTATGCCGTATTTCTAGCACTGAAGGCATTGGGGCTATACCTCACAGGCATTAAAAAACCCCGAATTAATCGAGGTTTGAAGTCTCAAATGTGCCACCTTGAGACATTGAGCAGATGCAAAAAGGCTTCAATTGAAACCTTAGTCCAATCAGTTTGGATAGTTACTTTTACGCTTGATGTCTAAACTGGAGAAACGCTCGTTCAAGTGATCATTAGACCCATCTAACATTTAATAATTTTCCCGCGCCGAGCGAACCCAAGGCCTAATAGGCCCAGACCCAGCAGCGCAATCGAAGCAGGCTCTGGAACTCTAGCTTTCTCAACATCAAACGCAATATTGTCGATACCCACGTCATATCCGTCGGGTCCAAACTGGATTAGAAACCCGTTTGCACTAGAGTAATCGACATCTATGCTAGTGTGCGTCATCGCGTCATCGCGTCATCGCGTCATCGCGTCATCGCGTCAACAGTAATATTCCCCGATGAAGCTAACAACATGCCATCGAGATCCAGAATACTCCACGAGGTGTCGGTACCTCCGCAGTCGTCATCATAATCACACTCATCTGAATATGCGCCCAGGTCAAATCCGTACAACCTGATCACACTTCCGCCGGTAGCAGCTATTCTGATTTCTCCGACGCTATTCGAACTATCTTCACCAGCAAATCCGACGTGCATCAAATCACTATAGTCATCACTCCAATATTGCATAATCATATCACTATCTGCCGTTCCCCAGATCACATCAACCCCGGTAGCGTCACCATAGCTTTGGTCAATCAAATCCCAGTCTTCACAAGTGCCTGCGCATGCATCTTCGAGATCAAACGTCAAAAGAGCTGCGTTTGCGTGAAAGCTTCCGACTAATACACTAACAAAAAATAATAATTGTAAAATTCTATTCACAGCATATCTCCTTAATACGAGAAATATAGTTAAGTTAACTCCCCAGTCAGATACGCAAATACTACGCCGGTAATTAAGAGAGATTCACTATCAACTACTTACTAGTGGAGGTGAGAACTACCAGGCATCAACGTGTAAAATATATCGACAAACTGATAGATACTGGTTTTATCAGCAGTACGTTTATTAGATAATACAAAGCTTAAATATTTCTTATAATTGTTCCTGCTTAACCGATCGCAATCGGTCTGGGTACCTGATTTTTAGGCCGCATAGGTCTAAGAAGCATTAACGCGTAGCAATACCTCCGCTACATATTCTTAAACAAACTGTTAGTTGAACGCTGTCTATCCTCAATAGTTTTATTGGAGCATGTTATGGATGAGAAAAAACAGAAGGTGAGCCAATTAGCTTGCTTATAGAGCGGGGTTCATTTCCATATCAGCCCCCCTTTTTAGATGCCTTGGCTGATACTGAAAAACGGATAATACGAGGGAAGCTGCGTAGACCCGTAACGCAATGTAAGCATGGCGTTAATCTGTACGGTGTCACCTGCATAAATTGTGAACGTGAATATCAATCAAAATAGTTTTTTTGGAACAAGTTAACCGGCCAATCTATAATGCCGGTTTGTGTCAAAACCAGTCTAATTGCCCATTTGATAAAACTCATTTTTCTCTCAAAAGCAGCTGTTCAATAATTGAACATTTAATGGCTGCTTAACTTTTTTCCATTAAAACTATATTCTTCATTACACAGCATGATTCGATATATATTTGTATACACCGAATCATTCCGTTGAAAAATACTGTTATGTGCTTGATTACCATAAAATAAACCATGGATTGTTATGAAAGTTGAATATCTAAATGATGTACCAAAGGAAGATGAATGGATAGCATTTAGAAAGCTACAATGGTCTGGGCAAGGAGATAAAAAAGGATTGAGCCCTACTCAGATTCAGGGGCCAAGAGATCGTATATTTAAAAGTAAAGATGACTCTAAGTCAGAAATTGAAGCATATGAGAACTATTTTATCTTTGGTGACGTTCAAGAGTTTGTGAAGAAAAGTAAAAAAGTAAAAAAGTAAAAATTGAGCACATCATATACTTAAGTCCAGTCCAGACAATTGAATCATTAAAAATAGTTATCGCTGAAGCCGTTAGATGGCTATTAAAAAATCAAGGTACAATTTATCAACAAGGTTCGGGTGAAAAGCCCGATGTGAATAAATATTTAAATAATGTACTTCATAATATAATTACGCCTCCATTTGGCAATTATTACCCTGATTCTCTTTCTTTAGAGGCTTTTTTCTGGCTGTTTGGTCCAAAATTTGAGCCTATTAGAAAAATTCAGCTTTATGACAATGGAGAGATATTTAAGTTTGAAATTGATGTTGATAAAAATTGTATGAATTTATTAAGAGGTATAAGAAATTACCTCTGGGGAATGGAAGAAGAAAAAGGCAATAATTATATTTACAAAGATCTGTTAGATTATTTTCTATCTATATATCCTCATTATAATATTGAATTTTTCTCAAAGAATATTCAACCTAGTCATTCCTTTAAAGTTGGTAGCAAAATCTCTCGCGCCAACTATTCATATCCTCGTTGGTTTATTGCGAGTTTAAATAATATTGTTACAGAGTGGGATCTTGATGATGACTATGAAGAATTGGATTCACTTATAATCAATGATGAAAATTTCTTGAAAAAATTGAAGAGTGGATTTGAACGTTTAGAAATGCCTGAAGAGTATTACAAGTTAGAGAACTATGTAATTGATCTCGGAAGTCAATGTTTAGAAGCATAAAATGCACATAACAAGGGCAAGCAACGGACTCGTCAAACTGTCACCGCTGTTGCCGGCGTTAATGGCTGCTTTAGAGAAAAAATGGAGTTCGACTAAATTGCTCAATGCCCGGTTATGACACTTTGGAGTCCTAACCGATCTCCAAGCATATCAACCCTGTTAGTTGTTACTACGAATGGCCCAACTTAGGCTCCAAAGTGTCATGACCAGCTGTTGGCCTGGTTTCAAATAACTTAAAATCTCCTGATTACCCTGATTCCCAGGAGATCTTTATATTCAATATTTTTGTAGTAATGCACCTTTCTTCCCAACCAATAAGCCCGTCGTCGCATGATCATTTAAACCTTTAAGTACTTTAGCAAATACCATTTTCATAAAAGGTTTCATCATGATAAGCCCCATTATTTTACCGATGAAACCGTACTTCACTTTGAAATCCATTTGCAGAGTGACATGGCTTGCGTTATTCCCGGCACTTTCTACACTCATTGTGCCTACAGCAGATTCAAAGGGCATAGAAAATTTACTGAGTGCGAGTGACAATTTTTTGCCTTCTTCCCATTCGACAACTTCTTCGACGACTGACGTGCCATCGTAGAATTCACATCTTCTTGTGGCACCCAACCCTTGAGCATTTGTCGATAGTAGCGGTGATTTATCCACAAGCGGGTGAAAATTATGAATGCCTCCTACATCCGCTATAATATTCCACAAGTCTTTATCACTGGCATTGATGAGTACAGTTTTTGCTACTTTAATCATGATCTTCACCCTGGTTTTAAAACGATCGTTGTATAATGGATAAATTTTTTGAGACCGGTTATTTTATTAAACTCAATGCTGTCTCCACGATGAGTTTACAGTCGCTAGAGGATGAGTTCATTTTTCCGCTGACGCTTAATCCCTGGGCTAAACACAATAGCGTTAGAGTTACAGCACTTGCGTCTCCGCTGAAATCTCCATCCTCTCGCGCTTGTTCCAAATTAATTATCATTGTATCTTTCATCTCGTTAAAAAAATGTTGAATTATTTGCATCGAACTCTCATGCACCACATTTTTTTCTATGACGGTATTGGCGAAGAGACAACCGATAAAGTCCTTATGAAATTCAAACACCGAAAAGAATTTGTTAATGCCCACGATACCGTCATTATTTTTTAAAACGTTAATCTGACCCATGAGATATTTTTGCAAATAATTATTTAAGCATGCATCGAATAAGCCTTGTTTGTCATCATAGAGATTATACATCGTGCGTTTGTTGAGACCGGTAGCCACCACTAATTCGGACACAGATGTAGCCTCGAAGCCATTTTTCCAAAATAGCTCCGTTGCTTTATCTAGCACAACTTGTTTGTCATATTCTACGGGTCTTGCCATGATCAAAATATAAAACGGTCGTTCTATAATGTCAAGATAAATGATCGTAGCACTTAGAAGTTGAATCTGGGTTATTACAATTGTCACATTGAAAACATAAAGCAGCAACAAGAAGGGCTGTTTTATAGGGGGATCAATAAAGTCTTCTGGTTAAGTTTTTATTCCAGGACTAGAGCCGTTTCTGACACAAACCGGACCATCTTTTGGCCGGTTAACTTGTTCCAAATAAACTAAATTGGAACCTGTTGGAAAGGCTGATGCGGGGCGAGGGGCAGGTCTTAAATTGACACTCATGTGAAATACAAGACCTAACCCCGGCCCTGTGACCCCGGCCCTGACAAGACCTGACCCACGGCCCGTGTAGACTCCGGCCCGCGTATGAAAAATATAACCCTGTTTATTTTATTGGCATCAGATTAGACTGGGCGGCCTGTAGTGATCCGTGAGACGGTAGCTACTCAAAAATTTAATTTACTCTAGCCAAATAACTTAACCGACCATGAACATCCTGTTATCACGACTCATTATTTTATTGGCCATGTTTTATTCCGCCACGCCTCAGGCCAATGTTATTTCCTGCACAGACCAAAACGGTAAAAAGCGTTTTACTGATAATCCTGCGTTGTGCAAGAACAACGATATCGAAAAAATAAACCTGAAAACCCATGAAGATAAAAGGGCCAGTTTTCGCTATCCAATACGCAACTACGATAATGTCGATAGTCACTACACGATATACATTGAATCATCGGACAAGGCCGAAGATATACAGCGACAAAAGAAGGCCGTCATAAAGTTAGAGAACGCTCTGGATTATATATTCTCTCAACTTCCCCAACACAGCCGTACTAAACTGGAGACCGTCGATTACTACATAATGCTGGGAAAACGCTCTGCCTTTGGTGGTGAAAGCAGCGGCATGCGTTATATCTCCAAGGGCGGAGTGAAACGCTATTCCCTACACGATCAACGATGGGACAATTCCGTAGTCATATACAGCGTCGATAATTTCCTATATCACGGAAAACTATGGACCAATCAACCCCTGTGCCACGAACTGGCACATGCATGGCATCTATTAAACTGGCCCCCAAAACATAGCCCCATATTCGAGACCTGGATGCATTCACGCCACAGTAGCCTGTACCTCTCCGTAAAAGATCATAAGGGCCGTACGGTAAGTCCGGCCTATGCATCCACCAATCAACTGGAATACTTCGCCGACCTGTCATCGATGTTTTTTGTCGGCGCCAGTTACTACCCCTTCGATAAAACGAGGTTAAAACAATACGACCCCAAGGGTTATGCCCTGATTGCAGAGTTATGGGGAATGGGCTCACATTGAGTCTCAGGCTTTGTTCGTTTTTTTGTGCAAGACCTGACCCCGGCCCGTAGATGCCAGATTTACGCAAGTGCTTGATAATGATTTTGCGCAATTTCCTTAGCTCATCATCAGTGATTGAATCGCATTTAATCCCTGCAAGCGCTAAACCCTCTCTCACTTTATCCCTAGTCATAACATGCTCCATTTAAACTATTGTGGATCCACTTGAAAAGGCTGATGTCTAACACCCCTTAACAAGAGCCGTCTTTGGTCGCTCTTCAGTGGACTATAAATCGAACAGCAGCTATTGCGTGTAAAGCAGTCCTTTCAGAAAACACCCGCACAAAACTTAACTCCTTGCTTCATATGGGTTTACCGTAAATCCATACCCAGAAAACTCCAGAATAATTCCTCTTTGGTATTTTATAGTGCATTTGTGTAATAGATAAGCGTTTGAATTTGGTGTAGATTTGCGCACGAATAAGTTAATAAATAAACAAAACACCCGAATTGTGTATAGTCGGAACGATTCCGGTGACTTAGCCGTTATGTGAAAATCAATGAGAGAGTATGAAAGAAGTAATTAAGATCGTGCTTTTAAAGCAGATTATATTGCCTGTAATAAGCATGTTTCTGCTGGTTTTATTTTTACCTAAAGGGGTAGTATTTGCTGCATCGCAAGACTTACTAAGCTCTGAGGCTTTAACCAATATATTTGTTTTTACAATAATAGGGGTCGTATTCGGAATTTGGTTTATTTGGCTACCCATAACATGCATAAGTATATGGAACAAAAGTAAATGCATTAGTGTGGGTTGGCAATCAAAGTTGGCAAAGGCATACAGCTCTATTATCTTTCTTTTAATAGTCGTACCTGGGGGCTATATGTTGCCTCAGATTCCGGAAATATATTCAGAGCTTAAATCACATAACAATTCAAGCGAGAAGGGCGCGCAAAACCCGCGCGGCCCTTTGTGGCCTTAATGCCCGCTTTAAAGTTGAAAGCAGCCCCTGAAGCCCAGTCAAATTCTGGGCTTTTTTACGCCTGCTATAGACTGGTCATGACACGTTACAGCCTCAGTAAGGATGATACTTTATTGTTTAATATTGGCTCTTTGAGGGAGCATAGTCAGCTTCCCGTTAGTCCCTTCTGAATTAACATCAATTTGCTGTTAGATTAATTAGCATTACACACTACGGGATTCAGGAATTCCGCCACACTACATGCTTATGCTGTACTTCTAGCATTAAAGGAATAGGGGCTTAATAAGCCTTATACTTGGAGTATTTTAATCGGACAGTGAAACCATTTATAACAATTAAAACCTCAGGCGGTACATAGAGATTGAAGCATTTTCGCTTTAAAACTTTTTATATTTGCAGACGGAATATGTACCGATAATATTATTCGGAATATATTCCATTATCTAAAACGTCATGATAACTTGTGGTTTACTCACGGAACTCGAGTAAATGGAATGTTCAATAAAAAAATCCTAGAAGGGAAATATCATGAAAAAAAATCATCGCATCAAACTGAGCACACTGGTCAAATCGGGCATATTGGCCTTCACTGCCATGGCCAGTATGTCGACAATGAGTCTGGAATTTACCGCGGTTGAAAACCAAAGAACACTGACCCCATTCATTCAACGAATGGATTCAGATGTATTGATGGATAGCCTGATTATCGAAGTGGGCCTGCCCGCAGACTACAATCCCGCCACTGAGAAAAGCTACCCCGTCATCTATCTCACCGATGGCGGCACCCACTTTGTAGCCGGTTATGGCAATGCCACATACCAGGCGATCGAAGGCATCATCCCCTCAGCCATCGTGGTAGGTATTTCCTATGATGCCCTAGATGGCAAGACCCCATCTGAGACGCAGCTACGCCGCTTCTATGACCTGGCCCCAACGGCTGTAACCATGACTCAGCCCGGATCAGAAAATACCCCGCCCTTAGGCGGAGGTGCCTCTCGTTTCTTGACCGCCATAGAAACTGAGTTAAAACCGTTTATCAATGCCCACTTCAAGGTTGATCAGGACCAGGAAATCTTCTTTGGCCACTCCTTAGGCGGCACCTTTGCCCTGACTACCTTATTCAGTTCACCAGACAGCTTCGATAAATATCTGATTGTCAGCCCGTCCGTGTGGTGGGATGAAGATGTGCTATTCAACTATGAGGCCAACTTCGCCGCCCAGCACGATGAATTAAACAAGAAGATCTATTTTGCCGTGGGAGGCAATGAATCAGCCCCCGTAAATTTCAATGGCCATGTCACCGACAGCATGGTGAAGGGGATGAAAAAAATGTACCGTAAATTGAAAAACCGCGAATACCCGGGCTTACAGATGAAGAAGAAAGTCTATAAGGAGCGAGGCCATTTGACGGTAGTCTGGCAGGCCACCTTCGATGGCTTGAAATACCTGTTAAATGATCAGCCATAAATCATAGAAAAATCCGGCCTGATTTCAGGGCCGGCTTTTAGAGCCTTACGCCGTCAAGATTTTTCAAAGACCTGGATAGGCCAGTCTCACCATGGGGATATTCATGGCATAGGTATTTTATTACTCCAATGCAGCTATGATCCCTCTCTTTGTCATCCTGGCTGCTACCGGTTTCAGGCCGTTAGCCACACGACAATACTTCTGCTGTACTTTTAGCATTGAAGGCATTGGGGCTTAATAAGTCTTATTCCTTGATATTGGCGAGACGAAAGAATCGATGGAGTAAAAGCTAATCTTAATCGCTGCTTAAGCCTCATTGGAGGCTAACTATATTCCTATGAATCGGGGATGTGATCGGCTGATTTTGACACTTTGGGTTCCTAACCGAATACCGAGCATATCAATTCTGTTAGTTGTTACTACGAATGCTCCAGCTTAGGCTCTAATGTGCCATGATCGGTCTGTCGCTGGCATAAAAATGCCCAGTTAAAAACTGGGCTTATAGGGAGTTTTTCTATTCCAAAGCGGTCATTAACGCTAATAATACTGGGATTTTGTGGCGCGGCGGCTTTGCGATAGAATGAGGCCAAAGTCCGAATTCGCAAAGCCAGCGCAGAACAAAATTTCCAGTGCATCGTTTTGTTAAAATAAACGCAAACTAGACATCAACTTCATTAAAATATTTGACTACTGGAGGCCCCTGGAGAAATGAAACTAGATTTTCCATTACTCCATTAGCGGAGATAAATTCAATGTATTTTTGATGATGGCTCGCACTTAACCACTCCTCATCTAGTAATAACTCATTATTATCTTGATCAAAGAATACACTTACACACCTGCAACCAAGAAAACCCCTTACTCTACCTAAGTTATCATTTAGAAATGGAAGCAAATCATCAATTCGGTTTTCTTGAACCTGGCAGTTAAGGGTGACTTTAATGCTCATATTGATCTCCTGTGATTATTAGAGATCTAAATATATCTAACAGCGCTAGATGGAACTACCAACAAAGCGTCAGAAATAACGTTAATCGGTCAGAGGCGTTGAATAAACTGCTTCGGTGTTATGCCGTACGTTGCTTTAAACAACTTAATGAAATTTGAAATGTTGTCATACCCTAGCCTGATGGCTACATCAGTAACAGAACATCTATTGTTTTGGATAAGTGCTTTAGCCACCTCCATCCTTCTCTCAGTTAACCATCGCTTAGGAGGAATATTAAAAGCCTTTTTAAAGTCTCTATTGAAACTCGATATACTTCTTCCTGATAAATTAGCAAGATCAGATACCGTTAATCTTGAGTCAATGTGCTTGCTTGCTAGGCGGATAATATTTCGCTTAGGGGGTGGCGTAGAGTTAGACTTTAAATTATCGACAAACCCATTGCTTTGCATATCCAGCAAATGAAGAAATTCAATCATTTTCAATTCAAATAATTCTTTGCATGCATCGCGACTCTTATATAGCGCTTTAATCGAGTTAAAATAGGCATTAAATATAATGCTATCCTTCACCTCGCACACGAAAGGCTCATTGACATTATTATCATTGTAATCGCCGCGAATCGCTAGATATTCATTTATAACATTACCATCAAAGAAGAATAAATATGCCTTCAATGAGGTTGTCGAGTGAACAAAATCAGAATGTAAATTAACACCTTCAGGTAAAGCAACCACTGTGTTTTCAGGTAGTTCATATGTGTTGTTATCTGCGGTTGTAATAACTTCACATCCATTTTCTATATAAATTACACAAGGTGATTTAGTATGAAATTCAACATCAACAAGATCATCTTCCAAATTTTTATACAATATGACTGAACTCGAATTCCGATGCAAAACCGTGACGTCTTTTAATCCAAACAACGCCTCTGGAATCACGAGTATATTACCGTCACAATATTCAGAAACTGATTTTATTTCTTTCATAATCACCGAAACAGTTAGAGAGCATAAATTTTATATTTTTAACGCCGGCAACACAGTGGAGTAAAATGGCAGTTTTTGTGCGGTTCCTTGCACAAAAAATGACAGTTTTACGCAGTCGATGCTTGCCCTTGTTATGCATCTTTGCTTTTGTGTTTAACTTTATGAGCATTGTCTTCCCAGTTTTCCCCATCAAATTTAATTACCTTTATTGATGCAGGCTTTTCATCTAGACACCTAACATTAACATCGATGCCATCTGGGTTTGAACGTGGAGTGTAGAATGGTTTTACTCCACAAACCTTACAGAAGGTATGTTTGGCTACACCTGTATTAAATGTATATGTCTCAAGACTCTCTTCACCTTTGATAAGCGTAAACTTACTTAAAGGGACGATTAGATGCAGAAAGCCTGATTTACTACAAATTGAACAATTGCAGTCTTCGACTTCTATCTCATTTGGGCAATCTACTTCGAACACAACAGACTTACAATGACAGCTTCCTTTAAATTTCAACTATCTCTCCTGAGGCATAACGCCGGCAAAACAGTGGAGTAAAAATGGCGGTTTTTGTGCGGCCCTTTGCACAAAAAGTGACAAAATCACGAAGTCGGTGCTGGGCTTTGTTAAGTGTTATACGCATAGAAATACCACGTACTTTTATTTGTGTTTAATGAATCATATAGAATCTGGGCTTGCTCATTCTCCGGAGCTGTAACCCATTGCAATCGAGCTGCATTATTATTTTCAGCAAACTCTCGGCAATGTTCTATGAGACCTTTACCAACACCTTTGCCTCGCATTTTCGGTGAAGTATATAAATCATTAAGTACTGCGACTTTAGCAGTAATTGTTGATGTATAAGAAAAATATACTGTAGCAAAACCAACAACCTCTGATCCATCACGATAGAGAAACTGACAGCCGGCCGGATTTCCAGAACCAAACTGAGAGAAAAACTCCATATTTTTAGAATCTGAAATATCAGAAACTTTGTAAAACTCTTGATACGCCCTGATTAGAGGTAACACTTCCTCAATGTTTTTCTCTGATACTTCTTCTATCACTGATCTCTCCATAGACACTTAACGCCGGCAACACAGTTTTATGCAGTAGGTGCTTGCCCTTGTTATGAATTAGCTGGGACATACACCATCTATTTGTTTAGTTAACTGTAAATCAATAATCTGTTCCGACCCTGCATCAACATCGAAGTAGGCTTTTGCATAATAAAAATAATTAATAACTACGCAGCTTCCAGCATCTGATGATTCTTGAATAGTGACTCTAGCCTCTATCAAAATAGGTTCATCAACTTTAAATACAATATCCCATGTTGAACAAGTCTCTGTATCGCATGGCAAAGAATTTTTTGAAACTTCCTGAACACCACCAGAAGGACGGAGAAGAGGGACATCTATATTACAGTATTCTGTTTCGCATGATATAGGATCTAGACCGTTATCATCTGCTAACTTCCACCATTGAACACTGGATACTTGTAGAGGATCACCTTGGGAGTCAATTGTGTTTATTCTAACGTTATAGTCATTAACAATTTCATTTAACTCACTAGAACTATTACTTGATCCATCCAATCCCGTCTTATTTGAGACATCAGAGTTCTCACCTGATCCACAACCTAAAATAAAAACAGGTAGGAAAATTGCAAAATTTTTCATACGTTTTCAATTTCTCTCATTTCATAACATTTGTATAGTGAGACCTCATCACTTTCAAACTGATCATTTATTAGATTAATCCCTCTTCAAAGCCCCGGCTAGCCGAGGTTTCACTTTGATTCAGCTTCATTTTAATCAAAACAAAGTGAGGGGGCCCCATTATCAGAAATAATAGGGGGTCCTATTATCAACTTTTGATTAATTCTATCTTGCTGATTTTAAGGATTTTTTAATTTATAGCAAAAACAAAGTGAGCCAACTCAAATCTGTTCATTTTTTAATTTACAGTGCAACTAGCTTATTCTTAGAGAGGTGAATTTACTTTTGTGAAAAGGCTGCTTTACGTTTAATAGCGGCTGCTTGAATTATAAGACCAGTAGAAAATGGCCAAGGACTGGAATTGACACAAAGGGTCTTTTTAATATGATTAATCCAACCTAACTATTCTTGTTAGATCTGAGGCCTGTTACGTATCAACTGCGACTGTAGGTGCAACTTAGGATGTAAGTAAAGGTAAAACCCGCAGCAGGCTATTGCTTTGATTGCTGTCATTTTCTGATGATGGCATGAGGATTTTCCTGTATGGCTACTGCCAATTCATCTCATATCCATTAAGCTATGCCTCTTTGTTTACTGTCTAGTAAGAGTTTTTGTCAATGTCTTTACTCTATCGTCTTAAGTCCTATGCGCTGTGGATATCTGCAAGTCTGTTACTCTGCTTGCTAGTGGGTGTGATTCAGATGTATGTGCGTGAAATCACTCTGGATGGCGTGCGCAGCATAGACTTCAAGCTGATTCAGCGCCTGCTGGATAAACAATCGAAGGTGGATAAAGCCGGTGTAGAGGCGATTGAGAGCGCCCTGAATACCCTGACCCGCAGCAGTGGTGAGGTATTATTCCCACTGGCGGTGATAGGTAAACGTGGCTGCATAGAAAATGGTAAAGGCCCGTTTAAGCATCATCTTTGTGCCCGATTCCCCAACGCAGAAGCCTTTGAGAAGGCCATTCCCAGCAGGGCCTTAAGCGCTGAAGATGGTGTGCGTTTGATGAAACTGGGGCAGCAATATTTTATGTTTCATCAATTACAGGCATCTGAGGCCTGGCTGTTGGGCATGGCCGGGCAATATACCTACGCCGGTAAGGATGGGCTTTCGCGCCTGGTTTTCTTTCTGCGTTATCGCATCGCTGATGGTTTATTTGACAGCGATAGCTTGCGGCGCATGGCGAATAATAGCTGGGCCTTATGGTTGTTGATAATAACTATCTCGTTGGCTGGCGGACTAACGCTTAAATTAAAGCACCATGCCCATCGCAGAAAATATCTTTCTCTAAAGCAGCAACAAAAAGACCTTCAAAAAAGCTGGGTGGAATCGAAGGAGAAAAGTAATGCCCTGGCCAATCAGCTCAAGAAAAAAGACCACCAATTAGCCGTTAAAGAGATTGAGTTAGACGACCTCTATGAAGAAAGTAACTCCCTGGAGCAGCAGTCTAAAACCAGCCAACAGGAACAGCTGCGCCTGCAGGATGAGATCACCGTCATTAAAAACAGCATTGGTGAACTGGATTACGAGCTAAGGCTCAGTGAGGATCAGGTCTTGTTGCTGGAAGACAGGGAAGATGAACTACAAGGGGCAGATGATAAGCAGCAGCGAAAACTTAGCCCACAGGATAAGAATACGGCCTCCCTTAATGCGCGCAGTGACCTGGAACGTCTGAAAAAACTCTGGCGTCTGGATCAAAAATGGTCGCGGCGCCAGCAAGCCGAGGCGGATATTGCACCCTGTGATGGCAAGACACCGTTTACAGTGACACAGGCATTTATCGCCTTCGAAAATCATATCGAGGATTGGGTCATTGCTATCAATCCCAAGCGGGTAAATGAAGACAGCTCGTTTTATAGCAATATCGAGTATTTATTTCAGCAGGGGCTTATCAGCCCAGATGATAAAGACTTGTTTCATGGTTTACGTATACGCCGCAATGAGTGGTTTCATCAAGGCCGTCAGCCTCCTGCTGCCATCGTCACCAAGCTGCTGGATTATCTGCAGGGCAAGAATTTGAAGCCGCTATTATAACGATCATGTTGAAGCCACAAAGCGCTGATCATCTGAGAGTAAGTGAAACTGATGGGGGATAGGTCTTACATTTTACTGGCTAAACTTGTGGTTTAGTTTTCAATAAGAACACTTTTTATTGAATGTTCAGGCGCTTTATATCACATCTCTGCCCCTGGTAAGCTAAGCCGTTAAATCCTATGAGTGTCAAATGTAAGAGTTGACCTCAAGCCAAGGCTAGGGGCAATACTAAAAAATGCTTAGAAACGTGGCCGCAGCTGCAAGTCGTGTTATAACTTAGGCGATATACATCTATACCAACTACAGTCCCCACTACAAAAAGTTTAAGCATTTTTTATTGGGGTCTACACATGAAAAAAGAGACAAGTTTTTATAATTCAGCCCCCAAATATTCTCTTGAAAATACACTTAATGACTATACTTAACGATACGTTGAACACAATCAACTGAATGGCACAAAGGTGCAATTTATGCATGTTTTGCTGCATTAAAGATAGGTCACTAAGGATACTGATATGAAAGTTAAAACGGTCATAATGGTTTGTATTTCTATTTGCTTATGTTTTTCATTTAGTAGCTATGCTGCAGGAAAAGCTGGAGGTAAAATTTTAGTATTAAACCTTGTTGGTTCTGGGGAAATGTACCTAGGTAAAGTCCCCGCTATTGGTGAAGGCGAAGAGGAAGATGATGCAATCTGCTTTGACGTAGATCTTGTAAACGCGAAAAATGGGCAAAAGATAGGTACGGCGACGGATTGTCTTTCAGAGGTTTCTGATGGTGATATGGGAGGAAAAGCCTTAGTGGGTACCTCATATTTCTATATGCATCAAGGTATGCTGATCACTAGAGGGAGAACGACAGTTCAACCGACAAATCATGATATTGTTACAACTTCTGGCCAAATGATTACTCACATTACCGGTGCTGCAGGCACTGATAATGCCATTATAGGTGGCACGGGTCGTTTTGCCGGTAGAACCGGTACGGTACGTTTATCAGGCCTGGTAGATATGTCAGCATTTGATGGCAATGTAGGTGATCCCATTGCCTTTGATTGTTTATTTGTCATTACTTTAGATTAGCGATTATTCAGCCGTTATAAGCTAAGGCCACTTTTTAGGTGGCCTTTTTATAGGCAAGTTTCGGCATTAATGTGTTGAATTAGCGAAGTTTCAACGAGATATAGTCATTACGCTTTTGTTCAAAGAAGTTTAGTGAGAGTGGCCTAAGACTTTGCTCAAATCACTATGCACTGACAATAGATCTTTAAAAATACTTTGATACAATGGCTCCCTTATTGATGTGCAGCATGTGGCATACAGAAACCCTAGCTTGCTTGCAAAATCGCCAATGGCTTTTATTCCCTTTTGAGCTTTGTGCCTTTGCCCATCCGTTTCTTTAATCGCAACAATCACTTCATTTAATAATAAATGCGCTTCTTGCATGTTGGCGCTGCGTCCAGGCATACAGCAGCCATCAGAGATCTTGGTCAGTGTATCGCTAGACTGGAGTAATGTGTTGATCGCTTGATACAGCAAGTTGTCATTATTTTTAATCATATTTTCACCCATTCAAATTTTACGCTGTCATGTTCATGCATTGAACGATGTTTGGATTTTGGATTGGCTAGTGAATTTTTCAAACAATAAAAATTGTGGAAACACTCACTCATTTCTATCAGATATTTTTAGTGACAAGATTTACCGTGTTTCTGTAGGCGCCAGTAGTTATAAGGCCAAGGTGTAATAAATCCGGCAATTAATGCCAGAGGAATCACCCACCAGGTTAACATCGCACCACCGGTTAATAGGTAGTCCGTTGCGTTCATCGCGAATTCCATCGCAAGCATAGAAATGAAACTCATGCCAATGGCCGTTTTAAACGCTTTTTCCCAGTCAAAACCTGAACGTAATAAGATAACGGTTTCCAACATAATGCTCGTTATGAGTCCGTTGAAAGCCGCCAATAACATCACGGTGAGGGTAGATAGTTGATGCTCGGTAAACTGAAAGTAAGCGATGGTGCCAAAGTCTCCGATGGCACAACCTATCAAGCACCATTTGGTATTATGTGCACTTTTTAGCCAGTTACTTTTGTTGTTCCAGAAAGAAGTCATATTAATAAACCTTAAGAGTGAATAACTAAGGCTATCTTATGACCGGCGGGCTGATTTTGTGTTATATCCTGTCTTCTAATTGTTACACAATTTACTTTTTAAACATCATTTGTTGCAATACGTCTTTACAGTTTATCCAGAGCTTGACGTTTCCTGGCATCCTTTAACGAACGAAAGTGACTGGGAGTAAGGCCCGTCACTTTTTTGAACTGACCACTTAAATGGGCAACACTGCTGTAACCCAATTGATAAGCGACTTCTGCAAGACTCATTTCATCATAGACCAGCAGCTCTTTGACCTTTTCGACACGCTGATGAATAAAATAATGTTCGATGGTGATGCCCTCAACACTAGAGAACAATTGACTCAAATGATTATATTCGTGCGGCAGTTTACTGGTTAAATAGCTTGATAGTTTTACTTGCTCTAGATCATTTTTATTCAGCAGGAATTCGAGACACAACTTTTTTATTTTATCGATTAACTGTGTCTTTTTACTGTTAAGAAGCTCAAATCCGTAAGACTCAATTTTTTCTTGCAACGTGGCTTGCAGCTCAGGCTCCAGCTTTTCTCCGTAGCTTTCACCTAAGTCTATTTCTCCCAATACGATGGAAAGGGGCTTCAAGTTGAGTTCTTTTAATACATGAGTAACCACAATAATACAGCGTTCACACACCATATTTTTTATATAAAGTTTCATGATGTTCTTATAATCATCCAGCCATTAACAACGTTAAGAGTATATGGTTAACATAAGGCTCTTGCCAGAAGGCTTTGAATAGGCTTGTTGAAGGCCCGCTCTCTTTGGTCTTAGACTAGGCCTTAGATCGGTTAATAAAACTAGCTGAGAATTATTTTAGCCAGTTCCTCATTAGGCGGTAATTTTTCATCCACTCGTTTTCCTGTCACACAATAATATGCCAATCCAGTCATCAGTTTCTTGAACACGCCCTTCATCATCGGTCGCATGATTAAATATCCCATAAGCCATCCTAATGGGCCTGCCTTTACGACAAAATCCGAGAACATGTAGATTTCGCTGCTATTTTCATCAATCTCTTTCACGCCCATTTTTACCTGCATACTCTTTAACGGTAGCGAAAATTCAGAAAGTTCCATTGTATAACCTTGCCCCTGCTGGAAATCAATAATCTCTTCAACCAGGCTTGATCCATCAGTAAAAGTACATAATCGTTTGGCTCCCAGCCCTGACTTTATATCATTGACGATAGGTGATGTTTTTATTGCGGTGGCAAATTGTTCAACACTGCTGAAGTCCTCCAGCAGTTGCCAAATTTTTGCCGCAGGGACATTAACCTTTATTGTGTTCTCAATGTGATGTGTCATAAGATAAACCTTGTTTTTAATTTAATTTTTTCTAGCACAGCTGCTGTGTCTAGCCAATGGGGTTTTAGATATTGTTCGCCTAACTTGCTTTGAGCCCTTGAATAAAGATTTCAATGGACGTGCTTAGATCTTTTTCAAAATTGGGTTTCAACTCTTTGAACTCATCTTGTTGGTAGATTTTTTTAAGCACCTCGTTTTGTGTAGATGCGGCCCAATAATTCGTGGTCGCTGCATGTGTCAGCGTTAGCAACTTAAACGCTTTTTCACCCTGGATATCCGGATAAACTCGGCTGATTTCAAGGGTCAATTGATAGAGTGAATTTTTAGCCTCTCTTTTGAATTCAAGCAATTGTTCAAAAGAGCTATTTCTTTCAAGAGAGATAAAAAGAAGAGGGCATAGATCAAGAAAATGAGGATGAGACATCAGTGATTCAACCCAGGTTTTTGCAAAATTCGCTATCACCTCGTGTTGTTCAAGTTTTTGTAATCGCTTGCTACAGTCCTCAATCCATTTTTCAAATAGCTCGGCAAACACATTTAAAAAAATCTCTTCTTTGGAACTAAAGTACCGATACATATTGGATTTGGTAAATCCTGCTTCGGCAGCAATGCCATTGAAACTTACCTTGTCATAGCCGTTTTTTTTGAAAAGATCGAAGGCAGCCTTATAAATGGCTTCTTTTCTCTCATTCTTCTTCTCGTGCGTTGTTGCTCGCTGCCAATTCATGTTTTTCTATAAGTGTCCGATGGTCTCTTATTTTAAATATAAGAGACTAGTGGTCTGTTGTCAATGATTTCGACAACGCTATGTTTTCCGGATAATTGATTTCGGGGGGGCGAGACAGAGCTTGAATCATAAGCAAGGTAAGTGACTTTTAGGCCCTATGCAGCCATGGCAGAGTCTAGATAAATTTAATTGAAAAACGAGTATTGAATTAAAGGTGAATTGAAGCAGGGGCAATGGCTGCGGTTTTTAAAGATAAGGGTTCAAGTTACAATGCACATAACAAGCTTTAGAGACGCTCTAAAGGGGCTATTTCAGCTCCTGCTTCGCGGATATAGTTAACTGCTATAAACTTGTTCCAAGGCGTTAGGTACTTAACACAGACTGAAAATGAATAATCTGATCAAAACCATTAAAAGCACAGTGGCTGATAACCCGCAACTGCCGTTTTCAGTGTACGCCTCAATAAAAGAGCAGAACCTGCTGAATGTGCCTGTGGTAAAACCCTTGCTCATTGCGGTGCTTGATGGCGATAAAGAGCTAGGAAAAAAGGGTGAAATTACCTGTACGGCGGGTGATTTTATTTTTCTGTCCAATAGCCCTGCTATCAACATGCGCAATATACCCAAAGGAAAAGAGTATTTTGCCTTACTGGTTGAATTTGAACTTCAAGATTTTGAAGGCCTAAAAATAAGCGCGTTAAACAAACAGAACTATTGTATTGGCGAAATAACGCCCACCCTTAAAAACTGCTTACAACAATTTGTGGAGTGGTCTGTTTGGGCACCAAAAGCATTATGGCCAATTCGGCGCAAAGAAATCATACAGTTAATGTGTCACATGGGGCACACCGAAATTTTAGCCATGGTTGCCAACCCTAATATTGGCCACAAACTGCATTCACTGATATCCGAGCAACCTTCTGAAGACCTACCTATGCAAAGACTCTGTGAGCAGCTGGCCATGAGCGAATCAACCCTACGCCGTAAGCTAAAAATCGAAGGTACAACGGTACAAGACATTAAGGATCAGGTGAAACTGGGGCTAGGCTTACACTTACTGCAAACCACAGATGATCCGATAGGGTTTATTGCCGAAAAATGTGGTTATCAATCACAATCACGGTTTACTGACCGCTTTAAAGGGCGCTTTGGTTTAACGCCGTCAGAGTTAAGAAAAACCAGAATGACGGATTAGGGCGAATGATTGACGGTTTTGCGGCTATAAGTAAAAGTGCATAAGCCTAAAATAGACCTCGTTAATGACAAACAAACGAGAAATATCATGATGCTTAAATCACTTACCCTTCTTTGGGCCTTAATCATAGGTCTTTCAACATCTGTTTTTGCGGGTTCACTTAATTTATCCAGTGAAGACATTAGCCAGGGTGAATTTATGTCGAAAGCCCAGGAGTTTAATGGTTTTGGTTGTACCGGGGGGGATATATCACCTCAGTTAAAATGGTCAGATGCGCCCGAAGGCACTAAAAGCTTTGCTATTACCGCCTATGACCCGGATGCACCTACAGGCAGTGGCTGGTGGCATTGGCAGTTGGTGAACATCCCAAGCAATGTTACCGAGCTTGCATCCGGTGCCGGCAGTACAAAAAAAGAACTGGCTCCCAAAGGCAGTATGCAAATAGAAAATGATTATGGTAGCCGAGGATTTGGTGGTGCTTGCCCGCCTCCAGGCCATGGTATTCACCACTACCGCTATACTGTGCATGCACTTTCTGTAGAAAAGTTAGCGCTGCCTGAAAATGCTTCAGGGGCTTTGGCAGGTTATATGATCAATGCCAACACCATAGAAACCAGTACCATTGAGTCTTTGTATAAACGAGACTAGCCACTAAAAAGGCAGGGGGTTACACCGCAGGTATTTCCCCATGCTGCTTACAATCGCAGATTACCCATCAATTATTTGGCATGATCTCAACTGATCTCAAATAAACGATGCACACTATAAAACTAGAAGGAAAGTTCATATGAAAAATGTAGCCGTTATATTATCAGGATGTGGTTATCTTGATGGGGCAGAAATTAGAGAATCCGTCTTAACTCTTTTGGCCTTAGATACCGAAGGTGCACAATATAAAATATTTGCACCTAATAAAATGCAGCACCATGTTGTTGATCACCTGAAAGGTGAAGAACAACCCGGGGCTACAAGAAATATCCTCGAAGAATCAGCAAGGATTGCACGTGGAGAAATCGAAGATGTGAGTCATTTAAATGCTGATGACTTTGACGCTCTGGTTCTACCCGGTGGCTTTGGTGTTGCTAAGAATATGTGTTCATTCGCTTTTGATGGCAGTGGTGCTTCTGTTGATGAAGAAATGGTTGGTAAAATAAAAGATTTCAACACTGCCAGTAAGCCTATTGGTGCCATCTGTATTGCACCTGCCTTGATTGCTCTTTCAATTGGAGATCATAAGCCTACTCTAACCATTGGTACCGATGAAGGTACGGCTTCAGAGCTAGAAAAACTGGGTGCCATACATCAGGTGTGTATGACATCGGAGTGTGTCGTAGATGAAAAAAATAAAATTGTCTCAACGCCTGCATATATGGATGACAATGCAAGCATCGCAGATGTATTTTCAGGCATTTCAAAATTAGTCAAAAACGTTATTAAACTCTCTTAATAACGCCACGCTGCATCTTCCTTATAAAAAGCACGGGCCCAGGTCTTTTACCGTGCTTAATGCCTGCTCAAAACTAACTTTTATTTAATCACTTAAGCTTCTTTCAAACCATAGGCCTTTCAATATCTATTTTTGGGGGGCACTTAAATTATCCTGTGAAGACATTCTTATGCGGCTGACAGCTTACGATTCCAGAACACATTAATTTAAACTCAATGGTCAGGTATAAGCATAACAAGATTGCTGAAGAGCGTTTATCAGCTATTGAGGATAAATGGATGAAGGTAGATATGCCACTTGTTGATGAGCACTTCTGAGATGGCAGGGGGCAATATTTAGTTTTATAGTTTAACAAACAGTATAATTCCTGCCCTTAGCATTATTCAGGGTTTTATCTTGTCAAAAAATCGCATATTTACCGCTTTTATTTTATTGCTCTCAATCGCGTTATTGATCCCTGGTGTTACTCAACCTATCTTGAGTATCAGCGGCACGATTGAAAAATCGGAGCTGACTAAAGCCGGTATCGATCAAATATC
>JABSRQ010000062.1 GCA_013215055.1 Pseudomonadales bacterium | reverse complement strand
CGTGGTTATATCATCAAAACCCTTGATATCCAAGGCATTGATATTGGTGCCCATCTGCCACGGTTCAACCGCATAACCCCAGGCGGAAAGATAATGACGTAACACCGCGGTGGTTGCATTATTGGCACAGAAACCCGGGATCACAATCACCGGATGGCCATCACCTGGCGGCAACTTTTTCAGCCAACAATGTGCAGGCGCTAATAACGCCATTTCATGCAACACTCTGGGCAACTCCAACAGCGTAAGCCACGGGTTAGGTCGTTCTGTCGGTGAAGCCATAACTCCCCCTCTTCATCAGCCTGTATACGTCTACCCTACATTCAGTTTAGACAAAATTTCAGGTCTTGGAAAAAGTACAAAGTTGGCCACATCAAAGCTGCTGCGTTATAACTGTATCATCTCATCTTCCAGCTTTTGAATTTGCTGAATAATTGCCACAAATCTCTGCCCATATTCGGTGAAGTGATATTCAACCCGGGGCGGAATTTCAGCAAAAGACTGTTTCTCTAAAATGCCAAATTTGACATTGGTTCTGAGACAATCATTCAACACCTTGGTGCTTAATCCTTCAACCGTTCTGACCATCTCGCCCGGGCGTTTAATATCATTGGTAATCAGATCCAAAACCGTCAAAGACCATTTACAACGAAATATCGATTCAATCAAACCCCCTGTTTTTCCAGGTGCAATTTTTCTTTTTATCGCAGAGTCTTGCGTCATCATAATTGCTACCAAAAAGTACCTACCCTACTAAAAAGTGCCTACTTTTCATCAAGATAATAAACAGATAAATTCTTAACTCACAGCCCAGCATGGCGTGTTTACGTCATCAAAACAAGCTGAATAATGACCTTGATGGAGAGAGAAAATGTCAGAAAAAAAGAATGAAGTTGCTTATATCATCGGTGGCAGTAGCGGCATAGGCAAAGCGACCGCCAAACAACTTTTACAACAAGGTATTCCCGTTTGCATCACCGGAAGAAACCCCGACCATTTAGAACAGACTCAACAGCAACTAAGCCCACTAGGTCATCTTGAGGTTTATCGATGTGATTTATATCAGGTGGATGAAGTTAAAGCCCTGGCGGAAAAAATCGACAATGAAACCCGGCATATCAAATACCTGGTTAATGCGGCAGGCTGCTTTACCCCCAGACCTTTTCTTGAACATACGCTGGACGATTTTAATGCCTACCATGGACTCAACAAGGCCCTGTTTTTCATCACCCAGGCGGTGATAAGAAACATGCTAAAATACGAGCATGGCGCCATCGTTAATATTGGTTCCATGTGGGCGAAACAAGCGATAAAAGCCACACCGTCCTCGGCTTATTCTATGGCCAAGGCAGGTTTACATGCGTTAACCCAACACCTGGCGATGGAGTTTGCAGACAACAATATACGGGTAAATGCGGTATCACCTGCGGTGGTACACACCGCGGTTTATGAAAGTTTTATCCCCAAAGAATTGCTTGATGAAACCCTGGCATCGTTTAATGGCCTTCACCCTATTGGGCGTATTGGAAAACCGGATGATGTCGCCAATGTGATTAGCTTTCTTCTAACTGAACAAAGTAGCTGGGTTACCGGGGCGATCTGGGATGTGGATGGTGGCGTGATGGCTGGGCGAAATTAACCCACCGCCATTTTTCAGGCCACGTGACTTAAGGTGGATAATTTATCATTGATGGTATTTTGAATATCACGTAACGCAAACGGGCTTAAATCTTTCAGCGCCTTTAGATTTAATTGATACACTTGCAGCAGTGGTGAACGGGGTCGCCACTGACGTACTTCGCGGCTATTTAACACCGGCAAAAAAT
Organism: Pseudomonadales bacterium; assembly: GCA_013215055.1. Taxonomy (GTDB): domain Bacteria; phylum Pseudomonadota; class Gammaproteobacteria; order Pseudomonadales; family DT-91; genus CAKMZU01. The sequence continues at coordinate 28,611 of JABSRQ010000062.1, read as the reverse complement.
GGCTGTTTTTTTGTTTGATTTTTTGTAATCCGGCCGCCAAAGGCATCCAGCTGAATTTATTATGCTCTTCATTCAGATGGCCTATACACAGATGTTCAACGCCATTAACCACTCGGGGCATAATCACAATATTGGTGCGAGTTAACGCCTTGGCATCGATGAAATCAAAGATTTCCAGATGTTTTTCGAAATCCGGCATGATCATTAATTCGGATTTATCTAAGTCGGCCTCTACCTTAAAGTTACTATAGAGCTGGCCCACCATCGGTGAGGTTACACACATACATTCGCCAACACGTTGAACAAATTTCAGCGCGTGCATTTTGTCATCAACCTGCTTCATGCTCCAGTTTAGAGAATTATGTGAATGTGTCATGCCAAAACCATTGTGATTATTTACAGCCACAATCATAGGGATTTTGTGATGCAGATCACATACGCCGCATGGCCATACAATGGCCTAAGCCTTTAACTTTTAATTAGCGCCGGTGAACAATGGTTAAGCAAAAAGGCTTCGGCCTCGTCAGATAAACAGCTTGATGAGATATAATTTTTTCCCGCCTTAGAGACCACCAGCCAGCCCCTGGCGGTTTTTTCCAAAGCCACAACATCTGCCCATAAAAGGGTATTTTCACGATAAACCGATTTACTTGTCATCGATTGTTCATCGAAGCTTAGTCTGACTTCACTGCCAGCCTCTTTACTCAACATCTGCCGTGCCACCCACCAGGGTTTTTGGTAATACACACTCAAGCCATCAATAAAACCTAATACAACGATAAAGCCTGCAACATAGGGATCACTATCAGCCAGCAAGAACAGCAAAAAACCAAATGCAGCCAAGGCCAGTGATTTAGCATAGCGTTTTAATGGCCGCTGGACGGCCACTGATTCTTCAAAACATTCCACAAAATGCGCTTTATCTAGCTGATAACAGGTGGTAAATGAAAAGGGATTAGACATTAGTTTTTGTAGCCGTGGTTAAAAGAGCTTGGTAGCTATTTTGCAGAGCCTTTGTATATAGCTCGGGTTCTTTTAAGGCTGCAGCACAGCTCAAAAATGAAATATTCACATGTGAATGTACGCTGGATATCACATGAAATAGCGATACGCCGGGCACTAAAAATCCCAGGCCCACATAATCCACTAATTGCACGCCACATAAATAGCAGGGCACAGGAATACCTGGCACATTGCTAATAATAGTGTTGGTCACCGGCGGGGATTTTTCTACCAGGCCCTTATCAACCGCCAGTTTGGAGAGCCTAGACAGCAAGCCTGGATAGGTAGAATTAGCAAAATCTAATAAGGCTCTGGGGCCTAGACGTAGATGTTCTTTTTTGAAGGCCGTGGTGGCCTCATGCACAGCCTGTAGACGCAGCTGTGGATCTTCGATTTTACTGAAAAGTGACATCTTCGCAAAGCTGATTTGATTGCCTATAGAGGTATCTTCGTCGTCACGAATATCAATCGGAATCAGGGTTTGTAAATCAATCTCGGGCTGCTCGCCGGTAGCGCTTAAGTATTCAGACATGGCTCCTGCGATAACCGTTAATGCCACATCGTTAACCGTAAACACACTGTTGTTAGTCAGTCTGTTAATTTCATCAAACGGCAATTTGATATGGCCCAGCACTCTATCAGCCTGAGGCATGATGCTGAAAGGTGTGCGCGCCGGTGTGGGCAGTTGCTTATCCTGCTCTTTTCTATTGGCTCTAATTTTTCCGGATAGCTGGCCAACATGACGTACCATTTTCAAGGGGCTGGATATGGTATGCCAGTAAGCCCTGGTGTATTTGGTTAACCAGTTAGGAGCGCTAAAGTCTGGCACGTTGTCACCCAGGCCTCTATTCATCAGCGGGGCATCGTCTTCCGGTGAAAGCGCATGCAGGGCCGCAAATAAATTGACTGCTGTTTTGCCATCGGCCAGCGCGTGGTGAATTTTTAATAACAGGGCCTGGCCTTTTTTGACGCCGTCTATACCCTCAAAGCCTTCAACCAGCATAAACTCCCAAAGCGGTTTATCCTGCGATAACGCAGTGGCATGAAATTCCTGGGCCAGCTGATGTAACTCAGGCCAGCCAGCGGATTTAGGTAGCAGCTGTTGCGTGAAGTGATTGTGAATATCAAATGCTTTGTCTTCCACCCAATAGGGGTTATCCAGACTAAAACGGTTGATATCAACCTTGGATTTAAATACCGGCAGGGTATTTTCTATCACATCCAGTAGCAGTGCTTCCAGCTTGGCAGGGTTGATGGCGTTGTTCTCGCCTTCATACAGCATGATCGCGCCGATATGCAGCGGCGTATTATCAAAATCGCTTAAGATCAGCAGGCTATCTAGGCCGTTTAATTGTTCCATGAAGATCTCTTTATTGGGCAGGCAATGGAGAAAGATGAACTTTATAGCCTAGTTAAGAGCTTCTATCTAGCGATTTTTTAGCAAGGTTATTTTGCTCATCCCGATTCAGATCATTCACAGGGATTAAGTTAAAAAATTTAACGACGATTCAAGGGTTAATAAACATATAAAAGCAGACCATAGGCACGACTTAAATATTGCCAATATCATAATCCTAACGGATCTAAAGGCGATTCAGTTCCTGCAAAGTGTTGCCCTAAAACATGCGTAACTATCTGCGTTGTTTTAATATCATTGTGGCCCAGTAAATCTTGTACCGTTCTAATATCCGTACCACTGGCAAGCATATCAGTGGCAAATGAATGACGGAAAGTATGACAGTTAACCCGCTTATAAATGCCTGCCGCAATCGTCGCGTTTTTTAGCGATTTTCTAATCGCAGAAGCATGTAAATGATGGCGGCATTGTATTTTCGAAATAGGATGAACACATAGCGTTAGAGAGGGGAATACCCACGCAGACAAATTTCATCACGTATAGAATTTAGAAATGGACTAGACATAATACTACTCACACAAAGGCTGTATATATATATAAATAGCTCAGTACAAAAAAAACCTGTAGGCCTTTGGATTGATATGAAGGTTCGAAGATGGCTCACTTTGCTTTTGCTATAAACTTAAAAATGTTTAAAATCCGTTAGATAGAATTAAGTAAAAGTTAATAATAGGACCCCACTATTATTTTTGATAATGGGACCCCCTCACTTTGTTTTGATAAAAATGAAGCTGAATCAAAGTAAAACCTAAGCTAGCCGGGTCTTTGAACGGGTTTGATGTAATAAATGATCCATTTGAAAGTGAGGGGGTCTCACTATACAAATGTTAGGTGCTCAATAGGGAGATCGTATTGAACCCAATAGAACAAGTTTTAGAGTTTATGATTGAAATTGAAAAGCTTAAAGACGTCCATCGAAAAACACGTCCAGTTGGTTTGGATCGGTTCGAGAATTCGGCAGAACACAGCTGGCACGTATGCTTATCGGCATTAATGTTAAAAGACTATTCCAATGAGCCAATTAATATTGATCGTGTAATCAAGATGCTTTTGATTCACGACCTTGGCGAGATTGATGCCGGAGACACTATAATTTACGCTAGTGAGACTAAAGAATTAAAAGAAAAGGAAGAGGCTGGATTAAGGAGAGTCCTTAATATCCTACCTGAAGGGAAAGCGGATCAATATTTATCACTTTGGCGAGAATTTGAGTTAGGTGAGTCTGTCGATGCAAAATATGCAAAGGCTATTGATAGAGTGCCTCCGTTACTGCATAACTTGAATGGTAATGGACACAGTTGGAAAGATAACAATGTTCCAAAAGAGAAAGTCTTTGACTTAAATAGTCGGATTGCAAAGGGAAGTACTGAACTTTGGGATGTATTGAAAGGTAAGCTCGATAAAGCGGTAGTTGATGGAATTCTTAAGTGATCATTTAATAAACAGCAGCACCAGACTCCGCAAGTGTGCTGAGCGTTATGCGATAGAGATATATCATGGAAATTAAAGGAATACATATTACTGCTTACTTATTTTTCGGGATATCCGTTAGTTATTTCATTAGATACGTGCTGATAGATTATCTATTTTCTCGAAAGGTCGTTGGTAAAGTTTGTGGTTATGCTGTTAAAACCATGCATTCAGAAGGACAAGGGCTAGTTACTCACTACGCTCCCAAATTTGAATATAGTGTATTTGGAAATAAATATACTGTGAAACACTATGCTTGGAGTAGCTCTGAAAGAAATGTTTATCAACAATATGTTTTAGGATCTACCGTCAATATGGCGTATATCCCAGGACAAGAGGATAAAGGATTTTTTCCAAGTATTCCTAAGATATTACTTGTTGCTTGTATTTCTGGAGTTATTTTTATTGCAACACTAATTCAAATATTAAAAAATGATCTTTCAATCATTGGTGCTTCAATATCTATTTCAGCATTAATAATAACCATGCTAATGTCATTAAAAAAATCGGATGACAAATAACAGCAACGGGCTCATCAAACAGTCACTTGCTTTGCAAAGGATCGCAATAATATCGCCAAAATCACTCCACTGTGTAGGCATCGTTATGTGATCAAGATGTTATAAATCATTAAAATAAGGAAGTAACAATGAAAGAATCACGTGACTATTTAGAGATGTCATTTCGCTCGATTGAATGTTTTTCAAATGATGGAAAGCTTGATTCATATGAGTTGAGTGAGATTTTAAAAATTGCTGAGAAAGATGGAGAAATTGATCAGAATGAAATACGTGTCCTTCAAAATATCATTTCTAAGGTTAAGCCTGAAGAAGTTGATGAGAGTATGAAAGTAATGCTTAAAAAAGTTAGTGATGTAATTAACGTATAGCGCATAACAAGGTTAGGCAATTGATCTCCGGTAAAGCACGTCACAAGGTGCAGCAACGGATTCGTCAAACTGTCACTTTTTGTGCAAAAGGCCGCACAAAAAACGCCAGTTTAACTCATCGCTGTGCTGGGCGTTATGCGCATCCTTCTCTTAGAGTAAAGTCATGAATATATTATTAACATTCCATCTTCTCGCTCTTGGCATATGGATAGGTGTTGTAGCCGCTGAATTTGTAATTGAATTTGATGGTATGAAGGATGATGATTCGCTTATCAAAGCTTCGAAGCTACATTATTTAACAGATATATGGATTGAAATACCGGCTCTTCTTACGGTATTAATCACAGGACTTCTCATGATTGATGAGCATCATTTAGAAGGACCATTTCTCTACAAAATAGTTTTTTCATTACTGGCTATCATGTTTAACTTGGTTTGTGTTTATGCAGTATTCCTGCGAAGAAAATACGCTTTAATTTCAAACATTACAAAAATGGCTGCGTCTGACCTTCCAATGAAACTAGGTGGCGCTGGGTTTATTCCTTCATTTGTATGTGCAATCGGTATGGGGTTATATTTTGTATTTCAGTAAGCATAACAGGTTACTGCATAGGACTCGTAAAACTCATCGCTGAGCAAGGCGTTAGCACCCTGAAAGGAATCGCATGAATTTCGAAGAAATGTCAGAAGAAGAGATTTTGAGCATAGCTACTCCCATTATTGATAACTACATGGATGCTTCAACAAAAATAGATCATGAAAGGCATATTAGAGATTTTACAGATCGATTAAAGGAAATTGTTACACCAGAACACCTTCAAACTGTGTGTGAGCGATATCAAAAAGAAAAAGGTTTTTTCGACAATCGAGAACTCGTTAAAGTATACCGCCGTGAAGGATCAGCTTTAATTGTTTGGTCTCAAACATTTACAAAAGTAAGCGGCGAATATTTAGTGGATATGATTCTAGTAAATAAGAATGGAAAATTCCTCGTTGATCATACGTGGATGTTGTAAAAATTCTAACAAGTTTCCTCAGACTGACTCGTCAAATTCAGAGTTTAAAATTTATCAAAGGATTGTTTAAATGAACCCCGTAAAAATATTTCTAATTATCATTGGCATCCCCTTTGTCCTTCTAGAAGCATATTGGACCTTCGCGCCGACCACTGGATTTGTGCATATGTATGGTGTTTTGGAGGCACTCCAAAAATACTTTGAGCTACATATTGGCAACAGCATGTTAATGGCAGGATTGACTGATTTCATGATGGTTGTCATTGTGGCTCTAGTGTGGATGATCATGGATACGCCGAAGGAACGACGCTGGAAGCCGAAGTTTTTTATATGGCTAACGAGCTACTTAGTTATTCCTGGGCTTGGTTTCTTAGTTTATTTTTTGTATCTGAATCCAGATCATCGATTCGTCAGCAGTGCATCGAAGTAATCCGACACTACAGGTAATTAATTTAGCGTTTAACAAGTTGCGGCATCGGTCTCGTCAAGGCGTTAGCAGTAAAAGGAAATATATTCATGAAAATACGACAATATGAAAATTTTGATTTAGATGCAGTGCTTTCTTCCTGGGAAACCGCAACTCGATTAGCTCACCCATTTATGACAGATGAATTTATAGCTCAAGAACGAATAAATGTGGCTGAAGTATATATGCCTAATACTGATACATGGGTAATAGAGATTGACGGAAATGTAGAAGGTTTTATTGCATTAATGGGCAATGAGGTTGGCGCAATATTTTTACAGCCAAAGTATCACGGCAAGGGTGCAGGTAAAGCTCTAATGGATAAGGCTCAAGAATTACACGGTGACCTTGAGGTTGAAGTATTCAAAGAAAACTCAATAGGTCGTAAATTCTATTCACGGTATGGTTTTGAGTATTTAGAAGAAAAATTGCACGAGCCTACTGGACAGCAAGTATTGCGTCTGAAATTTACTGCTAAAAATTCACAAGCTGGAGTTTGAGGCGTTAAGTATTTATCACGAGTATATAGAGTATGAAAACAATTATTACTTTAATGGTAATGATATATGTGACTCTGTGTTATCAAGCTCAAGCAGCGTCAAAAGATACCGAAAATGCGAATAATAGCGACAAAAAATGTACTAATGATCAAGGTTTGACGGTGAATGGTATTGGTATTGGTTCGCCGATATCAGAGGTAAAGAAGATATTTGGTGAGCCAATGAAAAGCGGCAAGGAAGATATTCCGTTGCTGAAAAATGGAAAATATTATTATTACGAAGGAATAAAATATTTGACATGGGCTAGTGATATGGTTTGGCAAATCAGACTCACTGATAAGAATGTAGTTACAGAGTCTGGATTGGCGCTTTTAATGAGCACTGATGAAGTTGAAGATAACTTAAAAGTAAAGATAGCTAAAAAGTATCTTTATAATACTGATGGTACTTACAAGATACCGATTTGCTGGAAATCAGGCGATGATCTTGAAGGAGCTGTGTTTATTAAGTTCGACGAAAAAGAACGTCTTGTTAAACTTTATATACAATATTTACAACCATGAAAATACTTAACAAGTACAGATTGTCAGAACATTTTTTCGTTCCTCCATCACTACAAATCGTCAGCAACGATCGTACCGGCAATATTTTTTTGCATATCAATATAATCCATCAAACATACGGCACTATCGGTATCGTCTGCACGTATGGCCGGGTATTCAGGAAAGGTGGCCAAGGCATTACCGCACTCATCTAACATATGGCTTCTGTCACTATCAAATTGCTGAAGAAATTGTTGCAGAGGAATTTCCCTGCACAACACCGCAAAGGCATCGAACAATGGCTTTGGAGGAAGTAGTGTCGCTGTAAAATAGACCGATTTTATGCAGGGGAAATCCAACAGGCTATCGAAGTCGAGAATGTATTTTTTATCCGCATCATCGAATTGCAACACCACATGGTAATCCCAGATAACCAGGGGCTCATCAAAACCCACAAAGCTTTGCCCTAAGCGCTGTTGCCTCAGTGGAATTTGATACTGATAATTAGACAAAAACAATACTGTTAGTTTATCTACCCCAAAGCCTGCGGCGATTAATGTTTGCCCCAATAAAAATATATTTTCTTCACAGAAGAAGGTGGTATAGGCGTATTCCCCCCTATTATGAATATTATTCATTATTTGCATAACAAATGACTATCCCCCATTGACCATCTTAATGGTGATTGAAAATTACACCTTTATAAGGTAATGTTTTTCGCGATTATAACAGGATGTTAGAAGCAAGAATTAACGACTATCTATTCTCGTCTTTCGTCTTGTTATTCAATACTCGCTCAAAAACAAGGAAGATCTACGATGAAGCGCCACCTCCCCCTTTTGGCAATAAGCGCGGTTATTTTTGCCGGTTGCTTGCCTGACACAAAACTAAAAGTATCTACCGACAACGAACAACAAACACCGGCTTGCGATAATTGTACAGGTATTGTCAAAACCGATATCAGCATTAACTTTGAGCAGATTGAATCTATGATTCAGCAAGCCGATGGTAAACTGGTTGTGGCAGGACGCGGTGAAGTTGGCACTCTTTACGACAATAACTATGACATGACCCTGGCTCGATACAATACCGATGGTACTCTGGATACCAGTTTTTCCGACGATGGCACATTAACGCTTGCCATAGGTGATGGTCATGATTGGGCCGAAGCCGTGATACAGCAGGCCGATGGCAAGCTGGTTATAGCAGGTTTTAGTTATCTGGGTGAATATTATAAAATGGTCGTCGTCAGGTTCAATGCTAACGGCTCTTTGGATGCAAGTTTTGGTAATGCAGGCATCGTCACCCTGGATATCGGTTCACGCGGTGACAGAGCCTACGCCCTGATTCAGCAAACCGACGGTAAATTAGTTGTCGCTGGCACCAGTAACGATAATGGCAGCGATGATGATATGGCTTTGGCTAGATTTAACAGCGATGGCACGTTAGATACCAGCTTTGGTAATAATGGTACAGTCATCACCAACACCGGCTCCAGCTATGAACATGCCTATGCATTGATACAGCAAGCTGATGGTAAGTTGGTTATTGCCGGTGATAGCGACAGCGATAATGGTAATAACTATGACATTACGCTGATTCGTTATATGAGTGACGGCACTCTGGATGTAAGCTTCGATAGCGATGGCATCGTCAAGACCGATATCGATGATAACTCAAATAATGAACATGCCTATTCATTGATACAGCAAGTTAACGGAAAGTTGGTTGTCGCGGGTAAAAACCATAATGGTAGCCACTTTGATTTTGCCGTATTACGTTATAACTCTGATGGTTCTCTGGACAGCACATTTGATGATGATGGCATTGTCACCACGGCTGTAAGTTCTTATGACAATATGGCTAATTCGGTGATTCAACAAGCCGATGGCAAGCTGGCGGTAACCGGTGAAGTTAATATGAGCAGTGGCTATAAATATGACTTTGCTCTGGTGCGTTATAACGCCGATGGCTCTTTGGATACTACTCTGGTTGGCGATGCTGGCACAGGTAATGGCATCGTTATCAACGATCTGGGTTCTGATGTCAACTTTTCCCGTGCTGTGCTACAGCAAGCCGATGGTAAACTGCTGGTGGCAGGAAACAGCGTTGTCGCCACCTATGAGTTTTCTCTAGTCCGTTATAATCTCGATGGCACATTGGATACGCAGACCTTCGGACCACAATAGACAAAGCTAAGATTAAGCGCTCGTCCATCTATCAACATATGATGGGCGATACTTTGAGTCCATTAATCTTTTCTACAGACGAAAAAAAACCGGGCAACCCTTGCCCGGCTTTTTAAGTTCGCAACCCTGCGCCCTATACTTCGACTTTCAATCCCTAACACATTCCCTGCTTGTCCCTTTACCCTTGTCGAACTCCCTTAATTGCATTCCCTGCAAGTGCTCCCTGCACGAAAAGAATTATGCTTAAAAGTTCCGGTTAAAAATAGGCGATAAGTCTTAAGTTTGTGTAAGACATCTCTCACAAAATCGGCTATTCGCCTATTCTGTGATCACTTAATCCCAATACAGGCGCATGGCGACGATTTTTCCGGTTTTACGATTAAACTCGGCGATCATCACACCTTCTTTAACACCATTCTCCTGCTGTAAACTCACGGTTGCAGTAATAGTCTCACCGGAAGCCAATAATTTACAGATGGCCATTTTCCCATTCACCTTCTCAAAAACCTGTGAAGGCGATAAGGGCGGCTGACCAAAGGGCATATGAATTAACGCCGCATCCGAAGCACAGACCGACATTAACGTAGAAAGGTCCTGATGGTTAAACGCCTTCACAAAGGTCTCTACCGCTTTTTTACCTTTATTGCCGATATTCAACGCTGCCTTGGAAAAGCCCAACGTTCCTGCGATGCCTTGATAACGCAACATACGCACCGTTAGCCCGGCTAAAACACCGGCGCAGGCAAAACCTTTTTTCAGTAACTGCATCACCATAGGCAATAATTCCCAATGCGCGGCCAAACGTACTACCTTCCACTCATCACCTTCTTGTACCAACTCATACAGTAAATGCATTTCTACAGACGCTTTAACCGTGGGTGACATCTCGATATTAATCGTCAAATCACGAACCACATGGTTGCCACAAACAATATCTTTTTTAACATCAAAACTTATTTTATTAGGCGCGATAAACGTATCAAAAAAACGGCCAAGTGCCGCATGGCCTCGTTCACCCGAGGTAGTATCGTAAATCCCACCTACATGCGGTGTAGAACCCACAGGATCTTCAACGATATGGTATTGGGCAAAGATCGACATCCACGCATCTTTATCATGGATGGCAACCGCGGCCGGTGATTTCTGCACTTGTGACAGTAAAACGTCTGCCTGATTGGACATAATCATTTTCTCTGAATAGGAATACTGCACGCAGTTTAGCGCATATGAACTTAATTTTTACATTAAAGTCTGTATAACAAAGGTTAGAATAGCCCAACGATCACAAGAGATGCATACACAATGAGTTCTACAAATAACCGCTATGCCCAGTCATCGGCACTATTGATATTAATCCAGGGATTTAAGCTGATTCTACATCCTGGTTTAAAACGTTATGTTGCCGCCCCTATTGCCGTCAGTGCAGCCATTTTTGGCAGTATCTTTACCTGGTGTTTTTTACAAATCCCGGTATTACAAGACAGCTTTGAAGGCTGGATTCATGCCAATCTATGGGAATGGGTCGCCGCTGGTTTTGTCTATTTAAGTTGGCTGTTTTGGCCCATCGCGATTATCACCGGGCTTTTAGTCACCTCGTATACCTTGGTTAGCCTGGTGAATATTATCGCCGCACCTTTTAATGCGTTGCTGTCGGAGAAAGTCGAAGAAGTTTTGGGTTACCCATCCAGTGAAGGGGAGAGTTTTGCGGCTTCTATTCATAGAACTGTTTTTCGCGAGATTCGAAAATTTATCAGCACCTTAAAGTGGCTGGTTTTATTATTGGTATTACTGTTTTTCCCGGTGTTAAATATTCTCAGCCTATTGATTGGCGCGTGGCTAATGGCGATACAATATCTGGATATTCCGGCGGACAATCATCAATTAAGCTTTACCGATTTTTTACGTTTATTGAAAAAGCAGCCATTAAAGGCTGGCGCTTTTGGCTTATCGGTGATGTTAGTCAGCATGTTGCCGCTGATCAATATTGTGTTGGTACCGGCGGCAATATGTGCCGCCACGGTGTTGTGGCATAAGGAATTTCATGCGGATGTAGTGGCTGCACAAAAAAAGGCAGGGGTTTAATACCTTAGCGAGAACCACATACCGGGCATTCGGGATCTCTGGCCAGCGTTAAGCTGCGCCAGCCGCCGTGTTTTAAATCGGCCATTTGCAAAGCACCGACGCTAGATTCACCAAAACCTGTTATTAGGCGAATGACCTCAAACGCCTGCATGCTGCCCACAATACCCACTAACGGTGCCAATACACCGTTGCTGGAACAATCCTGTTCGCTGTCTACATCATCGGAATAAAGGCAGCGATAACAGGGGCTTTTATCATCACGGCTATCAAACACGACCAACTGCGCCTCAGTACGAATCGCAGCCCCCGAAACTAAAGGCTTTTTGTATTCAACCGCAAAACGGTTTAATAAAAATCGGGTTTTAAAGTTGTCACTGCAATCAACTAACACATCCGATTGCTGAACATACACTGCCATCTGGTTTTCATCTAAACGGGTATTAACAGCCGTCACTTTCACATCCGGGTTTAATGCGCTTAACGTCTGCTTTAGTGATTCTACTTTGGGGCTGTCGATATCAGCCATAGCATGGCCAATTTGTCGCTGAAGATTAGATAATTCCACCACATCATCATCGGCGATGATAATTTCACCAATTCCGGAGCTGGCTAAATACATTGCCGCCGGACAACCCAGGCCGCCGGCACCCACAATTAAAACCGTACTCGCCAACAGTTTTTCCTGACCTTCAATATCAAAGTCATTTAATAAAATATGGCGGCTATAACGCAATAGCTGATCATCATTCATCATTTAACCCTTAGCTGATAAGCGCGCATGGCTAAAGCGCGGCTGGCCGGCGTAATCTTTTTCACACATGGCATGGTTATAACCGTATTCACGTAATAAGGCAGGCACCACATCCCCCTGATCATAGCCGTGTTCAATAAAAATACGGCCACCGGGTTTTAATACTCTTAAGCCTTGAATGATGAGTTTTTTGATGTCGGCCAAACCTTCATCAGCGGCAGCCAAGGCGCTATGCGGCTCATAGGTTAAGGCGACCAAATGTTTATCATCGGGCGGAATATAAGGCGGATTGGAGACTAAGACATCTAACGATTGGGCTGCGAGAGCTTGCAGCCAATCACCCCTGCACAGATTTACCGCCACCTTATTGGCGCTGATATTCTCTGCCGCCACAGCCAAAGCAGCGGCGCTATAGTCACTGGCAAATATTTGCCAGCTTGGGCGCTCACTGGCTAACGCAACCGCAATGGCTCCTGTGCCTGTGCCTGCATCCCATAAGATCAATGGTGATGCAGGGCATAATGCCAGCACCGCATCCACCAACTGTTCGGTTTCAGGGCGTGGAATTAACGTCGCCTCGGTGACCTTAAAATCTAAAGACCAAAACTCCTGAACACCCACCAGATAAGCCACGGGTTTACCCGCCACACGCTGGGCGATTAATGCTGAAAAAACACTTTGCTGTGCAGGAGTAAGCTCAACTTCAGACCAGGAAAACAAATAACTGCGGGGCTTTTCTAATACATGGCCCAGCAGTATTTCTGCATCTAATCTGGCAGTATCAATCGCCGCCAGCTTTTCTACCGCGGCGATTAAAGTTTGTTTAATGCTGATCATAATGACCGTACTAGAGAATATAAATTGAGATTAATCACTGCCCATGGAGGCAAGCTGATCGGCCTGATGTTCCTGCAATAAGGGCTCGATAATCACCGTCAAATCACCTTGCATAATTTCATCCAGCTTGTACAAAGTTAGATTGATACGATGATCGGTCACACGACCTTGTGGATAATTATAGGTGCGAATACGTTCTGATCTATCACCCGATCCTACCAAGCTTTTACGTTCTTCGGCTTGTGCAGCAGCGGCTTCATCTACAGCCCCTTGCATCAAACGCGCAGACAATAGCGCCATGGCCTGAGCCCTGTTTTTATGCTGTGAGCGTTGATCCTGACACTCCACCACAAGCCCCGAAGGAAGATGGGTAATACGTATGGCCGAATCGGTTTTGTTAACATGCTGACCACCGGCACCGGAGGCACGGAATGTATCGATACGTAAATCCGCCTTGTTGATATTCACCTCATCCACTTCATCCGCCTCTGGCATGACTGCAACCGTACAGGCTGAGGTATGTACACGGCCCTGTGATTCAGTTTCAGGTACACGTTGCACACGGTGAACACCGGATTCAAACTTCATCTTTGCGTAAACATCGCTGCCGGAAACTCTGGCGATAATCTCTTTATAGCCACCTTGATCACTTTCACGGCCCGAGATCATTTCAACTTTCCAGCCACGTTTTTCAATATAGCGGCTATACATACGGAATAAATCCCCGGCAAAAATCGCCGCCTCATCACCACCGGTGCCGGCACGCACTTCAAGGAAAACGTTATGACCATCATTGGGGTCTTTGGGAATTAACAGCTTTTGTAATGCTTCCTGCTGAGCCTCTCTGGATTTTTGGGTGGCTAATAATTCTTCTTTACCCATATCACGCATATCCGGGTCTTCATCTTCACACAGCGCCTGGGCTTCTTCGATATCTTCCAGGATTTTCTGATACGTTTCAAACGCCTGCGCCACAGGTTCTAACTCGGCATACTCTTTGGAGAGTGCACGAAATTTATTCTGATCCGAGATAATCTCGGCATCACCCAGTAAGTGAGCTATTTCATCATAGCGGTCAGCCAGAATTTCCAGCTTTAATAATATCGAGGCTTTCATGCGAGGTGATTCCTGTAAATTCTTTTTTTAATGCGGCGTGTTTGTTGATGGCAATAATAATAGGCGGGAGAAAAGCTAGGATTCCATCTCAACGATTTCACTGAGATCTACATCTAATTGATACAATTCGGTAAATTTCCTGACAAAGTTGTAATCACCTACTTCCCCGGCTTTTTTAATTTGCATCGAAGGTTCATGAATCAATTTATTGGTTAATAGGCGCGCCATACTCTCCAATACCTTCTCTGCATCAACACCGTTAGATAATTGTTTTAAACCTTTCTCAAGAACATCGGCTTGCAAAGCTTCTGCTTGTTGCCTGAATGCTTTAACCACCGGCACAACTGAATTAACCCGCTGCACCGCCTGATATATTTCTACGCCATCACGCAGAATCACATCGGCTTTGACCACTTCATCTTTTCTTGCTTGTTTGTTTTCATCGATGATGTCACGTAAATCATCCACGGTATAAAGGTAGACATCGGATAAATCGGCCACCTCGGGTTCGATATCCCGCGGCACGGCAATATCAACCATAAACATAGGCCTGCGTTTACGTATCTTCAATGCACGCTCTACTGCGCCTTTTCCCAAGATAGGTAATTGGCTGGCGGTGGATGAAATAACGATATCCACCTGCGATAGTTTATCGGGTATATCCGATAATAAGATCGCCTCGGCCGAATATTGTTTGGCCAGTTCTTCGGCCCGGGTCAAGGTACGATTAGCAACAATAATGCGCCCAATATTGCGCCCCTGAAGATGTTTGGCAACCAGATCTATGGTCTCCCCCGCGCCGATTAACAGCGCCGAAGTTTTGGATAAATCGGAAAAGATACGTTGCGATAAAGACACCGCGGCAAAAGCTACTGAAACCGGATTTTCACCTATCGCGGTTTGGGTACGGACTTTTTTAGCATAGGAAAACGTATGCTGCATGGCATGATCTAACGCACCACCCACCGTACCGGCCTGCTGGGCTACCGCAAAAGCCGACTTCAATTGGCCAAGAATTTGAGGTTCACCCAAGATCAGGGAATCCAGACCACAGGCGACTTTCATCATGTGAAAAATAGCCTCGGCGTTGATATGGCAGTAACTGCTGGATTGAAGGGAAACCTTGGGCACGGCATGATATTGCGCCAACCAATGCAGAATCTCATTGCTTTGATCGTTATCGGCTACAGCCAAAATTTCGGTACGATTGCAGGTGGATAAAATCACCGCTTCGGATAAATTTGCACTTAAACACAGGGATTGTAACGCATCAGACATCTGCTCGGGTGCAAAGGCCACTTTTTCGCGCACCTCTACCGTAGCGGTGTCATGATTGATTCCCAGTGCAATTAAGGCCATTGAAGTGCTTTATTCCGTTACAAAAACCTCTATTTTAGCAAGTCTTTCTACACATGTAAGTAATCTAAGCCATAAAGCTGCTAATTAATCATATGAGCTGCCAATTTAGCGGCTTTAAATACCTGAACATCGACGTCGAAATAAGACTAAAAAAAGGTGCTTTAGCGGCAAACTGCTACACTCTGAATATGCACTTTACATCTGTGCAATATGCACTTTACATCTGTGCATTGAACATTTAGGTTGATGTTGCGGCCTCTCAATACTCTCTACCCAGGCCTATAGACCAAAGAGCCATGTATAAACTAGAGCCCATTTTACAACATGTTTTTTTCGCCCTGGTTATCAGCCTATTGATGATCAAGCCCAGCTATGGCGAATCGAGCAACACCACAGAACCGGCTAATGATGTAGCAAACTCAACACCTAAACCCCAATTAAGTCGCACTGCGTTATTCAGCATATTAAGTGGCGAATTTGCCACTTATAGAGGTCAATACGAACTGGCCCTGGATTTATTTTTACCCCAGGCTCAATTTTATCAATCGGCCTATTTGGCCGAACGCGCCACTCGCCTGGCCTTAAACCAGGGACACTTTGACGACATGCTGATAGCCGCCAAAATTTGGCAGCAAGCCAAACCCAAGGCCCCTCTGGCTTATTTTTTTCTGTCTCTGGCCTATGTACATAATGAAGATTATAGCCATGCGATTGCGACCATGGAGCAAGTGGCACAATTGGGCCATAACACCGATTTCACCCGCCTGGCGCATTTAATCAGTCAACAACAGAAACCGCAGGCGCTGCAAGCCTATTTACAACAGCTGTTAAAACTTAGCACGGTCCACCCCTATAGTTACGACATCCATCTGGCCACGGCGATTCTCAGCCTGAATGCTACTGACAATAATAAGCAGGTTGAACAGGCGTTATTCCATACCCAAAAAGCCGCCGATAATGCCGGCAATAATGAGACGGTTTATTATTATGCCGCGCGTATTTATATCAGCCTGGATAAACCCGAGCTCGCCATGGCGATGTATCAAAAAGCCATTAAGAATCACCCTGACAATAGTGATTTACGCCTTAAATACGCCCAATTGGCCACCCGCTATGATCTCTCTTTAGCCGCCGCTCAGTTTGAAATTCTACGCAGCCAGACACCACAGGACCCTTTGCTGATTTTAAATCTGGGCCTTATCTATCTGGATGAAGGCAAAGCAGAATTAGCCCAGCCGATGTTTGAGCAGTTATTAATGCAGTCGGAACATCCAGATTTATCCCATTATTACCTGGGCCAAATTGCCAGCATTCAAGGCCAGGATAAAAGCGCTTTAACACATTTTCTCGCTATCAACGACAGCCCGGAACTTGCCCGCGCCAAAGAACAAATCGCCAGCATTTATTTGAAACAACAACACTACGACGAAGCCAGGGTCATTATCGAGGCCGAATTAAAGCAGCCTAAAAACGCACTACATCTGGAACGTTTAAATATTCTAAAGGCGCAATTATTACAAAAACAAGGCCTGACCGATAAAGCTTATGCCCACCTCAGCCTGCAACTGTCTACCAGCCCAGACTCCATCGACATTCGTTATAGCCGCGCCATGTTAGCCGAGCTGCAAAACAACCTATTACAGATGGAGGTCGATTTACGCCATATTATCCAGTTACAACCCGATAGTACTCTGGCGTTAAATGCACTGGGTTATACCCTGGCCAATAAAACCAATCGCTTAGACGAAGCCTATAGATTAATTCAACAGGCGTTGGAACTCTCCCCTGACGACCCGGCCGTGCTGGACAGCATGGGCTGGGTATTATACCGTATGGGTCAATGGCAAAAATCCCTGGAATACCTTCAACAGGCCATGCAACAATACCCGGATGCAGAAGTTGCAGCACATTTAGTTGAAGTTTTATGGATGTTAGGGCAAAAAGATGATGCCACGATTATATTAAAAGAAGCCCTGCATCAAACGCCGGATCACACTGAACTGAATGAAACCATTAAACGTCTCGACATTCCTTTATAAACTCATCTCGCGGTTCCGCCCTTCTTCTTACGCCTTTTTTTTCAGCTGTATTTTTTTATTACTCAGTGGCTGTAGCCAAACCCCTATTCAAGAAACCCTGGAACAGCCCGATTGGAAAATCAGTGGAAAAATAGGTTTTCGCCAAAGTTTACTTAAAGGCGGAACGGCAAGTTTTAACTGGACCCAAAAAGACCAACATTACATTATTCATCTATTTAATCCGCTGGGCCGCCCCGAGCTCAGCATCAAGGGTAATGATAAACAAGCCTTTGCGGTGCAAGCCGATGGCACAAGCTATTACGCCCAAGACCCAGAACAATTAATGCAACGTATAACCGGTTGGTCATTTCCGATGAACGCGGTTAAGCAATGGATGCAAGGTAAAACTTTGGGTGATGAACGTAATCGACAATATAACCAAGAACAACAACTGCAATCTTTCGACACCCCCATATGGCATGTTGAATTAAGTAAATATAAAGCCGTGGGGGATCAGCTGTTTCCTCATCGATTAAGATTAGAAAAAAACGATTTACGTCTAACCATCATCATCAAACAGCATCACGCCAATTTTTTATAAGTGAACGCATCACATCTTATGCAAACGATTACCCTGCCCGCGCCCGCCAAACTAAATCTGTTTTTACATATCACCGGCCAACGTGAAAACGGCTACCATGATCTGCAAACGGTTTTCCACTTCTTAGAAATTCATGACCAGCTACATTTTCAGATAAGAGACGATGATAAAATTCATTTATTAACTGAATTTGCAGGGCTTAAATCCAAAGACAATCTTATTGTAAAAGCTGCCAAAGCCTTGCAGGAAAAAACCGGCTGCAAAAAAGGCGTTGATATTCATATCGAAAAAAATCTGCCTATGGGCGGAGGCATAGGCGGCGGTTCATCCAATGCGGCCACCACATTAATCGCGTTAAATCAGCTGTGGGATACTCAGTTGAATGAGCAGCAGTTAAAGGAGTTAGGCTTAAAACTGGGTGCCGACGTGCCGATTTTCATCCACGGCCATACTGCGTGGGCAGAAGGAATTGGCGAAAGTTTAAGCGACATCAACATCGATGAAAAAACCTATTTGCTACTTATTCCTGATTGCCATGTCTCTACCCAGGAAATTTTTTCACATTCTAAGTTGACACGTGATAGTAAAGTATTGAGAATGGCCGCCTTTCTTGAGCAGGGTGACTCAGACTTGTTCCGCAATGATTGCGAAACACTGGTCAGAAAACTCTATCCTGAAGTGAATGAAGCCTTAACGGTTTTATCACAATTTAGTCAGGGCGCAAGAATGACCGGAACAGGTGCCTGTGTTTTTGCCGCCTTTGATAGTGAAAAAGAAGCTTTAGCCGTTCAGAAGAAAATTCCTGACACGATAAAGTCTTTGCTAACAAAAGGAAAAAATTGCTCACCACTACTTGTAAAATTAGAAACAAGTCGTTAATATTCCGGCCACTTTACTGGGGTGTCGCCAAGCGGTAAGGCACTGGGTTTTGATCTCAGCATGCGTAGGTTCGAATCCTGCCACCCCAGCCATCTTTTTTTATCTACATCATAATTCCTGCTACGCTAAATTCACTGGCTAAAAAACTAGCAATAGATTCAGCAACAGTACTGGAAAAAAAGCTAATTTTCAGTAGAATACGCGCCACAGCTCCCACCCTATAATTCCAAGGTATCCCCCATGTCCAAAATGATGGTTTTCACTGGCAACGCTAACCCTGAACTTGCACAAAAAGTTGTTGATCAATTGCATATGACACTGGGCGATGCAGACGTTGGCAAATTCTCAGATGGTGAGATCACCGTCGAGATCAACGAGAATGTACGTGGTAAAGATGTTTTTATCATTCAATCAACGTGCCAGCCTACCAATGACAACCTAATGGAATTGATTGTTATGACCGATGCGCTGCGCAGAGCATCGGCAGCACGTATCACCGCGGTAGTGCCTTATTTTGGTTATGCCCGCCAAGACCGCCGTGTACGCTCGGCACGTGTACCGATTACCGCAAAAGTAGTTGCCGATATGATGGTAACGGTTGGGGTTGACCGCGTATTAACCGTTGATTTACATGCTGAACAAATTCAAGGTTTCTTCGATATCCCGGTAGACAACGTTTATGGTTCACCGGTTTTAATTGAAGACATTCGCAAACAAGGTTACGAAAACCTGATGGTGGTCTCCCCTGACATCGGCGGTGTTGTACGCGCCCGCGCTGTCGCCAAGCAGTTGGATGATTTGGATTTAGCCATCATCGACAAACGCCGCCCTAGCGCCAATGTATCTCAGGTTATGCATATCATCGGCGATGTAAAAGATCGCACCTGTATTCTGGTTGACGATATGGTTGATACCGCAGGCACCTTATGTAAAGCCGCCGAAGCCTTAAAAGAACATGGCGCTACACGTGTTATCGCCTATTGTACGCATCCGGTATTATCCGGTAACGCCATTGCTAACATCAACAACTCTGAATTAGATGAACTGATTGTTACCGATACCGTGCCTTTATCTAAAGAAGCCAAAAACTGTTCACGTATCCGTGTATTAAGCATGGCCAACTTGCTGGCCGAGTCTGTACGTCGTGTCAACAATGAAGAATCTATCAGTGCGTTATTCAGCTAAACCCTGAATAAACCCGGCGGGCCTGAACCTCTTTTCAGGCCCCTCTCAAACGCCCTTCGTCAAATCCAGCCCATCAAACGAACAACTACCCGCACCTTCCGCTCTGTAAATCGTCTATTTTTTCTCCCCTTTGCCGGTAAAAGCATTGAGTATTGCCGCCAAGGCTGCGATAATCCCGCGCTTAATTAAACCTGCCACTGTTCTGGTCGCGGATATTGGCAGATCAAAACTGGAGACTTTCATGTCTGATTCTATTGTATTAAATGCACAAAGCCGCAGTGATTTAGGGAAAGGTGCGAGCCGCCGCCTACGTCGTACCGGCACCATCCCAGCCGTTGTATTCGGTTCTGGTGAGCCAATTTCTATCCAAATTGAGCACAAGAACATCTGGAAAGCACAAGAAAGCGAAGCTTTCTACGCATCAGTTCTGACCTTAAACATCGACGGTACTGAAACTGACGTTATCCTGAAAGACTTACAACGTCACCCAGCCAAACAAATCATCATGCATGCCGATTTCCAACGTGCTGACGATTCTGTAACTATCACCATGGTCATTCCTTTACATTACATTAATGGTGATACGGCTAAAGGTGTTAAAGAGCAAGGCGGTACACTTCAAATTGATGCTAACACCATCAAAATCACCTGTGTTCCTTCTAAGATTCCTGAGTTCATCGAAGTTGATATGGCTGACGTTGAGCTGGGTCAAATTGTTCACATCGCTGATCTTAACTTCCCAGAAGGTGTATCTTCTGTTGATCTAAACTTAGGCGAGTCTCATAACCACGCCATCGCACAGGTTAAAGCCATTAAAGGCGCAGTAGCTGATGAAGATGAAGCTGAAGCAGCACCTGAAGCAGCATCTGAAGAGTAATTCTGCCCAGCAATGAGCAAAATTAAGCTGATAGTAGGCCTGGGTAATCCCGGGCCTTCTTATATAGAGACAAGACACAACGCCGGCCAGATTTTTGTCGAAGAAATCGCCCGTGCCTTTAATATTCCACTCGCTAGCAATAGCAAATTTTTTGGCATCAGCGGCGCAGGCCAGATACACGGCCAAGACGTTAAGCTGATTATTCCTACCACCTTTATGAATAAAAGTGGGCAGGCGGTTGCAGCCATCAGCAACTTTTATAAAATTCCGCTGGAAAGTATTCTTGTTGCCCATGATGAACTGGATTTTGACCCAGGCGTCATCAAAATTAAACAAGGCGGCGGTCACGGCGGCCATAATGGTTTACGTGACATTATCAGCGCCCATGGCAATAAAAAAGATTTTTATCGCCTACGTATTGGCATAGGCCACCCAGGTAACGCCAAACAAGTATCAAACTACGTATTAAAAAAAGCCCCGGCTAAAGAACACGAACTTATCTTGGCCACCATCGATGAAGCCGCAAGGCATCTCGACAAAATGATTAAAGGTGAATGGCAAGCAGCCATGAACCAACTACACAGCTTTCAAGCATCCTGATCCGTTTTAGAGGAACACACCATGGCTATCAATTGCGGCATCGTTGGTCTACCCAACGTCGGTAAATCAACCTTATTTAACGCCCTCACCAAAAACGGTATTGCGGCAGAAAACTTCCCATTCTGCACCATCGAGCCTAACGAAGGCACGGTAACGATTCCCGATGCGCGCCAAGACGCCATCGCAGCTATTGTTAAGCCACAAAAATGCATTGCTGCCACCATGGAGTTTGTGGATATTGCAGGCTTGGTTGCCGGCGCATCAAAAGGTGAAGGTTTAGGCAATAAATTTCTGGCTAACATCCGTGAAACCGATGCCATCGCGCATGTGGTTCGTTGCTTCGAAGATGAAAATATTATTCACGTTGCCAACAAAATTGATCCTGCTGCCGACATCGACATCATCAATACAGAATTGTGCCTGGCGGATTTAGAAAGCCTGGAAAAACAAGAGCAGCGCCTAAAGCGTGCCGTTAAAGGTGGCGACAAACTTGCCGTAAGCCAAATGGCCTTGATAGAAAAAATCACCCCACATCTGGAACAAGCCAAAGCGATTCGCTCTCTAGAGCTCAGCGATGAAGAGTTAGAGGTATTACCCAGCTTACATATGCTGACAGGCAAACCTACGATGTATATCGCCAACGTATCCGAAGAGGGTTTTGAGAATAACCCACACCTCGATGTTGTACGCGCCATTGCCGAGGCAGAAGGTTCCGTCGTTGTGCCCATCTGCAGCGTTTTAGAAGCAGATATTGCCGAGCTAGACGATGAAGATGATATCGCCATGTTTCTCGAAGAAATGGGCATGACCGAGCCAGGACTTAACCGCGTGATCCATGCGGGTTATCAGCTATTAGGCCTGCAAACCTACTTCACCGCAGGCGAAAAAGAAGTACGTGCCTGGACCGTTCCCGTAGGTGCAACCGCACCGCAAGCGGCCGGTGTTATCCACACCGATTTTGAACGTGGATTTATCCGTGCAGAAACCATGGCTTATGATGATTTCATCAGCTATAAAGGCGAAAGCGGCTGTAAAGAAGCCGGTAAGCTGCGTGCAGAAGGCAAGGACTACATTGTACAAGACGGTGATTTATTGAATTTCTTATTCAACGTATAAGCCCTCTTTAGGCGCCTATTTTTATCCTGCTTTTACTTAGCACACGAAGTTAAGCAAAAAGCAGGATAAAAACATCATCGAGACTTGACACTGTCTCGCTAATCGGTAAAATGCGCCACACGAAACAGATGTACAGCACAACTTGTTTCAACAGCCTTTGGCAAGGTAGCTCAGTTGGTTAGAGCACATCACTCATAATGATGGGGTCGGTGGTTCGAATCCACTTCTTGCTACCATTATTTGATCCATAAAGATCCAGTAATACAGATTAAGCCGCATCCTTTATTGGATTGCGGCTTTTTTGTGCCTGCAATAATCCCAAGCCATCTTATAAAACCGCAGGCAGCTTTATTGCTGTAGAAGACGTAAGACTTTAATTTGAGGTTTTATGCGTTAAGCTATCAATCCGTAAGTGACAATGACTGGAAGACAAGAATGAAAAAGCTTTTAACGGCCACGTTACTGATGAGCATAGGCTTCATCGCCGCCTATTTTCTATTGACGCAAACACCCTTTGGCCTGGAAAAAGTTAGCGCAAATCTTTATAGCAAAAACATTCTGCCTGATGCATCACTCTATAAAGGCCAAGTTGACGATAAAGGCTTGTTCACCGGTAAAGGCAAGTTAACGTGGCCTGACGGAAAACAGTATATTGGCCAATTTGAACAGGGCATGATGCATGGCAAAGGTAAACTCATCCTGGCTACAGGCGATGTTTACGCTGGTGATTTTACCCAAGGACAAATGCAGGGCCATGGATCCTGGGTTTTAGCGAATAGCTCAAAGTATAAAGGTGATATTCATAACGGCCTTTATCACGGTAAAGGTGAGTTAGTGACTGAAGATGGCGCTAAATACACCGGCGATTTTACCAAGGGTGAGTTTCATGGTGAAGGGGTTTATATCTCCAATGACCGCGAGACCTATAGTGGTGATTTTGTTAACGGCGATTTTGAAGGCAAAGGCAGCTATTCCAGTGAAGGTTATGGAAATCTAATAGGTGAATTCAAAAATTGGACTGCTGATGGCGAAGGTTTTAGAACCGATGAAGAAGGCAACCAATGGCGCGGCGAATTTAGCGACAGTGTTTTTACCGGCACCGGTGAATATACCGATATCAATGGCAACCACTATAAGGGTGAGTTTGCCTACGATGCTTATGACGGCGAAGGCAAGCTCGTTGATAAAGAAGGCAATATCTATATCGGTCAATTTAAATATGGCCAAAAACATGGTGAAGGCACATTTGAATATGCCGAAGCGCTTGATGGCATTAAAAAGTTTTCTGGACAATGGAAACACGGCGTTTTAGTCAAAGGTGATAACAGCCTTAAGATTTATAGTGCTGAAAAAATAGCTGAGCAGGCGATGTATCAGCAGCAGCGCTTATTGGCTGAAACCTTAGCCAAGGTGCAAAAAAGTGACAGTGAAGCCCCGCAACTTTATCTATTAGGCATTGCCGGCTGGGGGCCGCAGGAAGTCTTTCGCCGGGAAATTAACTTTATTGAAACCCAGTTTAAAAACTTGTATGACATGGAAGGAAAATCGGCATTTTTAATCAATAGCCAACGCGCCATTGAAGAGCGCCCAATGGCAACCCTTACCAGTATCAAACAATCTATTCAGCACTTTTCTAACGTGATGGATAAAGAGAAAGACATTCTGTTTTTATATGCCAGCAGCCATGGCGGAAAAAAATCGGGCTTTTCATTAGGCCATAAAGGCATTGCGTTAGAAGACTTATTACCCAGCCATTTAAAAACCCTATTAGATAACAGCGGCATAAAACATAAAGTCATTATTATATCGGCATGTTATTCAGGCACATTTATCGAACCACTGAAAAATGAAACCAGCCTGATAATAACCGCAGCATCAAAAAACAATACGTCCTTTGGCTGCGGTGATGATCGTTTATTCACCTATTTTGGCAAAGCCTATTTTGAACAATCCCTGCCGAAAAGTGACAGTTTTATCGAAGCCTTTGAAAAATCCAACAAACTGATTAGCGCATGGGAACAAGAAAAAGACTTAACCGCTTCTAAACCACAAATAGCGTCAGCTAAAGGCATAGAAAAACAATTAAATAAATGGCGTCAATCCATGGCCAAAAAAACTTTAGTGCATGAAGCAGAGGCTATAACAACAAGCTCAGCTGCGCTAAAATGAAATTTGTCGATAGATTTTGCTTAACTTACGCCCCTTATTTTCATTAACGCTGCGTACATGATTAATCGAACCCAATAAATAAGCCCTGAAATCCCCATGATTAGCATGATTCTGGCTGGCTAAACCCTGCCTAACGCAGTTAGTCAAAATCGCCTTTAAGCGTTCATAATAACGTCTATCAATATTGATTTTTTGATTCACTACAATGCCAACGATTTTCTGGCGTTGCTGTGGCTTGGATGCCTAGGGGCTAAGATAATCAGTTTTTTAAAATAAGGTCTATGCATAGCCAGGCTCGATACCATCGAGGGTGTAAAAACGCACACACTGCAGCTTAGTTATTGGCTGATACGCGAGAAAATCTTGGCCGCCAATAACTGCGCTTTTTCAACCTGCTCATCACTCATTTTCTGCAGAACATGGTCTCTATCAGCCGTGGCCTGTTTATAGCCCGAAGAACTGGCGATACTCCACCAGGCATAAGCCAATAAATCACTTTTTTTTCCACCTTGGCCCTGCTGGTACATGGAAGCTAATTTATATTGTGCCCCTTCATGACCTTGTTCGGCGGCAAAACGAAACCAGCGACGCGCGTTATTAAAATCCTGCGGGAAACGTCCATCACCACGGTAATACATCATGGCTAAATTATAGCGTGCAGCCTCATGCTTTTTTTCCGCCGCCTTTAAATACCATTTGGCTGCAGCCTTGGGGTTTTTATGCACCCCGTCACCCTGCTCATAAAACCAGCCTATGGTATTTTGCGCCTCTAGATGATCTTGTCTGGCGGCTTTTAAATACCATTTGGCCGCGGCTTCATAGCTTTTTGCAACCCCTTCGGCCTTATCGTATTTTAACGCCAGCTGAAACTGCGCCTCCCTATGCCCCTGTTCGGCGGCTTTTTTATACCAGCGCACGGCCTTAAAATAACTTTGTGTCCCGCCGATACCGGAATCATACATCGTCGCAATTTTAAATTGCGCCAGCACATGGCCTTTTTCGGCCGACTTTTCATACCAGCGATGCGCATCACTTAGACTCTGCCCTGTGCCCAAACCCTTTTCATGGCTTTTAGCTAATTCAAATTGTGCACGTTGATGGCCTTGATTGGCGGCCTTTTTCATCCACTGTAATGCGCCGCTATAATCCTGAACCCCGTTTTCGCCTTTTAGCATCGATAATGCCAATTGATATTGCGCATCGGCATGACCTTTTTCGGCCGCCTTTACAAACAGGATTCTTGCCCCGTCAGTATCACGTGGCACACCATGGCCAGTTTTATAAAACCAGGCAAGATTATATTGCGCACCGGCATGGCCTTTTTTGGCGGCTTTTTTATACAGACTCACGGCCTTAATAAAATCGGCGGCTACACCCTTGCCGGCGTCATACATTAACGCCAGATTATATTGTGCACTGACATGACCTTGCGCGGCCGCTTTTAAATAGAGCCTCTCGGCCTTAGCCAAATTTTTACGAATACCATTGCCTTTTTCATACATCAACGCCAGATTATATTGTGCCTTGGCATGACCAGCGGCAGCCGATCGGATATACAATTTCACCGCCGATTTAAAATCTCTGGGTACACCCTTGCGGTTTTGATACATATAAGCCAGATGGTATTGCGCGCCGGCATGATCCTGCTCGGCAGAAAAACGAAACCACTTACTGGCTATTTTAAAATCTTTTTCAACTTCACGGCCATGAAAATAAGCCAGGCCCAAATTATATTGCGCCAGCTTATGGCCCTGTTGCGCGGATAAGTCCATCCAATGTAAGGCATCTTTAACACTTTTCTCTCCACCTTCACCGCGGTAAAACATCAATGCATAACGGTATTGCGCATCTTTATGTCCAGCCTCGGCCGCCCTTCCATACCACAGAAACGCCTTATCTAAATCTTTGTCAATGGCCTTACCACGCTGATAAAAACGCCCCAGCTGATACTGTGATTCCATATCCTCCTGATCCGCCGCCTTGCCATGCCATTTAAATGCCTGCTTTATATCAGTCTCTACACCGATGCCTTTATGGTAGGCATCGGCAATTCTAAACTGAGAAACCTTATCGCCGCCCTTAGCCGCTTTTTCATACCAAAATGCCGATTGTGATAAATCACGCCCTATCCCACGGCCAATACCATAGATAACCGCCAAATCAAACTGCGCCTGAGTCAGCCCCCCTTCGGCAGTTAACTTATACCACTTAAAAGCCGCCTTAAAATTTTGCGGCACGCCATCACCACGGTTATACATCTTGGCTAATTGATATTGCGCCTGCTCATGGCCTAATAAACCGGCTCGGGTAAACCATTTAATCGCCAATCTATGATTTTGAGGTACACCTGCACCCTGGTAATAATAATGGCCTAATAAAAATTGCGCCTCTGCATCATCAAAACGTGATCGATGCTCAGCCTCTCCAAAAGAAAACTGAGAAAAATCGATACCATTAGACAAACCTTGAGAAAAAGCAGGAGCAACTGCAAAAAACAGTAAAGATGAAAGAAAAAGACAACAGAGCTGTAGAACAAAGCGGTGCATGGGATTCCTTGTATTCACTTTAGGACAACGTTAAAACCCCCTAACTTCATTCAGTATAGTGTATATCTACAGAGCCATTGACCGCTATAATGTATGTTTCCCCCATCCAGACTCGATAATGAACAGCGCTATTAATAATCCCGCCACTGCCT
Source organism: Pseudomonadales bacterium (assembly GCA_013215055.1). Taxonomy (GTDB): domain Bacteria; phylum Pseudomonadota; class Gammaproteobacteria; order Pseudomonadales; family DT-91; genus CAKMZU01. The sequence goes on along the minus strand of JABSRQ010000062.1, from coordinate 832 downwards.
TAGCAATACTGGAAAAAACCTTTGGTTATCCAGCCTTTAGAGGCGCGCAGCAAGATATTATCGATACCGTATGCCAGGGCCAGGATGCCTTGGTTATCATGCCCACCGGCGGTGGTAAATCGCTGTGTTATCAAATTCCAAGCTTAATCCGCCAGGGCTGTGGCATTGTTATATCGCCATTGATCGCGCTGATGCAAGATCAGGTGGACGCCTTAAAGCAGCTGGGCATTCATGCAGCTTTTTTAAATTCCAGCCAAACCTGGCAGGAGCAACAGGCCATAGAGCAGGCCCTGCGCGAAGGTCAGATTCAGCTGCTTTATGTGGCCCCTGAACGGCTGATATTACCGGCCACATTGGCCATGCTACAACAACTGCCTATTGCCCTGTTTGCCATCGATGAAGCCCACTGTGTCAGCCAATGGGGCCATGACTTCCGCCCAGACTACCTCCGCATCGGAGAACTGCGCCGCACGCTGAACGTGCCGATTGCCGCCTTCACCGCCACAGCGGACGCCGAAACCCGCGAGGAAATCGGCACACGACTGTTTGACGGAGACGCCCCGGCCACCTTCTTGCATGGCTTTGACCGACCTAACATCCATCTGGCCTTTGCCGCCAAAGACAGCCCGCGCAAACAGATCCTGGACTTCGCTGGCGCGCGACAGGGCCAATCGGGCATCGTCTATTGCGGTACTCGTGCGAAGACGGAAAGCCTCGCTAAGGGCTTGCGCGACGCGGGCCACAACGCGCTGCATTACCACGGCGGCATGGACCCCGAAGACCGCCGCTTTGTCGAAACCCGTTTTCAACGTGAGGACGGGTTGATCGTTGT
>JABSRQ010000061.1 GCA_013215055.1 Pseudomonadales bacterium | reverse complement strand
CATTATTATTGCGGCCGACAAAGGCGGTACCATTTCTTCATTAGACCCACTCCCCGGTGCCAAACACTGGGAGTGAAACGTTGGGGCGGGTGGCCTGTTAGGTGGTGTGCATTGGGGCATGGCAGTTGATGATAAAAATGTCTATGCCGGTATTGCCGACTTTAAAGTACCCAAGGCCGCCATTCTGGGTAGCACGCTGGCCGATTTATTGGAAATTCATCCCGAACAAGTAGCCGGAGCCACACCTGGCATTTACGCCATTAACCTAAAAACAGGTGCTGTGGCCTGGTCAGTACGTCCTCAAAATGGCGACTATGACGCGATATACTCTGCCGCGGTAACCGTAACCAACGATGTGTTATTCGCAGGTTCCTTAGATGGTACGATCAGAGCCTTTGATCTGCGCGCAGGCAAAGAAGGGTCTGAACTATGGTCATATTATACCGCCGTAAACACTACCGATATTCAGGGACGCGAAGGTAATGGCGGCGCTATTGATTCTGTAGGCCCGGTTATTGCTGGCAATCAACTACTGCTTAACACAGGTTACAGCGTCTTTAATATTGGTGGTAAAAACCCATGGCAAGGTGGCCCGGGTAATGCCATTTTTGTTTTTGAATAGCTTTAAATAAACCATGCGATCAAACCCGGCTCTATCATGACGGGTTTGATCACAGCAGATAAAAATCAACCATCAACTTCAAAAAAACAAGAGGCACGTCACGATGTGGACTAAACCCAGCTATAAAAATATCCGTTTAGGTTTTGAAATCACCATGTATAAATACACCCGTTAATTAATCAAACATCTCTGGAGAGAATTATGTGGACTAAACCCAGCTATACAAATATCCGCCTAGGTTTTGAAATCACCATGTACAAATACACCCGATAACAAAACCTTAGACATTTTAAAGCAGCTAATAAAAAGTGTTAATGGTGGGGGCGGCGCAGTGCAGCTCCCTGCCTAGAAAAGACATGGCCATTTATCAGTGCTGATTTTTTAGAAAATCAAATTCACTGAACGAACAGTAGAAGAAGACAATTATGTATATTCGTGTATTAGGCTCCGCTGCAGGCGGTGGTTTTCCCCAATGGAATTGTAATTGTAATAATTGTGCGGGTTTCAGAAACGGCATAATAAACGCTAAGGCAAGAACTCAAAGTTCGATTGCTGTCAGTAGCGATAAGATCAACTGGGTACTGTTTAATGCATCACCCGACATTCTGGCTCAGTTAAAAGATTTCGCGCCCTTACAACCTGCCCGACACTTACGTGATACCGGTATCTCAGCCATCGTATTGATGGACAGCCAGATCGACCACACAACCGGCCTACTCATGTTGCGTGAAGGCTGCCCACACGATGTCTACTGTACCGACATGGTTTTAGAAGATTTGAGCACAGGCTTTCCGCTGTTCAATATGTTGAAATTTTGGAATGGTGGCCTTCAGCATAAAGAAATTCAGCTCGATAAAAACGACAGGACAAAACAAGGCGACTTTACTATTCCAGCCATTGCAGGTTTACGCTTTCATGCGGTACCCCTGACCAGCAAAGCCCCGCCTTATTCACCGCATAGGCATGATGCCCATATCGGCGATAATATCGGCATGCTTATTGAAGATACTGCCAGCGGTAAGACCTTATTTTATGCCCCTGGCCTGGCTTCCCCCGAGCCGCATATCACAACATTGATGGAAAATGCCGACTGCTTGTTAGTGGATGGTACCTTCTGGACTGATGATGAGATGTCACAGGCCGGCGTAGGTACAAAAACCGCGCAGCAGATGGGCCATCTGGCACAAACAGGTGATGACGGCATGATAGCCCTGTTAAAGCCTATGCAAGGTCCACGAAAAATCCTGATTCATATTAATAATACCAATCCCATTCTCATCGAAGACTCACCTCAGCGGGCGGTACTGGAAAGGGAGAATATCGAAGTCGCCTTTGATGGTATGGATATCATTTTATGAATGACAATATGCCACGCTCCAATCTGCAAATATCCAGCGACTACCGTTTTCAATGGGAAGAAGCCCAGCAATGTTTTGTGCTGTTATACCCCGAGGGCATGATTCAACTTAGCTCAACGGCAGGCGAGATACTGCAGCGCTGCCAACAAAAAATTGTCATCAGTGACTTGTTAAAGTCGTTACAAAAAAGTTTTCCCGATGCAGATGAACTGGTCGCCGATGTGCTTGAATTTATTCATGATGCCGAGCAACAGGGCTGGTTAAACCGCGAAAGCCAAGAGGTTTAAAAACGTATTATGAGCGATGCAATTATCCTTGCCAGTGATCAGAAAAAAACTTTGCCGCTATGGTTACTGGCAGAGTTAACTTACTCCTGCCCTTTGCAATGTGCCTATTGCTCCAACCCTATTCAATATGCCGATGCCAGAGCCAATGAGTTAACCACCGCCCAGTGGAAACAGGTTTTTAGGGATGCCCGCAAACTCGGTGCGGTACAGCTGGGTTTATCTGGCGGAGAACCTTTGGTACGTAGCGACCTTGAAGAATTAATCGCCGATGCGCGTTCCTTAGGTTTTTATACCAACCTGATCACCTCGGCGGTGGGTGGCGATGAAGCCCGCCTGGCTAGCCTGCGTGAAGCCGGTCTTGATCATATACAGATCAGTTTCCAGGGCAGCGATAAAAAACTCAATGATTATTTTGCCGGCACGCCAAGCTTTCAACATAAAATTACCATGGCCAAGGCAGCTAAAAAGTTGGGTTTCCCTATGGTCCTGAATTTTGTTCTGCACCGACAAAACATCCATCAAGTCGCTGATATGCTTCGACTCGCCGAAGAGATCGGTGCCGACTTCGTCGAATTGGCTAACAGCCAATACTATGGCTGGGCGCTAAAAAACCGCACGGCGTTATTACCGAGTCGACAACAACTTATTGATGCCGAAGCTGCCACCAATCACTTTCGCCAGCAACACCGAGGCAAACTGCAGGTTATTTTTGTGGTACCGGATTATTATGAAGACAGGCCCAAGGCCTGTTGCAACGGCTGGGGCACAACCTTTTTAACCGTGACCCCCGATGGCACGGCCCTGCCCTGTCAAAGCGCGCATGAACTGCCGGGTTTTGAATTCCCCAATGTTAAAGAAAAACCGCTGGACTGGATCTGGCAAAAGTCACCGTTATTTAATGATTTTCGCTCAACTGATTGGATGCAGGAACCCTGCAAATCCTGCCCCGACAAAGAAAAGGATCTAGGCGGCTGCCGTTGCCAGGCCTATTTAATCACCGGTGATAAATTCGCCACCGACCCGGTTTGTTCATTATCACCCCAGCATCATAAAATTGTAGAGGTGGTTGAACAGGCACAAGAGACGCTGCCACAGCATCAAAGCCAGCCGTTAATATTTCGTAATCCAAAAAATGCCAAGCAATTTCGCTAATGGCTAAAAAATATCGGCCCCCTCTTTTACCGCAGTTTTTTCCAGCCCTGCATGGATGCACTCAAGGAACCTTAAACATGTTATCTCCCTGGTCCAGTCAAGAGTTTGAACAAAAGTTACGCGCTAAAGGCAGTCTTTATCATATTTACCATCCACTGCATGTGGCGATGAACGATGGAAAATGCAGCCAGACACAAATCCAGGGCTGGGTGGCTAATCGTTATTACTACCAGATTAATATCCCCATCAAGGATGCGGCGATATTGGCCAATTGCGACCAGCCCGATATACGCAGGGAGTGGCTGCAGCGCATCATCGATCACGATGGTACAGTTGAGGAAGGTAGTGGTGGCATTGAGGCCTGGTTACGCCTGGCAGAAGCCGTGGGCCTGAGCCGTGAAGAAGTCATCGATCAACGCCATGTATTACCCGGGGTACGTTTTGCCGTTGACGCCTATGTTAATTTTGCCCGCCGCGCCAGTTGGCAGGAGGCGGCTTGCTCCTCTTTGACCGAGTTATTTGCACCCACTATTCACCAGCAACGCCTGGACACATGGCCGCAACACTACCCATGGATAGATACCAACGGCTACCAATACTTTCGTACCCGCCTCAGTGAAGCGCGGCGCGATGTAGCGCATGGTTTGACAATAACCCTGCAACACTTTGAAACCCGGGAGCAGCAAGAGCAGGCACTGGATATTTTACAATTCAAGCTGGATATCCTCTGGAGCATGTTAGATGCCATGCAGCTGGCCTATGTCTATGATGAAGCCCCTTTTCATAGCTGCAGTGATACTAATTTATTATCAGGGTAGATATGAAAGTCATTTATTCCAGAACGGAGCCGTACTCACCCATCAACTAAAAGCGCCTAAGATGAATGGCCTGTGGGCACCGCAATTGTATTTGCATAATGGCAGTGTCGATAGCCTGGAAGCCTTGTTTTGTTTATCCGTTACGCGGCCGACTATTACTCAGCAAGTGTTCAGTGATAAGGGCCATATGATGACTTGTGATAACTCGGATATATCAAATCCCACAGGCATAACTGACAGCGAAAAATCTCAGATGATGGTTTATTTACGCACCCTATAGGCTGGTGCTGGTCTTTATATTTTGTCGTTTTTCAGCCTAAGACCAGCATTATAAAAATTACACTATAATTGTGATGACTATTCACCATAAACGTTGGATAAGCGCTAATGATCAGACTATTTACATTTTTTGAAAGATTTATTCCTGAGCATTTAAAAACTAATCCAGCCGATATTATGCGTGCCTATATCACTGTAGGTACATTAATATCCTACATTATTGTTAGCATTTTAGTCATTCTTGCTATGTTGGCTTTTACCCATTTATCCGGCATTGCTGTGGTGATTGCGTATATTTATATTTTTTCTTGTACATTAGTCTATAGCTCGGCTTTAGTGATTTTCTCCAAGACAGGTAATTTTCGCCTTTCTGGCAATATGACAGTGACTATTATTTTTTTAGTCATTACCACATCCGTTAACCTCTCTGGAGGTTACCAAATATCACCTATTGGGCAGCTAATGATTTTAGTACCCGTTCTTGCCTTTCTGTTAGCGGGTCGACTCGATGGTGTCAGATGGATAGTGGTGTCTCTTATTACCACTACCGTGCTTTATTTTATGGATCAGTTCGACATATTGGTTTTTCAGTTAGTGTCCGATCAGACTCTTCTTGAGGCTTCGGCAGCTGTTTTGCAAAATATTATGATTGTTATGGCTTGCGGGGCTATGTTTATTTATGAACTGATTAATGAGAGCCTGAAAAACAAACTGGATTTTGAACGTAGCAAGTTTGAACATAAGGCAAGCCATGATTCTTTAACCGGTATAGCCAATCGCTTTGAGTTTTTTAGAAGAATTAAATCAGGATTAAATGACTGTAAAAATCGAGAACAAAGGTTAGCGGTTGTTTATATCGATCTCGATGGTTTTAAACCTGTAAATGATACCTATGGGCATCACGCAGGCGATATCTTATTAAAAGAGATAGCCCGTAGACTAGGTTTAGTATTGAGAGTTTCTGACACGGTGGCTAGATTAGGCGGAGATGAATTTTCCCTGATTCTTTTAGGTATTCATTTACCCGAAGATATCGTTAGAATTATGGATAAAGTACAGGCGACTATTTCTGAACCTATCGATATTGGTGATGGAAAAATGGTGACGGTTCACGCGAGTTCAGGTGTCTCTATTTACCCTGATCACTCACATGACATAGATGATCTTTGTCGCTTTGCGGATGTCACGATGTATAAAGCCAAAGAACAGCACAATACCTATGTCGTTTTTAACGATGAGATTGGAAAATCTTTGAATGAAGATTCATCTGAAAATTTTCGAGAAAAGACTAGAGTGATTTAGGGCAGAGTAAAATAAGTTTAAATGGTAAAATTTTCCTGATACACGGGTACGTTATAAATCTTATGGTGATGACTGATGAGTGATTTAAACGATACAACAGAGAATACAGAGTTTACTTCCATCTGGCAGCGCTTACTGTATATGCTGCTGTTTATTGTGCTTTACAGTGTTGGCGAATTTGTCATATATGCTGTGGCCGCTGTGCAGCTGCTCTGGGTTATTTTCACAGGAGATAAAAATCCAAACTTACTGAGTCTGGGCAATGGACTCAGCTTATGGGCCTGTGAAGTATTTAAGTTTCTTACATTCAATAATGAACGACTGCCCTACCCTTTTAATTCATGGCCAAGTGAGTAGACCAGTATTACGACATGAAATTTTTGTCCCAGACTAATAAGAGCTGCCTAGCATTGGCTATGTAGCTCTGCTCGTTTTCCCTCCAAAAGGCTAGCTGCCCTGCTACGACTTTTCTTTTTGATAATAATAACGGGCTTCTTTTTAGGCGCAGTCATCGTTGCTGAGTTGACCTCATGTTTATGCCTTAGGCTATGTGAAGGTGAACGGAAATTCGTATTCGGTCTCTTCGACGTGCCGTCTCTATTTTTTTTAGCAAACAAGCCAATAACGGTTTGAGATTCTTGTGGCATTTGTGAAGGGGAAAAACTCGTTGCATCCAATTCTGCTCTTACTTCGGCTATCAGGGCCGATCTGATAGGCCGCATTTTTCTGATCTGTTTGCTACTCATGCCTTTGCTTAATTGCCCTGATACCCATTGTTTTTGCCTGGCTCTGAATTTAATCATCTCTTGCGACTCGGTCTTTAGCTGTTTTTTAAGATTAACCAATGCCATATCTTTATCCCTCAGCTGAATCGCTGTCGAGGGCCTACCATTTAATCCAATTCGCGGTATATTATCTGCCATCATCACTGCCGTTAAATAATCCGGGCTATGCGTGTACCCGCCTAAAAAGCTATCTAATTCTTCGGCATCAATATTAGGGCTTTGTTCAACAATGCGCTCATAAATACCTGCTGCAAGCGGCTTAATACCGGCACCAAAAGCTTCGGGATGGCGTTCTGCCAAGTATTCTCTTATCGCCGTCATACTGCTTACCTCATAAACAACGTAGTGTTATGCCACACATTGTGGCCGTATACAGAGAATAGGACAGGTGAAATATTGCGGCGTTCAATCTTTATTTGTTAATGTATAGACGATGACTTTCATTGTTATAAATGCTTTAAATAAAGAGAAAAATGCCCGAATAAAACTAACAATATTCCTAGGTTAAAATATTAAGTTCTAACAGGGGAGTATTAAGCGAGGTATAACCTCCGGGCTATTATTGCTGGATAATATGTAATATTAACTAGAAAAAAATATCAGGTGGTGCCTAGGCCTCAGGCAATTGGAAAGTTGATGAGATAATATCATCGAGTAAATCCAAGTGAGTTAACATCTTATCGATGACGTACAGGGATTGCACTAATGCCGTGGGCGCAGGAGCGCAGGAGCGGTGACGTGCATGGAAGCACTAATGCCGTGGGCGCAGGAGCGGCCACTAGCGGATTTTTGATATAGGCAATGATTTTTACCTTGCCACCGCATTCACTGCAAACTTCTATATCGATTTTAGCAGATTGCTATGCCAGGAAAAATTAGCGTTGGTGTAAAGGGAACTTGTATAACGCGGAGAAAATGACAGCCAATATCCTGGTACTGGCTGTCATTAAATTTTGAAAGTTTATTGATGAATTAGAATACCAAATTGAAAGTAACTTGAATCGTTTCCAGTTTATCGTAAACAGCCAGATTACCGGAGTAGCTGAAAGTCGTGGTTGAGATAATACCGTTAGTATCCAAGTCCTTAACTTCTTCTTGAGAAAGGCGACCGTTAGCATTATAGGTATAGCTAGTTTCTTTATTGTTTAAGTGATTCGTCTCGCTGGCCACCTTAAAATTGTCAGTGTAGGTGAACGTTGAAATGGCACCTTGTAAATCAGAAACTTCCGTCAATACATCGTTATTGCTGTTATAGGTAAAGGTCCAGACTTGTGTATTGTTATTGTCCGTCTTGGTTTCTATATTATCGGTTCCGCTAAAGTAGGTGTAGCTATATGATTGACCAGGTTGAGCAGGCGTCTGAGGATCATTGTCATCATCATACTCGCTAGACGTTAAGTTGCCTTTGGCATCATAGAAATACGTTTGTACGGAATCGATGCTAGGGCTGGCATTTGAATCATAATTATTATCGATAGAAGTGCTAGTTTGCTTGCCATCGGTGAATGTCAAAAAGAATTTGACTGGGACTTGGACATCAGGGGTTTGAGGATCGTCATCATGATCATCGGGCATTTCGGAGATCATCTCCATACTATCAATAACATTGCCAGCAGCAAAATTTGTCGTCATTTCAGCCATACCGTCACCATCCAAGTCCATCGTTACTGATGACATTTCACCCTTTAACGCATTTATTACCATGGTTTGATTAAACTCTATGGGGGGAGTCTCCGAGGTATCCGTTTGAGGCTCAACCATAGTGCCTTTAGTCAAATTGCCATCGGCATCGACTTCAATGGTGTAAGTGCCCGGCTCAATTCCCGTTATGCTGAGGGGCATGCCGTATTGATCATAAACGGCGGTTTGTTCGGTAACACCCTGTCCTTCATCGGTGCTAGTTACAACCGTCAATTCCTTCACAGGGGGTGCAGGCAGTTCTTCTTCTGGTACACAGGCTGCAAACAGAAATGCACTAGCTACGGCAGCTGCAGCAGCGCTCATATTAAATTTTAATTTTTTCATCTTAGTCCCTTATATCATTATTATTTTTCTGAGTCATTCCGGTCAGAATAAATCCATTCGTGTCCTATTCAGCCAGTTTTTGTTTTTATGCGCAAGTAAATATATAGGTATCCTGCACATTCATCCCGCTCTATTTAGAGCCGTTTAAAAGTATTCATGCGGATAAACGGATACTAGGTATAAGAAGCATTAAAGCGGAATGGCTTCAATTTTAATGTACCGACTCCGGCTTTCATTGTTATAAATGCTTTGAATAAAGAGAGAACTGCCCGAATAAAACTCACAATATTCCCAGGTTAAAATATTAAGTTCTAACGGGCAGCATTGGGCGAGGTATAACCTACAGGCTATTCCTGCTGGATAATATGTAATATTAACGAGAAAAAAATATCAGGCTGAGCGCAGGAGGCGCTGGAGCGGCCACTAGCGAATCTTTGCTACAGTCAATGTTTCACCTTGCCACCACATTCACTGCAAACTTCTATATCGATTTTAGACTTCAAAGAGCCCATAAATACTGCAGGCCTCTTTAAAGACTGATGCCTTGTTTACAGCCAAGCTACAAAGCTATTCAAAAGTAATCAACGTCCCCAATATACTCAAAATCATGACTTAGAAAGGTAATTACAATATTTAGCGATTAAATAGCACCCAGCTATCATTTTCAGAAGCTGCAAGAACCAGGGTTTTGACATTGATGCTACGGCCAAAGAAGTCCTTAGCCTTATAATGATTGTCTACAGCCTTACCATAGGTGTTTCTATCAATCCTCTTGGCAGCGATGCCTTGACGAATCAATAATTGACGTAGTTTTTTGGCGCGCTGCTGACTCAATATTTTATAGGCTTCACTGCTTCTTTGTTTCAGCTCAGCATCCATAATAGATATGTGTAAATGAGGATGTGCCAATAAAATTTTCGTTATGCTCTCGATTAGCTGCTGCGATTCTTTGTCCATCTTGGTTGATGCGGGCTGGAAATAAAAACGATCATAGGTCGCTTTATTTTTGTGCTTCTTAATAATGACTTTGCTTTGGGTTAAATCCCTATAGGCTTTATTTCTAACAACGGGTGTATAAGCTGCTGGAGATGTGATGCTTTTATTTCTCGTAAAAGAAAATAAATAGTTCACGGCTAGCTGAGTGACGGAAGCCACTTCGGAGGTCATTTCCCATTGCGCCCTAGCCTGCCAATCGTCTGCAAAACGCCAATCCACACCTACAGCCAATTGCGGCTTGATACCACCACCCTCATCAAATTTTACACGGTTATCGGAAATGCTATTGCTAACACTGGCCACGCCGGCTTTGACAAAGGGTTGGAAAGCCGAAGATTGAACATAGCCAAAGGTGACCCAGGATACCGGTAAATAATAACCGCCTTTTAACGAGAGCCCGGAGAAGGCAATATCGGCATATTCATCATTCTCACCGAAGGGGTTAACCAGATCCGCTGCACCAAAGTCTGTATAGGACACTTCAGCAAACCAACGCGGAAGAAAATGAAAACCGGCAGTTAACTCCATGCCTGTTGAGCTACTATTATCGACTTTCCAGGCAGAATCGACATCATCAAAACTACTGAGACTACTAACACCTAAACCCAGACCGGCATAAAAACACCATTCAGATAAATCACTCTGTTCAGCAGTGCAAGTCACTGAGTCGGCATGAGATAGGGATATCATGGAACTTAAAGCCACGGCCAATACCGTAAAAGCATTGCAGGCTTTCTTATTTAAAAAGTTTTTGGGATACATCAAAGGTCCGTCAATTTAACAAAGATGATGGTGAAAGAGGCAAGTCGATTAACTTGCCTATTCAGTGGCCTTAATCGTTACGAATAAATCTTCTGTACAGACATACATTGAAGAGCATTAACATAAATAAATACCCCCATTGTCCGCCATCAGATTTGATCTCACCATCAGGTTCAACCTCATTGACACCACTAGGTAAGCCAAGATCTTCAGACAAAGCGCCAAACTCCTTATTGCTACTGTCAACCACATCCATAATGCCGTCCTTGTCGCCATCAAGCATATTATCTACACGGCCATCACCATCACTATCATGCTGCTCTAGCCCGGCTTCAGTAATATCCGAAGTGATACCATTACTACTGACATCCAGGAAGTTAGGTATACCATCGCTGTCATCATCGGCCAAAGGCAGTTGAGCCAGGCTACCCAATGCATCCAGCAGACCATCGCCATTGGCATCCAGCCCCTGTGTTTCAACAATATCTAACAGGCTATCATTATCCGAATCCAGATCCAGATGATTCGCCAGACCATCTCCATCGGCATCGATGTTTAAATCAGCTAACTGCTTGAAGGCATCATTCATACCATCAAAATTGTCATCGTTTTTATCCATATCGATAACACAGTCGTTACCTACATCGGCATCTAACACATCAATAATACCGTCTGCATCACTGTCGGTGAGATCAAGGTTGGCATCAATACCATCGGCAATACCGTCGTTATCGGCATCATTATCATTGTAATCGGCTAGACCATCACCATCGCTATCTCTACCATCCAGCCCTTCGAGGAAGTCAGGCAAACCATCCATGTCGCTGTCTTGTGCCAGTAAAATTACATCCACCAAGGCCTGTATTTCAGCAGCGGAATCAATATCACTACTACTTTCAGCATTGGCGATAGCGTTATTGATAATGGGCAAAATGGACTCTGTCACACCATGAATACCGGCGGTTTGATAGATGCCCGCATCACTAACATCCACACAGGAGGAAATGGCCGCCAGAATATCCAACGCATCCTGCTGACTGGAGAAAACCGTGTCCGTTTCTTCCGACACCGCGCTCTCAGGATTACCCAGTACATCCATAAAGCTAACCTGAACACGTATTTTCGCGCCCAGGTCGGCAGCAGTAAGCTCATACTTTGCGGTGGATGCCAGAGCTGTATTGCCGTTTAACCAGAGGTAAGTTATAGAAACACCTTCTATACCATCTTCATCGGTGATCATAGCTTTCAGTGTTTGACCAACAACCGCATCCCCCTGAATAACTACCGTGGCAGAACGATTCATTTCAATCAACGTTATGGCCGAGGCCGTATTACCATTGCCTGCTATATCATTGGCACTATCGGCTGCAATACTAAGGCTGATATCCTGCCCCGAACCATCAGCGCTAACTTGCACGGAATATTGACTGCCACTGCCCTGCAGATTACTGAGCTGGGCATGGGTGGCGCTAATATCATTCAGGCCAAAACCACTAACAATTTCACTAAACACTATATTAACGGTAAAGGACGTCTCACCGCTGGCAGGCAGATGGGTAAAGCCAACCGAAGGCGCAGCATTATCGTAAACACTGCTGGCCTGATCGGCTGCGGTATTGTTATTAGCCGCGATATCTATCACAGCAGCGGCATTCACATCCACCGTTACCTTGCCTGGCATGGTAGGAATAATCAGCGCCGTGTAACTTGTATCATTCACCTTCTGGAACAGGCTCACTACCGCATTATTTAACAAGACATCCTGCGCGGTAAAATCACTCACCGCCTCACTAAAGCTGAAGGTAACGGTAAAGCCACCCTTGCTATGGGTTGGAACATCTTCAATCACTAACGTAGGTGCAGTGATGTCATACAAACTGCTTAGCGTAGTGGCTGCACTGTTCTGATTACCCGCAGCGTCAGAAGCTACCTCGGCAATAACCGCAACACTCAAGGCACCCTCCGCTGTAGGGCTTATCAGCGCGGTATAGGTTTTGCCGTCAACTGCAGAAAAATCACTGGCCGTGGCGTTGCTTAAACTGATATCGGCAAGCGCAAAGCCTGTGACCACTTCACTAAAGACAAAGCGTGCAGTAAAGGCGGCGTTGCTGTTGGCCTCTACGTTTTCTATCGCCACGGTAGGCGCGGTAATATCATAAATCGTGTTCACCTGTGTGGCAGGTTTATTCGCATTACCCGCAACATCCACCGCACTATCACCAGCGATATTCAAGCTCACCTGACCTTCTGCTACAGGACTAACCACGGCGCTATATTTTGACGGTGAGATCACTTTAAAGTCACTCAACGTAGCGTTGACTGCCACGATATCGGCTACATCAAATCCACTCACCGCCTTACTGAAATTAAACTGTGCCGTAAAGGCCTTATTGGTAGCCGTCGGAGCATTGATAATTTCAACCGTAACTGCCGTGATGTCATACTCGCTGGTTACCGCAGTCGCCTCAAGGCTGGCATTATTCACCACATCCAATGCCGCACCGGCCTGCACAATAATAGAAATTGTACCTTCAGCCTGAGCAGTGATTAACGCCGTATAAGTATCGGCATCCACGGCCAAAAAATTACTGGCTGTTGCATTAAGTAAACCGGCTGTGACATCCGCCAGATCAAAACCGCTTACCGCCTCACTGAACTGGTAGGTCACGGTAAAGGCTTTATTGCTGTTCTGCGGCACATCCAAAATGTTAACCATAGGCGCAGTGGCATCGTATTGACTCTTCTCAATGCCGCTAGCCACATTGCCATTACCACTGGCATCCGTTAAGACATTGGCTTTAACCACAATGCTCACTTCACCATCGGCCGTCGGGGTAATCAACGCGGTATAGCTATTTCCATTTTGTTTAAATGCCGAGGCCGTGGCATTACCCAGAGTAATATCCTCCACGGTAAAGTTATTAACCACTTCACTGAATGTAAAGGTAACGGTAAACGGCGCATTACTGTTGGCCAAAACATTTTTGATAGAAACAGTGGGAGCAACATCATCCACTACCGTAATCAGCAACGTTTGTTTTATCGCTGCAGCGCCACTGTCTGTGCTTTGCACACAGAGTCCATAAGAACCTGCCGTTAATGCTGCAGCCGTTTTTAATTTATCGCCGCTGAGGGTAAAGCTGGTATTGCCCGTATCATCACTACAAGTACCGGCTACGGCACTGCTACTGCTCACTAACACATAGGTGAAGCTATCATTCTGATCCACATCAATGGTACTTAAGCTGCCTGCGCTTGCCCCAGAAACCATAATAGATTCTAAAAAAGAGGCCTTACTGATCTTGATTTCAGTTGGGCCATCGTTGGTATTATTCACCGTAACCGTGATGGTTTGCTCTACGATATTTACACCGTCTGTAACTTCAACCACGACGGTGAACTGGCCTACATCGGCATTTAGAGGTGTACCGGTAAATGTGTAGTTATAAAACTCTTCAATTTTGCGAATCGCATGATGGCCTTCATCTACCACATAAACAACACCATCACCTGCCAGGGTAAGTTCATAGGGCGCTAAAAACGTTGCCTGAGTTCCATTCCCGGGAACAGTATCGTCTGTGCTGCCATCTTGCCCGGTACCAGCCAGCACCGCAGTGATATCGCCATCGGGGCTTATTTTACGAAAACGATTATTACCCATATCGGCCAGGTATAAATTACCCTGGCTGTCCATGTCTATACCATAGGGAGACCAAATCTTAGCCTTGGCACCATCGCCTACGATATCATCATCTTTAAACCCCATATCGCTGCCTAACAGGGTTTCGGTGATAGAGCCATCGGGGCTAATTTTTCGGATACGATGATTATTTTTATCCGTTACATAGACATAGCCATCATCGGCAACAACCACTGAAATAGGAGTATTAAATTTGGCCTGAGAACCATCTCCGGCCGTAGAGTCATCGTCAATGCCTTGCGCGCCTGCCGTACCCGCAAAGGTGGTAGTCACATCGCCGCTAACACTGATTCTTCGAATCGTATGTGCACTCGCTTCTGTAACATAGACCCTGCCTTGTTTATCTACAGCAATACCATGAATATTACCAAAGGTTGCCTGAGAACCATCACCCACGCTAGCATCATCCATCGAACCAGATTGCCCCACTGTACCTGCTAGTGTCGTCACAACACCGGCCGGGCTGATCTTGCGAATGACACTATTGCTTCTATCGGCAACATATAAGAAGCCATTATCATCGATGGCTAAGCCTCGGGGTCTGGCGAATTGAGCCAACGTACCCGTATCATCCTTATGCCCCATAACCCCGGAACCTGCAAACGTGCTAACTATGCCGTTGTTGCTAATTTTACGAATACGATTATTTTCAGAATCCGAGACATAGATAACCCCATTTTTATCAATCGCAATGCCATATAGATTTTCAAACTGTGCCTGAAGCGCCGGCACATCATCGACAAAACCGGCAGCGCCAGTGCCTGCTATGGTGGTTACCGTGGAATCCAATACCGCCTGTAAATTAAACCATGCAGGTAGAGACTGACCAGCTTTTAATTTAAAGCTCAGCTTATCACCCTCGGCATCGGTGGCTGCCAAGGAAAAATTCAAGACACTGTCTTCATCTATGCTAATGGTTGCAGCAGAGGAAACTTGAGGTGCTGCGGAAACCTGAATGGTAATGGTTTTCTGAAAAGTGACGCCATCAACATAGCTACTTTGCACACAAACATCATGGCTGCCTGGCGTTAATGGCATGAAGGTTTCTAACTGATCGCCATTGATGCTAAAGCTTGCATTTGCAGTATCTGCGCTACAAAGCCCCTGCATTGAAGTGCCTTTTACTGCCAGCGCATAACTAAAGCTACCTGTGGCATTATTAGTATCTGTTGCCGTTAACGTACCTGCCAGCGTATTGCTAGGGGATGTTTCACCCACTGGCTGCGCAGCAAGACTGATATCTCTGACGGCCTTAAGGATAGAGATTTTAATGGCTGGAGATAAGCTACTGATGACCTTATTTTTGTTATACGAGTGAGTATCGTTATAGCTCGCAATCGCTAGAAAATGATCACCCTCGGCCAGTGTATTCAAAGTGGTTGATATGGCATAGGCATCAGTGATTTCTTCTATAGGCGTAAAGGGCCCTGTGGCTGTATCTGCGCGATAAATTATATACCCCGTGCGCTGCCCTGAATGGCCATAATGCAGCGGCAGATCCCAACTTAAATTGGCTTGCCCGTTAGAGGCTGTGGCCAAAAAGTTACCTGGCAGCCAGGTTTGATGGCGCTCCACGCCAGCCCAAATGCTTCTTGAAGTATAAACACTCATATAGTTTTGTACGGCTATATCATCGGTCCACAGGGCGTTATATGCCAAGGTGAAGTTATGTGATGACATAAGTGGAATATTGACAATGCTGGCCGGTAACTCACCCACCATTTTGTTGCCATGCATTTTAATGACTTTAAGATTTTTTAAACCGGTAATGGCTTCGGGGAATTGTTCTAGTTGATTATCATTGACATAGAGATATTTCAAATGGGTCAAGTTGGCGATACTTGCTGGCAGGCTGCTTATGTTATTGCCCCACATCTGCAGCGACGTTAACTTAAGTAAATTACCCAAACCTTCATTTAACTGAGTTATCTGGCAGTCGTTGGCACCTAAGCTGGTTAAGTTGCTAAGCGACCACACCTCATCAGGGAGTTCAGTAATTGGATTTTCATTCAAGACAAGGTTAGTCAAATCCGATAACTCCCCAATGCGGGAAGAAAGTGATGGGATAGAGTTCCCATAAATATAGAATTTGGTCAGCGCCGTTAAGTTATAAATCTCATCGGGCAGAGTCGTCAACTGATTATCCTGCAGCCAAAGCTCCTTAATCAGCAATAAATTACCTAACTCCTTGGGTATTTCTGTCAGCAAATTATCATTAAAGCCCGGCCCCCTTCTCGGCCAATCGCCGCTTGTCACGTTCACCAGATTTCCGATCTCAACCGGAAGGGCCGTCAGCTGATTATCTGACACATCAAATCGGGTCAAATTAACCAGATTGCCAATCGTTGTAGGTATCTCGGTTAATTGATTTTCGTTCAACAGCAACTCTGTCAACGTGGTGAGATTACCCAAACGATCAGAAATACTGGCTAATTGATTATCCTTTAAATACAATTTGTTTAAGGTCGGTAAATCGAATAAAGCTAGCGGCAACGTCGTCAGCTGATTTTTTTCCAGATTCAAGTTACGTAATTTGCTTAACGTGCCTATTTGTTCGGAGATGACGCTTATCTTCGCATCTTCTATTTCTAATATTTCTAGCTCAGTTAATGAGGCGATTGCGTCTGGAATCTCAACGATAGCATTCCTGGATATTTTTAAGGTTTTTAATTTTGGCAAAGCCATGACCGCTGCGGGAATTTCAGTAAATCCATCATTATAAAGCTGCAGTACTTCCAAGCTCGGTAAATTGCCAAACTCTGCGGGCAAACTGGATAAACTGGGCTGGGAGGTTAAATCAAGCGTCTTCAACATGGGCAAACTACCAAAACTGGCAGGAACTGTGGTGAGTTGACAGCCCGATACCCTGAGATCAACCAGATTGACCAAATTGGCGAAACTATCGGGTATGCTTGGAATTAAACAGTTGTTGGATGTGATATCAACTGTCTCTAATAGAGTTAATTGTCCAAACTCAACGGGCAGTTCATTAAAACTACCAACCGCTACTGCGTTTAGATCTGTTAACTGCGTTAATCCTCCAATAGTGTCCGTCAAAACGACGTCTAGCCCCGAGTTCCAGGAGAGAGTTAATACCGTCAAATGCACCAGGTTGCCAATCTCTGGTGGCAGTGTACCAACAAGATTATTGCTATAGAAATTCAGATTAACGACATTATCACTGCCATCACAGCTGATGCCATCGGCCGTACAGGCGATAGGCCCGGTTGCACTCCAGCCGGCCTTATTAGTCCAGTTATCACCGCCGGTACTGGTATATATCGTCGTTAAGGCTGTTTGTACTGCCGGGTCATTAATATTGGAGGCCTCGGGTATGACGCTAATCGCTGGTGCCAATACACTGACAACCACATTGTTATTAGAAAAATGCGCATTATTATAACTGCCCACTGTTAACCAGACTTGCGTGCCCGCCTCTAAGGCAGGAAGCGTGGTTGATACCTCATGAGAACCCGGCACATCGGTAATTTGTGTCCAAGGCCCGCTAATACTGGGGCCAGAGTAAACAAAAAAACCATTTCGCCTGCCAGTGCTTGCATTTTGAAGCGGAAGATCCCACGACAGATTTATTGAACCTGCACTGTCCAGCGCTTGCACATTGGATACCGGCAGCGTTTGAAACTGTGGAAAGGAGCTATTATTCAAGGATTCAATCTTGGCGTTCATTACCGGATCGGAGGCATAAAGCGCATTATAACGCCCGCTAAGCGTGGTCAGAGCAGTAAAATCAGTGACCCCCCACATCAGATCTTCACGAATCATGTTACCGGCAATATCCAAATAGGCTAAATTAGGTAAGCTCTTTAAAAATAAAGGGAATGATTGCAAACGATTCTTATTAGCGCGTAATCTGTTTAATGACGTCAGTTGACTCAATTCAACAGGCAAGGTTTCAAACTGATTATCGCCCATACTGAACGAGTTCAAGATCGTAAGCGCGGTAATGCCTGCAGGTAAAGAGGAAAGTCCATTACCCGACACATCCAAATTCGTAAGTTTGGTAAGCGCCAGAACTTCAGGTGGCAGCACTTGAAATAGATTATTAGCAAGATTCAAGCTGTATAATTTGTTCAGCGCGGTAAAACAGCTGGGCAATGTCTGCAGTTGATTACTATCCAAACGCCAAAACGTCAACGACGTCAACTTGCAAACGCTATCAGGTAAAGACGTCAGCTTATTAGCAAATACTCGAAACTCGCGCAGTTTGTTTAAATTACCTATTTGCTCGGGAAGCTTTGTTAACCTGTTGCCATGTATTTTTAACGTTGTTAATTCGGTCAATGTTGCCAATGCGTCGGGGACTTCTGCTATGTAATTCCCGCTAATCGATAAAAAGCTCATCTTTTGCCAGTTGCCTATGGATGCAGGCACGACAACATCCTCCATGCTATTGGTACGTAGATTTAAAGTGGTCAAATTAACCAGCTGCGTTAACAGCTCTGGAAATGTTCCAAGACTATTCTGATCTAAATTTAATGTACTTAGCTTTGTCATCTTAACTAAGCTTGCGGGTAGCGTTTGTGTTGATAAACCATTCTTCGATAATGCAAGGTAGTGCATTTCAACCATGTCGCCAAAATCAACGGGCAAGGTTGTAATAGCATTGGTCGATAAGTCCAACGTTCGCATATTGACCAACGACTTCATTTCATTGGGCAGAGTAGTGATCTCACAATAGTTACAAACCAGCGCAGTTAACGTCGTTAGCTTGCCAATGGATGCGGGTAAAACGCCGTTTGTTAACTTAAGGCCACTCAGGTTGAGGCTGGTCAGCGCCGTAAGCGCACTGAGATCAGGAAGGGTTCCCTTTGTCGCGCTAAAAACCTCTTTAAGATAAATCTTTGTGAGCAAGCCTGTATCGGAGCAAGTTAAACCATTAGCACCCGGAGGAGCCGTTGGCGCAGAGCCCATTTTACATTTGATGTTTTCTGCAGCCGGGATATTCCAGCCGGAATTATTGCTCCACTCATCACCATTGGTTTCGGTGTATAAGGCGCGCAAGGCAGCCTGCACCGCCGCATCATCAATATGGGCCACGGCAGGAAGACTGCACAAAGTGATTAATACCAGTATCAACCGATAAACGCTTTTCAAAGATATCTGCATAGGTTTCATCCAATAACTCGTCCGTTAAGTCTCACAATTTCCAAAAAACAGGATCGATCAAAGCTGACTTGATTCGCCCAATGACCCTTGCTGTTAATAACTGTTGAGGCCGTTTTTACTGCAGAATCATTAATATTGGCTTGTGTAATGCTGCTTGCTAACAACAGGAAGACAATCCCAATGGGTGAAAACATCGAGTTGATTTTTTCAAGAATTTTTTTGGTCATACAGCGGCCAAGCAGATTGCTAATGCATTCTGCAGATAAATAGTGAGGTTTCCCTTATTATTATTTTCCCCGTCAGCCTTGAAGAGAGAAATGCGCCATAGTCATCATTGTCACGCCAAGGAGGCGAAAAAACACGACCGCCATGGCGCTATAGACTTATGTCTAAGGAATCGGGCAGCCATACAAAAGTACAAACTTTGTAGTCAAAAATGCTGTTAGCCATATTCCAGAAGCTAGTAGATTCGAGTCATTCAATTCTGCTATAACAATGCAGAGTTTCACTAAAGGCCAAGATAAGATCACGTCGATAAAAAGGTTTTTATCTTTAAAAAAACCACCTAACGTATCAATCGTTGAGATGCTTTAAACACAAATACGCCGCTGAATAGTGAAAATCACAATGGACTAATTCCACGAGATCAATATTTTCACCATTAACAATCAGCACAAATTAAGTGCACCAAGGCATCAATAAACCCATATTTAGTGCGCAAACAGATCAATAAACACACTTATGGTGCGCAAGAACACCCTTGCGCCCAATTTTAGTGCGAATATATATCGGCGCGCCTGTAAAAGCAAGCTTGTGAAGAACCGTTTTATAAAGTTCAATGCAACACTATGCAATCACGTTAGGCTGATAAATATAAAGGCATCTAACAAGGGCTAAGGTATAAGGTATAAGAAGTATTAAAGCGGAATGGGTTAAATTTTAATGTACAGAATTATGTCTTCGTAGATATAAAGTGCTTGTATAAAGAGAAAGACGGTTGTCTAAAGTGGACACATTAAAACCGGGTTTTGGAGGCGCTTAGAATATAACTTTCAAGCCAAACATCCATTTGCTTCCTGGAGTGCCTTTTCCTCGTTCTCTGGAATTAATATCGGCCTTGGTATCTGCCCTATCAAAAATATCCCTGAGGCTAAAGTATATTTCGGTACTTTGCATCGCCTGCCAATTGACATAAAAATCGCTGCGATGTAAATCCGCTAAAGCCTCGTTCTGATAGGTTGACGTGCTGATAGGATCGGCTGTTTGCCAGTCTCGAAGAAATTGGTGATTCAGTTCCATGGTTAAGGAGGGCATGACCTGGTATAAAACGGCCAGATTAAACATGAGCTTGGGATAGGCTGTTAGATTTGGGCCAGTGGATGCAGCGCTGGCGTCTTCAGTTTCGTTGAATGCGGCATTAGCGCTTAAATCCCATTGTTCGTAAATGTAATGGCTTTCCAGTTCCAGCCCTTTTGAGGTTAGTTCATCCAGGTTTTTCCATTGCACAAAATAAGCACCGATGGGAAACGGAACAGCCGGTGCGCCTAAGTTAATGATGTTTGACACTTCCGATTGGTAGGCCGTAAGGCTGTAGCGCCAGCGGTGACTTATATGTTGCCAAATCAATTCATAGGTATCAACATCCTCAGGTTCTAGTTCGCGGCCATCCTCATTGCCGCCTTGCACAAAACCATTTGAGAATCCTTCTAACAATGAAGGGGAGCGAAAGGCGTGGCCGTATAATAATTTGAGTGCCTGATTTGGCTGTGGATGTAATACCAAGCCTATGCGTGGTGAAAAATGCTTACCAAAATCTGAATAATGATCCGCTCGCCCGCCTATCAATATTTGCAAAAAATCGTCAAACAGGCGCAGATCAGCCTGGGCAAAAACACCATGCAAGGTTCTTTTTTCATTGATTGCAGGTTCTGGGCTGGCGTTAAAAAAATCCGTTTTCATCTCGTCATAGTTGTAACCCATGACAATCTTCAAATGTTGCTCAATAAAATGTTTTTTGGCGATACCTGAAAAACCATATCGACTGCCTTCTATATCAAACACCAAAGAGGTACTGCTGACTTCTTCACCGGGAATCGCCCCCCAACGGCCCAGAAATTCATCTTCTACGTAGAACACGGAAAGATCCACTTCCCAGCCTTTGGCCACTAAATCTTTTTGCGAGAGTTTATAGGCTTGCATTCGCCCCTCGCCATCGGCATGAATGCCATTGTCCGCAGTGGGGGGGATGGCAGGGTTGATGACGGCAGTCGCATCAATTTCTCCTGCTGAATAGGCATCATCGGTCTTATGATCGGAGATATAAAAACTGAATTCGGTGTTAAAGATTCTGAGTTTATTGCTGCTGGTAAAATTTCGATATTGATCGGCGATGGTATCTTGAACCTGCATGTCAGTGCGCGAGATGGTGTAATCTTCCTGATTTTTTTCATCATCGATGCCTGCATAAGAATAGCTGCCAGTAAAACTGATATTGTCAGACAAGGTTTGGCGTACTCGGCCATTGGCATTACGATAACCAAAATTTCCGGCCTCCGCCCATATCTGCACTTGATCCTGCTCGCTATCCCACGTTTCAAATGACACCACACCGTTAAAGGCATCTGCTCCATAGAGTGCGGAACCGGGACCACGAATCACCTCAATTGCGGACAAATTTCCCAGGGCAAAGTTGGGTGTACCATAAGTGGCTGATGAGGTGGCATAGTTATTAAGTGGAATGCCATCCAAGAGGGTTAAATAGCTATTGTATTGTTGGTTACCAATAAATCCTCTGAAGGTTGGCAGCGATTGGCCATACATATAATCGGTGACATAGATGCCGGGGAGGTGCTCAATCGCTTCAAAGGTTTTTTCAGCCCCTTTACGGCGCCATTGCGCTTCGGTCACGCGGCTAGCGGTAGAGGCAAGGAATAACTCACTCTCGGTGAACATGGAAGCAACCGTTACCTGAACATCCATCAGCTCTTGTAACGACAGAATAGTGACTGTTTTCAGTGAATCTTCAGCCATAGCTGGAGCCATAAAACGTAATGCTAGCAAACCCATTAAGGTCCTATGTATAAGCTTCGCATGTTTGCCGTTACTTTCTGAGTGTATCTGCATATCAATAAGTACCCGCTACAGATTATAGATGATTCTAGAAAATGAGCAGGAACAATATAAGTCCGTAAAATATGCAGTACTTACGTTTTCAAAAAAACTTTTTAACAAGAATGTTAGCTAGCTTTAACGTTTTATTTTTTGTGTACCCGTGTCCGTTATGTTTTGGGTAACTGAGAGGCGCACGGGATTAACTTAATACTGAATTTGTCACTGCGACAATATGTCACTTCTGCCTTAAAGATAGGGGTACCGCTTGACCGTGTTTTGTGAAGCTCGATTAAAAAACCATTGATGATGGATCTGATATTAACTATTTGCATTGGGTTAAAAATGTTATCCCTCCAGATTTTCAGCTGTCTGAGACCGCGATCAGAGGTATTTCTCTAAGCTAAGCATGCTCATGCTGAATAGGATGTCGGCGGCAGTTGATTGCAAGGCTAGCGATTAAAAATACAGCTTTATCGCTAGTTATAAGGGAAGATATTAATGCCGCCAGCGTTGATGCCGCTAGGCGGGGTTATTAGCAAAGCTAATGAATTTTCTTACCAGGATGGGTTCGAATACCCTCAGATCGTGAGTAAAGGCGCAGCGCTGGAACTTTTGTTGAACTAACATTATCGATTTTTAATACCCGTACTGGCTTTTCAAGTTCATCATCAAGCCCGTATTGTGAACGTGCTTAAAATATATTGAATGGCTATCGATGAGTTTCCACATAACGTATTGCCGCGATAGCTATCGCTAATTGCAGATAAAATGGCCAAGTAAACCCCTGTGTTAAAAATGTACCTGAGACAATAAACCCAGCCAAGCCTGCAGGCATCGCATTAACGGCTACAGCGACAAAGGGTGGTAGATCGCTATTTTGATACTTTATCAAGGTTTTTAACGAACTCACAAAAATGCCAACAACCATTGTAATAAAAACAGAAAAACCGACAAAACCTGTTTCTGCTAACACACCAAACCAGGTTGAATGCACGGCATGATTTAAACCGTCCCAGTGAGAACTGTAAAAGTAGTAATTGTAATAAAAATTACTCAAACCCACACCGGTCATTGGATTATGTACAGCCATTCCCCAGGCCGCGCCCCAGGCATAAAGTCTGCCCATCGCCGATTCATCTATGCCCTCTTCAGCGGCACCACCTGAAGCCCGGTCACTGATACCGGCAACGATAAACAAGATAGAAGCAGCCACAGAAGCTCCCGTGAAAAGTAATATTTTATTTTTCACCCTAAAAAAGGCATACATACCACAAACACTGAGGATGCCTAACAATCCTCCCCGGCTCTGCGTTGCAATGATGGCGTAAAACAATGTCATAAATACTATCAAGCTGAATAGTCGTTCTTTCTTGCTTAAACGATTCTCTAAGACAACACCCAGCGCAAATGTAGTGGGAAACAACAAGACCAAAGCCAAGTCATTGGGATCTCCTAATACAGATCCAATATCCCTGCCTATGGTGACTCGGCTGCCCTCAACTAAACCAATGCTCATTAGCTTGTTATATACAGCCGTGCCCCCCACTAATAAACCCGCGAAAATAAAGCTGCGAGACGCCATAGAGAAATCTTGCTGGCGCTGCATTAAAAAGCTGGTCGCAATGGTCATAATATAAATTTTTATATATACCGAGGTATACATGTTCATCGCGACGCCGCGATTCCCAGCAAAGGGCAGCCCCAACGTCACCAATAAAAAAAATAGAGTCAGCAGCGTAAATGACCTACACCAGTAAAAGTTAAGATCTCGGGCAATAAATGCTCTGAAAGCAATCACATATAAAGCACCCAAGGCCAGCAGCAAGGGCAGCTTTAGTGGAGATAATATAGGGATCACTTCATGGATACGAAAAAATGAAAAAACCACAAATCCCAGGACAATAGGAAAACTGAAATGTAAGGCTAAATAAGCTGCAAAAGGTAAAATGGCCAAGGCTATGACCAAAACCGGATGAGGAAGAATCCACCATAACGATCCTACACACAGGCAACAAAAACAACTGATCAGGATCGACTTTAAGTTGTTAGGTTTCCCTGAGACCGAGTGAAAATTTTTTGTAGCGACCTCTAGCTCAAACATAACACCACGGACCTAATGCCGTCAGTATCACCTGCGTTAACTTATTCTGAGGATACCCCCTGTTACATCGTTGCTGGTTGAGCCGATAAAATACGTTAATACGGCTGTTAGCGACGCATAGTTGCACCAATATAAAAAAAGCAATAAATCCTGAATCTTCCACGGCATGATTCAATAGTTCCGTCTCAACACCTTCATTAATTGAATTATCCAGTAAGATAAAAACTTCATTATTGATACATGTCATATGACCTCCTGTTGATCCTACAGGTAGTAAGTCAAGATCCAGGCCAAACAAAAATTTCACTTTACTTTTAATGGCTTAAGGTAGGTTAAATTCGATTGTTTGAGAGGTCTATCCGTTACCCCTTTCCCCCATTGCAATTTGCGAAGCCGTTTAAGAAATACGGAGTAAATTAAAGTTCATTTTTTGGGCTCTCTGCCAGAGCAGATATTTTAAGTTAGTATTGTTGATCTACAATATTAAGATATAACTTTCACCGTGCTATATAGCGCTATAATAACCAAGGTTGCAGGTGCGTATTTAACCGCCTAAAAAATTTGTAATTAAGGCTGATGGTTATATTTATAAAATAAAAAGACTAAGAATCCACCTCTTAGCTTCGATAATACTGTTATTGATGACTACCTCAATCATGATGGAAGCAGCAACTGTGGCCGATACCCAAAGTATTAAGCTTCTGCATCTTCCTACGGTCAGTAGAACCTTGGCTAAAAAATTCTATGCCCCTATGGCTGCGGAGCTTCAACAAAATATTGGCAGAGAATTACAGCTTTTATTTCCCGCCAGTTATTGTGAAACCATTCGACAAGCACAGAATCCCACGCAAGAATTTGATTTGGTATTTCCACCTCCGCATTTATCCGGGCAGTTGACTAGAGATAAGGGTTATATTCCCTTGGTGTATTTAACCCAGAAAATCCAAGGTAATTTCATCTATAAAGTTCCGCACTCAAAAGGTAATTACAAAGTGGCCCTAGGGGATAAATATGCAACTATAACCTTTGAAGCTAAGCAACAGATGAAAGACATACTGGAAAAAAGTGACGACCTAAAAGATTTGGCAATAAATGATCTTCAATATATTTATCATTTGTCACATAACGGCGCCATGATGGCACTACTTAAAGGAGAGGTGGATGCAGCGGTAGTTCCTGAATTTATCTTTAAATCAACCTCATCTATGCTTAAAAATAATTATCAACGTGTTAAATTTATTAGCACATACCCGGGAGCCATTATTTTAGCGAATGCGAAACTGTCCTCCAAGGTTTTACAAAGTATAAAAGAGGGTTTTACTATCAGCGAAGGACGTAAGTTGCTTCCGCTAAACTTTAGAGCTGTGGATGATGCTTATCTACGCAAGATTATGGCGATGCCGGATGTTGATATTTCTGAATGTACCGAGGGGGCAGATAATGCCCCCCCCTTATTTCAAGTGGGTAAGTAAGTTTTTTCAGTATTCGGTGGCTTAGCGGGGCTAATAACGATTATTGTTAACGGTGTTTTGTACGAGGATTTAAGCTGACTATTTTAAATCAATTAAACCAATCAGCTCTGACCATAGCATGATCGGATTTTATGACTTATGAAGGTAAACTGTGAGTTTTTGAGCACTGTTTTTGATTCACCCCGAGCGACGATAAATACCCATCAGGGCAATCTAAGTCCAAAGATCAATCACAGAGCTTTAATCCAACTTACTGCCTACATGACGGATAAAACATGTACTCTTATTTATTGGAATAATTATATTAAGGCTTTTGCGCAATAATAAACCCTACATGTTGTTTCTGTATTGTTAAAACCATTCGCTTCCATTCAGCAAGATTACCAAAGTCGTAACAATGTTGACTAGAGATAATAGAAAACCCAGCCTCTTTTATCATATTATTCCAAATATTTTCTGAGTGAAAACATACGCCGACACCAGCGGTATTGGCACCCAAATTATAAATAAGCGGTTTTAATAGCTGTGATGAGGTATACGTATGAATCATCTTTCCTGGTAGGTCATCTAGCAGCCAGCCATCATAGAAATTTTCAAAAATAAGCAGTAAACCTCCACTTTTTAATTCATCGTAAGCCTTCTTTAAACTGTTTTTTTGCAGCGTAATGGATTCATTATAATCATCCCCAACAAAATGATGCAGTACCCAGTTAAATCCAACAATATCGTGGCTGTCTACTGCCAATCTGACGTCTTGATAAAAGCCTTTCTGTAAATATTTTCGCTCGCTCTGGCGGTTTTTGCTTAACAAATAATCATCGGGTTCAATAATATTTACCTTGGCATTCGAGAATTTATGCAGCAAACGATCGGCATAAGTTCCGTTGCCCCCCCCTACATCCACAATGGATAACTCGGAGCGATCAATATATTTTTCGACCGCAGTAATCACTTGCTGAAATAACTCACTATTAACATATTCGGTATCAAATGTTGTTGTTTGATACTCTTCTAACACTCGTTTAATGGAAGACATAAAACCCTCTAGATATAGCGTGCAGGGTTAAATGCATAGAAAATGCCAATGTGAATATATGTGAAGTTCTGGCGCGTTGATGATCCTGCTCAGGAGATGAATTGCAAAGTGCTTAGCATATTGAAAACCCAGTGTCAGAAAAACCGGGGGGGCTCTACTCAGATAACAGGCAAACTCCAGATGGAAGTATTTTAAAATAACACCCCATTTATGCATGGGCACTAATTTTAGGCAGTAATATAAAATATATTTACAGGCGCTTAAAGTGGGCAGTTACTTTAGCTTTCCCCTCCAATAAATATTCTTAGCACTGCTGATATTATCGATATTAAATGGCCATATTTTTCTATACATCTTTATAAAATACACAGCTATCATGCACTTTTTTCGCTTGATACATGGCCGTATCCGCATGGATGCAGAGTTTTTCAGCCGTATCCGCATCCCCGGGGTATAAAGCCACCCCGAGACTGCCTCGCACCACAACATTATTTTCCGCAATAGCGATGGGCTCAGTAAAACTCAAGAGCCCATCCCGCCAGCGTTTCAGTTACCCGAAGCGCATGCACCGCCAACAAGACTCAATACTTAACAGTGACCTTAGAAAACGGCTAACTTCAGCATGCCTTACCGACATGCCCAGACAGCTTTGAGCATTAAAAATTTAATAGAAATAACCGATCTAACAGGTTAACCTCATATTCGATTGCAGCCTATAAGCGTTTAATTTTCATTGTAAGTAATGCAACTGCAGTCATATAAGGCATTCATAATGCACGATGAATCGCGGTTATATTGCTTATACTTACAAAATGGTGATGATATTTAGTGGGCTGCCTGAAATCAATAGAGGAAATGACAGGATCTCTGAAGTGTCCTGTCATTGTTGCCGGCGATAAAAAATTCTATATATTGGCCGATGTGGATGGTTTCGTTATTTAATACTGAGTGGGCTAGGAAGGCAATCTCTCCCGCCTAAGTCAGAGCCAAAAAAGCCCCGCAACTCATTAAGTAAATTTATCTTTGAGCTGCAGGAATGGCTTTTCAACCAAAAAATGCAAGATCAAGGCCGCTGCAATAGAGAGCAGCGCGAAAATTGGAAAAAACAAGGCAAGGCTGGGTTCGCCAACGAATCTTTCACTTAAATTGAGTGCTAAAGGCACCAATGGTAGATGCACAAGATAAAGACTATAAGAGATCCTGGCGAAAAAGCGCAACAAAGAGGTACGGAAGATCTGCGCGGTTCCCCCGCCAAATAGCAGGCCAAAGGTAATCGATGCAAAGCTCAATGCGATGACGGTCGGCTGCAGTGTTTTGTCCCACCATGTTATATCGTCCAGCATTGCAGATGATGTCATAAGCCCCGCGCATAGCAAAGTACCTAGCCAAAAAATGATATTGGCCAGTTTTACCGAAGTCAAATGGGGTATCTCGGTTTTGCTCTTGTAAAGAAATGCCAATATTACACCCATCAATATCGGATCCAGGCTCATGTGAAAAGGGCTACGGAAAACGGGGAAAAAATGTTGGTAATTATCGATATCCTGGTAGAGATATGTTGTATAGCAGCGAAGGCCAATAACGATAAACAGGATTGCTATGATGCCAAGTGTCCTCTTAATTACGGTGGGAGCATTTATTTGCGACAGTACTAGAAAAGGGGCAACCAAATAAAACTTTTCCTCGACTCCCAGGGACCAGAACACAACAACAATATTGGCAGGAAGATAGTCCTGCAAAAAGAGCATATGATAAGAAATTCGGATCCACAGGTGATTGTCTGCGAGTTCAAAACCAGGAAATACCCCGATTACGGCTAGTAACAGAACAACATAATAAGCAGGAATAATGCGCAGGGCCCGTTTCGCCAAATAAGGTTTCCAGAGCCACTTGCCTTCGTTTCGCTCTTGTAGTTTAAGTATGTGGTGAGTGATCAAAAATCCGCTTAAGACAAAAAATAAATCAACGCCAATCCAGCCATTGATTAAAATATTAGCTACATCCCAGCCAAAAAAAGGCAGCAATGCTGTCTCCGGCGACCAAAATGGTCTTACGCCATGTCGCAGCAGCACAAGGATTACGGCAAGCCCACGTAAACCATCCAATTCGGGTAACTGACCCGGAAAGGCTTTAAAAGAGAAATAACTGCGTGATATTGGAATGGATGTTTTCAAACTATTGCTTGCCGTCGTTGTTGATTCAGGCTCGATCAAGATCCAGAGTTTCCTGCATGGGCTTCTTACGAACCTTCCATATCAATGAGTCCACAATATAATGATGGAAATTGATTGTCTGATAAATGAGTATTGCCAGGGGGACCCCGACAAACAATTGATTATTTGTTAGTACAATTATACCCAGATAGACCATAGAACTGATTGAAACACAGCACAGCATGTAACGCAGAAAATTCTTTGGCTGACTTATCGTTGATAGAAATGTCGCATTGGCATCAATGCCTTTCTTATATCGATTTCCATTAAATATCCATACGAACAGTATGTATTGTGCATTGTGCCAGATATTAATGATCAGCCAGCCTTGGGTAATATCCTCAATAAGCAAATAACCCGCGCTGAAGATTGTGAAGTGCGAAAGCATATAGCAAGTGTGAGCCACAGGCAGTCGGCCCGCTTGCCAGGCAATAAACCGCTGAACTGCCCAGTAAACAAGTGACAAGATAGCGCAAACGCCCACTATATTGACTAGCATCTCAGGTACGGCAACGACCCGTAATTCAACAAATAAGAATTCGCTGGGTGCCTGCCAGGATCGGTGCAAAATACCCCACACAGGCAATAGATAAAAACAAAGCATTGAACTGATTTTGCTGTCATTAACCAGGCCACCTGATTTTGCCTGGTAAACCCGACTGATGCCCCAGCTTTGGCGGGTATAATGAAACCACTGCCAATACAGATAGACGGTGGCAATAACCCATATTCCAACCGACCAGGCGAGTATAAATGTGGCGCCGAATACGATTACGGGCAGAACAAATACAATGAAACGATATTGACGCAGACTGTTGGCGTCAAACGCAAGCCGAGTGTAAGTCGCAATGACATGATGGTAACCAAGCAACCATAGATCAGCGAATAAAACCCATTTGAACCAATCTGGCCGAATGATAACCACCAAACCCGAAATTAACGCTAGCAACACGATACCAGGTACGAAAATTGTGTCGAAAGTGCGGTTACGCAGCCAACCATTATCAGCGTCGGTGCTAGCAGTAATTGCGGCTTCAGCCATTCGATGCCTCCCGTCATACTCGGTAATGCTAAAACTCATTGTTTCAGAGTTCACACCGGGCCAGAATATTATGTGTCTTGAATGGGGAATTATAGGAAGAGTATCGCTATATCTCCATAAATCCATATCGTTGATTTGTTCTGTTTTTTACAATTAGCCACCGAGCTTTCATTTATGCTTAATGCACAGCCTTGTGTAATAAGACTGTCACTGAGTTTCTGGGAATAAATACATCAGCTAGAGAGTTAATTAACCTTCCAACTGTGCTTCAAGGCTAATTGCACATATCTTATCTATTGCGACAGTTTAAAAAGCCGTTTCAGGGCTAAATCTCAGGTTTTTAATTTTCCGCTAGAATAAAGGCAGTGTTTATTTTTATCGCTGCGTTTAT
>JABSRQ010000060.1:7710-31044 GCA_013215055.1 Pseudomonadales bacterium | reverse complement strand
CAGAGCCTGATTGTCTGGGCTATTGATGAAGGTCGCAGAGCTGCCAGGGAAGTTGACGCCTACTTGATGGGCAAGAGTTACCTGCCTTAACAGCCATAAAGTCGGTGAATCATGCGCTATCACGGCTAGGCAGGTAGGCCTGCCAGCTTCGCCTGGCGATGATACACTGACTATGCTGTTTAGAGACAAAGGAGCCTGCGGGGCTCCTTTTTTGTGCCTGGCTGACAGGCAAATACGGGTCTATGAACAGCTGTAATCGGATTCAGCTCAGTAAAAAATGATCATAAGCCCATAATGACTTTGAAGCGGCTGCTATAGGCTTTTTTTCAGTTTACTGATTTTGATAGCGCTTGTGAAAGATCCGGGGCCGACTTTGAATGAGCTAAGCCTTGGGTAGATTTCGAATCAACCTCTGGCGCGAACCTTCATGTTCTTCACTGAGTAATAGACGAGTGCTATCAATAAACCCAATCAACATTTTCACCTTCAAGGTTTTAGTGAATAGGGGCTAATGCTCCTTATACTCTTGGGCAGGCCGTCGAGAGCTACTCTTTAGTTATACTCGAAGGGCTGCAATTGATTCAGTTGCAGGCTAACCATCTACCTAAGAATCGAGAATGTAACCGGCTGGTTTTGTTAAGGGTTGTTAGATATCAGCCCATAATAAAAACATATGAATTTCCACATTCAAATCGCCGGGATGATGTTTAACAAAGCTCAAAGGACGAAACCGCGGGGCTTAGGCTGATTGCCTGTTAAGTAGATGGGTTATGGGGATTCTTAGACTTTTTCTCGGTGCGGGTAATATTGCATCACTAGATTTTGAGCTATCAATACAATGACCCTTGAAATCGAGGCATTCATTTCTCGATGATTTCACCCTACAGTACCCTTTAAAGTATTTAATTAGTGAGTGATTATTTGGGGTTTCATAGATACCCATCCTGATCACAATCGCCATAAATAATACGTCGAGTTTTACATTTTCCCTTTTCATCATGCCACCTCATGCAGCATCGGTGGTGCTCGCGGCAAGTGATTTCCATCAAAGGTCTCGATGATAAGTATCGGGGTTTTACACATGGTATATATATATATATATATATACGTGCTGCTAAAGGGCTCTTCAGATGTTGGAGGAGCATCCGTTAGTCACTGTCGGTATTTTCAATAAGGCTCTGCAAAAACTTAAGTTTTGAACCCGGTGAGCATTCGCCAATAATCCGTAGTGACGTATGCGCTGAAATCCTTTGGGTAAAATATGTAAAAGAAAACGGCGGATAAATTCGTCACCCGATAGCGTCATGGCTTTCTTTTTCTGACAGCTTTTATTGCGGTAGTCTTTGTAAGTGAATCTGATCCCATCTTCATTGATGTTAATAATGCGTGAATTTGAAATGGCCACTCGATGCGTATAACGGGAAAAATATGCCAGTACAGATTCAGGCCCTGCAAAGGGTGCCTTGGCATACACCACCCATTCTTGGCTGCGTATTGGTCTGATTTTTTTGCTAAATACCTCCCATTGATTCAGTGAAGCAAGGTGGCCAAAAAAGTGTAAATATTTATTTTTATAAGCAGCATCAAGCTTCTGTAAAAATAGGCGTCGAAATAAACGAGACAGCACACGTACAGGAAGAAAAAAACCTGGCCGACAAGAACTCCATTTTTTCCCATCAGCAGATACTCCACCGCCCGGAACTATGCAGTGCACATGTGGATGATGCACCATGGACGAACCCCAAGTATGCAACACCATGGTGATGCCAATCTTGGCGTCTAAGTGTTTAGGATCTGCTGCAATTGTGAGAAGTGTTTCAGCAGCCGCTTGAAACAAGATAGCGTAAACCTGTTTTTTATTTTGATAGGCGATATCACGCAGACAGCAGGTAACGTGAATACAACATGGTAATATTCAACCTGTAATAAATCCTGCTGTCTCGCAATTAGCCAACGTTTTGCAGCCGTTGCCTGGCATTTGGGGCAGTGGCGATTACGACAAGAGTTGTAGAAGATTTCAAATTGCCCGCAGTTTTCACACAGCAAGACATGACCACCGAGCGCAGCAGTTCGGCAACGTTCAATTGCTGACATCACTTCCAATTGATCCAGACTGAGATGACCTTTTTTTTGTCGGAAGCCTTCACCGTAACGGTTGAAAATATCAGCCACTTCAAACGAGGTGTTAGACATCGCCTATTCAGCGAAGTCGTCCAGCATCAGTTGATCTAACGGGCTCTTCGTTTCTCGTATAGTTTGGGTGGCCACTTGACTGTATAAAGCTGTAGTCGTCAACTTTTTATGCCCCAGCAATACCTGTATCACTCGTATATCAACGCCTTGTTCGAGTAAATGTGTGGAAAAACTATGCCTGAAAGTGTGCATGGAAACCGATTTACGAATCCCCGCAATTGTAACGGCAGCCTGACAAACACGAGAGAGCTGTCGCGTAGCCACCGGATTAATGGGGTCTTGAGCAGGGAATAACCAGCCGTCGCGCATCAGCTGATGTTTAGCCGAACCCACGCGCCACCAGTGGCGTAAAATTTTTAACAAGGTAGGTGATAATAAGGCGAGTCGATCTTTTTGCCCTTTACCTTGGAGCACATGAATGACCATGGCCTGACTATCGATATCACGTGCACAAAGGTGAGTAATTTAATGACTGCGCAGACCAGCCCCATAAGCGACAGCGAATGCCGTTTTGTATTTTAAACTGCTTGTTGCATGAATTAATTGCGTCACTTCTTCAGGGCTTAAAATGTCAGGTAATTTACGTGGTTCATAAACGGTACTCATTTTCTTAAGGGCATCGTAGCGCTCCAGAGTCGTTTCAAAAAAGAAACGTAAGCCCGTGATCGGTCACATTGATGGTTTGATTGGACGTGCCTTGATCGACCATGTGGAGCTGAAATAAGCGTAGGTCTTCAGCATTAGCTCTGTCGGGAGAATGCCCAAAGAACAGTGAGAAATTACTGACGGCACGAATATAGACTTTTTGTGTTTTATTGCCCAATTTTCGCATAGTCATATCTTCGAGCATACGCAGGCGTAATGGGCTGATTGTATTGTTAATTTCACTTGCAGTATGAGCCATGATGCACCTCCTTAGAGAGATTAATGGCGCTCATACTTAACTATATAGGGGCTTTATAGCTTGCTGTCGGCAAGTCGTGTGCTGCTGATGAAGAGGAGCGATCTCGACGCTTGTTACCGCGGTAGTGGTTTAGTCCTTTGACACACACCAGTCTTCAGATTGATGATAATAGTTAGGCCGGAGTAGTCATCTTGGAAAGCCCTATTTCTCATGTTCAGCTATTGGCAGTTGCTCACATTCTTAAAATGAACTCTTCATAGATTTCTTGTAAGCAGCTCTTTGATTGTAAGGAAAATAACAATCGATCTATGCTTTAGTCATTAAATGTTAATTACAGATATTAGATCTTGTGAGAATTTTCTGGGCTGATAAGTATCAACAACATTAGAATTATTTTCATTGCCATCAAGCTGTGAGGCTTAAATTATAGGGATGCAAAGAGGTATTTGAAATTGAATCTTATGTTCGGATTGTCTAGGGTAGTAGGTGTGGATAGACCATAGGGATAATAGATAGGAAGCCAATGGCACAGCCACTGTCATGCTCGCCACGGTTAATGTTATTTGGGGCTGCCCGTTCAATTGCTCGGTGACTACCGCCATACCCGCACCGATGATTGCCCTGCTTGCAAAAAAACATGATATGACCGTAAGCCCAAATAAATGACACAGCCCTTTTTTGATGGGCATACTTGTCTGCTCGTTCAAAATAGAGCCACCCCAGACAAAAGGTAATCAACAGGCTGCCAAGACCCGAAAGCTATTGGCGCTCGCCAGTAAACATTCACCTAAAACAATGATGGATAGCAATCCATATCGCTTAACCATGTGATGATGCTGCGCTCTTTCTAACTTCTACTTTGCTGCCCACAAAGGCATCAGTAATTCGCACAGTGCCATAAAAATGAAACTGATTAATTGAACAGATTTCGGAATATGCACAACTTGAAAATACAAACCGATTTGCAGGTTAATATGCCTGCAGCTGTCACCAAAAAAAGATGCGTTCTTTGTGTAAATTGAGTCCCGCCCGGATGTATGGCAAGTGTAAACGTTCAACCATTATGCAAATTATGAAGCAGGGTATTACCTGGAAAGTTAAGGTTTGGCAGCGATGTATACCTTTTTCTTTTATTGCCCCAACAGCGGCTGTAATTTCTCGCTGATAAAAGTTTTAAACGCTTTCACTCTGGCGCTATTACGTAAATCAGGATGACTTAGCAACCATAGCGTCATTGTGTGTTGAAAGTTTTCTGGCGCCAGCGCTTGCAGCTGATGGCCTTGTGGTAGCCGCAGCGGGCTTAACAAACTCACGCCTAAACCAGCCACAACGGCCTCATAAATTTCACTGTAGCTATTGCTGCGTAATACCACTTTGGCATTGGGCAAATGGTTTTTGATCATCTGTTCCATATCCAGCTCGGAACCGGGCTGTTGCCAAATTAACCAATCACAGTTTCCGGGATGAACAGGGGCGGGCAGGGTGGCTAAATAGTCATGGCTGCCGTAAACGTATAAAGGGTAGTGGCCCAGTTTTTTGGCGATCACATCCTGTGGTGGGGTTTCGGTGAGACGGATGGCTATATCGGCTTCCATGCGGGTGAGGTTGCTAAAGGCTGTGCCTGCGGTTAACTCCACGGTGATATGGGGAAACTGCTTGTGGAAATCGGTGATTAAAGGCGCCAGATTTAAGATGCCGCTGCTGGGTTTACTGACCTTTAGTGTACCTGTTAACTGCTGTTCCTGGCCCTTGAAACGCCGGTTGATCTGATTAACCTGCTCTTCCAGTCGCAGCGCTTCTTGCTGCAGGGCCTGGCCTGATGCGGTCAGTTGATAGCCGTTATTGAGTCTATCAAACAGCCGAATTTCCAGCTGCTGCTCAAGTTTATCCAGCCGTCTGGCGACGGTAGAATGGTTCACCTGTAGCTGCTTGGCTGCACCGCTGAGGGAGCCGGTGCGTGCTACTGCAAGAAAGTATTGAATATTGTCCCAGTTCATCTGCGTATTTTTGCACAACGCCTGCGCGTTTGTCGATAATTTACGCGCAGATGTTTTGCCTTTACACTGCTCAGCTTGATTTCAAACGGTATTGAAACGCTGCTATGCAAAACATCATCAAACGCTATTTCCCCATGCCCTATGTGGCCGCCTTGTTTATCGGTGGTTTTTATAGTCTGTATCAGCTGTATCTAAGTGGTGCGCAACTCGCCTGGATAGGGGCATCTGTGGCGGTGCTGCCTATGATGCTATTATTTGCTTATATCGGCACCGGTCTAACCGCAAGAAGCCGCCGCTATTCACCGTGGCAATTAGGCGCGGCTGTGGTGGGTTCTATATTGGTGGCCTTTGACTTTAATGTTGAGGCGGCAGCACTGGCCTGGGGGCTAGGCCTGGTGTTGGGCTTTATTTATGTGTTCTGGTATGTGCCACTGGATAGATCGCCGAGTCGCATCAAAGTTGGTAGCGTATTGCCTGCAGCCAGCTTTGTGCATATCAACGGTAACACCGTTACCACCGTATCTAGTGGTAAAGCACAGGTGTGGTTGTTTGTGCGTGGTAACTGGTGTCCGTTCTGTGTGGCGCAGGTGAAAGAGTTGGCCGCTGCGTATCAAGAACTGGCTGATCTTGGGGCTGAGGTGTTTATGGTGAGCCCACAATCACAGCAGCAGAGTCAAAAGTTGGCTAACAAGTTAGATGTACCTATACAATTTCTTGTGGATGAAAAAGCCCAGGGGGCTAAAGATTTGGGTATTCAACATACTTCAGGCATGCCGGCGGGATTACCTGGCGGTTTTGATGTTGATTCGGTGATGCCAACGGTGGTGATCACCGATAGCAGCGGGGTAGTGATTTATGCCGATCAAACCGATGATTACCGTGTGCGGCCAGAACCTGCGCTGTTTGTGCAGACCTTAAAAAAGGCCCAACAAGCTGTATCGGCATAATCGAATAGGAGTGAAACATGCATGCTGCATTTTATTGAAGAGCGGGAAATCCAGGCATCTTGCCAACAGGTGCATTCGATTCTTGCCGATATCGACCATTATAAAGATTGGAATCCGTGGATTGTGCATGCCACTGGCAGTACACAAACCGGTGAAATGCTTAAGGTGACAGCCAATATGGATGTCGGTAAACCGGGCATCACTAAACCCAGAACGCAGGTGTTCCAACACCGGATGCTGGCGAATGAATCTCCTCACATTTTCCATTGGTGTGATGTGGGCTGGTTTACGTTATTTGCCGATGGTAACCGTAAAAGAACGCTTACAGTGACCGATGATAATCGCTGCCATTACCGGGTTGAACTACAGGTGACGGGCATTGCTTCAGGTTTAGCTAAAGTGTTTTTTGGTGCTTTTATGCAGCGTGGGCTGAAAGCCGAGAGTGATGCATTGCTGCAACATGCCGAGCAATAGCTTCATTGCATCGAGGCGGATAAAGCTTACCCAGGGAATAACTAATTCTGTGTAGCTGCCATTAATAAATATAATGGCTTAAGCGGTCTTTTGTTTGAGACATTAACAGGTTTATGGCTGCTTTCTAATCCTTCATCGTGATTCGCTTGGCTCTGCTAGCCCTAAACCTCCTCTATAAAAGCTCGATGCTTAGCAGCGTGTCATTGTCAACACTGTCTCAATGACAGACCTGGAAGGGCAGGGCGTGATGGCGGCCTGCATAGGTATTAAAAACTATTAAATAACTGCGTCGCCGCCGCATTCAATGGGTAAGATAAAATAACCCGAATGGCATTACCGCCCACATCATGAGGAGAGCCTATACTGTGCAGTACACCTAAGGTTTCATACAAGGTGCCACGTATCAACATATCGGTGTGGAAATTAGGGCTGGGTTGATACATCGCATCAAACTCCCACCATTTGACTGGAATATGTGGCAATTTTTCCTTTAGCTCGTCGATTAAATTAGCACTATCTATATTGTTTAACTGTTCGCGGTGTACACGCTGAATTAAAAAACGTGCGGTTTGCTCCTGCTCGGTAAAGGTATCATTAAAGGCATGCAGGCCAAAAAGCACTTCAAATAAAGACAGCGGCAAAGGCAACTCACTATACTCATCGCCTAATAAAAAACGTAAGGCTTGATGAAACCCCTCATTCACCTGAATAATTTCATAACGCCGGTTCACAGCTAAAGCCGGGTAAGGTGAGTGGCGCTGCAGTAATAAATCGACACCCAGCATGGCTTCTTTTTGGTATTGATCTACCTCCTCAAGGCTATAACTGTCATGCACAAAACCTGCCGCACGCATTAGTTCACTATAGGATTGTGCTTGGCTTTGCAGGGCTGCAGCAATGCGTTTTACCATGGCTCTTGTGGGGGTGATTTTACCGGTTTCCAGATTGGAGATATTACGCGGGGTGGTATTGGCCTGTTCAGCCAAAATAGCCTGCGATAAGCCCGCTGTTTTACGTCGTGCCTTAAGGATATTGCCAAATGTTTCGGCTTCTGCAAACTTCACCATAATTCTTCTCTTTTGCTAAGGAAAAAAGACTAGCGATTCATGGGCAAAATTTCTATGCCCTTTTTGGGTATTTTATTCTTAGGCTTAAAGCCCTAGCATATGCATAGCAGCAATATAAAGAGAGCAATATGCAAGCATCCATAAAAGCCCTAGTGATAGGCGCCAGCGGTTTTCTAGGCTCCCATGTAGTCAAAGAACTTATTCGCCAGGGTTATTCCGTGCGCATATTAGTGCGCAGCAGCAGTGATTTACAAGCGTTAGAAGGCCTGGATTATGAAAAAACCATAGGCGATGTGATGGATGTGGTCTCTCTAAAAGTCGCCATGCAAGGCTGTGACTGGGTGTTTCATTCAGCTGTAGATACACGCGCCTGGTTATTTAACAGCGGCCCGCTGTATCAAACCAATGTATTGGGTGTGGTTAATGCAGTACAAGCTGCCAA
Source organism: Pseudomonadales bacterium (assembly GCA_013215055.1). Classification (GTDB taxonomy): domain Bacteria; phylum Pseudomonadota; class Gammaproteobacteria; order Pseudomonadales; family DT-91; genus CAKMZU01. The sequence continues at coordinate 23,020 of JABSRQ010000060.1, read as the reverse complement.
AGACTGTAATATCAAAAAGTTTGTATTAACCAGCTCCTTGCTCACCATAGGCCGAAGCGCGTCCGGAATTGCTGATGAAACATGTATCCCGCAAGATAAAGAGCTGTTCACCGATTATATGTCTACCCGGTTTTTAGCCGAAAAATATGTGTTAGATGCATTCAAACATAGCGGTTTTCCGGGCGTAGCCTGCTGCGTCTCCAATACCTATGGTGCCGATGATGTACAGCCCACCCCGCATGGTAATTTAATCAAACAAGTCGCCCTTGGCAGAGTACCGGTATATCTAAAAGCTCACTCTGAATGTGTAGGTGTGGTCGATGCCGCCCAGGCGCTTATCCTTGCCGCAGAAAAAGGCCAAGACGGTGAACGTTACATCATCTCAGAAAGTTATATCAGCAATGAAGAGCTGTTTAGAATAGCCGAACAAAGGGCTGGTATTAAACGTTTGATAGGCGGCATTCCTACCTCACTGGTTTATCTGTGCACCACGGTTATTGGTTTGTTTGCCCGCCTGTTTGCGCTGGATTCGGTATTAACCAATAACTCAGCCAGACTCATGTACCAAACCTGGCCGTTAAATTCTCAAAAGGCCATTGATGAACTGGGCTGGCAACCCAGGTCGATTAAAGATTCGATTGAGGAGGCTGTGGATAGCTATCTTAAAAAGCATTAGTGCCTAGCTTGTGCATGTAAAAACATAGAATCGATTTTTCAAGCAGCGTTAACTTGAGTTGAAACGTTAGGCCAAAGATTACTTGGCCTAACACAGATACAATTACGAATCTTGATACTGAACAAATAACAACTTCACTGTGACCTGTCCTTTATAGACCTCGATCTGTAATGCATATAACTCGCTATACATCAGCGAAGGAATTGTAGGCACGGTAATTAATTGGTCATAGTGCCCGGCAACTTTCACCTGCAGCTGCACACCACTGAAATCATTACTGCCATTACCATAGACTGCCAGAATATATACTGCATCCTTGTCGGTAGTGAATGAACCTGATACCGCATCACTACCATTCAATGTGCCCAAGCCCCAGTTCATGGGTTCGGAGATATCACCATGATTTCATCGACTGAAACCGACATTTTACTGCTCACCAGAGTCAGAGATATTCCTGTGACGTTAGCATTATCAACAACCGAAGCTTCTATGGTCACGGGCTGATCAACCGGTTACTGTCGTCAGCTTGGGCTCAATGAGGCCAGCATGGGTATTATGCTGGGCAGTATCCAATAAATAGTCATAAGTCAGGCGGTAATTATTGATATCTATCGCAATGCTTACCTTATTATCCGCAGGGCGAGTAAAATTGATTGATTGATTGAGCAGCCGTCGGCCATATCGTCTATCTTCATTCACTCCAGCTCGCTACCAATACCGGGTTGCATTACCGGTGACAGGATTTGCAGATGGTTTGGTTAAAGTGTTTTTTTGGGGGGGATGTAACGTGGGCTTCAGGCTGATAGTGATGATTTGATGCAGGACGCTGAGCTAAAATCAGCAAAACAATAAATGTTAATGATTGAGGTGATCAAGGCTGACATTGGAATAGAAACCCGTGGCCAATGTGGTGGAAGCGAGAAAACCATCGCTATTCATCCGAAAACTCTATAATAAAATGTGGCTTGTTAAGCTTGCCATCATATACATCGTATCTATCGATGTGTAACATCAGCGCATCATGCAAGCAATTTAAAATAGCTCTAACATATAAGTTATGTGAATGGATAGAGCTGACATGGGATCGACTGCTTAGGGAAGTAGCCTTGTTTCAACGATATAAAAGTCACTTTAGTTTTAAAAAGGTCAGCTTTAACAGCTATCTTTTTATCTTGTTTAGCACACTGTTCAGCTTACCTAACACCAGTCATGCATCGGATGTACCTACTATAGAGTCGGCGATGATTTTCCGGTTTATGGAATATATTCAATGGCCAGATGAGAAGACGAGCCAAAGCTATCAAGTGGCCTTGTTAGGTAAGGATGATGCATTATTAAAAGCCTTAACGCAGGCTGCAAGCCAATTATCCGTCAATGGGCACAACGTTCATATAAGATCGGTAACACTCAAAACACTTAAGCCAAAGCAGCTACATGTACTGGTTATTGCCGAAAACTACAACAGCCACGTTGCCGCTGTGGCCAAGTCTATACGCAAAAGCAATACCTTATTGATCACGATTAATAGTGCTGCCAAGCACGATTTTATGCTCAATATTTTTCAAGATAACGCTTCAGCTATGGCGTTTGAAGTGAATAAAACCAATATTGTTTTTGAATACCTAAAAATGGATAAAGACATTCTTCTTCTGGGTGGTAGCGAATTGGATGTTGCGGAATTGTTTAGAGAAAGTGAATATGCCCTTGGTAGCATCAAAGAAAATTTGCGTGATAAAGAAGCCTCTTACGACCAGGTTCAAAGAAAACTCACACAAGCGCAAATGATGTATACCCATATTCAGCAAAAGTTGCTTAATAGCGAAGAGCAGTTGCAACAAGATAGTGTCACCGTGACTGAGCAGCAAAAAACCTTAAAGCAGCAAGCATTGGTTTTGCAGCGGCAAACCTTGCAACTGGGGAAAACCCAAACCGATTATCAACATCTTATCAGTGAGCTTAATGCGATTAATAACTCCCTGTTAGACAAGCAAGATAAGCTTATCAAGAGCCAAGGTGAACTCACTGAGAAACAACTGTTACTGCAAGACCATGAGCAAAAAGTAAACTTGTTAAAAAGCAGCATCCATAAAAATCAGCAAATTTTACAGCAGCAGGAAGCTAGCCTGGCACAGCAAAAACATCAATTAAACGCAAAAAATCATACTATCACGCAGCAACGCGATTGGTTGTTAGCCAGTTTTTTATTCTTGTTTATTATCTGTACACTTTTACTGCTGATTTTGAGTATCAACCGGGCCAGGAAAAATACCATACAAACGTTAAATAAAACCCAGCTGGAGTTGATTCATGCCAGTCAGGCAAAAGGTGATTTTTTAGCTAAAATGAGCCATGAAATTCGCACACCGCTAACAGGTATTCTTGGCATGTCAGAATTACTGTCAGATACGTATTTAAACCAACGCCAGCAGAAGTACAACAACGTTATCCAATCCTCTGGCAAAGCATTGGTAACGGTCATTAATGATATTTTAGATTTTTCAAAAATTGAAGCCGGAAAGATGGATATTGAAAATATCCGTTTTGATATACATGCGCTTATTTCAGATGTTATGCAAATGTTTCGTTTGCAATGTGAGGACACTGATATCGTTATTTTTGCCGAGATTAATGATGATGTGGATCAATTTCTATACGGTGATAGCACCCGTTTACGTCAAATTATCATTAATTTATTAGCTAATGCAATCAAATTTACCTCGCAAGGTAAAGTGTATTTACACGTTAGCCGGCATCAACAGAACGGTAAACAACTGAACTTTTCGATTAAAGATACGGGCATAGGCATAAGCCCTGAACAGTTAAATACGCTTTTTCAACCATTCTCTCAAGCTGATGAAAGCACGTCTAGAAAATATGGCGGTACAGGGTTGGGGTTGGCGATCTGCCACCAATTAACACAGTTAATGGGCGGTGAAATAAGAGTAGAAAGTGCACTTGATCAAGGCAGCCATTTCTGGTTTTCAATCAATTTACCCCGCGCAAAAAGCACAAGTTCTAATGACTTGGTTGATAATCAGCTATTAGAGCTTTCGGGTAAAAAAGTATTAATTATTGAATCCAAACCGTTATTGCAAACTCTCTATACATCGCTAACTAAAAAATGGGGTGTAGAGGCTATAACGGTTGATGCTGATAACGCAGAGATTATGCAGCTTTTATTAAACGCTCAACAGGGAGCTGCTCCATTTAACCTGATTATCTACAGTGATAACCATCTTGCTAACACGATGATCGATCAAATTTACAGTCACCCTGAATTGGCCGATATGAAACACTGTATTTTCAGTCGTGCTAGCAATATCGAAACACAGGGTCTGCAGAAAAATAAGCTTGTAGACATTGTTGAACGACCGATTATATCCAATGAATTGAAGCAACTCTTATTGAGTTCATTTGATATATCCCAAATACCCTCTGCGGATTCGCAACACAAAGATAAACTCGGTGCGCTGCCTTACTTAAACATTTTGGTGGTTGAAGATAACCCGGTTAATCGATTAGTGATTAAAGGCTTGTTAGCTAAGTTACAGCAGCAAGCGATATTTGCAGAATCGGGTAAAGAGGCGATTAAGATCTTTACGGATAAAAATAAAACCTTTGATATTGTTCTGATGGATTGTGAAATGCCAGAAATGAATGGGTTTGAAACCACAGCGTTGATGCGTCAGTGGGAGCACGACCAAAACCAGTCATCCACGCCCATTTTAGCCTTGAGCGCTCATGTATTACCCAGCTACATTAAACGCAGTGCAGAAAGTGGCATGAATGATTTTATCCAAAAACCGATTATATTAAGTCAGTTGCATGAGCATCTATTGCAGGTGAGTATTCGCTGTCTTAGTCACGTAGATTAAAGGCGATAGTCTAATCCAACAATAAATGAACGGGGTAAATCTTCTAAGCCATTTTCGTTATTCCAAAGCGCTGGCTTAAAATCACCTCGATCAAAGAGGTTTTTTACATCGAGATAGACCTTGCTGCTTTTACCTAGTTGTTTACTGATGTGAAAATCGGTACGCCAGTAATGCTTAAGACTCTTTGCACCTGATGTAGCGTTTAACTCAGGCCCTTCACTCATATTCAGATACACCCGATTTGTAACATAAAATTCACTGCCCCAAGTATCAATCTGACGCCCTACATCAATATTGAGCACCCACTGTGGGAATGCCGAATATTCAATGCCGGTATTATCATTTTTACTGCTTACATATGACAGTGAATCACGGCTAAACCAGTGATGCCATTCGGCTTCGATAATAATTTCAACGCCGTGTGAGGTATTATCTGCAACATTGTTATATTGGCCAGAATAGTTGTTAGAATCGCAGTTATTTTCAGCCTTGCATTCACCAATAACAATGCCGTTAGACCACTGACTATAAAAGGTTAATAATTCACTGCGCCAATGTTTGCCTTCAAGCATATACACCCATTCCAGGGTATCTATAATCTCAGGCATCAAATCTCTATCTCCAGATGCCACCCCAATGCCTGAAAGCTCTAATGCCGTGGGTGGTCGAAAAGCACGCCCATAAAGCAGTTTTACAGCACTGTGGTTATTAGGTAGATAAATGAGCCCAAGTCTTGGTGTCAGTTGCGCGCCGATATCAGAAAAATCATCCCATCTACCGCCATATAGCACAATTAACTGTTCATCAAAGACCTTGGTTTTTGCCTGTAGCGCAATGGCGCGACTGGTACGCTGAAGGCCTTTGGCATCAGTGGAGTGCGTAAGTGAAGTATCATCTTTGGACAGAGATAGTGGAGTACCATTTTCATCAAAAAAGGTTGTATTATTTTCAGTGATTTCAGCATGATCATATGAAAAAGAAAGTACCCATTCCGTAGCCCATGAATTTTGAGACTGTTTAATCTCCCATTTTAAGCCCTGCTTTAATTCTTCATTTGTTGTTAACTGTTGATAGTCAAGTAAACGGCTTAGGTCATTTAAATGCTGTAATTCGCTATGCACTACATAGCTCAAAAGTGTAGAAGTAATATCATTAGAAAAATATTTACCGACACTCAGTTTCATCATTTCAAACTCGGAGTCAGCGTCCACCCAATCTCGATCTTGCAGCTGACTGACACCTTCAAAAAGGTGTGTGCCGATGCCTGGGTTTTGAGCGGATTCATAGTGATTTAAATACAGGCCTAAATCATAAAAATATGCTAAACCCGGATTTGAATTGATATGTAACACCGCTGTTTTTTGCTGTTTCTGATAAGCGTATTCACTGGATTTCGGTGTGAGAGTGGCAGGCTCGGTATAATTATAAGCAAGATGAAGGTCAGGTTGTGCGCTGCTACCTAACATTAAATTGATACGATGATTTTCACCGAGTGCATGGCTGGTGCGCAGGTTTACACCATATAAGCCTTCATCACTTAATTGGGCATTTACAGCCACCTCATCTTGTAGCGCTTGGTAGCTTTGTAGGGCTATAACACCGTGAAAAGAGTCACTGCCATAAATGGAAGAGCTAGGGCCACGGATAACCTCAATTTTATCTAAGCCATTTAAATCAAAATTTATCTTGTCATAGAAGGCCGAACCAAAGGCATAATTATTTAGCGGCACATCATCCAAAACCGTGGCTACACCTCTAACAGATGTGCTGTGAGCGAAGCCTCGAATGGCTATGGTTGAACTGCCTAACGTGGAATAGGTAACGACTGAAGGGATATGGGATAATACATCGGTGATATTCTGATCCCCCTGTCTGTCCCATTGGGCTTTGGAGGTCACAAACACCGAGGAACTGGCCTGCAATAAACTTTCAGAAAAAGCCGATGCTACAGTCACCTCAACTTCTAACAGCTGTTGTAATGACAGCGAATAGACTTCATCTACCGCTAATGGCTCATCCGCAGCGAAGGAAAATACGGGGGTTAAGGTGAAGAATACTAACACCTTTAAAAAACCTGGAGTAAACCAGTCTTGCATACAAGCTCCCTTTTACATCAAATTTCTCCCTATCCTTGGGTTGTATTGATAAATTTTCTTTATGTTGATCTCATCTAAAATCTAAATAATTCAGCGAGATACCATTATATGTTGTTTATACCCTTATCATTTAAAACTAACAACTTAAAATTGTCGCCATGATAAAATATGCTGTTGTTTTGAAAATTAGGGTTTATGACAGCCTTGAAATCATCAGCGTTTCCAGGTGCTCTTTTAATATTTCTGCCGCGGCCCTGCCATCGATAGAGGTCGCCACGGGGAAATCCTTTTTCTTGGTTATCGCGGTAATATGAAAGTGCTCCACTTTATTATGGCCGCTGCCAGTTGAACCGTTGCGTTCAACTTTTAAATATTGAATCTCGTCATAGCAGGCAAAGCGTTTAGCCACGCAAATACCGACTATTTTTCGCATGCTGTGTACGCCATGTTGATCAAAACGTACGGTCAGTGAATTTAAAAAAAGTGTGATAAAAGTGATAAAGGAAATCAGAGCAATGCTTGCCGGTAGCAGGGCGATACCGTTAAACACAATATCCATCCAATCCAGCGAATTGTTTTGGTAAATCTGATTTATGTAACAGCGCCACAGGTGGTAAGCTGGCTGTTTTAAATGTGATTGTGTGGGTGGTAAGTGATCGGGAATATCAAAAGCAAAACTCAGCCTGTCACTGTGTGTTTGTTTTGTTGTTAGGGGCTGAGGTTTGGCTAATTCCTGGATATGCCATTTAATAGATTCGCTGCACCTGCGATTATCTGAGCTACCGGTGATTGCGTTGTAATTGCAGCTAAGTGATACCGTATATTCCACCCCGCAGGGTAAGGCTTTACTTAATAAAAACTGTCCACCAATTTGTCCACCAATGGCTCCGGGGAATGGTGAAGTTGGGTGGTGGTGTTCATACATCGCTTACAATCCTATATGCAACTTAATCGCGCTCTTTTTCGTTTTCTATTAAGTGATTAAATTACCTGTGCCACTTCAGTATGCCTATGTCCCGCTAGTTACTGACTTGGATGAAAATAAAGTGGTAGCTTATTAGTTACCATTTTTCATATCTGAAAAAATATTCTGACCTCACCTATTGATTTATCATTTATGGTGGATAAGGTAAGTAGCTTTTTAGCATCACAAAATGATCGAACAGTGGCTATGGTTAATCACTCAAGCAGCGACAGCTTATTCTTACAAGCTTACACTGGCTTAAGCAGTACTGCAGCAGATGCGATTGAAGCACATAAAGCGGGCCTAGATGGCATAGCTAATACAGCGGATGATGTAAGGTTTAGCATAATTGGGGACATTGACTCAGTGGCAGGTATTACCTTTATTCAGATAGGGAAATTGCGTAAGAAGAACCGTACATGGTCTGGTTTTGCAAGCCCGTTAGAGTTACGCTTGTTGCAATATTTAAATTCAACAGCCAATGCTGTAGAAATTGAACTAGGTGCAGGTTTAATTAGCACAGCGGCTTACGCAATTGTAGATTATCGCAACGGCTTTGATGCAACGCAGGGCACCGCAGACGATGTAATTTTTTATTTATATCAGCTTTAAGCTATTGCTAACCTTAACGATAGTGAAGTAGATCAACTGATGGAATACGTACAATTTAACCAATATTTGTAGTAAATTTAAAAATCTAGAAAGCGTATTTGACGCTTTCTAGATTATAAGGAGTACAACTATGAACAAATTAATAATAAAAGGCTTCATGGTACTAGGGATAGGCACAGTATTTTCAGGTTGTATTGATAATGTAGTAGCCCCAGAACCTACCACTTATACCAAGCTTGATACGCAAGGCCTTGCTTTAACTGATCAAACAGTAGGTTGGAGTGAAGACGCCAGTGCTAGCGAAGCCAATTATAACCGTTGGTCTTGTGTGCAAGACGATACCAGCACGCTCATTTGGGAAATTAAAACCTCGTATGCCGGTAACGCTCTACAAGCCGCTAATGACATGTTCACTTGGTACAATACCGATGCTGCTAGCAATGGTGGTGAAGCGGGTATAGGTGATTTAGGTAATAATGTTGCGACCTCTTATGAAAATGGCCCTTATACAGCTTTAGAGCCTGCAACTCAGATAGGCAGTGATTATTGTTATGATTCTGGCCGTTGTGATACCAAGAAATATATCGAAGACATTAATGCATTCGGTTTATGTGGTTTAAGTGATTGGCGAATGCCAACGCAAGACGAACTGGCTAACTTGATTTATGGTACTTATAAATCAAATGGGGGGGGGGTATATAGTTCTTTGCCCGCAGGCACTGCGAATATCCACCCAGATTATTTTCCTTATTTTGAACAAGTGACAACGAATGATAGCTGGTTAAGCAGTACAACCCATGAATTAGAAGCTAATTTAGCAGGTGCTGTAAGTTTTCGATTTTATTCTCGTGATTGGGTAGGTAAAGCCAGTCGTTATCATATTATGTTAGTACATGATTAGGCACTTTATGTATGGTTTATAGCCATGAAAGAATTATAAAAGGGTAGCTTATTAGCTATCCTTTTTATGTTTTTAAGGCGTGAGTTTTGTGAGCTTACGGAGGCATAGTTAGAGATATAGTAAACCCTGGTATATGGGCCATTAATTAAGCAGCGCTCCTGCCACCTTTCTTAACTTGTTTAATATCGTTTTTAAATTATACACCTTCAATAATATCTGCCATCAACGCAAATTCATGCCAACGTTTTTCTGCACCCTGTACAAGCTTAAAAACCATCGTGAAAATACTCTCGCTAGATACATGATTTCGGGTTATTGTTGTACGTAATCGAACCGTAGAAAAAGTCGATTCTATCGGGTTTGATCTACGAATATGACGCCAGTGTTCAGCTGGGAAATCATAAAAGGCTAACATTGCCACCTTGTCTTTTACCTGGCACTTCATCGCCCTGCATACTTTGCTTCAAACCGTTTAACCGTATGATCAAAGGCTGTATAAGCCTCTTCTCGGCTATTATCCATCCAAATATTTCTAGATTTTTATCCGACGAAACACGTAAAAGTGTGATGGCAAAAAATTTAGGGTTTATGGCAGCCTTGAGATTATCAGCGTTTCCAGGTGTTCCTTTAATATTTCTGCCGCAGCTTTTCCATCGATAGAGGTCGCCACGGGAAAATCCTTTTTCTTGGTTATCGCGGTAATATGAAAGTGTTCAATTTTATTATGGCCGGTGCCGGTTGAACCGTTACGTTCAACGTTTAAATATTGAATCTCGTCATAGCAGGCATAGCGCTTGGCCACGGGAATACCGATTATTTTCCGCATGCTATGTACACCATTTTGATCAAAACGTACGGTCAGTGAATTTAAAAAGAGTGCGATAAAAGCTACCAAGGACATAATGGAAATACCTGCCGGTAGCAGGGCGAAACCGTTTAATACAATATCCATCCAATCCAACGATCCATTGGCGCTCATCGAAGAAAAATGCCAAGCAAAAAAGGCGGGAACGATGGCAAATATCAGTGCAAAAAAGGCTGCCAACCGATGGCGAAACATACCATGGTGTAAGGTGAATAACAGGCCTTCTCTTTTAACCTGGATATGCTTGCCCAAGGATGTGTCTTCCAGTTTACCGGCTGCTACTTTTTTGGCCATGGCGTGTTCTTGTAGCGCATCGTTGATCTTCCCTGCTCTATGGCTGTTGAACGTAACGGATGAACGTTTATCGCTGATGATAACCGGTATCTCATAATCGCGTTTCAGCGTGTTTTTCGGTAAATCAGCTTGTAAATAACAACGCCACAGGTGGTATGTTTGTTGTTTTAAATGTGACTGGGTTGGCGGTAAGTGATAGGGAATATCAAAAGCAAAACTCAGCCTGTCGCAGTGTGTTTGGTTTGTTGCCAGGGGCTGAGGTTTGGCTAATCCCCGAATATGCCATTTAACGGATTCACTGCGTCTGCGACTATCCCCATTACCTGTGATAGCGCTGTAATTGCAGCTGAGTGATACTGTATATTCCACGTTTATAGGCAAGGCTTTGCTCAATGAAAAATGCCCGCCAATGTGTGCTCCAATGGCTCCGGGAAATGGATCTAATTGTAGCTCTATAACACCGTATTGTTGCCAAGCCTTCAACCTGGTGAGAAAGTCTCTGAGCACTAACACGCCAACGAAAGGTATAGACAACACTAATAACATTATCAGCGGCTCATTACCTTGTATTATCGCCGGGACAAATCTAAGGCATAAATAGCCACCGAGTAAAAGGCAGCTTAGGCTGGTGATGCCGGTTATTAGCAGCTGTTTTTTTTCGTTAGAACGTAATCTATTATTGCGCCATCGCTTATCGTCAAGCAATGTTGTCATGATATGTTCTTCTTTGTGGCGTTATTGCTAAGCTAGGTGTGTGAGTAGTCGCTTACTCTTTGCTGTTAGAGTGACCAGTGGATACTTGTGCATAAGCCGCAATGCTTTGCTGCAGAATCTCGAGTTTAAGTGGTTTGGTTACCAGATCATCCATGCCGGATTCTAAAGCTTGGTCACGGTAACTTTTAAGTGCATGTGCCGTAACCGCAATAATCGGTGTATGTGCAAGCTGCTGCTGTTGTTCCGTTTCTCTGATTTTTCGTGTTGCCTCGTAGCCATCCATCTCTGGCATTTCACAATCCATTAAGACTAAATCGAATCGCTGATTTTTAAGCTGTTCTACCGCTTCCAAACCGTTATTGGCTACCGTGACATGATGCCCTAGCTTCTCCAGCATTTTTTTAATAATCGTTTGATTGATCTGATTATCTTCCGCAACCAGGATATTGTAACTTGCATTATTTGCTCGTGTGCTAAGCGCGGGTTTAATTTCTTGTGGCGGCATACCTTCTGGAAGCGGAAGGATGACGCTAAAAATACTGCCATGGGGCTGGTTGTTGTTTACCGTAATCTCACCTTTCATCAGGTGGGTGAGGCGTTGGCAGATATAAAGCCCAAGTCCTGTTCCTCCATAGCGTCGGGCGGTTGATGAGCTGGCTTGAGAGTATGGGTGAAATAACTCATTGAGCTTTTCATCGGCAATGCCTATGCCTGTATCGGACACTGAAATGTGAATTAAATTGCTCGTTTTACCGGGCTGCACAGAGAGTTCAATTTTACCGTTTTCAGTAAATTTACTGGCATTGGAGAGAAAGTTAAATACAATTTGTTTGATTCTGTTAGGGTCTCCAACCACCCATTGGGGGATTGAGGCGTCAATCTGACAGCTCAGCTGGATAGCTTTTTCCAGTGCCTGTGGTTCAATGACACATAGGGTTTCCTGCATTAGAGCATGTAAATCAAAGGGGATTTCCTCAATCTCTAATTTATCCGCATCGATCTTGGCGGCATCCAATACATCATTAACGACTCCTAACAGTGCCAGACCAGATTGATAGATAACCTTGTTATAGTGGCGCGAGGTGTCGTCTTTGAGTCTGTCGTTGAGCAATTGCGACATACCTAACACGCCATTCATGGGGGTTCTTAACTCATGGCTTAACTGGGCTATATAATTGCTTTTTGCAGCACTTTCATTGCGGGCTATACGTTCTCTGCTTTTAATATCGTTAATTTTTGCGGCCAATGCCAGCGATAACAAAACCATCTCGATGCTGCTGCCATAACGTATCAGAGGCCATAGATTATCGATCGCAATGTTAACAATGCCTAGGGCCGTAATGCTTAACAAAATAACAAAAATACACAATGCCATCCAGGCGATGGTGAAATAGCGGGCGTAGTGATGGCCTTCGCGCCAGGAAAAAAGACCGGTAATCAGGAATCCAGGGTAAGCGATCAACGCTAGGGCAGAGGCCAGTTCCAGGGAAAAGTCAGCTTGCCTTGAAAGTGACAACACCATACTGGCCGCGCTGCCAAAAATCAGCAATTTATAATAGCGGCTTAGCCAATTGTTTTTTCGCCATATACCCAGAAATGTGGTGGTAAATAGTGCACCAAAAAGAATAGATGAGGAGGCAAATAGAGCGACAGAATAATCGTTAATCTGTGGGTGATTAGGCCAGATATATTGGTAGCCGATACCTTCAATGGAGGCAATGATTAATGCAATGCTGCTGATAAAGCAGATATAAAACAGGTAGGAAATATCGCGGGTAGACAGGAAAATAAACAGGTTATAAAGCACCATCAGTATGACCATGCCGTAGTACAGCCCTTCATAAAAATTACGTTGACTCGATATATTGATCAGGCTTTCAGGGCTATGCAGGTAGAGGGGGAAATCGATGAAGGTTGTACTCTCAACCCTAAACAGGATCTGGTAACGCCGTTGGGCTTCGATAACCAGCGGAAATATGATGGTGGGCTGACTGATCTCTCTAGAGGAGAAGGCTTGAGAATTGTTTATCTGCCGTGTATCAATCAATTCCCCATCGCGAAAGATAGTGATGGAGACACTATTGAGTGAAGAGTGGCGTATCTGTATATAGGCGCTGTTTAATGCCGTATTGCCACTGAAAAAATCGAGATAAAACCAGACCGGGTTTGTGGAATTTCCTACCGTGGCAAACTCGTCTCTTGCCTGCTGCCAATATTGTCTATGGGTTTCAATCAGTAGTTCAGCAGGATTAAATTTTTCATCATTTTCGATCAAATAATAGAGCTCACTTGATAGAGAATAGGGTTGTTCTTTAGCGGGTTGTATTTTATCAAGCTGCACTGTGTGGTGTTGTGCGACTGCTGTTGTGGCACTTAAGCACAGCACCATGATGATGAGAATACGAAGCATGGAGTCTGTTTTATAAGCCAGGCGTGCAGCCTTAGCGACAAGTTCCTGATAACGTACAGCGATGGACATATTAAGTATTTACTTCCATGAAATCTTTAACTATTTCTTGATTATAGCTTGCTTGGCCATCGCTGATAAGCCTCTATTAGTAAAAGCTACGGTAATGCCCTCACTTATTAACCGAGGTTTTAAGTATGGTATTCTCGTAATAGTTATGCAGGAGATTCGGTATGAAAAAAGCACGTTACACAGACAGTAAAATTGTGGTCATGCTACAACAAGCAGGGGCGCACATCCCCCTTGCAGATTATCGTTTAAATGCCGTTTTTATCGATTAAATATTGAGCAGATATCGTAAGCTTGTTATTGTGGAAATCAGGGTTTTTATAATTATAAGGATATAATAAGTGCAGCAGCCAAGGTTTATTTCAAACATCGCAGGTCTTTTCGCCATAACGGTTTTAGCCAGTTTCATGTCGGCCTGCTTTGAAGATCCTCTTCCATTTCCTCTGCCTGACGGCATTATTCTTAAAGTAGGCAGCGGTGTCGGTGGCCATGTTGCCGTATCCAATTTCAGTCAGGATCTTTATCAGTGCTCTGAGTATGCCTTCAAGAGTCATTGCTACCGTTACAGTGATTCAAAATCAGACACCGTAACGCTGTCAGCGACCCCTGACTCGGGCTACCAATTTGATGGGTGGTCAGGGGCTTGTGCAGGTCTGACGGACTGCACATTAAGCATGCATAAAACCCAGCGGGTCACTGCAATATTCAGTTCTGCAGATTATGACTTCAGCCCGTTGCTGCCAATGATTTCCACCTATTTACAGGATTACCCGAATTATAAGGGTGCAGCTGTTGCGGTTGTGCACCGTGACAAAGGGGTTGTTTATGAGGCTGCTATCGGTAATCAGAACCTGGATACCATCGCCTTAGTGGCTTCTGCCAGTAAGGTGCCGGTCGCAGGCATACTTATGTCTCTGATCGATGATGGCCTGATTGAGCGAGATAAACCTATAGAGCATTATATCTTCGACTGGAGACCTGTGTATTCGGGCATGACGATAGAGCATACGCTGTCTAATACTTCAGGCTTGCCAGGATTGCTGACACATCCCGATGCCAGTGGCCTTTATAATTTACATATCTGTTCTTTTTCACCGTTCTCCAAACTGCAGTCCTGTGCGCGACATCTGTTTCAAATAGATTGGGGTAACGATTATGTCGCTCCCGGTACCGTCTTTAATTACGGTGGCGGCCAGTGGCAAATCGCAGGGGCCGTGGCAGAAAAAGTCACAGGCAAGTCCTGGTCAAGCGTGGTTCAGGACAAATTAGTTAAACCCTGTGGTCTTAACGTCATGAAATTTGGGCTTAATCTTACCGAGCAATGGAATGGCCACCCCGATACTCTGATAGAGACTAAAAACCCTTATATTGAAGCGGGAGCGATAGGGAATATCCATGACTTCGGAAAGATTATGCTGATGCACCTCAATGATGGACAGTGTGACGGCCAGCAGGTGATGTCCGCAGCATCGGTAGCCGAAATGCGTGTTGACAGAGGGACGCCCGCAGGAAAAGATCCGCTTAAACGCTTGACCGATAATGGCCAGTGGAGCTTTCCATCCGGCTATGGCATGGGCTGGTGGATAAAATTACCTGAAACTGCCGAGCCGCCTTCGGTTTTTTATGATGCCGGCAGCTATGGTTCATTGGTTCTTATGAATACCAAGCTGGGTTATGGTATTTATGTGCAGATGGAGGATTACACATTTCCACCCGATGGCCCAAAGCTTGAGACGGCGATAGAAGACTTCTTGTTAAGAGTGTTACCGCTGATGGATGGCATTTTTGCGCCATAAAGTTCAGCCGTTCTCACCATCAAGGATTATTCGATGGGGGG